>JBKBRJ010000067.1:0-11923 GCA_046292285.1 Mesorhizobium sp. | reverse complement strand
GGGGGGGGGGGCGGCCCCCCCCCCGCCCGGCCTCACCCGCCCTGAAGTGGACACCGCAGCCGACCCCGGCACCCGGGCGCCCCCGCCCTGCCTTGGCCGCCGCGGCGTCCGGATCGCCCCTACCGCCTCGCGTCGAGCGCCGAGGCGAGGCGCACGAGCTGGAGGAACTCCGCGCGGTAGCCGAACGGGTCGGCGCCGCGGGCGGCGGTGGCGATTTCCATGATCCGGTCGTAGCCGAAGGCGGCCGTCTGGTCGGCATCCCTCAGCTTCTGGCCGAAGGCCGCGACCGCGACGGAGAAGCGCTGGTCCTCGGATGCGGCATCGAAGGCAGCGATCTCGTTCGCCGTTGTGACCGGCGTTTCGATCAGCTTCGAGACGTCATCGGCGGGCAGCTTGTAGCGGATCTTCACGAAGGCATATTCATCACCATGGGCGATGCCGGACGCATTGTCCGTCTTCGCCTCGCCGTAGCGCAAATCGTCGATCACCTGCGCCGGGCTGCCCGTCGGCGTGATCTCGTAGATTGCGGTGACGGAATGACCCGAACCGATGTCGCCCGCGTCGACACGGTCGTTGTTGAAGTCCTCACGCTTCAGCGCCCGGGTCTCGTAGCCGATCAGCCGGTACTCGGAGACGGTGTTCGGGTTGAACTCGACCTGGATCTTCACATCCTTGGCGATCGGGAACAGCGTCGACGAGGCCTCCTGCACCAGCGTTTTCTCGGCTTCGGCCAGCGTATCGATATAGGCGGCCGCGCCATTGCCGTTCTGGGCGATGGTCTGCATCATCCGGTCGTTGTAGTTGCCCATGCCGAAGCCGAAGACCGACAGGAACACACCGCTCTCGCGCTCGGCTTGGATCAGCCGTTTCAAGTCCTCGTCCGAGGTCTGGCCGACGTTGAAGTCGCCGTCGGTGGCAAGCATCACCCGGTTGACGCCGCCCGTCACGAAGCTTTCGCGGGCAAGACGATAGGCCTGGCGCAGGCCCGCCTCCCCCGCCGTCGACCCGCCGGCGTCGAGCCGGTCGAGCGCGGCGAGTATCTTCTCCCTCTCGGACCCTTTGGTCGGCTCAAGCACGGTGCCGGCGCTGCCCGCATAAGCCACGATGGAGACCGTATCGGCGTCCGTCAGGCGTTCGACCAGCAGGCGGAATGCGTTCTTCAGCAGCGGCAGCTTGTCGGGCTGGTTCATCGAGCCCGATGTGTCGATCAGGAAGACGAGGTTGGCGGACGGCCTTTCGGCCGGCGCGATATCGAAGCCCTTGATGGCCACGTGCATCAGCTTCGTGTGGTCGTTCCACGGCGTCGGAATGACGCTGACGGTGGAGTTGAACGGCGTCGCGGCATCCGCCGGGCCGGCCCAATCATAGGGGAAGTAGTTGACCATCTCCTCGACACGCACGGTGTCGGCTTGCGGAAGGACGCCGCGCTTCAGCGAGGACCGGACGAAGGCGTAGGACGCCGAGTCGACGTCGATCGAGAAGGTCGAGACCGGGTTCTCCAGCGCCGAGCGCACGGGGTTCGTGTCGAACGCCTCGATGCGGTCGCGATACTCCTCGATGGCCGGCATCGGATCGACCGGCGCAGGCATTGTCGCTGATGGACGCGGCTGGCTTGCGACACGGGTGCCCTGCGCTGCATCGCGCGTCATCAGCCGTGCCGGAGCCTCGATCAGCGGGGCGGCTGCCATCGGCGCCGGGTCGAAGGACCGCTCGGCCTCCGCGGCTTCGCCTCCCAGCGCGAGGTCGCGCGCGGCCTCCTCTCCCTCGGCCGCCGGAGGCGCCGCGACGGTCGGCCCGGACGGGACCGCCGTCCCCGATGTTGGCCCCTGCTCGGTCCGGCTGTCGACGAACGGACTCTGGCGCCCAAAGGGGTTTTCGTTCACCAGCATGTAGGCCGCATATCCTGCGGCCGGTAGCGCTAAAATGGTTGCGATGGCGGGGGTGGATAGAAACCTGCGGTCCATGATCCGGCTCCAAAGCGTCGTTGCTCTGGTGCTGTGACGACGCGCCCGCGCCGAAGCTTGGGGTGCTTTCGAAACATTCTCGTCGAATGCCGCCATTGCCGCCGAAAGCGCGCGCTCGCGCGCCGCCTCGTCGGGGCGCGGCAGCTGCTGGTCACGCAGGATGTCGAGCTCGTCTCGTGCCATATTCAATGCTCTCCGCCCCGACGCATCAGCGCCCTGAGCCGCTTCCTGGCTTCGTGAATGTGCCACGACACCGTAGCCTCGGCGCATCCCATCACGGCGGAGGCGGCGTCATGGCTGAGCCCCTCGCCATAAACGAGCAGCACCGCTTCGCACTGCTTGGGCGGCAGTTGCCTGACCGCTTCCCACAGCGCGTCGGCCGGATCGTCGGGCTCAGGCTCGAGCACCGCCGCGTCCGACAGCGCCTGAACCCCATAGGCCGCCACCTTGGTCGCCTCGCGAGCCATGCGTCGGCCATGATCGCGCGCGGCGTTCAGCGTCAGTTGGTACAGCCAGGTGGAGAAACGCCCCTCGCCGCGGAACCCGGCGATCGCCTTTCCGAGCCGCACGCAGACCTCCTGGGCGATGTCCTCGGCGTCGGCGCGGCGGCCGCACCAGCGCCAGGCGACGCGGAAGACGAAGTCGTAGTAGCGTGCGACCAGCGCCGCGAACGCGTCGCGATCGCCGCCCTTCGCGCGCGCCACGAGGTCGTCATCCTTCGCTTCGATCCGAGCCGCCATCGCCATCATGTGTCACTGTGACGAGGCCAATCTGCCATTCCTTGGGAGCGTGGCGGGTATTTTTTCAGGTCGTGGCCATTGGCATCTCCCCCGCACCGGTGGCAGTGTAGCGTGGAGGTCACAGCGCCGTGAGTATCCAAGCCGTTCATCGCCCTTGTTCTTTGGCATCACGAAGGCCACATAGAGACAGACCGAGGAGAGTGCCGGGGGGCCGAGTCGCCTACCGACATGTCTTGCCCGAACGAAGGTTTGCCGGCCTTGCCGGCAAGGCATGCAAGCGACCCGCAGACCATGGATAACACCGCCACACCTGTCTCTTCCGCGCGCGGATCGCCGATCCGGGTCCAGCGACGACTGGCGGCGATCCTGGTCACGGATGTGGTCGGCTACTCGCGCCTCATGCATTCCGACGAGGCACTGACGCTCGAGCGCTTGCGCCGGCTGAGGTCGGAACTGCTCGATCCCAAGCTTGCCGAGTACAGCGGACGTATGGTGAAGTCGACCGGCGACGGCATGATCGCCGAATTCCACAGCGCGGTCGACGCCGTGCAGTATGCCGTCGACGTCCAGCGCGCGATCCGCGACAGCAACGCGCTGTCCGAGACGCCCGGCTACCTGATGCTGCGGATCGGGATCAATGTCGGCGACGTCGTGGTGGAAGGCGACGACCTGTTCGGCGACGGCGTCAACGTGGCGGCCCGCATCGAGGGCATCGCCCAGGACGGCGGCATCTGCATCTCGGGAACCGTGCACGACCAGGTCAAGGACAAGTTGAATCTCGTCTTCGAGGATCGCGGGCTGCGCAGCGTCAAGAACATCATCGAACCCGTCCGCACCTATTCGATCCGCATCGACGGCGAGCCCGGCGCGCGGGGCCTTCCGCCGGTCGCTCCCACCGAGAGCGCCTCCATCGCCGTGCTGCCGTTCGACAACATGAGCGGCGATGCCGAACAGGACTATTTTTCCGACGGCATCACCGAGGACATCATCACCGACCTGTCGAAGATTTCGTCGCTGCTGGTCATCGCGCGCAATTCGTCCTTCACTTACAAGGGCCGAGCCGTCGACGTGAAGCAGGTCGCGCGAGAACTCGGCGTGCGGCACATCCTGGAAGGCAGCGTGCGGCGCGCCGGAAACCGGGTCCGCGTCACCGCGCAGCTGATCGACGGGGCCACCGGCGGCCATGTCTGGGCCGAACGCTACGACCGCGTGCTGGAAGACATCTTCGCAATCCAGGACGAGATCACGATGACGATCGTGAACGAGTTGAAGGTCCACCTGAAGCTCGGCGAGAAGGACCGGCTAACGCAGCGCCACCAGCCCAACATCGAGGCTTACGACCTGACCTTGCGCGGCCGGGAATTGATCTTCAGCGCCACGCGTGAGCGGCAGGAAGAATCAGTGAAGCTGTTCGAGCGCGCCATCGCACTCGATCCCAACCTGACCTTCCCGCGTTCCGGCCTCGCCTTCGCGCACATCATGGCCTACGTCAACAACTGGACCGCGGACCCGCAGGCCACGCTCGAACTTGCGCATCGGACGGCCGAGAAAGCCGTGGAGCTCGGTCCCGACGACGCCCTCGCGCACCGCGCGCTGGCCGTTACCCTTCTGTGGGAACGCCGTATGGAGGAAGCCTGCGCGGTCCTCGCCAAGGCGGCCGAACTTGCTCCAAGCGACGCCGAGACGCACGTCACGCGCGGCAACATGCTAGTCTACATGCACGAGCCGGACCTCGCGATCGAGTCGATGGAAAAGGCGATGCGCCTGAATCCGCGATACCCCGACATGTGGCTCTATTTCCTGGCCCATGCTCATTTCATGAAGGGCGAGTACGAGAAGGCCGAACCTCTGCTGCGGGAGCGCATCGCGAAGTCTCCCAACACCGACATCGCCCGCGTGTTGCTCGCCTCCACGCTCGGCCATCTCGGCGAGAAGGTTGAGGCGCAGCGGCTCTGGACGGAAGTCTTCGTCGTCAATCCCGACTATTCGCTCGAGCATCGGTCCCGCATCCTGCCCTACAAGGATCCGGCCGATTGGGAACGCGTGCTGGAAGGGCTGGCGAAGGCCGATCTGCCGACGAAGTGACGGCACGCAGCGGCCTTCGGGATTACCCGGCGAAGGCGGCCATATGGAAGGCTTGCTGGGCGGACGAGTAGCGATACTCGGTACCGACCGGGCAGGCTCCGCGGTCGAGGCAGCCCCCTGACGCGCAAGGCGCTCCGGCCGACGAACGCAGGTGTGCGAGGCAAGCGGGATAATCGAAACCTGCGAGAGAATGCGCGCGGACCGTACAGGCGTTCAAGCAGGGTTTTCCGACACATGCATCGCAGGGATGATGCATCGAATCAGGTTCGGGCAGAATCCCCAGCGGCCGGTCGAACAGCAACGCGCCGCGATAGGCATGCCAGACGCCCCACACCGGATGCATGAGGAGCCCGAGTGGCGACGGGCGCAAGCCTTCCGCGCGCATCGCCCAGGCCTGGAACGGCAGCCACGGACGGTCGGACGGCGACACGGCGCGGGCGCCGAAGCGCTCCGCCATTTCGCCGATGACGCGCCTGGACCACGCGTCGAGCGGATCGGCTAGGCCGACGGGCTGGTCGGCCAGCCAGGCCTGGAAATGCGGCCAGATCGACGAGCCGGCATGGCCGACCAGCAGCACGGCTTTCGCGGAACCGCCGGACGGCCCTGGCGGCGTGGTCTCGCCCGGCTCGAAGTCGATGCCGCCGCGCGGGATCAGACCGTGGACGGCTAGCGCGGCGGCAATACCGTCGAGATCGATCCCTCCCATCGCTGCCTCCCTGCCCTGCTCTTCGTCCGTCCCCGCCAGATCCGCCCAACCGCTACGCGACCAATGTCTCGTCGAACAATGTGACCAGCCGCTTCCAATGCCGCTCGGCGCCGGTCTCGTCGTAGACGGAATGATCGGGCACGCACCAGCCATGCTTCGTACCCGCATAGTTCTCGATAACGTGGTCGACTTCCGCCGCGCGCAGCGCCTCGGCGAGCCTGCCCGCCTGCTCGGGCGGGAAGGAGCCGTCGACGCCGGCCGCGCCGACATAGATGCGGCCTCGCATCTCGGCGGCGCGCCGGTGCGGGCTGTCCTCGGCGTCCGAAGCCAGATTGCCGCCGTGGAAGCTCGCGGCGGCGGCGATGCGATCGGGAAAGGCGGCCGCGACATTCAGCGCGCGGGCGCCGCCCATGCAGTAGCCGGTGACGCCCACCGGCCCACCAAACCCTTCGGCCGAGAGCGCGTCGAGCAAGGCCCTGGTGTCGGCGACCGTCATGGCCTGCGTCGTCTCGCGCAGCATGGCAAACAGCCGCGCCTTGGTCGATTCGTCGGCGAAGGCTGTCTTCGGGTTCAACTCCGGCCGATTGCCGTATCGGTGGAACAGGTCCGGCACCAGCACGGCATATCCCGCCGCCACAAGCCTTTCGGCCATGGCGTCGAGCCCCGGGCGCGGGCCGAAGATGTCCATGAACAGGATAATCGCCGCCTTTGCCGTCGCCTTGTCGGGCGTGAACAGGCCGGCCTTGCATGGGCCGTCGGCGGTCTGGATGTCGATCGTGCGCTTGGTCAAGGCAAAGGCTCCGGGCTGGTGTGCTCCGGAGCCTTGTCGCACTGAGGTGAGGCCGGTCGCAAGCCTCGGCTGTGGACCCGTCCCGGCGCGTCAGGCCGCGCGGCGTTCGGGCCGCAGCATGCGCATCAGCACGTCGGTCTTCTTGACGAAATGCTGGATGAGAGCGCCACCGGCATGCGCCAGTACCGTCACGATGATGACCGGCTTGGCGAGTTCGTGAATTTCGCCGGCCCCGGGGATGTCGAGGTACCAGGCCACCGCGCCGCTGATCGGCACGGCCACGATGGCGACATAGAGGACCGCGTGGGCGAGATACGCAATCGCGGTCTGGATCCTCGGCTGGCCCGCCGGAAGTGGCGGCGCGCCATGGACGATGCGCAGCGCGATCCGAACGATCGCGAGCGCGAGCACCGCGAGCCCGATATAAATGTGGATGTTCGCCTCGAACATTTCGTCCGCGTCCGGCATGCCTCCCTGGCGATAGGCGCGGTAGGCATCGGTGATGTCCTCGCCGAACACGATCTGGAAGATGACGAGCGCGGCGATCACCCAGTGGAGGATGATCTGGGCGAGCGAATAGCCGGTGGGGCGGGCGGCGGGCGGCATGACGGCATCTCCGAAAGTTCATTGTACAGATGCCGAAACATCGCACCACGCCATCCCGACGCCTTGATCCAGGTCAAGGGGAAAAGCTATCCGATTGTAAAGATATGTAAAGTTGGCGTCGGCGTCGAATGGGTGTCCGCGAGCATCATCGCGGCTACTTCGGTTCGGAGAAGGCGCTTCTCCAAACTTCCTTGTGGATGATGTCGGCCACTTTAGCCCGGCCTGTATCGGGCTCCCTTCAAGTGAAGGCGTCGGGCATCGACGCTTTCTTCCGCGCGATGAAGTCGCGAAGTCCCTCGGCGATACCCTCGTCGAGCGCGGGCGCCTCGTATGTCTCGAGCCAGCGCCTCGCGAGTTCGTTGGCGCGCACCTCGGCGCGCTTCTCGCCTTCGGCCTGCCACTGCTCGTAGGAATTGTTGTCGGCGATCGACGACCGGTAGAAGGCCGACTGGAAATTGGCCTGGGTGTGGGTGCAGCCAAGATAGTGGCTGCCCGGTCCGACCTCGCGGATGGCGTCCATCGCCTGGCCGTTCTCCGACAGGTCGACGCCGGCGGCGAGCTTCTGCTGCATGCCGAGCTGGTCGATGTCCATCATGAACTTCTCGTAGCAGGACGCGAGGCCGCCCTCCAGCCAGCCGGCCGCGTGGAGAACGAAGTTGGTTCCGGCAAGCAGCGTCGAGGTCAGCGTGTTGGCGCTCTCGTATGCGGCCTGCGCATCCGGAATCTTGGAGGCGCAGAGCGAGCCGCCCGTGCGGAACGGCAGCCCCAGCCGCCGCGCGAGCTGGCCCGCGCCATAGGAGACCAGCGTCGGTTCCGGCGTGCCGAAGGTCGGCGCGCCCGACTGCATGGAGATCGACGATGCGAAGGTGCCGAACAGCACCGGCGCGCCGGGCCGCACGAGTTGCGTGAAGGCCGCGCCCGCCAGCACCTCGGCCAGCACCTGCGTCAGCGTGCCGGCGACGGTGACCGGGCTCATGGCGCCCGCCAGGATGAAGGGCGTGATGATCGTCGCCTGATTGTTGCGGGCGTAAACCTTGGCGGCGCCCAGCATGGTCTCGTCGAAGACCATCGGCGAGTTGGCGTTGATCAGGTTTATGATGACGGTGTTTTCCTCGACGAACCTGTCGCCGAACAGGATCTTCGCCATCGCCACCGTGTCCTCGGCCCGCTCGGGCGCGGTGACCGAGCCCATGAACGGCTTGTCCGACAGCGTCATGTGCGCGTGGATCATGTCGAGATGGCGCTTGTTGACCGGCACGTCGACCGGCTCGCACACCGTACCGCCCGAATGGTGCAGCGACGGCGCCATGTAGGTGAGCTTAACGAAGTTGCGGAAGTCCTCGATGGTGGCATAGCGGCGGTTGCCGTCGAGGTCGCGCACGAAGGGCGGGCCGTAGACCGGCGCGAACACGGTCGCGTCGCCGCCGATCTGGACGGAGCGCTCCGGGTTGCGGGCGTGCTGGGTGAAGACGGACGGCGCGGTCTTGAGCAACGAGCGCGGCAGGCCCTTGGGAAAGTGGACGCGCTCGCCCTTCACGTCGGCGCCCGCGTCGCGCCACATCCGCAGGGCTTCCGCGTCGTCGCGGAACTCGATGCCGATCTCCTCCAGAACGGTGTCGGCATTGGCCTCGATCAGCGTCAGGCCCTCCTCGTCGAGGACCTCGTACACCTTGATCCTGCGCATGATGTAGGGCTGCTGGAGGCCGGGACCGCCGCCGGACCGCGCCGCGCGCCGCGCCGACGCTCCGCCGCGGTCGCCGCGCCCACGCCTCGCCGCTCCAGCCGATTGTTCGACCGCCAGATTCTCGTCCATGGGCTCGTTTCCCGACATGAGTTCCGGCCTTTTCCGACCATTGGCCCGGATCGTAGTGATGGACCTTCCGCGAACCGTCCCGGCAGCGCCAAGGACTGTCGCAAAATCGACACCATGATGTAGTGAATTCCAGTCGCTTTCGTCGCGTCGCAAGTCGCAAATCGACTATGACTGTCCTGCCCTTGCCGAATACACATTGGCCATTGTCCAGGGGCGTGACTGAACGCCCCGAAGCATCCTGGAGCCCACGATGTCCGACGACGAAATCATCCTTTCTGAACTGTCTGACGACGAGCTCGTCCAGCAGATGCACGACGACCTCTATGACGGACTCAAGGAGGAGATCGAGGAGGGAACGAACATCCTGCTGGAACGCGGCTGGGCGCCCTACAAGGTGCTCACCGAGGCACTGGTCGAAGGCATGCGGATCGTCGGCGAGGACTTTCGCGACGGCATCCTCTTCGTGCCCGAAGTGCTGCTCTCGGCCAATGCCATGAAGGCCGGCATGGCGATCCTCAGGCCGCTGCTTGCCGCGACCGGCGCGCCCAAGCAGGGCAAGATGGTGATCGGCACCGTGAAGGGCGACATCCACGACATCGGCAAGAACCTCGTCGGGATGATGATGGAAGGCGCCGGCTTCGACGTCGTCGACCTCGGCATCAACAATCCGGTCGAGAAGTATCTCGACGCCATCGAGCGCGAAAAGCCGGACATTCTCGGCATGTCGGCGCTGCTGACGACCACCATGCCCTACATGAAGGTCGTGATCGACACGCTGAAGGAAAAGGGTATCCGCGACGAATACGTGGTTCTCGTCGGCGGCGCGCCCCTCAACGAGGAGTTTGGCAAGGCCGTCGGCGCCGATGCCTACTGCCGCGACGCGGCCGTGGCGGTGGAAACCGCCAAGGAGTTCATGCGCCGCAAGCACAACCAGCGCGCCAACGCCTGAGCGGACGCGGCCATGCACGCCCGCGCCGGACGGCAATGACGATTCCGACCGAGCCTTCGGCAACCGGGACGGTACTCGTCATCGCCTGCGGGATGATCGCCCGCGAAGTGCTGGCGGTGAAGGAGCAGCTTGGGCTCGACCACATCGAGCTCACCTGCCTGCCGGCGGAATTCCATTTCCATCCCGACCGCATTGCACCGGCCATGGACGCCGCCATCGCCAAGGCAAAGGCGGACGGCCACGACAACATCTTCGTCGGCTATGCGGATTGCGGCACCGGGGGCCTGCTGGACCGCGTCTGCGAAAGGCACGGCGTCCAGCGCATCGACGGCCCGCACTGCTTCGCCTTCTATCAGGGCATGGCGGCCTTCGAAGCGATCGCCGATGACGACATGACGTCGTTCTACATGACCGACTTCCTGTGTCGACAGTTCGATGCCTTCTTCATGAAGCCGCTGGGACTTGACCGGCATCCTGAGCTGATCGCCGACTTTTTCGGCAACTACGAAAAGCTGGTCTACCTCGCCCAGACCGAGGATCCGGCGCTCGAAGCAGTGGCCCGGGATGCCGCCAAGCTGCTCGGCCTCGAATACGAGAAACGCGCGACCGGCTATGGCGATCTGGTTCCAGCCCTGCGACGCGCAATGCTGCACCCGGCGAAGTCCTGACACGGCAACCTTTTCACGAATTCGCCGGAATCGGCGCGCCAGATCAGAATCGCCTTCGTCTAGCGGGGCTCCGCCGAAAATGCGCTGGCGCAAGCTGTCATCAAGGGTTAACGGCCAGCATTGCATAAGGGCATGGGGCAAGGCGCGCACGCATGAATTCAGTGCCGGCGCGGGGACGGGACATGGACCGAGAAGACGACACGCTCGCGCCGAGGCCGGTGCGCCGCCGCCGACCGCGACGACTCTCGGATGTGTTCGCGAGACTGAGCGCCGAAGCGGAAGGGCCGGTCACCGTCGGCGCGATCCGCGACGCGCTCGGCGACCGTTCCTTCGCCACGCTTCTCGTGTTCTTCTCGTCGCTGAACCTCCTCCCCCTGCCGCCCGGCGCGTCCATCGTCCTCGGCATCCCGATCGTCATCGTTGCCGCGCAGATGGTCCTGGGACGCCGGACGGCTTGGCTGCCAGCTTCGCTGCTTTCGAAGTCGATTCCGCTCGACCGGTTTCGCACCGGTTCGGCCCGGATCGTCCCGCTGCTGCAGCGGCTCGAGCGGCTGGTTCGCCCCCGGTACTGGCCGTTCTGGCGGCGCCAGGGCGACCGCGTCATCGGCACCATCGCCCTTATCCTCGGCATCGCCGTGGTCCTGCCGGTGCCGCTGGGCAACTGGCTGCCGGCCTTCGCATCGACGCTAGTGGGCCTCGCATTGTCCGAACGTGACGGCGTCCTGTTCGGTATCGCGGTCGCGATCGGCATCACCTCGATCGCCATCATCGTGGCGGTGGTCGTCTCGGCGGGCGCGGTGCTGAACCTCCTGTGGAAGACCGCCGGCATGCACCACTGGTTCTGAGCCGGCACTACGTGGCGCAGGCAGGAGATTCCTGTCCGCATTGCGACGTCGCTTTTGAAGGCCCCCACGTCGCCGCATGAGAAGCGGAGACCATCGCGTTCCGGCACATCTCCTAGCGGATACTCTGGAGCAGGACCGATGGCCGAACTGATCGTCGTCTACTGGCGGGACATCCCCGCCCAGGTCATCGTGAAGAAGGGCCGCGCCAACGCCAAGCGCGAACTGCCGCTGCGTTTCACCGAAGCCATCGACATGGCCGCGATGCGGTCCGGCGCGGCGGAGAGCGGCGCCTATCTGGAGGAGTGGCGCAAGGCTGCCCCCGTCCCCGTCGGCGACGACCTCGAGGTCGAGGCGGACAAGGCCATGGCCGCCATCGAGGCGGAATATGGCCGCGACCGGCTGGTGGCTCTCGCCAAGACCGGCGGCCGCGAAGGCGGCTGAACGGTTCGACAGCCGCCGCCCATGGCATACGGCCGACAGACAGGCCGCAATTCGAAATCCAGACCTTTCACCGCGTCGCGGACGCCCGGAGAAGACAGACATGACCCGCACCATCGTTGCCTCGGCGACCCGGGAAATCATCATCGGTTTCGACCAGCCCTTTTGTGTCATCGGCGAGCGCATCAACCCGACCGGCCGCAAGAAGCTCGCGGCCGAAATGGTCGCCGGCAATTTCGAGACCGTCATAAAGGACGCGCTGGAACAGGCGGCCGCCGGCGCGACCATGCTCGACATCAATGCCGGCGTGACCGCGGTC
>JBKBRJ010000066.1:0-21618 GCA_046292285.1 Mesorhizobium sp. | reverse complement strand
GCATCGTCATCGGCAACCGTCACGACATGCGAGAGGCCGCCGGCCTGTTCGATGGCTTCGACGCCGCCATCGCCGACATCTACGAAGCGCGCACCGGCATGAAGCGCAAGGACATCGAGACGCTCATGGACGCGGAGACGTTCTTGGGGCCGAGCGAGGCCGTCGCCAATGGCTTTGCCGATGTTGTCGACGATCGCAACGGGTTGGAAAAAACACAGAACGCAGCTTCCGGAGTAGGGACATCAACCCGGAAGCGTATGGATGCAATTCTTGCGAAAGCAGGCGTGCCGCGTGTCGAGCGGCGCCGAATGTTCGCAGAGGTCGCGGGGGTCACGCATGACGCTGACCTGACGGCTACGCAGCACGCTGGCCTGGACACGGCCGCTTTGGAGCGGCTCATCAAGTCACTTTCCAGAAAAGGATCAGCGCAATGAAAATCGTATCGTTCTGCATCATTGCCATCGCTACGATGGCTGCAATCGGCATGGGCGTCGCCCACGCCAGCCCGAATGACATTCTGTCGGTCATCACGCATTCGAGCGCGGCCGATCTGGTTTCGGCCATGGGCATCATGCTGCCCCTCAACGCCCGGGCGCGCGGCATTGTCGGTGCGCGCGCAGACACGTCTAACGCCAACCTTCTCTTGGCTGAGCTGCAGAAGGCTGTGGCCGATTTCAGGTCGGAACACGAGTCGGAAATCAGTGGCATCAAGAACAAGATCGATGTCGTTCATACCGAGAAGATGGGGCGGATCGAGACGTATGTATCCGATCTTCAGTCGGCAATGGACGACGTGAATGCCTCGCTGGCTGCACTCAAGATCGGCGGCGGTGGTGGCAGCGAGCTCGACCCTGTCAAGGCCGAATACGGCCGCGCCTTCGACAAGTTCTTCCGCAAGGGTGTCGAGGCCGGACTGTCGGACCTGGCGGTCAAGGCATCGCTGACCCGCGATTCCGATCCGGACGGCGGCTATGTCGTGCCCGACCAGATGGAATCCACCATCGATCGCATCATGACCACGGTCTCGGCGATGCGTTCGATCTCGCGCGTCATGAACATCTCGACCGCATCGTACAAGAAGCTCATCAACAAGGGCGGCGCGACGGGCGGATGGGTTGGCGAGAAGGAATCCAGGCCTGGGACCAACACGCCGCAGCTGTCGCAGCTCGAGTTCCCGGCCATGGAGCTCTACGCCAATCCTGCCGCGACGCAGTCGCTGCTGGATGACTCGGCCGTCGACATCGAGGCTTGGCTCGGCGACGAGGTGTCGATCGTCTTCGCGGAAATGGAAGGCGCCGCCTTCATTTCCGGCGACGGCATCAACAAGCCGCGCGGACTGCTGTCCTACAACACTGTCGCCAATGCGTCCTATGCCTGGGGCAAGCTCGGTTTCATCGCCACGGGCGTGGCTTCCGACATCAACGACGCCACGCACAACGGCACCGATGCGCTGCTCGACCTGGTCTACAGCCTGAAGCAGGGCTATCGCCAGAACGCCCGGTTCCTCATGAACCGGACGCTGCAGTCGAAGGTGCGCAAGCTGAAGACCATCGGCGACACGGAGGCCTATCTCTGGCAGCCGTCCGTCCAGGTCGGACAGCCGGCGACGCTGCTCGGCTATCCGATCACTGACGACGACAACATGTCGGACGTCGGGTCGAATGCGTTCCCGATCGCCTTCGGCGACTTCAGCCGCGGCTATCTGATCGTCGACCGCACCGGTATCCGCGTGCTGCGCGATCCGTTCACCAACAAGCCCTACGTGCATTTCTACACGACCAAGCGCGTGGGCGGCGGCGTGCAGAACTTCGAGGCGATCAAGCTCCTGAAGTGCGCCTGACGGATCTTCCGTTCTCACGGCCGGCCCGACAGGCGAAGGGTACGGCGGCACGGCGCGGGCTTACCGGCCCGCGCCCATCGCCTAACAGCGACATTTCGAACAGGAGACCTGTCCCATGAATAAGGACATGCACAGCAACATCAAAGTGGTGCACGCCATCACCCCGGCGGCAGTCGGGACCACCGGCATTGCCGGCGGCAAGCTTTCGGCAATCCTCGATCGCAAGCAGGCTGGCGTCTACTACCGGTCGGCCGAGTTCATCTTCAATTCCGGCACGAGTGCGACCGTCGCCGATACGATCACGCCGGTCATCTACGAGGCCGCCGCGACGGGAGATTCGTTTACCTCCGTCGCTGATGCCGATCTGCTTGGCGCCGAAACAGCGCTCACGCTGACCGCCGCCAAGTCCGGCAATATCGGCTATCGCGGCAACAAGCGGTATCTCAAGATCCGTCTTTTCGGAGTGGGAACAGCCACCGCCGTGGTGGCCGCGAGCCTGATTCTTGGCAATCCAGACATCGCGCCGACGAGCTGACGCGCGAAGCCAACACGAGGCGCCGGCATGGTCGGCGCCTCCGCCTGCAACATCTCGAACATCGGTGAAGCCGCATCATGATCGAAACGCCGCGCCATGTCGTCATCCTCGGGCTTGGTCCGTCCGTTTCGGCCTATCTCGACATGATCAAGCGGCTCGGCTCGCGGCGGCGCTATGCCGACGAGGTGTGGGGCATCAACGCGCTGGGCGACATTTTCCAGTGCGACCGCGTCTTCCACATGGACGATATGAAGGTTCAGGAGGCCCGCGCCGCGGCGAGGCCTGGCAGCAACATCGCAGCCATGGTGGACGCGCTGCGTGAGCATCCTGGTCCGGTCTACACAAGCGTGGTCCGCCCCGGTTTTCCCGGATTCGTTCCGTTCCCGATCGCCGACGTGCTGGCCGGCCGTTACGACTGCAACGGGACGCCCTATTTCAACTCGACGGCCGCCTATGCCGTCGCCTTTGCGATCCATATCGGGGCGAAGAAGATCTCGCTGTTTGGCATCGATTACACGCTTCCGAATGCGCACCACGCCGAAAAGGGCCGCGCCTGCGTCGAATTCTGGCTGGGCATCGCCGCTGCTCGCGGCATCGAGATCACGGTTCCGGAGCAGACGAGCCTGCTGGACGCATGCGCTCCGGAACGCGAGCTGCTCTACGGTTACGATTGCGTCGATGTCGTCTTCGACCATCGGGAAGACGGGTCGATCGTTGCCAGCATGACGGAGCGCGAGGCTGCGCCGACCGCCGCCGAGATCGAGCGGCGATACGATCACTCAATCCATCCGAACCGGCTCGTGTCCGGTGAAACAGAAGGACGCTGACCATGCATGCGACAGTGACGATTTCGACCAACGGCCGTCCGGATAACGAAGCCTTGCCGCGCATGCTGCCGGTCGGTGCCGTGATTTCCGGCGACCTGGCGACCGTGGCCGTGCGCGATGGTTGGGCGGAGGAAATCCGCGACGAACCTGCCGAGGCGATGGATCCTGATCTGGCCAGGCTGAAGGTCGACGAGCTGAAAGCTCTGGCCGCCGATCGCGGCATCGATCTCGGTGACGCCAGAACGAAGGCGCAGATCATCGCGCTTCTCGCGTCGTCGGCGGCAGGCTGAGGCGCGGCAGCGAAACGTCGCCTCCGATTTACCTAGAAGGATACTCCTATGGCTGTGACGGTATCGTTCATCAAGTCCGGATCGCCGGTCGGGATCCCGGGCGTCGGGATCAACAGCGTCCGCGCAATGGAGGTCATTGCCGTCGGTGCGTCGACGACTGCAACCGCCGAAGACGGTGAGTTCATCGTGGTCGGCAACGGCGAGACCGACATGATCCGCGCCGCATTCGGCACCACGCCGGATGCCGACGCGACAGCCGCGAACGGGCTTGTCACCAGCGCCGGTTTCCCGATCGGCGCCGGCCAGGTGTCGGATCCAATCATCGGTGTCGCCGGCGCCAAGATCAACGTCGAGCTGGCCGACTGACCATGCGCCAGTTCGGCATGCGGCAGTTTGGATGGGGCAACGCCCGCAGCAAGGGCGGTGGGGGGCTTACGAACGTCTCTGATGATTTCGAGCGCGACGATACGACCGCGCCCGTGCTGGGTATCCCGACGAGCATCAGGCGAACGTCGCCGCTGCCGTGGGCCATGTATTCGAGCGGGATGGGCGCGGCTGTCGGAGGCAGGATTTCCGGTGGAGCCTATACGGCGAGCGCAGGCCAAGTCGTGTACGCAGTTCAGGAGATGTCGACGGTTGCTCGGCTCATTCGGGCCATCGTTTCCTTTGGTGACGGAAACGGCGGGTCAACAAATGGCACGGTATCGCTGCTCATCTCTCCGGTGGGCGTCCCAGCGTCGGAGATCATACACAACGCAATTCACGTTGTCCTGACCCGTCGCGGATGCCAGATCGAGAAACTGGTCAATGGCGTGTTTACCGCCGTGGCTGGCGTGACGTTCTCTGTGTCCGCTGCGAAAGATCGGCGCAAACTCGGGTTTTGGATGGACCTGGCCGCAGATGGCAGTTTCACCGCCGAGTATGCATCACACCCCCTGTCGGGCAGCGACGCGGCGTTTGCGAGCCTCGTTGGCAAGTATGTAACCGCCGAGATTTTTCACAACAACGGCTCAATGGAGGCGCTGGCGTTTTGCGAGAGCGTCGACTTCGGCCCGGCAGGCGGCATCCTCGCCAATGTCGGAAAAAACATCGTTCCCAACGGCGGGTTCTCGTCTGACACGCTGTGGGCCAAATCGAATTTCATCATCACGTCGGGGGTGGCCGTCCATTCGGCCGGCAGCGGCGGCACGATCCAGCCAAATCCGGCCGTAGTTCCCGAAATTGGCCGCGACTATCTGCTCAATTATCGCACGACCGGACAATCGGTTGGCACACTGACGCCAACGTTCGGCGGCGCGACAGGTGAAGTCTCCACGGCGTCGGGTGTCTACTCGTCAGTTTTGAAGGCGGTCAACACCGACAATCTTGTGTTCACGGCCAATTCCACGCACGCGGGCAACATCGACAGCGTGTCGATCATCCCGCTCGACTGACCCCACCGCCCTCGATACTTTTGTGGGGGTCGACCGCGGTCGGAATTCCGACCTCGACCCCTGACCCATCCACAAGGACATCGCCAAAATGCATCGCCCGATCGTCGGATCCCTTCGGCCTGTCCGCACGGTGGCGCCGTTGACCACGCCGGTGTCGCTGACCGAGGTCAAGGCGCATTGTCGGGTCGACGGGACGGACAGCGACGCGGTGCTGACGGCGCTGCTCAATGCCGCGGTCGACCATCTCGACGGCTATTCCGGGATCCTCGGGCGATGCATGGTCGAACAGTCCTGGCGGGTTGATCTTGCCGACTGGCCGGCCGGCGGGCTGATCCGCCTGCCATTCCCGGACGTCTCGGCGATCACGTCGATCAAGTACTACGACGAGGACAATGCAGAGCAGACGGTGGATGGCGCGGACTATCAGCGCGTCCAGGATGTGCTCGGCAGTGTGGTTCGGCTGGTGGACAACTTCGACGCTCCTGCGGTCTACGACGACCGGCTCGACGCGGTGCATGTGACGTTCGTCGCGGGGTTCGGGAACGCCGCCGCGGTGCCGGCGCCGCTTAAGGTCGCGATCATGCTGCTGGTCTCGCATTGGTTCGAGCATCGCGAAGCATCCGTCGTCGGCGGGATCGCCGAGCTTCCTTTCGCCGTCAGCGCTCTGGTGGCGCCCTATCGCCGGGTTGGCGTCTGAACTCAAACAGGAGAAACGGACATGGTTGACATTTCGATCACGGCGGCAAACGTCGTGCCGGGCAGCAACGCCACGCGCGAAAGCGGCACGGCGGGGGAAACCATCACGGCCGGAAAGGTCGTCTACAGGGCGTCGGCGACCGGCAAGTACATGTTGGCCGACAGCAACTCGGCGACCGCCGAGGCTCGAACCCCGCGCGGCATCGCCCTCAATGGCGCATCGAACGGCCAGCCGTTGCAGATCCTGCGGTCGGGCGAGATCACCATCGGTGGTACTCTCGACCCAGAGGCTCCGGCCTACTATCTCTCCGACACGCCGGGCGGCATCTGCCCCGTCGCCGACATCGGCAACGGGGAATACATCTGCCTGATCGGTTTGGCCAAGTCGGCGACGGTGCTCGACATTGCGATCAAGGCGACAGGCGTCGCCTACGCCACGTGAGGACGGGCGCCGGCGCGCTTGATCGCCGCCTGCGCTTCGAGAAGCGGGCGGATGTGGCCGACGGTTATGGCAACACCGTCGGCGCGTGGGAGGCGCAGTTCGCCTGCTGGGCTGGTCTGAAGCACCTTCGTGGCGGCGAGACCGTGATCGCCGGCAGGCTCGCCGGGCGGCGTCCGGCGATCGCTACCATCCGCAACGGCGTCATGCCGCGCGAGATTACGAACGAGTGGCGTGCGGTCGACGAGCGAACCGGGGAAATCTACAACATTCGCGAAGATCCCCGCGAGATGGATGGCAACCGGGGCTATCTCGAAATGCTGGTCGAGAGCGGGGTCGCCGTGTGATGCCATGGGTTCGCTTCACGGCTCCGTTCGACTGGAAGCCGGTGCCGCAGGTGACGATCGCCTACCAGCCGGGCCAGCAGCGGAATGTCCCGACACCCTGCGCCACGGCGGCCGTCAAGGCCGGCGTGGCCGTGCGGATCAAGCGCGAGAGAAAACAGGATGCGGCTGACGGCAAAGATTGAAGGCCGCGACGCCGTGTTGCGACGGCTGCGCCAGCTCGTCCCGGACGCCGAACGGGAACTCGCCAAGGCGCAGATCGAGGTCGCGGATGAGCTGGCGAACCGGATCAAGCCCCGCGCGCCAGGCCCTCGAACCGGGGAGTACCAGGCCAGCATCCAGGGCGACCGGCTTGCCAATCGCCCCGGCAAGCGCGCCATCGTCAAGGGCCTGAAAGGGCAGACGAAGGATCCCAACGCGACGGGAGTGTTCGCCGACTTCATCTGGCGGTTCCTCGAATTCGGGACAGTCAAGATGGCTGCCCGGCCACATATATTCCCGACCTATCGGGCCTATCGCAAGAAGCTCCGCCGCAGGATGGCCGGGGCCGTGAACAAGGCCGTCAGGCGGGCCAGGAAGGGCTGACATGACATCGCCGAGCCTGGAGTTGCAGGGCGCGATCGTGGCGCTTCTGAAGGACGACGCGACGGTTGACAGCATCTGCGCCGGTCGCGTCTTCGACCGCGTGCCGCGCAACGCGACAGGCGCAATCATTGCGCCCTATCCCTTCGTCGGCATCTCCTCGCACCAGGAGATCTACGACGATTCCGAATGCGCCGAGGGCGCGCAGGTGTTCATCACCCTGGACTGCTGGTCGCGCGATGTCGGCTTTCCAGAGGTGCACCGCCTCGCGGACGCGGTGCGGCGAGCCCTGACCCGCAACGACATCACGCTTTCGGACAATGCGCTGGTCTATTTCCGCGCCGATGACGCGCGGATTACGCGCGATGCGGACGGGATCAGCTCCCAGGCCGTCCTGACCTTCGAAGCCTTCATCGAAACCCTGTCCCCGTAGGAGAAAAGACCATGACCCAGCCTGTAACGATCAAGGGCGGCAAGATCCGCGTCCTGCTCGATCCCGCCTCCAGCGGAAGCTACGCGGCTCCATGCGGATTCACGTCGCGTTCGATCTCGCTCAACAAGGCGCTGAACGAGTTCAGCTTGCCGGACTGCGACGATCCCGACGCCGTCGACTGGCTCGGCCGCGATGCCGTGTCGCTCTCGATGACGGTGTCGGGCGAGGGCGTTCTGGCGTCGGAAAGCGTCGAGACCTGGCTCGAAGCCTGGGAAGACGTCGAAGCGGTGCCGGTGAAAATCGAATGGGAATTCCCGTCGAAGACGATCACATGGACCGGATCCATGCACATCGAAAGCTTCGAGGTCGCAGCGAACAACGGCCAGCGCGCGACCGCGAACGTGTCGCTGCAGTCCGATGGGGCAATGGCGCGCGTGGTGACCTGATGAGCCGCGACGGGTCGATCACAGCCGATTTCGGAACGGGCGGCCATCGGTTCCGGCTCGCCTGGGGCGAGATCGTCCAGTTACAAGACGAGCGAGATGCTGGGCCCTACGAAATCATGGATAGGCTCATCTCCGGCCGGTGGCGCGTGCAGGATATCGCCTGCATCATCCGGCTGGGACTGGTTGGTGGGGGCATGAGACCGCCAGAAGCGATCCGCCTGGTGCGGGAGTATGTCGAGGCGCGCCCACCCATGGAGAACCACGATCTCGCGCTCCGGGTTCTCGGAGCGGCCTTGGTGGGTGCGCCGGAGGAGGACGTTGGAAAAAAATCCGCGGCCGAAAATCAGGACGGGGAGAGCAACCGGACCTCCCTAACGGAAAACTCCGATTTTCGGCCATCTACGGCAATGGAGCAGTGATCGGCTTCAGCCCTGATGAGATCGACCGCATGTCTGTCTTCCAGTTCATGTCGGCTCTGGACGGATGGGCGGCGTTCAATGACCCGGATGGCGAGAAGGCGTTGTCGGCCGGGGAGGCGGACGAACTCTGGCAATGGCTTCAGTCGAGGCACTAATCCCGGTTGCTGACGTAGCAGTGGACGAACTGGGCGTGCGGGGCCCTTGTGATGGCGGCCTTTCCGTAGACGACGCCATCGACCGGCAGATTGCGAATAATCTCCTTTCCGATGTCGATCGCCTTTTGGTCGGCATCGAGAAACACGCAGTCGACAAACAACCACGACGCCGGCTGGTCGGTGCGGTTCGTGACCTTCATCACGGCTTCCGCGATGCCGTGGTCGACACGGAAGTTCTCAATCTTGATCTCGACTTCGCCCGCATGAGCGGCCGCGACAGTGGAGATCAGCAGCAATAGCGCACGCAAGGGCATTCTCCTCATGGCAGGCGACACGGAAGACCTTGTTCTATCCATCTCGGCCGACACACGCCAGATCCTGCGGGCCATGAGCCGACTGCAGGGGGAGACGAACAAGACGAGCCGTGCGATCGAGCGACAGTTCGCATCGGCTGGCGGTCGCGTAGAGCAGCGCTTCCAGGCGTTCGGTCGGCGCCTAGCTGTATCGATCGGGTCCGCGTTCGCGAGCGCCGTGACAATCGATGGCGCGCGCCGACTGATAGAAGCGGCGACACGAATCGAGAACGCGCTGAAGGTGGCGGGTCTAGCCGGAAGCGAGTTGTCGACTGTCTATGAGCGGCTGTTCCAGTCGGCCACTCGCAATGCTGCGCCCCTCGAGAGCCTTGTCGAGCTGTATGGCCGTGCCGCTCTCGTCCAAAAAGAGCTCAACGTCACATCCGAGGAGTTGCTCGGCTTTACAGACCGGGTGGCCCTGGCTCTGCGTGTGTCAGGCCAGTCCGCCGGGGCGTCGTCCGGCGCCTTGCTTCAGCTTTCCCAGGCGCTGGGATCTGGCGTCGTGCGGGCGGAGGAGTTCAACTCGATCCTGGAAGGGGCGCTACCCATCGCTCAGGCGGCGGCTGCGGGTCTGCGTGAGGCGGGCGGCTCAGTCGCCAGACTCCGGCAACTCGTTGTCGATGGAAAGGTATCGTCGGAAGCATTCTTCAGGGCGTTCGAGGCGGGGGCGCCTATCCTCGAAGAAAAGGTTTCTGGCGCGGTCCTGACCATCGATCAGCGGATGACCAATCTGCAGACTGCGCTGATCGATGCGGCGCGTCGGTTCAACGAATCGACCGGCGTCGCCAACACCTTCGGCGCCGCGATCGACAACGTGGCCTCTTTCGTGAATGGCATCAATTTTGACTCTCTGATTGAAGAAATCAGCAGCATCGTCGCTGCTTTCCGCGAGGGCATCGGCCAGGCCAACGCCTTCGGCGGCGCTATTTCGGAAATCACCGGCCTGGAAAGCGTCGGGAGCTTTTTGACGGGCGGTGCGGCCCGTCGCGATTTCCTGGGTGGTGCTCTCTCCATTACATCGACGAAAGGCGTCCGCGATCGTATCAACTCAGCCTTCGCCGGGGGATCTTCTGAAGCGGATGCGGATACCCTTCGTCGCCTGCGCGAAGCCTATGGCGGTGCGGCGCCAAGGACTGGTCGCCTGCCGGCATCTTCGGCCAGTGGTTTCACTCCGGTCTCCCTTTCGGATTTCGCGCCGCCAGCCGGGTCGAAAGACAAGGCGGCGCGTGAAAAAGACTTCGAGCGCGAGGTGCGTCAGATCCGCGAGCGGACGGAGGCGATCCAGGCGGAGACCGTCGCGATGGCTGGCCTAAACCCGCTGATCGACGACTACGGCTTCGCGATCGAGAAGGCGTCTGCACAGCAGGAATTGCTGTCGGCGGCAAAAAAACAAGGACTCGAGATTACACCAGCGCTCGAGCAGCAGATCGAGACGCTCGCCACGGCCTATGCAGAAGCATCCGTTGCAGCCGAGAAGTTGCAGGAGAGTCAGGACCAGGTGAGGCAGGCTGCCGAAGACTTTCGAGACCTTGGTCGCGACGTTCTGGGTGGCTTCATTTCAGATCTCCGCAACGGGGTATCGGCGGCGAATGCGCTTCAGAACGCGCTGTCGCGCGTTGCCGACCGACTGCTCGACATGGCGCTCAACAGCATCTTCGACGGCGGCGGCAACATCCTGTCGATGCTCGGATTCGGCGGCGGTTTCCCGGCTGCTCCGAGGGCGGGCGTGGGCCTTTATCATTCGGGCGGTGTCGCCGGACAGCCTCGTTCATCGCGACAGGTGCCGCCTGGCATCTTCGCGGGCGCGCAACGCTACCACAATGGCGGCGTGGCGGGGCTTCGGCCGGACGAGGTGCCGGCGATCCTGCAGCGCGGCGAGGTGATCACGCCGCGTGGTGCTGGCGGGGGGCGATCGGACGTTCATGTGACGGTCGGCGTCGCCGCCGACGGAAACGGCAACCTGACACCGTTCGTCGAGAGCGTGTCGCGCAGGCAGGCGGCGGGCGTGGTCGCCCAGGCGGCGCCGACGATCATCAACGCATCGAAGGGGGCGACGCTGAAGGAGATGGGACGCGGCGGCGCGGACGGCATTCTTGGCGCGCGCTACGGCGTGCGACCGCAGGCGGCGAGGAAGACCTAATGGCGACATGGAACTCCATGCTGCCCCAGTGCTTCCAGCGCGACGGGCGAGAGACGACCTACGAAAGCGTGGTGGCGGAGTTTTCGCCCGACATCGGACGGCCGATCCGCGTGCGGCGCGCGAGTGACGACCTGCGGATCATCGGCGGCACGATGCTGATGACGCATGCGCAGAAGGCGATCTTCTGGGACTGGTGGAAGACCGAGGCCGCGCGGGGCC
Source organism: Mesorhizobium sp. (assembly GCA_046292285.1). Taxonomy (GTDB): domain Bacteria; phylum Pseudomonadota; class Alphaproteobacteria; order Rhizobiales; family Rhizobiaceae; genus Aquibium. The sequence goes on along the minus strand of JBKBRJ010000066.1, from coordinate 10,467 downwards.
TCGCCTCGTTCACATTCCCCGATCCCGACGACGGGGGCGCGGCCGTGACGGTCGAGTTCGTCTCCTCGAACCCGCCGACGTTCCGGCAAATCTCGCCGGCCCGCCATTCCGTCGACCTGACCTTCAGGATCTTGCCATGAGCTTCATTTCCGATCGCTGCCTGGATGCCGCGCTGCAGGTGATTATCGACGAGGCGGACAGGCTCTGCGTCTGCTCGGCCGAGCCGACAACCTATACCGAGGCAACCGACACGCTGGTGCTTGGCTACAAGAACGATCCGGTGTTCGGCGCGATCGGCGACCGTACCGGCGGCGGGCGCAAGACGACGGTGGCGGCAATCACGACGGGGGCGGTGGTCGACACCGGCGATGCGACGCACTGGGCGATGGTGGATACGGTCAACAGTCGGCTGCTCGTGGTGGGAGCGCTGTCTTCGACGGTCGCGCTGACATCGGGTAACCTGCTCGGCGTCGCAGCCTTTGATGTCGGAATGCCCGACGCATGACGACCGCCACCTTCAACACAGCGGGTGCAGGCAGTTGGGTTGTTCCGACCGACTGCAACGAGGTCATCTGTCGCGCATGGGGCGCGGGGTCGCCAGGCAGTGGTGCGTCCGGCGGCACTGGCGGTGCGTTTGCGGGGCATACGACAGTCCTCGCGGTAACGCCTGGCGAGACGATCTACTATCAGGTCGGGACCGCGTCCGGTTCGCGATCCAGCTGGGCAAACACGCTGGCCAACAGCGTTCCGACGCATCGCGACCATGGTGTCTTTGCGCAGGGCGGTAATCCGCCAACAGGTCCGGGTCTCGCAGCCAACTGCATCGGCGATGTTGCCTACGATGGAGGAAACCCATCCGGCACCACGGGCGGCGGCGGTGCTGGATCCGGCGGCGCGGCTTCCGGAACGACCGGTGGTACGCCAGACGGCGGCAATGGCGGCGCAGATGGTGTCGCGGGCACGCAGCCCGGTGGCGCCGGCGGACGAAGCGCGGCCGGAGGAAATGGCCGCATCCAGTTCGAGTATACGCCAGTTGCAACCGACACGGTCACGCCGACCGCCTTCACCGGCCCACTCGCGTCGCTCGGCTCGCCTGCGGCCTACGAGGTGCCCGGCCGCGCGGCCTTCATGGCCGAGCGCATCGGCGAGCCCTATGTGGCGTTGGTGACGATCACGCATCCCTCGCTCGCCGAAACGCTGCGCTTCGTCATCAACACGTCGGACATCGTCAGCCGGGGCGAAACCTTCCTCGCCTCCCATGCCGAGTTCAACCTGCCGAATCGGGGCGAGGGGCGGCAGTCGGCGCAGATCACCATCGCCAATGTCGACCGGGAGATCGGCCGGGCGGTGCAGGCGATGCTGACGCCTGCGGAGATCCTGTTCGAGATTGTCGACGCCGAACGCCCGGACATCGTCGTCATCGTCTATCCGCCGATGGAGCTGACGAACGTCACGGCCAACGCGATCTCGGTGACCGGAGACCTGAAGGGCAAGTTGGACCCGCAGGACCAGTATCCGAAGGAACGGGCGACGCGGTTCATTGCCCCGGCGATCTTCCGATGACCGCCGACCGCTTCCTCTCCATCCCCTTCCGGTCACGTGGGCGTTCCTATGACGGCGCCGACTGCTGGGGCCTGGTATGGCTCTACTATCGCGACGTGCTGGCGATCGACCTCGTCGACTGGTCGGAGGTGCCGGCGACGGCGCTCCGCTCGATCTCGCGGCTGATCGCCGAACACAAGCGCGAGTGGCGCGTGGTCGCGGAGCCCCGCGACGGCGACGTGGTCGTCATGCGGGCGCTGTCGGATCGCGGGCCGATCGAGGACACCCATGTCGGCCTCGTCGTCAACCGCCGCTTCGTCCTGCACACCGAGCAGCAGTCGGGCGCGCGGCTGGAGCGGCTGTCCGCGCCGCATGTCGCCGCCCGCATCGTCGACTATCGGAGGCATCCCCGTGCCGCTTGACGTGACCTATGCCACGACCGAGATGGAGCCGACGCGGGTTCTGCGCGCCCTGCCGCGCAAGCGGCTGGTGGCGATGGCGATGGCGGCCGTCGTGGCGCATGGCGTGCCGGAGCGGTTCCTCGCCGACGGCGTGATCCTGGTCGCGTCGGAAACGCGGATCGAGGCCGTGCCGTCGGAAATGTGGGCCAGGGTGACGCCGCACGAGGGCGCCGACGTGCGCTTCGTCCTGCTGCCGGCCGGCGGCGATGGCGGCGGCGTCAAGAACGTGCTCGGCATCGTCGCCTCGATCGCGCTGACGCTGGCGACCGCCGGCATCGCCACGGCCGGTATCGGCGCGCTCGGGCTTGCCGCCGGATCGCTCGGCGCGCGCGTCGTGGCCGGCGCGGTGGGGCTGATCGGGCAGCTCGCCATCCAGGCGCTGTTCGCACCGCCCGAGCAGGCCAAGCAGCGCGAGACCGAGCAGGCGACGCGATCCTCGATCGCCGGCAATCCGTTGCAGCGAGGCCAGACCCTGCCGCTGGTGGCCGGCACGCTGCGCATGACGCCTCCGCTGATCGTCCAGCCGCGCACCTATCTCGACGGCGACGATTCCTACGCCGAGGCGGTATTCGCTTTGGCCGGCCCGCACGCGCTGTCCGCTCCGCAGATCAACGGCGTCGCGGTCACGGACTTGAACGACATCGAGATCTGGATCGACGACGGCACGGCGGGGACGCGCACCAACCAGTTTTCCGCCTATGCCGTCACCCAGCAGGTGGGCGCGCAGCTCGGCGTGCATGCGACGCGGGCGGGAGAAAGCGGCTACAACGACACCGAGCTGGTCGACCAGGCCTTTCCGCGCCGCAGCCTGCCTAAATGGCACCGCGTGACGGCGCGGGCCGGCTGCGACTATGCCGACATGCTGCTGACGATCGGCAGCCTCTACGATTCATCGGCTGGCGACACGCGCCAGGTGATCTGGCTGCGGTTCCGGGCGCGCAAGGAAGGCGACGCCGGCTGGAAGAACATCGGCACCGTAGCCTATGTCGGCAAGGGCCAGTCCTCCTACAACCGGCGCGTCCGGTTCCACTTCGCCGCCTATCCGGGCGGCATCACCGAGGAGCCGCGCTCGCGGCACGGTTTCCGGGCTCCCGCGACCCTGCCGGTGGTGACGGTCAACCATCTCGATTTCCTGACCACCGACAGTGACCATTTTCCCGCCGCCTACAGCCACGACTGGATCCGCGACCGCGAGGGCATCGATTGCTGGCTCAACGACGCCTATTACCTCGACACGTCGGCGCGTTACGAGTTCGAGGTGATGCGTTCGGAGATGGTCGAGATCGGCGATCTCGCCAACGACACGACGGCGGTGCAGACCATGCAGCGCGGCGGCGACAATGCCTATGTCGACTATTTCGACGCCCGCCTGACCTCCGGCACCTGGCGCGCGCAGGAGGACATGGGCGACCAGGGCGACGTGATCGTGCTGCAGGCGATGGCGAGCGTCTACGAGGACGCGCCGATTCCGACCGACGCGCCGATCGCCACCATCCAGATCAGGGCCAAGAACCGCGACGTGCCGCAGCTGTCGATCCTCGCTTCGGCGCTGGTGCCGGACCTGGTCGACGGGGTCTGGACCGGCGCGGTGGCGACGTCCAATCCGGCGGCGCACTACCGCCACGCGCTGACGGGCGCCCGCACGGCACGCCCGATCGACACGGCCTATGTCGACGACGAGGTGCTGGCCGACTGGCACGCGGAGTGCGCGGCGCAAGGCCACAGCGTCAACCTGCTGGTCGAGGGCACGCTGGAGGAAGCGATGGAGGGGATCGCGGCCTGCGGCTACGCCCGGCCGACCGCCGGCCTGAAATACGGCGTCATCTACCACCGCGACACGACGGCCGAGACCGCCATGCACATGTTCACGCCGCGAAACATCCGCGACCTCGAATGGAGCGTGCCGTTCTCGAAGAGGCCGGGGGCGTTCAATATCTCCTTCATCAACGCGGCGCTGAACTACGAGACCGACGAGCTGCTGGTCGAGGACCCCTATCCGATCCCCGGCGGAGAGTCGGAGATCGAGGCGGTAAGCTATCCCGGTTTGACGACTGCGGCGGCCGTGACGGCGCGCGCCGAGTTCGATTTCGTGCAGGCCCGGCATGCCACCCGCTGGTCGTTCCTGACATCCATCGAGCACAACGTCATCAGCCCCGGCGATCTCGCCGTGCTGTCGCACGACCAGCTCGACGAGCATGCCGGCTACGCCCGCATTTCCGACGTGCCGTCGGCGACGACGTTCATGATCGATTCCACCGTCGAGATCGTCGTCGCCGATGGCTGGGGCGTGGCGGTGCGCACGCCAGGCGCCGGCGTCGTCGAGATGGCGATCGTCGACTACGACCCCGAGACGCGGACGGTGACGGTTTCCGACACGGATGGGCTGACCGAGGGAGACCTCTGCGCCTTTGGCCCGACCACCAACGAGACGCGGCGGGTGCAGGTGCTCTCCGTCGAGCCCGAGAGCCTGCACCTGGCGCGCGTGACCTGCCAACCCGAACTGACGGAGCCCGAGGAATGACAACCGGAAAGACCGGTCAATGAGCCTCTACACCGACAGCATCGCACTCTCGCCCGGCCCCGGCGCGTTCTGGACGCTCTCGGCGCCGCTGTCGTGGGAGATCGGGTTCAAGGGCTCGGGGCTCGTCTGGACCGTGCCGGCCGGCTATGTGACCGACCTTGCCTCGATCCCGGTGCTGGCGCGGATGCTGTTCGACCGTGGAGACGCTCGGCTCGCCAAGGCCGCCATTTTGCACGACCACATGCTTGACAGCGGCGTCGACCGGATCACCGCCGCCGCCGAGTTCCACTCCGCCTTGCGCGCCGACGGCGTCGCGCGCTGGCGCCGGCTGGTCATGTTCCTCGCCGTCGCGCTCTGGCGCTACGACTGACCTGATCCGGCCTCGGCCGGCAAATCCCCGAAAGGACGATCGATGTTCGATCAAGCAACCGTTCGCGCGGTGGCCGACCATGCCGCGCGCCTCGGCGTCGAGAAAACGGCTCTGCTTGCCATCTGCGAGGTCGAGGCCAATGGTGTCGTTTTCGCCAGCGTCGCCGGACGAGACGAGCCGTTGATCCGCTGGGAGGGGCACTATTTCGACAAGCGGCTGACCAACGGCAAGCGGGAGCTCGCCCGCAGCCAGGGCCTCGCCTCGCCCAAAGCCGGTGGCGTGAAGAACCCGGCGAGCCAGGCGAAGCGCTGGGACATCGTCGCCCGCGCCTCGCGGATCAGCCGGCAGGCGGCGCTGGAATCGATCTCGATCGGGCTCGGCCAGGTCATGGGCGCGCACTGGAAGCTGCTCGGCTTTGCCAGCGTTGAGGCCATGGTCGCGCATGCCCGCAAGGGCGCGGCCGAACAGATCGACCTGATGATCCGCTACATCGAGGCGTTCGGCCTTGTCGACGAGGTGCAGCGACGCGACTTCCGTGCCTTCACTCGCGGGTACAACGGCCCCGGCGGTATCAAGGCGGGTTACCACACCAAGATGCAGCAAGCCTATGAGCGGCTGTCCGGCAAGCCCGGCGTCGCCTCCAAGGCCGCCGGCATGCTGCGCATGGGCTCCAAGGGGCCGAAGGTGCGCGAGTTGCAGGCCCTGCTCACCCGCGATGGCTACCCGGTCAAGGTCGACGGCGACTATGGCCCGTCCACCAAAGCCGCCGTCATGGCGTTCCAGCAGGCGCACAATATCAAGGTCGACGGCGTCGTCGGGCCGCAGACGCAGCGCGCCTTGTCCGAGGTGCCGCGCTTCGAGGGCGAACAGCCGGGCGCGCAATCGCCGCTCGATGTCGACGAGGTCAAGTCTGGCGGCGGCGCCGTGGTGGGTGGCGGCGGGACGACGGTCGCGGCCGACAAGATCAACGACCTCGCCGACAAGGTCTCGCCGACCGGAACGTGGCTCGACCACGTCGTGACCGTACTCTACGTCGCCGCCGCGCTGCTGATCGTCGGAGGCCTCGCCTGGGCGGCGTGGGGCTGGTGGAAAAGCCGCCGTACCGACGATCCGGAAGACGACGTCGGCGACATCGCCGTTGCCGCGCCTGGGCGCTCGCCGATCGACGAGGTGCTGGCGTGATGCCAGGAATCCTCGACTACGCCAAGATGTCGGCCGCCGCACTGGCCGGTGCGGCGGTCATGTTCGCCGGTGCGACGATCTACAACGTCGTGTTCGACAATCCAGCCATCCGACGCGAGACGCGCGCGCTCGTCGAGGCCGAGGCACGCGAGCGTGCTTTCGCGCTGATCGAAAAGAGGAACCAGGACAATGTCGAAATCAGCACCATGGATCTTGCTGGCCTGTGCCGTGAGCTTGGCGGCCAGTGGGTGCGCGACGAAGCCCGCTGCGACTGATGGCGCCGGTTTCTCGATGCTGAAGCCGTCTCCCGCCACGCGCACCTTCATCATCACCAACGACCGCCCCTTCGCCGAACAGGTGGCTGGAAACAATCGCGCGTGCGACCGCGCGCCGGCTTGCCTCAAGTGAGCCCATGGCGCGTTCTCTTCCTGTCGCTCGTCGGCGGCGGGTTGATCATCGGGCTGGCGATGCTGGCCCAATCTCCCACGTAGCGGCGGGCAGGGCATGCAAGAAAAGGGTCTCAATGAAATCTATCAGGCGATCGGATCGCTGACGCAAGCCGTGAAGGGAGTCGAGGCACAGATCGCGTCCAACGAGAAACGCAACGAAGACGCCATACGCATGGCCAACGAAAGCCGCGCCAACGTGCACCGTCGCCTCGATGACATCGTCGAGCGCACCGCCCATCTGGAAAACAGCGTCGCGGCAGTGACCAAGACCCTCGAGGAGGTCGAGGAGGTGACGGTGAAGGTGAAGACGATGCGCGCCAAGGCGCAAGGCGCCGGCACGCTCGGCTACTGGCTGCTGAAGCTGGGCGGGATCGTGCTCAGCGCGGCGGGAGGGTTTGCGGCGGCCTATACCTGGCTCACAGGTCGCCCGCCGCCGTGATCCCGCTTCACATCGCACCGAACCCTGACGCATTCAAGCGGTCGGCCACCATTCGCCCGGCTGTCCGGCGCGAGTGGACGTAGGTTTCGAGAAACACCGACGAAGATCGCCAGCCGCCGGCATCCATCGCCGTGCGCACATCGATCCCCGCGTCGATCGCGGCAGTCGCAAAGGTATGGCGACCGCACAGATGCGGCGATTTGTAGGGGATCTCCGCGCGCATGCAGACGGCCGCGATCCGCTCGCTGACGCTGTGCCGCGACCGATACCGGAAGACTGGATCGTCCTGATCCGCGTCCGCCTCCATCCGGCGCATCCGCTCGACGAGATCGTCAGTGAGATAGCGTAGCGAGTTTGTCTCTGTCTTGGTCTTCAAGAGCAACGCCGTCCGCGCGCCGAGATCAACCTCCGGCCATCGAAGCTCGACCGCTTCCGAGATGCGTGCGCCGGTGTGCGCCATGAAGATCACCAGCGCCGAAAGGTGATGCAGGCCGTCGCGATCAGCCTGCCGGCAGAACACGCCGAGCCAGACGGGCGACGCCGGCTGCTTGCGCGCTGGCTTTTCCTGCCGGAACTGTTTCAGTCGGATCAGGTCGCACCATCCCCTGTCATATCCATGCATGATGACCGCCCTTGCCGGCGTCATCGCCTGCCGGTTCATCGTCGCCGCGGATCGACCCGGAAGGATCGTCGTCGCCATCTGGCGCACGTCGAAAGGAAAGATCGACCGGAGCGGCCGGCCATCGAAATGGCTGACGATCGGCGGCAGGTATCGCGCTTCGCCACCGTTGGCGAGGTAGCTTTCGGCTGCCTCATTGAAGGTCTTTTCCATCGCGTCTTACTCCCTGAACACGCACTCTAAATCTGCTGATCAGGTAACGTTTCCCTATGATTTCAATGACTTATCATTAAGGGGAGATTAAGCGACGTCCGACCGGATCACGCTTGCGTGAACCCAGGGGCGGCTTAAGCCTTTGGTTGCAGGATCGCGGTAGCATCGCCGCGACGGCCGGAGAGCCCGCGACGGATTGAAGCTGGATGACGGACACGAGGCGTGCCGAGAACCGGGTCGACTGGGTCGATGCCGCCAAGGGCTTGTGCATCATCCTGGTGGTGATGGTGCACGCCACCATCGGCGTCGAGATCGCCATGGGCGAGCGCGGCTTTATGCACGCCGTGGTGGCCTGGGCGCGGCCGTTCCGCATGCCGGATTTCTTCCTGATCTCCGGCCTGTTCCTCGGCCTCACCATCGACCGGCCGTGGCGGCGCTATCTCGACCGCAAGGTGGTGCACTTCCTCTATTTCTACCTGCTCTGGCTGACGATCCAGTTCGCGTTCAAGGCCCCCGAGATGGCGGCCGAGGCCGGCGACTGGACCGCGCCGCTGGCGGGCTTTCTCGAGGCGCTGTGGCAGCCCTTCGGCACGCTCTGGTTCATCTACGTGCTGCCGGTGTTCTTCCTGTTCACGCGGCTGGTGCGCGGGCTGCCGGTCTGGTTCGTGCTCGCCTGGGCGGCGCTGCTGGAGGCGCTGCCCGTCCACACCGGCTCCGTCGTGTTCGACGAGTTCGCGCAGCGCTACGTCTTCTTCTTCATCGGCTACGCCTTCGCGCCCCGGATCCTTGCCTTCGCCTCGGCGGTGGCCGGGCGGCCGGCCGCGACCCTGGCCGCCCTTGTGCTCTGGAGCTTCGTCAACGGCGCGCTGGTCTTCACGCCCGCGCCCGACGCGCTCGGCTACCTCATCCAGGGCGAGATCGGCGACACGGGAGCGACGGGAGGGCTGTCGGAGCTTCCCGGCGTGTCGCTCCTGCTCGGGCTCGCCGGCGCGCTCGCCATCGTCGCCGTCGCCTCGCTGGTCGCCCGCGCCCCATGGGCGTTCTGGCTACGCTGGCTCGGCCGCCATTCGATCGTCGTCTACCTCGCCTTCTTCCTGCCGATGGCGGCGACGCGGATCGCGCTCGTCTCCACCGGCCTCCTACCCGACGTCGGGCTGATGGCGCTCGTCACCACCGCGGCCGGCATCGCCGGGCCGGCGGTGCTCTACGCCCTCGTCGCCTGGAGCGGGCGCGGGCGGTTCCTGTTCGAGCGGCCCGCCTGGGCCTCGATCGAGCGCGGCGGCGCGCCGGCCAGTCAGGCGGCCTGAAAGCTATGGCTCGATCTCGATCGTCTCGCCCTTGCCGGGGCCGAGCGCGCAGATCACGCAGCAATCCCTGCATTCGAGATTTCGATCCGGGCCGACGCCCCAGACCGTGCGGTCGTCGCCATTGCGCCAGGCGCCGTAGCAGATGCGCGCGCCGCCCTGGCAGTCGATCGCCACCGATTTGCTCTCGCCCTTTTCCAGCAGGTAGATCCGCTCGCCGCCGGGCCACACCTTGCCGCTCGCCGCGTCGGAAAACTCGATCACAACGCCGTAGGGCGCCCGGTTCATGACGAAGAACGTCATCTCCTCGGCCCGCGCCGGGGCGGCGAGGAGAAGTAGGGCGAGCGCAAGGAGGAAGCCGCGAATCATCGCGCGATTCTCGTCTTCGCCGCAGCACCGATCAAGGGCCGGTTTTAGGCTGGGACCGGTTCGGACAACTCGACCTGACCCTCCCCCGTTAACGGGGGGTCCGAAGGACGGGCGGGACAAGCGGCTCGCCCCGGCAGGGGACCGCCGAAGGCGGTGGAGGGGGCGTTCGCGGCCAGCGAGAGGATTTTCGAAGACTTGCACGACCGGGCTGCGCTGATCCGCTTCGGCGCGACGACCCATCCTCAACCCTCGGCGCGGCTCCGATCCTGCGTCCGTTCACCCCTTGTCGCTGTCGAGCCAGATCGTCACCGGCCCGTCATTGACCAGCGACACCGCCATGTCGGCGCCGAAGACGCCGGTCGCGACCGGGATGCCGTGCGCGGCAAGCGCGGCGGCGAAATGCTCGTAGAGCCGGCGGCCGTCCTCGGGCGCGGCGGCGGTGGAGAAGCCCGGCCGGTTGCCCTTGGTCTCGGCGGCCAGCGTGAACTGGCTGACGACCAGCGCCGCGCCGCCGATGTCCAGCACCGAGCGGTTCATGCGGCCTTCCTCGTCCTTGAAGATGCGCAGGTTGGCGACCTTGCGCGCCAGCCAGGCCGACTGCTCCTCGCCGTCGCCGCGCATGGCGCAGACCAGCACCACCACCCCCGCCCCGATCTCGCCGACGACGGCGCCCTCGACGGCGACGGAGGCTCCGGTGGTGCGTTGGATCAGGGCGCGCATGGGGAGATGTCTAGGCGAACGGCGGGAACGGGGAAAGCCCCCGCATCTTCGTCATCGGGGAATGATGGACGTGCGAAACGGAGACTGTCGGATCCGGATCCATGCCTCGCCGGTCGCGACCGCGCGAGGGCCGATCGGTCGAAAGGGTCGCACCCCTTCGCGCCCCCCTTGTAACTCAAATCCGTCCGCATCTGGTACACTCCCGGTTGCGGTGGCGGGCGAAGGACCGATGCCCCCTGGGGACATTGATCCCGTGGCAGAGCTGGGGTCTTCGCCCG
>JBKBRJ010000065.1:0-21955 GCA_046292285.1 Mesorhizobium sp. | reverse complement strand
CATCGGCGCGGCCGACCTCGACCGGGTCGGCCTGCCCGCGCGCGAATGGGCGCGGGTCGGGCTGAACGGCAACGACGTCTATTCCGAACCGCGCGGGATCGAGGCCGGCTATGCCTGGCCGCAATATGCCGTCCACCGGGGCGGACTCCAGATGCTGCTCCACGACACGGTCGTGGAGCGCCTGGGCGCCGACGCCGTCCGGCTCGACAGCCGCGTGACCGGCTATCGCAACGGGGACGATGGCACGGTCACCGCCTTCGTCCAGCATTCCGACGGCACGACGAGCGAGGCGGCCGGCACGCTGCTGATCGGCGCCGACGGCATCCACTCCGCCATCCGCGCCCAGATGCATCCGGACCAGCCGCCGATCCACTGGGGCGGCGCGGTGATGTGGCGCGGCACGAGCCTCGGCAGGCCGATCCGCACCGGCGCTTCCTTCGTCGGTCTCGGCACGCACCGGCACCGCGTAGTCTTCTACCCGATCTCGCATCCCGATCCGGACACAGGCCTGTCGGTCATCAACTGGATCGCCGAGGTGACCTGGGACGCCTCGAAGGGCTGGCAGGGCGGCGACTGGAACAAGCGCGTCGCGCTTCAGGACTTCATCCATCATTTCGACGGCTGGACCTGGGACTGGCTCGACGTGCCGGCCCTGCTCTCGGGCGCCACCGACGTCTTCGAGTATCCGATGATCGACCGCGACCCGGTGCCGACCTGGCGCGACGGCCGCGTCGCCCTGATGGGCGATGCCGCCCACGCCATGTACCCGACCGGCTCCAACGGCGCGAGCCAGGCGATCGTCGACGCCCGCGTGCTCGGCGCCTGCATGGTCGAGCACGGCGTGACGCCCGGCGCGCTCGCCGCCTATGACGACAGGCTCTGCGGGCCGATCTCGGCCGTCATCCTGCGCAACCGCGGCGCCGGCCCGTTCGGCCTGCTCAACCTCGTCGACGAGCGCTGTGGCGGCGAATTCGAGAACATCGACGACGTCATCCCGGCCGAGGAGCGCGCCGCCTTCATGGCCGGCTACAAGGCCGCCGCCGGCTTTGCCATCGAGAAGCTCAACGCAGCCCCGCCGACCATAGCACCCGGCGCGCGCGTGACGTCGCGTGCTCCGGCCTGAGCGGTCGAGCGATCAGCCGATCCCGCCAGGCCGGACCAAGCTTGCCGGCGGGACGACCCGCTCGCCAGCGATCACTCCCATTCGATCGTGCCCGGCGGCTTCGAGGTCACGTCATAGACCACCCGGTTGATGCCCTTCACCTCGTTGATGATGCGGGTGGCGGCGCGGCCGAGGAAATTCATGTCGAAGGGGAAGAAGTCGGCGGTCATGCCATCGACGGAGGTGACGGCGCGCAGCGCCAGCACCCGGTCGTAGGTGCGGCCGTCGCCCATCACGCCGACGGTCTGGACCGGCAGGAGGACGCAGAAGGCCTGCCAGATCTTGTCGTAGAGGCCCGCCTTGCGGATCTCCTCGATGTAGATGGCGTCGGCCTTCCTGAGGATGTCCAGCTTCTCGCGGGTGACGCCGCCCGGCAGCCGGATGGCGAGACCGGGACCCGGGAACGGATGGCGGCCGATGAAGCTCTCGGGCAGGCCGAGCTCGCGGCCGAGCGCGCGGACCTCGTCCTTGAACAGCTCGCGCAGCGGTTCGACGAGCTTCATGTTCATGCGTTCGGGCAGGCCGCCGACATTGTGATGGCTCTTGATCGTCACCGAGGGACCACCCGAGAAGGAGACGCTCTCGATCACGTCTGGATAGAGCGTGCCCTGGGCAAGGAAGCTCGGCGCACCCTTGCCGTCCTCGGCGATCTTGCGCGCCTGCTCCTCGAACACCTCGATGAACAGCCGGCCGATCGTCTTGCGCTTGGTCTCCGGGTCGGCCTCGCCCTCGAGCTGGCCGATGAAGAGGTCGGACGCGTCGACATGGACGAGCGGGATGTTGAAATGGTCGCGGAACATCCCGACCACCTGTTCGCTTTCGCCCTGCCGCATCAGGCCATGGTCGACATAGACGCAGATGAGCTGGTCGCCGATCGCCTCGTGGATCAGGACGGCGGCGACGGAGGAATCGACGCCGCCCGACAGGGCGCAGAGCACGCGTTCCCCGCCCACCTGCTCGCGGATCTTCTGGATCATTTCGGCGCGATAGGCCGCCATCGTCCAGTCGGATTTCAGCCCGACGATCCGGTGCACGAAGTTGGCGAGCAGCCGGCCGCCGTCGGGCGTGTGCACGACTTCCGGGTGGAACATCGTCGTATAGTAGCGCCGCGCCTCGTTGACGCAGATCGCGAAGGGTGCGTTCTCGGACGTGCCGACGACCTCGAAGCCTTCCGGCGCCCGGGTCACCCGGTCGCCGTGGCTCATCCAGACCGGATACCGCCCCCCGACCTCCCAGATGCCCTCGAAGAGCGGCGAGGCCTTGAGGATCTCGACGTCCGCGCGGCCGAACTCGGCGGCGTGCCCGCCCTCGACCGTGCCGCCGAGCTGTACCGCCATGGCCTGCTGTCCGTAGCAGATGGCGAGGATCGGCACGCCGGCGTCGAACACCGCTTGCGGCGCGCGGGGCGATCCCTCGCGCGTCACCGAGTCGGGACCGCCGGAAAAGATCACGCCTTTCGGCCGCAGCTTCTCGAACCCCTCATCCGCCTTCTGGTAAGGCCATATCTCGCAGTAGACGCCGGTCTCGCGGACGCGCCGGGCGATCAGCTGGGTGACCTGGCTGCCGAAATCGATGATGAGAATGCTGTCGGGATGGGTGGTCGTGCTCATGGCGAGCCAGTAGACGAGTCTGGCTCGTCCAGCAATCCCGCATGTTGCGTCGCGTGGAATTTCGCCCCAGCCGCCTGTCGTCGATCGCCGCGTCGCGGACTTGGTGACGACAATCGACAGGCAAGCCGGGCGACGCGCCGTCCCTCACGGGGTTTCGTTGCCGCAACGGCCGGCGCGACTCAGGTGAGAAGCCGACCCTGTCCCAGTTCCATTTCGAGCCGGTCCACCACCGCCGCCAGCTTCTCGTCGATGACATGCAGGTACTCCGTCCAGTCGCCGACATGGCGCAGTTCGGCGGCGCCGTCGGAAATGCCGCGCAAGGCGACAAGCGGCACGTCGAACCTGTGGCAGGCGCGCAGCACGGCGAAGGTCTCCATGTCGACCATGTCCTCGGCGATCAGGTCGTAGGCCGCGCCGGAGACGATGTTCGCGCCCGTCGACAGCGTCGCCTCCCGGACGCCGGGGATCCGCAAGGGCAGCGGCACGACGGAAGGCAGGTTGAGAAACGGCGTGGCGCCCTTCGGGAAGCCGAGCGCGGAAGCATCCATGTCCCGGTATGCGACCGACACCGCCTGGTGGACTTCGGTCTGTTCGAGCACGCGGCTGCCGGCCGAGCCGAGCGAAACGACGAGGTCCGGGCGTCGGCCGGCCCGGTCGAGGACCGCGAGCGCATGAGTAAGCTCGACCGCGGCCTCGACCGGGCCCACGCCGGTCATCAGTGGCTCGAACCGCGCTCGCAGGTGCGGACCGTACTCTGCGACCGCGGCCATGACGTAGAGGATGCCACGGCCGGCGACCTGCTTGAGGGGAGGCTCGACGGCGCTCGCCGTCATCCGGCGATGCCTTCGCGGCCCTGCACCACCATCATCGTGCCGGTCATGGTCGCGACCAGCTTGGCCTCGCCGCTAGCGCTGAAGGCATAAGCCTGGCCGTCGGCGACGATGATGGTGCGGCCAGGCTTGGTGACGGAGCCGCGAAACAGGAAGCGCTCGCCCTTGCCGGGCGCAAGCAGGTTGACCTTGAACTCGATGGTGAGCACGGCCGCGTCGGCCGGCATGAGCGAGAAGGCCGCATAGCCGCAGGCCGAGTCCAGCGCGACGGAAATGATCCCGGCATGGAGAAACCCGTGTTGCTGGGTAAGCGCCTCTGAAAACGGCATCTCGATCTCGACCATGCCGGGCGTGACCTGCGTCAGTTCCGCCCCGATGGTCTTCATCGCCGCCTGGCGATCGAAGCTCGCCCTGACCCGTTCCTCGTAGTCGGCCGCGTCGTCTTGGATTGCAGGCATGCGACGGTCCTTTCGCGCACGCGGTTTATCGCAAAGCCGCGGGACCCTGGCAATCCGCAATTGCTGCACTGCGACAGGGATCAGTTGAGCCAGAGGATGGACGCGTTGAGCAGGCTAGCGAAGGACACCCAGGCAAAGTAGGGGATGAAAAGAAGCGCCGCGGGCCGGTCGACGCGCCATGTGAGCGCGATGAAGGCGGCGACCGCAACCGCCATCGCCAGGACGACGACAAGAGCGCTGCCGATCGAATGAAGTGTGAAGAACACCGGCGACCAGAGGAAGTTGAAGACCAGTTGCGCCCACCAGGCAGCCATGGCCCCACCCCGCCGCTCGCCAAGCCAGGTCCTCGCCCCCGCCACGGCGATCATGATGTAGAGGATCGTCCAGACAGGCCCGAAGATCCAGTTTGGCGGATTGAAGGGGGGCTTGGCGAGGCTTGCGTACCATCCGTCGGGAATGTTCGCGCTTCCGACGAGAAGTCCGCCTCCGACGACGAGGACGAGAAACACGAGATAGGTCGGAAGGTCGCCACGGCGCATGAGATGTTTCCCTTTGATCGTTCGGATGCCGCGGCGCCAAGAACGGTCCGCCTCCCATCAGGCGTTCAAACTGAGGCGTGCCTGGTTTCGTTCATCCGGTCGAGCTTGCCGACGAGATTCCGGTTGAAGCTCAGTTCCAACGCCTGACGGATCGGCGGGTTGCGCTGCAGGAGTGCCCGCAGTTCGGCGGGATCGTAGACGCAGCAGCGGATCTCGTTCGACACACGCACGGTGGCCGATGCCGGCTTGCCGGACAGAAAGCTCATCTCGCCGAGGAAATCGCCCGGTCCGCAGACGCCGATCAGCTTCTCGCCTTTCTCCACGCTGGCTGCGCCGCGCGCGATGAAGACGAGTTGCGGCGCCGTCTCTCCCTCCCGGATCAGGACCTCGCCGGGCTCCTTCGACTCCCAGCGGGCGAGTTTCAGCATGCGGGCGCGGAGGTTGCCCTCGAGCGTCGGCATCACCGTTTCGATGAAAAGCTTCTCGTCCTCGCTCATGCGGCGACTGCGGCTCGCGAGCAGCACCAGCGTCAATTGGACCGCGTTGACGCCCGTGAAGATGAACTCCCACGTCGCGCTGATCAGGTCGTCGATCATGAAGCCGTAATAGATCACCCCGGTTATGCCGGAAGCGATTGCAAAGATGCGCAGCCAGCGCATGTTGGTCATCGAGACCGAGAGGATGACGAGAATGTAGTTTATATGGCCGACGAACTTGCTCGGGTCGGAGAACTGCTCGATGAACTCATCCATTGGTGGACCCTGGAAGACAGCATCACTCTTGGCGCGTGCTCACGCCGACATAAAATCCGTCGGTGCCGCTGCGTGCGGGCGAAAGCGAAATCCCGTTCTTGGGATCTATATGTGCGGCATCGCTTCTGCCCGGGAAGCAGGTCTCGAAGAGCGCGGCGTGATCGACCGGGGCGAAATCGGCTCGCGCCGCGAGAAAGCCCCGCAGGCGATCGGCGTTTTCCTGCGTAAACAGCGAACAGGTGACATAGACGAGACGGCCACCGGGGCGGACATAACGGCTGGCCGCGGCGAGGATCGCCTCCTGCTCGGCCATGCGAACCTCGAGCTGGCGCTCCGTCAGCCGCCATTTGGCGTCGGGACGTCGGCGCCACGTGCCCGACCCCGTGCAGGGCGCATCGACGAGAACGAGATCCATCCGTCCTTCGAGCGGCGACAATTCGTCCGGACGTGCCACGACCTGGACGTTGCGCGTCTCTGAGCGACGCAGCCGATCGAAGATAGGCGCGAGGCGCTGCTTGTCGGCGTCGTGCGCGAAGATCTGGCCGCGATTGTCCATGTCCGCCGAAAGCGCCAGGGTCTTTCCGCCTGCCCCGGCGCAATAGTCGAGCACCTGCATGCCCGGCTCCGCGCCGGCAAGCCGCGCGGCGATCTGCGACCCTTCGTCCTGAACCTCCATCCAGCCCTTGGCGAAGGCCGGCTCCGCCTGGACATTCGGATGACGCCCGCTGCCCTCGATGGGCGGGATTCGGACACCGTGCGGCGCGAGCGCCGTTGGCGCCGCCTTCATGCCGACCA
This sequence comes from Mesorhizobium sp., assembly GCA_046292285.1. Lineage (GTDB taxonomy): Bacteria > Pseudomonadota > Alphaproteobacteria > Rhizobiales > Rhizobiaceae > Aquibium. Next base: position 15,809 of record JBKBRJ010000065.1, on the reverse strand, counting down.
GTTCGCGAAGAATTCGCTCGCGGTCCGCCTTCAGGATGTTGACCCGCAGATCAAGCGGCGGACGGGTCGACAGCGCCCTGCCCTCGTCCACCCAATCCTCGCCGAAGGCACGCTCGAGCAGAGGTGCGCACCAGTCCGGCACGTCGGCTCGCACCGCATCGGGCGCGGTATCGAGCGAGTTGGCCGCGATGGCGTCGATTTCGGAACCGTCCAGCGGCGGCGGGGCGAAGCGATCCCCTTCCAGCGCGGCGTTCAGGCTCTCCGGCGTCTCGCCCCATTCCAGAAGCATTGCGCCGAATGCAAGCGCGCGCGGCGCGTCCGAAGCGAGCAGGTAGCCTGCGGAACGACGCCGCCGGAGCGCGTCGTAGACGATATTGCCGATCGCGCCGCGGTCGCCCGCGCCGGCAAAGCGATGCGATAGCCCCCAGTCCTTGAGGGCATCGGCCGCTGGCCTGTGTCGTGTCTGGATGTCAGAGAGCACTTCGATGGCCGCAGCCAGTCGTCCGCCTGTACGCATGTCCGGTCTTCCCCGTTGTCGGCTACCCGATCACCGGACTGGTAGACTCTCCCATCAACGCCGGCAAGCGGGATCGAATTGCCCGAGTTCTTCCGGCGAGCCGCGCGCCCGCACCCGTCTATTGTTTCGCGCTTGTCTTCGGTTGCGTCAGAGTCCGGTGTCATGCCTACGTCCATAAGTGCGGTTTAAGTTCTTTTCGCTTTGTGATAGCCATCTCTTATGATCCGCCTTTCCGTTCGCCAGATGGAATATTTCGACGCGCTCGCCGAAACCCTGCATTTCGGCCGCGCGGCCGAGCTTGTCGGCGTCTCGCAGCCGGCGCTGTCATCGCAGATCGCCGAAATGGAGGACAAGCTCGAGTGCCGGCTGTTCGAACGCAGTCGCAGCGGAATCCGCATCACCGAGGAGGCGCGGCAGCTTCGCCCGCGCATCGAGCGCATCCTGGCTGATATCCGAGACGTCGAGGCGATCGCCAGGCGCGGGCGGCGGGCAATGGAAGGACGGTTCCGGCTGGGCATGATTCCGACGGTCGCGCCCTATCTGCTGCCGGCGGTCCTGCCGCTTGCCAGACAGAGCTTCCCGAATCTCCAGCTCGAACTGCGCGAGGCGGTGACCGGCACGCTGGTCGAGGAGACCCTCTCCGGTCGGCTGGATGCTTTCGTCGCGGCACTTCCGATCGAAGAGCACGGCCTGGTCGCCGAGGCGCTGTTCGAAGACCGCTTTTTCCTCGCGGTTCCCCATGACGACCCGGAGTTCCTCTCGCCCCCGGTTCCGCCGGAAAGCCCTGCGCTCGAAAGGCTCATGCTTCTCGAGGAAGGCCACTGTTTGCGCGACCAGGCGCTGGCCGTATGCCAGTCGGTCAGGCCGCATGCCCTGTCGAGCTATGGTGCGACGAGCCTGACGACGCTGCTTCAGATGGTATCACACGGCCTCGGCCTGACGTTGATTCCGCAGATCGCCCTGGAGACGGTCGGCGCCATGCGCGACATGAAGGTGGTGCCCTTTGCCGATCCGCAACCATCGAGACGGATCTGTCTCGCATGGCGTCGGAACGGCCCGCGACCGGAGGAGTATCGCACCATCGGCCGCCTGATCGCGGATGCCCACCGCCTCCTCCCCGCTCCCGTTTGAGGCACCGGCGCGGACGTCCTCACGCAGGCGTGAAGAGAAACCCGCGGCACGGACCCTATCTGCCTGATCGGAACACGATCATGGAGGCCTACATGCGCATACCCCTCGCACTCACCGCCCTGCTCGTCCCGGCGTCGGCGCTCGCCCAGAGCTTCGAGGTCACCTCCCGAGACGGCATGACGATCGAAGCGACGCCGATCGCTGAGTTCAACGAGCCCTGGGCAATGACTTTCCTGCCGGACGGCGACCTGCTGGTGACCGAGAAGCCGGGCAACCTTCTGCTCGTGTCGTCGGACGGCACGAAGAGGGAGGTTTCCGGTGTCCCCGAAGTAGCCTATCGTGGTCAGGGCGGACTTGGTGACGTCGTGCTGAGTCCGGATTTCGCCGACACCGGACATGTCTACATTTCCTATGCCGAGCGTGGCGAAGGCGGGCTGCAAGGCGCGGCCGTCGCCCGGGCGACGCTTGCGCGCGGAAACGGCGAGCCCAGCCTTGAAAACCTTGAGGTGATCTGGCGACAGGAGCCGAAGGTCAGCGGCAACGGACACTACTCCCACCGCATGGCCTTCTCGCCCGATGGCGCGCATCTGTTCGTCACCTCGGGCGACCGGCAAAAGCTCACGCCGGCGCAGGACATGGAGTCCAGCCTCGGCAAGATCATCCGCCTCAACCCGGATGGCTCGATCCCCGACGACAATCCTTTCCAGGACCAGGGCGAACTGGCGAAAAGCTTCTGGAGCGTCGGGCACCGCAACATGCTCGGAATTGCCTTCGATGGCGACGGCCGGCTCTGGGCGCACGAGATGGGACCGCGCGGCGGCGACGAGATCAATCTCATCGAGCCAGGCGCCAATTATGGCTGGCCGGAGGTCTCCTACGGCGTGCACTATTCGGGCGACGACATTCTCGACCATCCGGAGCGACCCGAGTTCAAGGGGCCGGAAGCGCACTGGGTCCCGGCGATCTCTCCGGCTGGCCTCGTCGTCTATTCCGGCGACCTGTTCGAAGACTGGCGCGGCCACGCCGTCATCGGCGGCCTCTCCGGCCAGGCGATCGTGCTGGTCGAACTCGGCGATCAGGCCGATGGGACGATGGCGTCGGAAGTCCGCCGGTTCTCCATGAACGCCCGCATCCGCGAGATCGAGCAGGGTCCCGACGGCGCGATCTGGGCCCTGGAGGATCGCGCCGGCGGCAGGCTGCTCCGGATCGTCCCGGCGGGCGAAGGCTGACCGCCGAAGGTCGCCGGCCGATCAGGCGATGTGGATGGCAAGCGCCACCCACATCGCCGCCAGCGACAGGAAGCCGGCGATGAAGGCCGGCTGGCGGTGCCGGATGCGATTGGTCGTCACATGGATGGCGGCATGGACGTAGCGTGAGATCGTGAAGATCCACGCCAGAACGAGGACGGTCGTCCCCACGCCGCCGGTGGCGAAGATCGCCAGGCAGCAGACGTGGAAGAGCACGGGTAGTTCGAACTGGTTGGCGAGGTTGTTGCGCGCGAACAGGCTTTCCGGCGGCTCGTTCCTGTTCTCGCGGAATTGCGAAACTTGCGCGCTTCCCATCTCCACCGCGCGTTTCCGGCGCAAGGCCATCAAGCCGTAGACGGCGTAGACGAGCGCGACATGAGCGATCATCGGCCAGAAGATTGCGGTGGCTTGCATCGGGTGCTCCTTCCAGGTCCTGTTCGCATTGGCCTCTAGCACGACGCCGCCGCTCGCGGGAACGCGCGCGCGACACGCTCTCGCTTGACAGCGATGATATCACGTAACATATAAAGTTACATGAAAGCCGATACCCGCCTCTCAGCCATGCTGCACCTGCTCCTCCACATGGCAGCGAGGGACGGACCCGTCACCTCGGAAGAGCTTGCCCGCTACATGGACGGCAATGCGGCGGCGGTGCGCCGCACCATGGCCGGTCTGCGCGCCGCTGGCATCGTTCGGTCCGGGAAGGGACATGGCGGCGGCTGGACCTTGGGGCGGCCTCTTGGAGAGATCACGCTCGCGGATGTCCACGCCGCACTCGGGGCGCCGGGACTGTTCGCCATCGGGAGCCGCAGCCCCAATCCGAGTTGCCTGGTGGAGCAAGCGGTCAACGCTTCGATGGAGGAGACGCTGGGCGAGGCGGAACGGCTCGTCCGGACGAGGCTCGAGTCCATCACCCTTGCGTCGATCGACGCCGATTTCCGCGCCCGCATGGCGCAGCAACCCCATGTCCAAAAGGATCTCCACCATGTTTGATGTCATCGTCATCGGCGGCAGTTATGCTGGCCTCTCCGCCGCCATGCAGGTCGCCCGTGCGCGACGCGAGGTTCTCGTCATCGACGCCGGGAAGCGCCGCAACCGGTTTTCGGAATCGTCCCACGGCTTCCTTGGACGCGACGGCCATGCGCCCGGGGCGATCGCGGCGGAGGCGCTCGGCCAGCTCCTCGCCTATCCGACGGTGCGCTTCATCGCCGGTGAAGCCCTTTCGGCGACTGGCGGGATCGACGCGTTCCGCATCGAGCTTGCGGAAGGATCGAGGGTCGAAGGGCGACGCATCGTGCTGGCCGCCGGCGTGGAAGATGTCCTACCCGACGTTCCGGGCCTCGCGTCGCAGTGGGGCGTCGGCGCCATGACTTGCCCCTATTGTCACGGCTACGAGTTGAACCGCGGCCGCATCGGCGTGCTCGCGACCGGAGCGTCATCGCTCCACCAGGCCGCGATGCTGCCCGAATGGGGCCAGACGACGCTGTTCGCCAACGGCTTGTTCGCCCCTGCCGAGCCCCTGCTTGCGGATCTCGTACAACGAGGTGTCGTCCTCGAATTCGCGCCTGTCGCCGCGATCGACGGAGAGCCCGGCGCGCCGGTCGTCGTCTTGGCCGACGGACGGCGCCAGTCCGTCGATGGCCTGTTCGTGGCGACGCGCACCCGAATCCCCACGCCCCTTCCCATGATGCTCGGCTGCGAGATGCTGGACGGACCGCAAGGTCCCGTTGTCGCGACCGACGGAATGAAAGCGACGTCGGTGCCGGGTGTCTTCGCTTGCGGCGACATCGCAAGCCCGATGGCCTCCGTGGCCATCGCGGTGGGTCACGGCGCGCTGGCCGGCGCGGCCGTCCATCGCTCGCTCATCTTCCCGCAGCAGCTGCCCAGAGCGGCCTGACAGGAACCCGGATCGACCGATCGTGGTGCGCCAGCGGAACGACGCCGCTCAGCTCATGCCGGGATAATTGGGGCTTTCGCGCGTGATCGTCACGTCATGCGCGTGGCTCTCGCGCAGGCCGGCGCCCGAGATCCGCACGAAGGTGGCCTTCGTGCGGAACTCCTCGAGGTTCCGGGCTCCGACATAGCCCATCGCCGCCTTGAGGCCGCCGGCGAGCTGGTGCAGGACGCCGCTGACGGGACCCTTGTAGGGCACCTGGCCCTCGATGCCCTCCGGGACGAGCTTCAGCGTGTCGCGCACCTCCGCCTGGAAGTAGCGGTCGGCCGAGCCGCGCGCCATGGCGCCGACCGAACCCATGCCGCGATAGGCCTTGAACGAGCGACCCTGGTGCAGGTAGACCTCGCCCGGGCTTTCCTCGGTACCGGCGAGAAGCGAACCGATCATCGCCGCGCCCGCGCCGGCGGCGAGCGCCTTGGCGAGGTCGCCGGAATACTTGATGCCGCCGTCGGCGATGATGCTGATCCCTTGCCGCTCGGCCACCTCGACCGCCGCCATGATGGCGCTGAGCTGCGGCACGCCGACGCCCGCCACGATGCGTGTCGTGCAGATCGAGCCGGGACCGATGCCGACCTTCACCGCGTCGGCGCCCGCGTCGATCAGGGCCTGGGTGCCCTCGGCCGTCGCGACGTTGCCGGCGAGAATCCGCACGGAATTGGAGAGCTTCTTGGCCCGCGCGACGGCATCGAGCACGCGCTGCGAATGGCCATGCGCCGTATCGATGACGAGCAGGTCGACGCCGGCCGCGATGAGGCGCTCCGCCCGTTCGAAGCCATCGTCGCCAACGCTGGTGGCCGCCGCGACGCGGAGCCGCCCTTGCGCATCCTTGGCGGCGTTGGGGTTGAGCTGGGTCTTCTCGATGTCCTTGACCGTGATCAGCCCGACGCAATGGCCGCGACCATCGACGACGAGAAGCTTCTCGATGCGGCGCTGGTGCAAGAGCCGCTTGGCTTCCTCCTGATCGACGCTCTCGCTGACGGTGACGAGGTTTTCCTTCGTCATCAGCTCTGAAACCTTCTGCGCCGGGTCCGACGCGAAGCGGACGTCGCGGTTGGTCAGGATGCCGACGAGCTTGCCGTTCTTCTGGCCGCCCTTGCCGCCGTCCTGGACCACCGGGATGCCCGAGATGCCATGCGCCCGCATCAGGGCCTGCGCATCGCCAAGCGTCGCGTCGGGACCGATCGTCACCGGATTGACGACCATGCCGGACTCGAACTTCTTGACCTGCCGGACTTCCTCGGCCTGCTGCTCGGGCGAGAGGTTGCGATGGATGACGCCGATGCCGCCCGCCTGCGCCATGGCGATCGCCAGGCGGGACTCCGTCACGGTGTCCATCGCCGCCGACAGGATCGGCACGTTGAGCTCGATGTCGCGCGCGATCAGCGTGCGCACGTCCGTCTGGCCGGGCATGACCTCGGAGTGGCCGGGCTGGAGCAGGACGTCGTCGAAGGTGAGCGCCTCGGCCCCCGTCGCGGATACGATGATTTTCGCCATGGCCATTCCTTCGATGCTCAAATGGCGACGCAGGTCCCAAGGACCGCGCCGACTCGACAGTTTCCCGTTGGGAATGGCGCTGGCTGGTACCATGCGTCCATGACAATGAAAAGGCGATTCGACGGCGAACGCGCAGAGGTCCACCGCGGCATTCGTTATGGGACAGTGACGGAAAGGACGGGGACAATCCGCCGCATCGCGTGCTAACGCCCTCTACGACAACAGGAACTGGAACGAGACTTGAACCGCACCATCCCCCTCGTGCTCGCGGTCGCGCTCTTCATGGAGCAGATGGACTCGACCGTCATCGCGACCTCGCTACCCGCGATCGCCCTGGACATCGGCACCAACCCGATCGCCCTGAAGCTCGCGCTGACGGCCTATCTCGTTTCGCTGGCGATCTTCATCCCGATCAGCGCATGGATGGCGGATCGCTTCGGCGCCAAGCGGCTCTTCTGCACCGCCATCGGCGTGTTTGTCGTCGGATCGGTCGCCTGCGCGACGGCGGGCTCGCTGGAAGCCTTCGTGCTGGCGCGCTTCCTCCAGGGCATGGGCGGATCAATGATGACGCCCGTCGCGCGCCTGCTGCTGGTGCGCGCCACGCCGCGGCAGAACCTGGTCTCGGCCATGGCCTGGCTCACCATCCCCGGCCTGCTCGGTCCGCTGGTCGGCCCGCCCGTCGGCGGCTTCCTGACGACCTTCCTGAGCTGGCACTGGATCTTCATCATCAACGTGCCGATCGGAATCCTCGGCATCGCCGCGGCCTGGTTCCTGCTGCCGGAGTTGGAGCGCGGCCGACCTGGCCCCATCGACGCCAAGGGTTTTGTCCTGTCGGCCATCGCCGCCGCCGGGATCGTCTTCGGCCTGTCGGTCGTCAGCCTTCCGGCCCTGCCCCCCGCCGTCGGCGTCGCCACGCTCCTCATCGGCGTCCTCGCCGGCTTCGCCTATGTCCGCCATGCCCGCCGCACGCCGCGCCCCCTCCTCGACCTGGCCCTCTTCTCGAACCGCGTCTTTTCGGCGGCGATCGTCGGCGGGACGCTGTTCCGGATCGGAGCCGGGGCGACGCCCTTCCTGCTGCCGCTGATGTTCCAGCTCGCCTTCGGCATGACGCCGTTCGAGTCCGGCATGCTCACCTTCTCAGGCGCGTTCGGCGCGATCGGCATGAAGTTCCTCGCCTCCACCGCGTTGCGGCGCGGCGGCTTTCGCCGGGTGCTGGCGGGATCGGCGATCGGCGGCGCCTTCTTCATCGGGCTGGCGGCGATCTTCACGCCGGCAACGCCGGCCTGGGCGATCATCGTCACCCTGATCGCCGGCGGCTTCCTGCGCTCGCTCTTCTTCACATCGGCGAACGCGCTGATCTTCGCCGACATCGGCGACGAGCGGGCGGGACAGGCGACCGCCATCGCCTCGGTGTTCCAGCAGATCTCGATCGCGCTCGGCGTGGCGCTGGCCGGCGGCATCCTGGAAGGCGTGACGGTGGCGACGGGCGCCGGGCTCGGCGTCGACGCCTTCGCGGTCGCCTTCGTCGTGGTAGCCGTCGTCACGGCCTCGGCCGCGCTGCCATTCCTGCGCCTGCCGCCCGACGCGGGCGCCTCCGTCTCGGGGCATCGCATCGGCGGCGACAACGCGCGCAGCCAGGTCATCCCACCGAAATAGCTCTATTCTTCAGGCGGTTGCCCTGGGGCCTCGACTCTGCCTTTGAAGCCCTTCGCGAGCAGGTAGAGCTCGACGGACTCGTCGCGCGAGGCCGGCGGCTTGACGTGGTGGACCGAGGCGAAGTTCTTCTTGAGCATGTCGAGAAGCTCGTTCTCCGTGCCGCCCTGGAAGGTCTTGGCGAGAAAGTGGCCGCCGGGCTTGAGCACGCTGACGGCGAAATCGGCGGCGACCTCGCACAGATGCATGGTGCGGATGTGGTCTGTGCGGCGATGGCCCGTGGTGGGCGCGGCCATGTCGGACAGCACGACGTCGGGCGCGCCGCCGAGCGCGTCCATCAGCTTGCCGGGCGCTTCCGGTTCGAGAAAGTCCATCTTCAGGAAGACGACGCCGGGGATCGCGTCCATATCCAGGTAGTCGATCGCCACGACGGAGGGAGCCTCGTTGGTCGAGCCGATCCGCTTGGCCGCCACCTGGCTCCAGCCGCCGGGAGCGGCCCCGAGGTCGATCACCTTCGTGCCGGGCCTGAGGAGCTTGTAGCGGTCGTCGATCTCGATCAGCTTGAAGGCCGCGCGCGAGCGGAAGCCCTCCGCCTTCGAGCGGTGGACATAGGGATCGTTGAGATGCCGCTCCAGCCAGCGCCGGGACGAATTCTTCAACCCGCTCTTCTTCTTGATCCGGGTCTTGAGCGCGCGCGGGCCGGAACCGCCGGTGGGTTTCTTCATGATCGTGCCCGCTCCCGCTCGCGGCCGCGCCGCCATGCCCCGTCCTCGGCCATCAGTTCGGCCAGGATGCCTTCGCGCAACCCACGGTCGGCGACGCGCAGACGCTGGGCCGGCCAGACCCGGCGGATCGCCTCGAGGATCGCGCAGCCGGCGAGCACCAGGTCGGCGCGGTCGGGGCCGATGCAGGGGTTCGCCACACGCTCGTGGAACTCCCAGCCGACCAGCCGGGCGGTCATGCGATCGATGTCGTCCGACTGCATCCACAGCCCGTCGACCCGGCGGCGGTCGTAGCGTGGAAGGTCGAGATGGATGCCGGCGAGCGTGGTCACCGTGCCCGACGTGCCGAGCAGGTGGAACCGGTCGCCCCGCGCGATGGCGCCGAGCTTCTCGCGCCCCTCGAACGCGTCGAGCATGCGCGCGACGTCCTCGACCATGGCGGCGTAGATCTCGGGCGTGACGTGGCGCCCGCCGAAGCGTTCGGACAGCGAGACCACGCCGACGGGCAGCGAAGTCCAGGACACGATGTGATCGGCGAGCCGCCCGGTGCGACGCGCGGAAATGTCGATCAGCGCGATTTCGGACGAGCCGCCGCCGATGTCGAACAGCACGACGCCCTCGGTGTCGCGCTCGACGAGCGACCCGCAGCCCGATACGGCGAGCCGCGCCTCGGTCTCGCGGTCGATGATCTCCAGCACGAGGCCGGTCTCCTCGGTCACGCGGGCGAGGAAGTCGATGCCGTTCTCGGCCGATCGGCAGGCCTCGGTGGCGATCAGCCGGGCCTTGCGGATCTCGCGGGCGGCGAGTTTGTCGGCGCAGTGCTTAAGGGCCTCGACGGCGCGATGCATGGCCTGGTCACCGAGCCGGCCGGAACCCGACAGCCCCTCGCCCAGCCGCACGATGCGCGAAAACGCATCGACGACCCGGAACTGGCCCGGTCGCGTCGGGATCGCCACGAGAAGCCGGCAATTGTTAGTGCCGAGATCGAGCGCGGCATAGGCGTTCGGCCGCTCGTCCTGCCATGTCGGATCGCGGCGCGGCGCGGGAGCACCGTCGCCGGAGACCGGCCGCGCGGGGACCACGGCTGCCGACGGCTTGGCCGGGACCGGCGACGCGACCGCTGCTTCCGCGCCATCGCGCGCGAAAACCTTGCGGCCGCGCCGACGCTTTCGCTTCTTCTTCTGCGGCTGGAGATTCGGTTGCTGGGTCTCGGGCTTTCCCGGTCTGGAAACGGGAGCGCCCTGCACCGGCGCTGCCTGCTTCTGTCCCGACTTTCGACGGCCGCGCCTTTTCCTGGCCCGTCCGCCGCGGGAAGCCTCGTCGCCCGACGGTTGCCCGTCGAATTCGAGGTCCGTCACGCTGTCATCCTTCCGGCGCCGCGCTTCCATCCCGGATGCAGCAGGCGCGATCATCTTGAGTTGCAGCCAATGTAGCAGCAGGCAATCGTTTCGCCAAATGGTTTGGCGGCGAAGCACGCAAGCACAAGCGCCGACGCCCTCCGTCCGCGAAGAACGCGGGGAGGCAGGAGGCAGGGCCGTGTCCGTGGAGATGAGGTTCGGGCGCGCCGTGGTTACGAGGTGTCGGGCGCGGGCAGCGCGCCGACACGGCGACCTGCACTGGCAAGCCGAAGCGGCGTCGCCGACGAACCGGCGGGTCGCACGGCTTCGCGGTCGGCGCAACGGGCGCGACGCCGCGCCCGAGCCAGCAGGATGCGCAACAGCCGCGCCAGCGCATGGAAATCGGCGGCCAGCCGCTCGGCGCGGTCGGTTGCGTTCGATGCGACGACCAGGGCCGGCGCGCCGAATGGCAGGTCGACCAGAAAGGAACGGGCGACGGCCTCGCCCTGCATCAGGAACCCGAGCGCGGGCAACTGGAGGCAAAGGGGCAGGCCGGCCGCGCGATCGGCCAGAGCGGCGAACGAGACGAGCAGCGATAGGATCGCTTCCAGCATGTCGTCCTCCCTTCGCCAGTCCATCCGTCGCCTCCGCTTCGTCCGGACGCAGTATGGGAGGGGTGCGATGGGCGTGGACAAAATTCGGGAAAAAGTTGCGAAAGAGAGTGGTCGGGATGGCGATGGCGGCGCGAGGCCTCTGAATCCTCCCCTGCGGAGCAGGGGGGGCCGCCGAAGGCGGTGGAGGGGCGCGTGCGCAAGGTGCCTCAGCCTCGTCCCTTCGCCATCTCCACGATCGTCACCAACATCCCCCTGCGCGCGCTCTAGACTGTTCTCTCCCCAGCACGCATTGCTCACCTTCACCCCCCCTCCACCATGCTTCGCATGGTCCCCCTCCCCCGCTTCGCAGGGGAGGATCAGGGCAGGTTTCCCCCTATCGCGCCGCCCGGCCCCAGCCACCGCCGTTGGCGGTCTCGATCAGCAGTTCGTCGCCGGGTTCGAGACTGACGCCGCTGGCGAAGGTGAGGCGGTCGCGGCGGCCGTCGGGGTGGATGACGGAGAGCCCGTTGACGCCGCCGGGCGCACCGCCTTCCAGGCCCCAGACGGGTACCTTCGCGCGGCTGTAGCCGGCCGACAGCACGGCGGGCGCGCGCAGGCGGTAGCTGGTTTGCAGGCCCTTGCCGCCGGAATGCAGGCCGGCGCCCTCGCCGCTTTCGCTCAGCCGCTTGAAGGCGACGTCGAGACCGTAGCGCGCCTCGCAGATCTCGACCGGGCAGTTGAACGTCTCGCCGTGGTTGGCGGAGTACATGGCATCGAGCCCGTCGCGCTCCGACGTCGCGCCCCAGCCGCCCATCTGCGGCTCGACCATGGTGAAGCGGCGCGCGGTGTCGGGGTGGTTGCCGGCGATCACCGTGCCGCAGATCGAGGCGAAGGAACCGGCCGGCAGCCGCTCGGGCAAGGCGCGCGCCATGCATTGCCACAGCATGTCGGCCAGCCGGATGCGGGTCTCGAAGTAGTAGCCGTGCGGGGCGGCGCCCGTGGCGTGGAAGATGGTGCCAGGCTCGGTGACGACCTCGAGTGCGCGGAACGAGCCGGAATTGGCAAACAGCGTCGGGTCGGTGAGCGCCTTGAAGATCATCTGCGCCGAGATGACCGCGCCGTCGCGGCTGGTGTTGTAGGGCGCGGCGCGCTGCCTGGGATTGCCGGTGAGGTCGACGGTGAAGCGGTCTTCGTTGATGGTGATCGAGGCGCGCCAGAGCGCGCCGTCGTCCTGGCGCTCCTCGATGCGGAACGTGCCGCGCGGCAGGGTGGCGAGGCCGGCGCGGCCGCGCCGCTCGCCTTCCGCAAACAGGTCGGCGAGCGCGGCACGCCAGGCATCAAGCCCGTAGGTCTCGACCAGTTGGCGGATGCGGGCCTCGGCCTTGCGGCTGGCCGCCACCTGCGCCCAGAGATCGCCCTGGACGAAATCGGGCAGGCGCGAATTGGCCGCGATGATGTCGAAGACCGAGGCGAGCGGCGCGCCGCCCTCGAACAGCTTGACGGCCGGCAGGCGCAGTCCCTCCTGGAAGATTTCCGACACGTCGACCGCCATCGAGCCCGGCGTCTTGCCGCCGACGTCGTTCCAGTGCGCGATCGAGGCAGCCCAGGCGACGAGTTCGCTTCCGGCGAAGACCGGCAGGGCGATGACGACGTCGTTGAGATGGGTGACGCCGCCGTAATAGGGATCGTTGGTGACGAAGCAGTCGCCCGGCCGGATGGCGTCGCGACCGTGGATCTCGACGATGCGCCGGACCGCCTTGTCGAGCACGCCGACGAAGGTGGGAATGCCGGCGCCCGACGAGACGAGCTCGCCCGCCGGATCGGTGATCCCGGTGCCGACGTCGAGCACCTCGTAGATGATCGGGCTCATCGCCGTCTTGCGCAGCACCGCGAACATCTCGTCGGCGGCGGCGACCAGCGAGGACTGGATGACGGAGGCGGTGATGGGGTCGATGGTGGTCATTTGGGCCTCGTCGTGGCGTGAGTATGTTGTGGCTCGGTCGAGGTCGCGCTCCACGATACCCCCCTCTGCCCTGCCGGGCATCTCCCCCTCAAGGGGGGAGATCGGCAGCTTCGATCGCAGCTACGGTCCTGCTGCCCTTGAGATTGCCAAAAGCAGCGGAACCGCCGATCTCCCCCCTTGAGGGGGAGATGCCGGCAGGCAGAGGGGGGTGCCGCAGGGCGCCACGCTTGCAAAGCCAGGGACATCGCTCCGCCGCGCCCGTCGCGCGCCCCTACCGCGCCACGAAGAGATCGCGCGGCAGGGTGGAGAGGATTTCGGGGCCGTCGGCGCGCAGGATGACGATCTCCTCCAGCCGGATACCGAAGCGGCCGGGGATGTAGATGCCGGGCTCGATGGAGAAAACCATGCCCTCCTCCAGTACCGTTTCGGCGGTGGCGGTGATGTAGGGCGGCTCGTGGCCGTCGATGCCCAGCCCATGGCCGGTGCGGTGGACGAAATACTCGCCGTAGCCGGCATCGGCGATCACCCGGCGCGCCGCCGCGTCGACCTCCTTGGCCATGACGCCGGGACGGGCGGCGGCGAGCGCCGCCTGCACGGCTTTCTCGACGATCGAATGGATCTGGCCGTAGCCTTCCGGCGGCTCGCCGACGACGGCCATGCGGGTGATGTCGCTCGGGAACCCGTCCTTGCGGCCGCCGATGTCGATGACGATGGCGTCGCCCTCGGCAAGCCTGCGCTCGCCGGTCTGGTGGTGCGGGAAGGCGCCGTTGGGACCCGCGCCGACGATCCAGAAGGCGGGCGTGGCGCCCTCGGAGGCGAAGTGGTCGCGCACGATCTGGGCGACTTGCTTTTCCGTCAGGCCGGGCCTGATGGCGGCAAACGCCGTCTGCATCGCGCGGTCGGCGATGGCGGCGTTCATCCTGAGCTTCGCGAACTCGCGGTCGTCCTTGACCATGCGCAGCCGGCCGAGCGTGCGCTCGGTGAAGGCGTGGCTCGCCTGCGGCAGCATGCCGAGCACCAGCAGCGCGAAGTCGGCGCGCATGGTCTCGTCGAGGACGACGCTTTTCGCCTGCGCCGCGCCGACATCGACGAGCGCGGCGGCGAGTGCGGCGCCGGGGCCGACCTCGTCGCTCCAGGTGTGGAAGGCTATCTCGGTGGATTCGCGCGTGCCCTCGGCGTTGAGCACCGGCATCAGGAAGGCCTCGCGCTCAGGCCCGACGAGCAGCAGGCAGGGCCGCTCGTCAGGATGCGGGTGGAAGCCGATCAGCCAGTCCATGTGCGAGCCGGGCGCGACGGCGACGAGATCGACGCCCTCGGAGGCCATGGATTTGCGCAGGCGGGCCAGGCGGTCGGCGGTGGGGTGGGTCATGGTTCTGTTCTCGTCCTTGCAGTCGGTGACTTTGGAGCGCGGGGTCAGCCGGTGTAGCCGTAGACGTCGCGCGCGCGTTCGGGGGTGATCAGCCCGTTGCGGATGTCCTCGGCGACGGCGGCGCGGTCGCGCTCCCTGGGGTCGCCGATGCCGCCGCCATTGCCGGTGACGACGCGGATGACGTCGTCGGTGTGGGTGACGAGGCCGGAGACGAAGGAGAATTTCTCACGCCCGCCGTCCTTGCGGATCACCTCGACATAGTTGGGCGAGCCCTCGTTGCCGCCGTCGAGCGCCCAGGGCGGGAACTTCGAGCGGGTGTAGCCGGCGGTGAGGAAGCCGTTGTCGGCGCGCACGCGGTAGTCCATGACGATGCCGCGGCCGCCGCGATACCTGCCCTCGCCGCCCGGCGCGACGTTGAGCTCCATGCGGTCGACGTAGAGGCCGTTGCGCGCCTCGTTGATCTCGGCGGGGCAGTTGTAGGTCTCGCCGTGGAAGCCGCAGAAGATCGCCGAATTGCCGTCGCCGCCACGTGACGCGCCCCAGCCGCCGAGCTGCGGCTCGATGATCGTGTACTGGCGTCCGGTGTCGGGATGGATGCCGCCGATGAAGGTGCCGCAGACCGATGCGAAATGGCCCGACGCCAGCCGCTCGGGCATGTGCGGGGCAAGGCAGCGCCACATGATGTCGTACACGCGCAGCTCGATCTCGTAGTAGAAACCGATCGGTGCCGGCTCCCTGGCGTGGAAGACCGAGCCCTCGCGGGTCAGGAGCCGGATCGGCCGGAACGAGCCCTCGTTGGCGGGCGAATAGGGATCGGTGAGCGACTTGAAGATCATCTGCGCGGCGACCATGACGCCGTCGCGGCTGGTGTTGACCGGGTTCTTCGACTGGTCGGGGTTGTCGAGGAGATCGACCAGGAACTCCGTGTCGGAGATGGTGATCCTGACGTTGAAGACGCGGCCGTCGTCCTGTTCTTCCGAAAGCTCGAAGGTGCCCTTGGGCAGGCCCTTCAGCTCCTTCAGCGACACCTGCTCGCCGAAATCGAGGAAGGAGGCCATGGCGTTCTGGAACGTCGGCACGCCGTACTTGTCGGCGATCTCGACGAGGCGCTTGCCGCCGATGCGCACCGAGGCGATGGCGGCCCAGACGTCGCCCTCGAGCACGTCGGGCATGCGCGAATTGACCTTGATGATCTCCATGACCGAGCGGATCGGCTCGCCCCTGGAGATGATCTTGATGGCGGGCAGGCGCAGGCCCTCCTGGAAGATCTCGGTCGCCTCGCCGGTGAGCGAGCCCGGCGCCATGCCGCCGACGTCGGAATTGTGCGCGATGTTGGCCGTCCAGGCGATCAGCGTGTCGCCGGCGAAGACGGGCATGGCGACGACGATGTCGTTCAGGTGCGTGACGCCGCCATAGTAGGGATCGTTGGTGGCGAAGACGTCGCCGGGCTGGATGTCGCCCGGCTTGTCGTACTTGGCCACGATCACCTTCACCGCCTTGTCGAGCACGCCGATGAAGGCGGGAATGCCCGCGCCCGACGAGGCGAGCGCGCCCTTCGCGTCGGTGATGCCGGTGCCCATGTCGAGCACCTCGTAGATGATCGAGCTCATCGCCGTCTTCTTCATGACGGCGAACATCTCGTCGGCCGTCGCCTGCAGCGAGTTCTGGATGATTTCGAGCGTGATGGGGTCGTTCGACATGTCAGGCATGGTTGCCTCCGTGGTTCGATGAGTTCCCGTGGCGCGAGGCACCCCCCTTGTAACTCAAATCCGTCCGCATCTGGTACACTCCCGGTTGCGGTGGCGGGCGAAGGACCGATGCCCCCTGGG
>JBKBRJ010000064.1:0-22212 GCA_046292285.1 Mesorhizobium sp. | reverse complement strand
CGCGGGTCGTGACCTTCAGCCTGAATGACCTGTCCCTTGGCAGGGCATGGATCGTCAGCCGGTCCGGCGTCGCCTCGTAGGCGTTGGCGCCGAGTGCCTCGCCGTTGATGTCGACCGAGACGAGGTCGAGCCCGTCGCCATCGAGCACCAGCGGGGTCCCGACCGGGGCATCGGCGGCGCGCTCGATGACGAGTTCGGACACCACGGTGGTTCGCTCGGGGTCGAGATCGAATGCCAGCCGCGTTTCGGGGATCCGATAGTGCGAAGGGCGATAGTCCTCCAGCCTGAAGACCTGGCCCGTATCCGTGCGCATGGACGTCCTTTCCGCATGCGCCGCGGCGGGCGCACTGGCACAACAATTCGCCGGAGTTGCCCTTTACACAAATCCGACACTCGACAAAACTAAGGAGACCCTTATCTCCCCCATTCGTTTCCAGATAGCACCGATCGGACGGTAACATGACGGTATTGACGCCGAAATTCGGAATGGGCGCCTCGGTCCTGCGGGTCGAAGACGCCGCCTTCATCACCGGAAAGGGCCGCTACACGGACGACATCGCGCCGGAGGCGGTGCTGCATGGCTACGTGCTGCGCTCGCCGGTGGCGAACGCGTCTTTCACCATCGCTTCCGTCGAGGCCGCCAAGGCCGCCCCCGGCGTCCACCTCGTGCTGACGGGCGCCGATGTCGCCCACCTGACGGATCTCAAGTCGGGCGCCATGCAGAAGCAACCGGACGGCAGCCGCGCCCCGACCAAGGACATCCCGATCCTGTGCCGCGACCGGGTTCACTATGTCGGCGACGCCGTGGCCTTCGTGGTGGCTGACACGCGCGCGCTGGCGCAGGACGCCGCCGAACTGATCGAGATCGACTACCAGGACGGGGAGGCGATCGCCGACACGGCCCGCGCGCTCGATCCCGACGCGCCGCTGGTCTGGCCGGACATGGGCTCCAACAAGGCTTTCCTCTACGAGCTGGGCCAGAAGGCCAAGGCCGACGCCGCCTTCGCCAGGGCGGCGAAGGTGGCCACCGTCGCCTTCCACAACAACCGCCTCGTGTGCAACTACATGGAGCCGCGCGCCGCCATCGGCGAGTGGCGTGCCGGCGAGAACCGCTTCCAGCTGACCACCGGCTCGCAGGGCGTGCATTCCATGCAGCGCATCATCGCCGGCGTCATGGGCATCGAGCCGGCCAAGCTGCACGTGGTGACGCCCGACGTCGGCGGCGGCTTCGGCCCCAAGACCTTCGTCTACCGCGAGTATCCGCTCGTGCTCGAGGCGGCCAAGCGCCTCGCCCGGCCGGTCAAGTGGACCGGCGACCGCACCGAGCACTTCCTGACCGATGCGCACGGCCGCGACAACGCCGTCGAGGCGGAGATGGCGCTGGACGACGACGGTCGCTTCCTGGCGCTGCGCGTGAGGCTCGTCGCCAATCTCGGCGCCTACATCTCGCAGTACGGCCCGTTCATCCCCTTCGTCGGCGCGACCATGTCGACCGGCGTCTACGACATCCAGGCGCTCCACGTGTCGATCACCGGCGTCTACACCAACACCTGCCCGGTCGACGCCTATCGCGGCGCGGGGCGGCCCGAGGCGGCGCTGCTTCTGGAGAAGCTGGTCGACGAAAGCGCCCGCGTCGTGGGCATCGGCGCCGACGAAATCCGCCGCCGCAACTTCATCCGGCCCGAGCAGTTTCCCTACACCACCCAGACCGGCCGGATGTACGACGTGGGCGAGTTCGAGGGACACATGAACCTCGCGCTCGAACGCGCCGGCTGGGCCGGCTTCGAGGCGCGACGCGCCGAGGCGGCGGCGCGCGGCCGGCTGCGCGGCATCGGGCTCGCCACCTACATCGAGGCCTGCGCCTTCGCCGGCTCGGAGCCCGCGCATGTGCGGCTCGAGGGCGACGGCACGGTGACGGTCTTCATCGGCACGCAGTCGAACGGCCAGGGCCATGCGACCGCCTATGCGCAGTTCGTGTCCGAGAAGCTCAACCTGCCGATCGACCGGATCCGGGTGCGCCAGGGCGACACCGACGAACTGTCCAAGGGCGGCGGCACCGGCGGCTCGCGCTCGATCCCGCTCGGCGGCGTCTCGGCCGCCCGCGCCGGGGAGGACCTCGCCGCCAAGATCCGCAAGCTCGCCGCCGACGAACTGGAGGCGTCAGCGGCCGACATCGAACTGATCGACGGCACCGCGCGCATCGTCGGCACTGACCGCGCGCTCGACTTCGCGTCGATCGCCAAGGCGGCGAAGAACCCCGAGGACCTGAAGGGCTTCGGCGAGTTCGTGCAGAGCGAGGCGACCTATCCGAACGGCACCCATGTCTGCGAGGTCGAGATCGATCCGGAGACCGGCCAGACCGAGGTTGTCGCCTACACGATCGTCGACGATTTCGGCGCCACCGTGAACCCGATCCTGCTCGCAGGCCAGGTGCATGGCGGCATCGCGCAGGGCATCGGCCAGGCACTGACGGAGAACACGGTCTACGGCGAGGACGGACAGCTCATTTCGGCGAGCTTCATGGACTACGCCATGCCGCGCGCCGAGGATTTTCCGGAGTTCCGCTTCGAGACCCGCAACGTGCCGTCGACCACCAACGCGCTCGGCATCAAGGGTGCGGGCGAGGCCGGCACGATCGGCGGCACGCCGGCCGCGCTCAACGCGGTGACGGACGCGCTGTGGCGCGCCCACGGCATCCGCCACATCGAGATGCCGGCGACCCCCATGCGCATCTGGCAGGCGATCCGGGACGCATCGGCGCAGTGACGAGCGCCGGCGCGCCGGAACGCCGGCCCCTCGTCGGCATCCTGCTCAAGATGTGCTCGGTCGTCGCCTTCGTGGCGATGTCGGCGCTGATCAAGGCGGCGGGCGACGTCTTCACCGGGCAGGCGGTCTTCTTCCGCTCGCTCTTCGCCATCATCCCCGTGGTGATGGTGATGGCCTGGCGGCGCGAACTGGCGACGGCCTTCTACACGCACCGGCCCCTGAGCCACATCCTGCGCGGCCTCGTCGGCGTCTCCTCGATGGGGCTCGGCTTCTTCGCGCTGACGAAGCTGCCGCTGCCCGAATGGGTCGCCATCAACTACGCCCAGCCGCTGATCGTGGTGGTGTTCTCGGCGATCTTCCTTGGCGAGACGGTGCGCATCTTCCGATGGACCGCCGTCGCGGTCGGATTCGTCGGCGTCGTCATCGTCTCCTGGCCGAAGCTGACGCTGCTGTCGTCGGGCGCCGAACTGGGGCAGGGCGAGGCGATCGGCGTCGTCGCCGTGCTGATGAGCGCCGCGATCTCGGCCGTCGCCATGTTGCTGGTCCGCCGGCTGGTGCTGACCGAGCAGTCGGCGACGATCGTCTTCTGGTTTTCAGCGACATCGACGGTGGCCGGCCTGGCGACGCTGCCCTTCGGCTGGTCGCCGCTCGACTGGTCGCAGGCGGCGATCCTGATCGGGGCGGGGCTGTGCGGCGGCATCGGGCAGATCCTGATGACGGAGAGCTATCGCCATGCCGACATGTCGACCATCGCGCCCTTCGAGTACACCTCGATGATCCTCGCCATCGTCATCGGCTACGTCGTCTTCGCCGAGGTGCCGACGGCCTACACGCTGGTCGGCGGCACCGTCGTGGTCGGCGCCGGGCTGTTCATCATCTGGCGCGAGCAGCGCCTCGGCCTCCAGCGCGCCCAGGCCCGCAAGGTCAGTCCGCCGCAGGGCTAGGGGAGCCGGCGCGTCGGCCGACGAACGCGGCGGTTTCGGAATCGGCGGGGAAGAAGGTCTCCACCGCCAGTTCCGACAGCGTCACGTCGAGCGGCGTGCCGAAGACGGTGATGGTGGTGATGAAGGACAGAACCTCGCCGCCGAGCCGGATGCGCAGGGGTACGGCGATGGCCGACGGGTCCGGGATCGCCGCCGGGCGCCGGCGCGGCGGCACGGGATAGGTCTTCAGTTCCTCGACGAGCGCCGTCAGCCCGGGGTCGGAGACGTTCCGCGTGATCCGGCCGAGGCGCTCCATCAGATGATCGCGCCAGTCGGCGAGGTCGAGGATGTGCGGCGCGAGCCCGCCGGGATGCAGCGACAGCCGCAGCACGTTGACCGGCGGCGCAAGCAGCGCGGGGTCCGCCACCGCGTCGAGGAACGGCGCCATCGCCGCATTGGCGAGGACCAGGTTCCAGGAGCGGTCGACGGCGATGGCAGGGTTCGGCTCGTGCCCCTTCAACACCATCTCCACCGCCTTCAGCGCCGGCGCCAGCGAGGCATCGACGAGCGGCCGCTCGGCATAGCCCGGCGCGAATCCCGCCGCGAGCAGCAGCCGGTTGCGCTCGCGCAGCGGAACGTCGAGCCTCTCGGCCAGGTGCAGCACCATCTCGCGCGAAGGCCGCGAGCGGCCGCTCTCGACGAAGCTCAGATGGCGTTGCGAGACGTCGGCCTCGAGCGCCAGGTCGAGCTGGCTCATGCGTCGGCGCATGCGCCATTCGCGCAGCAGCGATCCGGCCGAGGGCGCGGTGGCGGAAGACGGGGCGGGAGCGTCGGTTCTATTCATGGCCGGAAGGTAGCGCAGACGGTGCCCGGTTCCCATTACCCCGCGGGTAATCGCGCCGGATCGGCCGGACAGGCATGGTCGATGCGAGCCGGGGGAGGCGAGGCCTTCCCGCGGTTCCGACACCCGACCAAGGAGACCATGCCATGACCGTCACCGTCACGCCCTTTCTGCGCAACGCCTTGCTTCTCGACGCCGTCGGCAGCGCCGCTGTCGGTATCGCGCTGCTCGCCGAGCCGTCCCTGCTCGCCGACCTGTTCTCGCTGCCGCGTACCCTGTTGCTGGTCGTCGGCGTCGGCATCTTCGGCTGGGTGGCCCTGCTCGGTCTCGCCGCCCGCCGACCGGTCTTGCCCGCCGCGATTGCCTGGGCCTTCGTGCTCGGCAATGCCGGCTACGTGGCGGCAAGCTTCGGCGTCATGCTCCTCAGCCTCGTGCAGCCGAACACGCTGGGCATCCTGTTCGTCACCGCGCAGGCCCTTGCGGTGGCGCTGTTCACGGTGTTGCAATGGATGGCGGTTCGCGGGCAGGCCGCGGCGGCGGCTTCGGCCTGACGGACGACAGTCGCCCGCGCCGGCACGCGGGTTGTTCAGCCGATTTCCCGCAGCTTCGCCTTGATCTCCAGGAAGTCGCGCCAGGCGAGCCGCTTGTGCGACGGGTTGCGCAGCAGATAGGCCGGATGCAGCGTCGGCATGGCGGGGATCGTAACGCCCGACGCCGTCGTGTGGGACTTCCACGTGCCGCGCATCCGCAACACGCCCTCGCTGGCGTGCAGCAGCACCTTGGCCGACGGCCCGCCCAGCGTCACCAGCACCTTGGGGTTGGCCAGTTCCACCTGCCGCTCGATGAAGGGGCGGCAGATCTCCGTCTCGATCGGGGTCGGCGTGCGGTTGCCGGGCGGCCGCCAGGGAATGACGTTGGCGATGTAGGCGCGCGACCGGTCGAGGCCGATGGCGGCCAGCATCAGGTCGAGCAGCCGCCCCGAGCGGCCGACGAAGGGCAGGCCCTCCAGATCCTCGTCGCGGCCCGGCGCCTCGCCGACGAACATGATGTCGGCCTGCGGGTTGCCGTCGGCGAAGACGAGGGTCTTGGCGGTGGACTTCAGGTTGCAGCCGTCGAAAGACGCGAGCAGTTCGCGCAGTTCCTCCATCGAGCCCGCCGAACGCGCGAGTTCGCGCGCCCGCGCCGCCTGCGCCTCGTCGGGAATGGCCGCGATGGGCTCCGGCCTCGCGGGAGGAGGCAGCGACCGCGCCCCGCGCGCCGGCTCCTCGCCCGGAGAACGCCCGTTTCCCGCGGGCCCGGAACGCGTGGGCGACCCATCCTGTTGCAGCGCGCCGCCGGAGGCGCCGGTCTGGCGCCTGAGTGACGCGCTCTCCGCGAAGCGGTCGACCGGCGAATCCTCCAGCGCCTCGTCCGCGCCGGCATCGGCGTAGAAGAGCAGCAGTTCCCTGAGATCGGGCAGGCCGGAGTCCATCGGCGCGTTCTAGACGGTTTTAAAGGGGGAGGGAAATGGCCATCGCATTTCGCGTGGGAACCCGGCATTGACGAGGTGCTCCCAGAAAGGTATCATGATGATACTTCTGACCGAGGCTCGCGAGAGGACGGATTGTGAAAGCCTCGGAACCCTGGGATCCCAGCCGCGCAACGAATGAAATCCGTTCGATCGCGCGCGACCCGAAACTGAGCCTCACATACAAGATCCATGCGCGGGAAAGACTGGCGGAGCGAGGACTTGTCATTTCGGACGTTCTTCACGCGCTCAAGTTCGGGAATGTGTATGAGGCCCCATTGCCCGCGCACGCGTCTGGGATGTTTCGCTATCGCGTGGACTGCAAGACGCCGAACAGCGGTAGCCGTTCCATCGGCGTGGTTGTCATCCCGGCCCGGCCGGAAAGGCTCATCAAGGTGATAACCGTCATGTGGATCGACGAGTTCGAGCGGAAGGCCGGCTCGATTTTGGGAGTTCAGGATGATGACTAAGGCACATCACTATACGGAAAGCGGGCTGCTCAACGTCTACATCGAAGGAATTGTGGTCGAGACCGATGATGATGGCGACGAAATCGTGACGATCCCCGCCATCAATGAGCTGCATCGTACAATCGCACTCGGCATCGTGAGCCACGCCAAGGGCATTGCGGGTGAGGAACTGCGTTTCCTGCGCACCGAGATGGGACTGACGCAGGCTGAACTGGCGGTTCTTGTGCACCGCGACAAGCAGACCATTGGCCGGTGGGAGCGCAACGAGATCGAGATCGACAGTTCGGCGGAGGCGTTGCTGCGGCGCTTCGCGATCGAAAAGCTGGAACTGCCGACCGAAACGGGAATCGACGAACTGTCGCGACGCAGCGTTCCGACCGCCGAGGAGCAGCCGATCAAGATCCAGAGGATGAACGACGACGCGAAGCCATACGAGTTGATCGCCGCCTGACACGCCGTCCTGTATCCCGGTCTCGACCCTCACGACGCCGGGATGCGCGGGTCCTGCACCAGGTAGAACTCGGCGACCGGCGTGAAGTCGGAGATCAGGAATTCGAAGCGGGCCCGTTTGCCCGGATCGACGAAGCCGTCCTCGAAGCGCAGCCGGTCATAGGGCTCGAAGGCCCGGTCGAAGCGGCCGAAGGCGTCCGAGTCGATGCTGCCGCCCTCTCGTCGACGCTGGTCAAAGGACAGCCCGTCGCCATAGACGCTGGGCTGGCCGAGCGTCTCCTGCAGTTCGAACTCGAACTGCGTCCAGACGAGCCCGCTGCCGTTGACGGCGACCACCACCATCCGGATGAAACCGTTGGCGACGCCCTCCTCGTGGGCGAAGGGCTGGATCGGCCCGATGGCGCGGATCGTCAGCGTCACCGGACTGGCGGAGTGGAATTCCTGCACCAGCACGATCGGATCGGCCTTCGTGCCGCGCCCGGACGCCGACAGGATACTGAAACCGCCGAGTTCGTCGGAAAAGGCGTAGGCCCCGGCCTGCCACTGGCCGTCGTCGGTGCGGATCTGCGCCGTTTCGTCGCCATCGCGCGGCGCATCGTCCGCCGCGCGGCCCGGAAACGCCGCGCAGGCGAGGGCCACGGCCGCGATCCACGCCGACAGACCGGGGTTCCGGAACCACATCGCCGCCAATCTCCTTTGAATGGAGTATGAAGCAGCCGCGGATTCCCGCAACCGGCGTTTTGAGGACGCGCCAGGGAACGGAATGTCGCGTTGACGTTTACGTCAAGGTAAGTAAATTGCCGGGGAGCTCGAACGACCCAGCCGGTTGAATTTGACGCGATCAGCGCCTGTGCTATCGCATTTCGAAACCGATGCGCTAAGACCGGTCGACACGGGCGCCATCCGGCAACGGCCGGAAAGCTGGAGGATGACGATGAGCGAAGTTGAACGCGAGAGCATGGAATTCGACGTGGTGATCGTCGGCGCCGGACCGGCCGGCCTTGCCGCTGCGATCCGCCTGAAGCAGGTGAATCCGGAGCTCTCCGTCGTCGTGCTCGAGAAGGGCGCCGAGGTCGGCGCGCACATCCTGTCGGGTGCGGTGGTCGATCCGGTCGGCATCGACAAGCTCCTTCCCGACTGGCGTTCGGAAAGCGACCATCCGTTCAAGACGCCCGTCACAGACGACCATTTCCTGGTGCTCGGACCGGCGGGCTCGGTGCGGCTGCCCAACATGCTGATGCCGCCCTTGATGAACAATCACGGCAACTACATCGTTTCGCTCGGCAATGTCTGCCGCTGGCTGGCGACGAAGGCCGAGGCGCTGGGGGTCGAGATCTATCCGGGCTTCGCCGCGGCCGAACTGCTCTTCGACGACAACGGCGCGGTGACCGGCGTCGTCACCGGCGACATGGGCGTCGAGCGCGACGGCAGCCGCGGCCCGAGCTATGCGCCCGGCATGGCGCTGATGGGCAAGTACACGCTGATCGGCGAGGGCGTGCGCGGTTCGCTCGCCAAGCAGCTGATCGCCAGGTTCGGGCTCTCCGACGGCCGCGAGCCGCAGAAGTTCGGCATCGGCCTCAAGGAACTGTGGCAGGTGGCGCCGGAAAAGCACAGGCCCGGCCTCGTGCAGCATTCCTTCGGCTGGCCGCTCGACAATGCCACCGGCGGCGGCTCCTTCCTCTACCACCTCGAGGACAACCAGGTGGCGGTCGGTTTCGTCGTCCACCTGAACTACAAGAACCCCTACGTGTCGCCCTTCGAGGAGTTCCAGCGCTTCAAGACGCACCCGGCGATCAGGGACACCTTCGAGGGCGGCAAGCGCCTGTCCTATGGCGCGCGCGCGATCACCGAGGGTGGCTGGCAGTCGGTGCCGAAGCTCACCTTCCCGGGCGGCGCGCTGATCGGCTGCTCGGCGGGCTTCGTCAACGTGCCGCGCATCAAGGGGTCGCACAACGCGGTGCTGTCGGGCATGATGGCGGCCGAGCACGTCGCCGAGGCGATCGCGGCCGGCCGCTCGGCCGACGAGATTTCCGGCTACGAGGCCGCCTGGCGCGACTCCGAGATCGGCAAGGACCTGAAGACGGTGCGCAACGTCAAGCCGCTGTGGTCGAAGCTCGGCCTCTGGCTCGGCGTCGGCCTCGGCGGGCTCGACATGTGGATGAACACGCTCGTTGGCTTCTCCTTCTTCGGCACGATGAAGCATGGCAAGACCGACGCCGCGTCGCTGGAGCCCGCCGCGCGGCACAAGCGCATCGACTATCCCAGGCCCGACGGCGTCCTGACCTTCGACCGCCTGTCCTCGGTGTTCCTGTCGAACACCAACCACGAGGAAGACCAGCCGATCCACCTCAAGGTCAAGGATCCGGAGCTGCAGAAGGCGTCGGAATACGGCGTGTTCGCCGGCCCCTCGACCCGCTACTGCCCGGCGGGGGTCTACGAATGGGTGGACGCCGACGGCAACGCGCTGGCCGGCGGTCCCGGCGCGCCGGCGAAGGGTGGCGAAGTTTCGCAAAAGAACGCCGAGGCCCGCTTCGTCATCAACGCGCAGAACTGCGTCCACTGCAAGACTTGCGACATCAAGGACCCGAACCAGAACATCAACTGGGTGCCGCCGCAGGGCGGCGAGGGGCCTGTCTACCCGAACATGTGACGGCGGCCGGCGGTTCCGGGCGCCGTTAACGGGAATGCCTCCTAAGGGGCGGCCCGCGCCCGGCGCGGGTTCCGTATCATCTTGCGATTGCAAGCAGCGGTGGCGCGTGTACCATGCCGGGCGGCAACGGGGGTGGTTGGCATGGACAGGCTGGGAGCCGTTCTGGCATTTGCGCTGCTGGCGGTCCTGCCCCTGGCGACGCCAGCGCATGCCAAGGCCCGCGTCACCGAGAAGACCGAGTACTACGAGATCTCGGGCAAGACCGGCGTCGACCTCCTTCTCGACATGAACCGTCGCGGTCCGCGCCACGGCTTCATGACCAAGGCCATCGCCCAGACGCGCTACGAGGCGAGGCCCCAGGGGCATCTCGCGCACGCCAACGGCGTCTGCCGGATCAAGGACGCCGGCTTCACGGTGAAGATCACCTACATCTATCCAAAGCCGCGCCAGCCGCTCGACGGCGACCTGGCCCGGCGCTGGAAGCTTTTCCAGGCCGACAACATCCGCCATGAGGAGGTTCACGGGCGCATCGCCAAGGAACTCGGGGCCGAAGCCGATGGCTATGTCCGGCGCTTCGCGGTGAAGGACGGCGCATCGTGCTGGAAGGCGCTGTCGCAATTCGAGCGCGAGATCAAGGCGATCTACGCCCGCTACCAGAAGAAGCAGGCGGCTTTCGACCTGAAGGAACACCGCAAGGGCGGCGCGGTCGACAAGAGCATCCTCTTGCTGGTCGGCAAGCGCTGAGCCTTCCGCCTTTTACGGTCGCGCGCGGGTTCAGCGGTCTCGGGCAAGTCCGGCGATGGCGATGGTCCCCAAAGCGGGCTCAGGCCGCAGCGCGAAGTCCACGAGCACCGGCAGGTGGTCCGAGCCGACGCCGTCGAGACGGCGGGCGTCGAGCAGCGCCACGCCGGGCTTGGCCAGCACGTGGTCGATCGGCAGCCCGGCCCAACGCCGCAGCGCATCGGGCGCCGACCGGACCAGCCAGGTCGGCCCAAGGCGCGGCTTGGCGGTGAAGCCGCCGGCCGTCTCGATGCTCCGCACAGAGGCGCTCCAGTCGACCGCGTTGAAGTCGCCCGCAAGCAAGGCCCGGTCGCCGAGCGCGGCAAGGGTCGGCAGCAGTTCCCGGACCTGTTCGGGTTGCGGGAAAGGCCAGGGCCACAGCAGGTGGAGGCTTGCGATCTCGACCGGATGGCCGCCGAAATCCACGGTCACGAGGCCGAAGCGCCCGGCGAGGCCGCAGGTGCCGGAGTCGAGGAGGGGGCGGCGTGACAGGATCAGCACGCTGCCCACCGATCGCGAATCCGGACAATCGAGCCGATGCGGATAGGCAGCCCGGATCGCTTCCAGGCTCCTGCGCCACGCTGGTGACGATTCGTTGAGCGTCACCACGTCCGGCCGCGTGCGCGCGATCAGGGACAGGACCCGCGCAGGCTCGGGGTGATCGTAGCGCAGGTTGAGGTGCAGCAGCCGGTAGCGCGGTCCCTCTTCCGCGGTTGCGGTCGCGCTGGCCCGCGCCACCGGGTGCCATGGAAGGGCGCCCACCGTCGTGGCGAAGGCTCCAACGGCAAGGAGCAATCCGGCGCCGGCATGCAGCCATTGCCGCGTCGCCAGCAGGAGCAGCGAGGCAATCGCGAGCAGCACGGCCAGATGGGCGCGGAAATGCGAGAAGGCGTCGAGCGCCGGATGCCACCGGCCGAGGAAGCCGGCGACCAGCGGAACGGAGACCGCGAGCGTGACGAGCAGCGCGGCGGTGGTGGCCAAGCCGGGCGTGAAACGGAAACGAGACATCGCCGACCGGTGCCCCGAAATCATGACCGTTTCATGTACGCCCTTACTGGAACGCCGTTTCCGAGAAGCTCCTGAGCTTGCGCGAATGCAGCCGCTCGACCGGCATGGCGGCGAGCCGCTCCATCGCCTTCATGCCGATGATGAGATGCTGCGCGACCTGCCGCTTGTAGAAGTCGGTCGCCATGCCCGGCAGCTTCAGTTCGCCGTGCAGCGGCTTGTCGGAGACGCACAGCAGCGTGCCGTAGGGCACGCGGAAGCGGAAGCCGTTGGCCGCGATGGTGGCCGATTCCATGTCGAGCGCGATGGCGCGCGACTGCGACAGCCGCTGCACCGGGCCGCGCTGGTCGCGCAGCTCCCAGTTGCGGTTGTCGATGGTGGCGACCGTGCCGGTGCGCATGATGCGCTTGAGGTCGTAGCCGGAGAGCCCCGTGACCTCGGCCACTGCCTCCTGCAACGCAACCTGCACCTCGGCCAGCGCCGGGATCGGCACCCAGACGGGCAGGTCGTCGTCGAGCACGTGGTCCTCGCGCACGTAGGCGTGCGCCAGCACGTAGTCGCCGAGCGCCTGGGTGTTGCGGAGCCCCGCGCAGTGGCCGAGCATCAGCCAGGCATGGGGCCGCAGCACCGCGATGTGGTCGGTGATGGTCTTGGCGTTGGACGGGCCGACGCCGATGTTGACCATGGTGATGCCGCCATGGTCTGGACGGGTCAGGTGATAGGCCGGCATCTGCGGCATGCGGGCAATGGCGACCGGGTTCTCCTCCGGCTCGCCCGGCAGCGTGACGATGTTGCCCGGCTCCACGAAGCTCGTATAGCCCTCGCCGCCGCGCGACATCATTCCCCGCGCCAGCGCCACGAATTCGTCGATGTAGAACTGGTAGTTGGTGAACAGCACGAAATTCTGGAAATGCGACGGGCTCGTCGCCGTGTAGTGCGACAGCCGGTGCAGCGAATAGTCGATGCGCTGGGCGGTGAACGGCGCGAGCGGCGTCGGCTCGCCCGGCGCCGGCTCGTAGGTGCCGTTGGCGATGTGGTCGTCGGTGCCGTTCAGGTCGGGAACGTCGAAGATGTCGCGCAGCGGCCGCTTGATGCGGTCGGCGACGGACGCCTCGACATGGGTGCCTTCCAGGAAGGCGAAGTGGACCGGGATCGGCGTTTCCGACTCGCCCACCGTGATCGGGACGCCGTGATTGCGGATGATGTGCCTGAACTGCTCGATGAGGTAGCTTTCGAAGAGATCCGGCCGGGTGATGGTCGTGGCGTACTGGCCGGGCGAGGGCATGTGACCGTAGGCAAGCCGGGTATCGACCGCATCGTAGCTCGCCACGGTGACGCCGACCTCGGGATAGCAGGCGCGGAAGCGGCGGTCCGGCGCGCCCGCGCTCGAAAGGCCGTTGAAGGCCTCGCGCAGGAAGGTGGTGTTGCGGTCGTAGAGCGACTTCAGCGCGGCAACCGCCTCTTCGGCGGTGGTGAAGCTCTGCCGGGCGTAAGGCTCGGGCCGGTCGATGGTTTCGATGGGTCGGGGATAGATTCGCTTTTCCATGTCCCATTATAGGGAGCGGATCGTGACAGTGCGAGGGGGGCGCGATCGCGCGGGATCGGATTATCGGGCGCGTTGCAGGCCGAACACGATCACCAGGCCGGCGCCGCTGGAGCGCTGGATCTCGGTGCCGACGAACCGGCCGCTTTCCGCTTCGCTACCGGCCAGCGCCAGCATGGGAGCCGAAAGCAGCATCAGGACGAGCGTGATGCGGACAAGCGCGGTGCCGAGCGTATGTCCGAGCATGGGGAGCTGAAAAGTCATCCGGTTCTTCTTCCTGGCCTTGCCGTTGCCCCGCGGGTCCTCGTTTTGCCGCGTCAGCGGTGCGGCGGACGGCAGACCAGCCCTTCCTCGAAGATGCAGGGAATGAAGAGACCGATCTCCCAGGATTCGGCTTGCCGGCTGGTCTCGGCGACCAGGATGGCCAGGCTCGTTCCGACGCCGAGGATGGTCAGCGTCGTGATGACGAGGCGTCGTGCGGTCATGGTCTTGTCCCTCCATGACCGCCTTTTCGCATGGTCGGGCTGAACCGCCTCTGAGGAGGTCGTTCATGTGGCGTTCAAACACGTTAAGATGACCGCTGGATCAGCTAAGCGGCCTTGCCTTCGCGCACGGGAGGGCCTTTCTTGGCGCCGACGCGAACAACGGAGGGATGCATGTCCGCCCAGACCAAGCCGATCGAACTCCACTACTGGCCGACGCCGAACGGCTGGAAGATCACGATCATGCTCGAGGAACTCGCCGTTCCCTACGAGGTGAAGTACGTCAACATCGGCAGGGGCGAGCAGTTCGAGCCGTCCTTCCTGGCGATTGCCCCCAACAACCGCATGCCGGCCATCGTCGATCCCGAGGGTCCGGGCGGCCAGCCGATCTCGATCTTCGAGTCCGGCGCGATCCTGCAATATCTCGGCCGCAAGTTCGGCCGCTTCTATCCGGCGGACGAACGCGCGCGCGTCGAGGTGGACCAGTGGCTGTTCTGGCAGATGGGCGGGCTCGGGCCGATGTGCGGCCAGGCGCATCATTTCCGCCAGTACGCGCCCGAGAAGGTGCCCTACGCGATCGACCGCTACACCAACGAGGTGAACCGCCTCTACGGCGTCATGAACAAGCGCCTGGCCGACCGCGACTTTCTCGCCGGAGACTACTCGATCGCCGACATGGCCTGCGTGGGTTGGGTGAAACCCTACAAGAATCAGGGCCAGGATCTCGACGACTTCCCGAATCTCAAGCGCTGGTTCGAGACGATCATGGCCCGACCGGCCGTCGAACGCGGCATGGCCGTCGGCCAGGAGCACCGCCGCAATCTCGCCGACGACAAGGATGCGCAGAAAATCCTGTTCGGCCAGAAGGCCCGCGCCTGACGCCAGGCTGCTTCCGCAAACAACAAAGCCCGGGCGACGCCGACGCGTCGTCCGGGCTTTTCTTGCTTGCGCGGTTCAGGTCCTACAGCTTCGACCAGGTCTGCGACTTGCAGAAGATCGCCGCCACGCAGCCCTTCATCGTCAGCGTCTTGCCCGACAGGTTGCCTGACCCGCTGTAGGTCTTGTCCTCGGCCGGGTCGGTGATTGAGCCCTTGTAGCTGTTGGCGCCGTTGAGGCCCATCTTGCCGATCTGCTTGCCGGCGTGCTTGCCGGTCTTCAGCTTGATGCAGAACTCGCCGCCGCAGGGCGAGATCACGGCCGTCTCGCCGGACGCCGTCTTCCAGTTGCCCTCGATCGGGTCGGCGAAGGCCGCGCCGGCCGACAGGATCACCGCCGCGGCGGTCAGTCCGAGAATGCGCTTCATGATGTCCTCTCCTTCATCTGGCCGGGCCGTCCAGGCCGGCGAAAGCTTACGCGAACGTCAACGTAAACCAACGCGCGGACGCGCGGAAGCGGTGCCCCAGCGGAAGAACCGGGAATTTTTTCGCGGCCCCGGATCCCGACTTCCGGGGCGCCGGTCTTCGACCGCGTGATCGATCGACCGTTTTGCGTGGTTAGCGAAGGGTTTTCGGGCGGGCGGCGCATTTGAAGCGAAATTTCGCCCAATCCGCGGATTTCCGCCATCTCCATCCTTAACGAAATCTCGCCTTTACCTCTTGTTTTAGTTTTGTTTTCTTCAGGTTAAGCAAGCCATTTAACGACGGATTCAAGGCTTCCCGGCATCCTGTGAAGCATCGGAAGAACAGCGGAAGACGAGAAAAACCGCCCCTTCCAAGAGACAAGAACGGGGACTGGAACAATGGCACGCTTCGAAATGCTCGACGCCGGTTTCGGCGACATCGGTAACAACGCCCAGGCCGACATTCTCTTCGAACTCGGCATGATGTACGCCACCGGCCGCGACTGCGAGGTCGACATGGTCGCCGCGCACAAGTGGTTCAACATCGCCGCCATCAAGGGCTCGGATCGCGCCGCCCGGCTGCGCGGCGAGGTGGCCTCCACCATGACCAAGCTGGAGATCGCCCGCGCGCTCCGCGAAGCCCGCGAATGGATGACGATGCACTGATTGCGCCGGCCGATCGCGCAGACCGGACCATGGTTCCGGGACCGCGTGCGACGCCGCGAAATTTATCGTCCGCGCCGCCGCGATCTTAAGGATTGGGATACGGGCGGCGTCGGACAACTGAGGTCAGGGAGAGCGGGAGAAGACGGACGTCGCGGTTGAAGGACAGCGCGACGGACGGCCGCCACCAAAACCGCGCCGGCTTGGGGAGGTCGGCGCGGTTTCGCTTTTTTTTCGGGCGTCCTGTAGGCCGCGACCGCCCGCCGGCTCCGAGCCTTCGTCAGGCCGCGTTCAGTGGCCGGATCCGCTTTTCGATTTCGCTCCAGTCTCGCGCGCGCAGCAAGCGAAGATCGTAGGCCGACTGCATGTTTAGCCAGAGCTGTGGCGTGGTTCCGAAGTAACGCGCGAGCCGAAGCGCGGTGTCCGCGGTGATGCTACGTTGGCCCTTGACGATCGCGGCTACGCGGCTCACCGGCACGTCGATATCGCGCGACAAGCGATTCTGCGACACGCCCAGCGGCTTCATGAACTCCTCGAGAAGGATCTCGCCGGGAGGAATAGGGTCCAGTTTCTCGGTCATGCTACCGATCCTCAATGGTAATCGACGATCTCGACCTCATCCGCGCCGCCGTTCCGCCACTTGAAACAGATACGCCACTGATCGTTGATGCGAATGCTGAAGCGACCAATACGATCGCCTTTCAAGCCCTCCAGCCGATTTCCCGGAGGCGAGCGTAGGTCGTCCAGGCTTTCGGCGCCGTCCAGAAGCATAAGTTTCCGACGCGCGACCCGCTCGATCGCCCGAAATCGACGAACGGATTCGTCGTCGAACAGACGTTCCGTATCGCGATCGGCAAACGAACGGATCATGCGGAAACGTATTCCGTTTCAAGTATTCCGTCAAGCGGAATACGCACCCTCACCCCTCCCTGAAGCGCACTAGCACCGCACACTCGCTGACCTGCGCGCCTTCGGCGGCGATCTCGTCGATCATGCCGTCGTGCGGGGCGGCGATGGTGTGCTCCATCTTCATGGCCTCGAGCACCAGCAGCGCCTGGCCCCGGCGCACGGTGTCGCCGGCCGAAGCGCGGACGATCTTGACCAGCCCCGGCATCGGCGCGCGCAGCGCGTCGCCCCCGGCCGCCGCTTCCTCCGCCGCCTCGAACGGGTCGGGGATCGAGAAGCCATGCCCGACCGGGCCTTCGAACACGGTGACGTGGCCCGGCCAGCGCGCTGTGCGCGCGGACGACGCGTGCGCCTCGTCGATCACGAGCGTCTCGCCGTCGTCGAAGGCGACCGCGTGGCGTCCGTCGCTGCGAGCGACGATGCGGGCCGAGAAATCGTCCTCGCCGCGCTTCAGCGCGACGCGCTTGCCGACCGGATGGAAATGGGCGTAGCCGGCCAGCGCCTCCCACGGGTCGGACGCATCGGCCGCGCGGCGCGCGCCGGATGCCGCGAGCGCCGCGATCGCCGCGACTTGGCGTGACGGTCCGGGCAGCGCCGTCAGCGCCTCCTGCTTGCGGCCGATCAGGCCGGTGTCGACGTCGCCGGCGGCGAAGTCATGGTCGCGGGCGAGCGCCACGAGGAAGGGGATGTTGACGGTTGACCCCGCGACTTCCGTCTCCTCCAGCGCCTGCGTCAGCGCCGTCAGCGCGGCCGGCCGCGATGCGGCCTTGACCACCAGCTTGGCGATCATCGGGTCGTAGAAGGGCGAGATCGCGTCGCCCTGCCGCACGCCGGTCTCGATGCGCATGTCGGCGCCATCGGGCGCGCGGGCTGGGAAGGCGAGGTGATGCAGCGTGCCGGTGGCGGGCAGGAAGCCGCGCGCGGCGTCCTCGGCATAGATGCGCGCCTCGAAGGCGTGCCCGTCGAGACGGATAGCCTCCTGCGAAAGCGGCAGAGGCTCGCCCGCAGCCACTCGCAACTGCCATTCGACGAGGTCGACCCCGGTCACCATCTCGGTCACCGGGTGTTCCACCTGCAGCCGCGTGTTCATCTCCATGAACCAGAACCGGTCGGGCCTCAGCCCCTGCGAGGCATCGACGATGAACTCGATCGTGCCGGCGCCGGAATAGCCGATGGCCTTCGCCGCCTTCACCGCCGCGGCGGTCATCGCCGCACGCATGGCGTCCGGCATGCCGGGGGCGGGCGCCTCCTCGATCACCTTCTGGTGGCGGCGCTGGGCCGAGCAGTCGCGCTCATAGAGATGCACGGCGTTGCCGAAATTGTCGCCGAACACCTGCACCTCGATGTGGCGCGGCTTGTCGACATATTTCTCGATCAGCACGGCGTCGTCGCCGAACGCGGCCTTGGCCTCGCGCCGGGCAGCGCTCAGCGCATCGGGAAAATCCTCCGGCCGGTCGACGCGGCGCATGCCCTTGCCGCCGCCGCCGGCGCGCGCCTTGATCAGCACCGGATAGCCGATCTCGTTGGCCTTGCCGGCCAGCAGCACCAGCGCCTGGCCCTCGCCGTGATAGCCGGGCACCACCGGCACGCCGGCCTTCTCCATCAGCCGCTTGGCGGCATCCTTCAGCCCCATGGCGCGGATCGAATCCGCCGACGGGCCGATGAAGACGAGGCCCGCCGCCGTCACCGCGTCGACGAAGCCGGGGTTCTCTGACAGGAAGCCGTAGCCCGGATGGATCGCCTCCGCCCCCGACGCCAGCGCCGCCTCGATGATGCGCTCGCCCTTGAGATAGCTTTCGCCCACCGGCGAGGCGCCGATATGCACCGCCTCGTCGGCCATCGCCACATGCAGCGACGAGGCGTCGGCGTCGGAGAACACCGCGACGGTCCTCACCCCCATGCGCCGGGCGGTGCGGATGACGCGGCAGGCGATCTCGCCGCGGTTGGCGATCAGGATCCTGGAAAACATGGCTGTGTCATAGCCTCGCGGCGACCGGATTTGAAGGGCCCTCGAGCATCCGCCAAGGGGACCACATGCGCCCTCCCGCGCGGCTCGCGGCTGGGCTAGAAGCGGGCATCCAATCATTTGGGGAAACCGATCCGATGGATTCCGCCGGGCCGCAAGGACTTCGCGCACAGTTCACGGCCATGTGGCGCGCGCTCTGGGCGTCGCCGCTCCGCCGTGTGATCGTCCTGCTCTATCTGGGAATCACCACCGTGATCCTCGCCACGGCGGGCGGCCAGATCCTTCTCAATCGCTGGAACCAGCCCTTCTATGATTCGCTGGAGCGTCGCGACCTCGCGACCTTCCTCGACCAGCTGCTGGTCTTTGCCTATCTCGCCGGTTCGCTCCTCGTTCTCAACGTCGCCCAGGCCTGGCTGAACCAGATGCTGCACATCAAGCTGCGCGAGGGGCTGGCGCGCGATCTTATCGGCGAGTGGATGAAGCCGCGCCGCGCCTTTCGCCTCGGCTATGCCGGCGAGATCGGGGTCAATCCCGACCAGCGGATGTCCGAGGACGCACGCCGTCTCGCCGACCTGACCGCCGACCTGTCGATCGGGCTGATGCAGGCAACCGTCCTGCTCGCCAGCTTCGTCGGCGTGCTGTGGTCGATCTCCAGCGATCTGACCTTTTCCATCGGCGGCCATGTCGTGGACGTTCCGGGCTACATGGTCTGGGCGGCCTTCCTCTATGCGGGGCTCGGTTCCGGCCTGAGCTGGCTCGCAGGACGCCCGCTGGTTCGCCTGAACGAGGCCAGGTACGCGCGCGAGGCCGAGTTGCGCTTCTCGCTCATGCGAGTCAACGAGCATGTCGACGCGATCTCCCTTGCTGGCGGCGAGGCGGACGAATTGGTGCGTCTCGAGCGCGATCTCGAGACGGTGCTGGCGGCGGCGCGGCGAATCATGAGCGCCGCCGTGCGGCTCACCTGGGTGACGGCGGGCTATGGCTGGATCACGATCGTCGCGCCGATCGTCATCGCCTCGCCATTCTACTTCTCCGGCGCCCTGACCTTCGGCGGGCTGATGATGGCGGCGGCCGCCTTCAACCAGGTCAACGGCGCCCTTCGCTGGTTCATCGACAACATCGGCGGCATCGCCGACTGGCGCGCGACGCTCGTGCGCATCGCCTCCTTCCGCCATGGCGCCATCGCCACGGATGCCCTGGATGGCGGCCGCGCGTCGATACGCGTCCTCCGGGGAGATTCCGACAGCCTGATGCTCGAAGACCTGTCCGTCGTATCGTCGGCGGGCCGCGTGCGGCTGTCCGTTCCGCAGGCAAGCGTCGGACCAGGCGGCCGGCTGCACGTCATCGGCGAGCCGGGCGTCGGCAAGACGTTGTTCTTCCACGCCATCGCCGGCCTTTGGCCATGGGGCGGCGGCACCATTCGACGGCCGAAGGAAGGGACGGTCGCGTTCATCCCCAGCCAGCCCTACATCCCTCGCGGCACCCTGATGCGCGTGATGACCTATCCGCACTCGAAGGCCCTTACCGACATGGAGGTCGGGCGCGCCCTCGAACGCGTCGGCCTGGAACGGCTCCAGGGGCGGTACACGGAACTCGTGCGCTGGGACAGGGAACTGAGCGACGACGACCGTCGGCTTCTCGCCTTCGCGCGGGTGCTGCTGCGGAAGCCGGACGTCATCATCGTCGACGACGCGCTGGACGCGCTGGGCGAGGCGGCCCGCAAGCGGGTGCTGGACGCGCTGGAGAGCACCCTGCCGGAGACAGGACTCATGACCATCGGCACGGCCGCGCCCACGGACGAACGCCTCGGCCCGGTCGTCCGGCTGCGGTTCGACCCGAACGACGGTGAAGCGGCACGCGCGGACGAGTCGTCAGGGACTGCGTGACCCGGCCGTTCCCGGGGCGTGCCGCGACCACACGACCATGCGTCCCGGTTCAGGACCTTTCCAGCAGCATGGCCTTCACCACTTTGCCGGAGGCGTTGCGTGGCAGTTCCTCGACGAACTCGACGCGGGCGGGAACCTTGTAGGGCGCGAGTTCGCGGCGGCAGTGATGCACGATCTCCCTCGCTTCGAGAGGCGCACCGGCAACCACGAACGCCACCACCTCCTGGCCCAGCGTCGCGCAGGGCGCTCCCACAACGGCGGCATCCCGAACGGATGAGTGGCGTCGCAGCGCCTGCTCGACCTCCTGCGCGTGCACCATCAGTCCGCCGCGCTTGATGAGGTCGGCGGCACGGCCGTGCAGGTGCAGCAGGCCGTCGGTTCCAAGGCTGCCGAGGTCGCCGGGATAGTACCAGCCGTCGCGAAAACCCTCGCGTTCGTCGACCTTGCCGATCGCGCGGGTGCTGACCGCGGGGCCGCGCACGCGGATGTCGCCGGTCTCGCCGAACGGCAGCGGCCGGCCGTCCTCACCGGCGATCTCCAGTTCGAGGCCGATCGCCGGATGGCCGATCGACGATGGCTCCGCGCCCTGCGACGGCTCGACGATCGCAGCGATCGGGCCCGTTCCGGTGCTGCCGTAGTAGTCGATGAGCCGCGGAGCCACGCGCCCGACGATGGCGGCGCGCTCCTCCGGCTGGAGTTTCGCGGTGCCCGACACCATGGTGCGAAGGCGCGGCATCAGCAGTCCGCCTGACGCCCGCAACTGAAGCAATCCGCGCACGACGTTCGGAGAAGCGACGAGCACGGATATGTCGTTGCCATTGACGTAATCCACGATTTCCTCGGGTCCGAACAGGGGCGGGAAGGTGACGAAGGTCGCGCCCATCAGGATGACGCAGATGGCATGCTCGCGCCCGGCTGGATAGGCCAGCGGCAGCGTCGACAGGTAGCGGTCGCCCGGCTGGAAGACGCCGATATGCGCGCGGGCCATGCAGCGCGCGTGGAGTTGCTCGTGCGTCACGACAATGGCCTTCGGCTCGCCTGTCGTCCCCGAGGTGAGGCTCACGCCCATGGCCGCGTCCACGACGGCTGCCACCGGGCCGTCATCCGGATCGGCCGCCAGGAGTTCGGCGATGTCGACCGTCGTTCCCGCGCATCCGGCCGGCGCGGAACCCTCCGTGACCACGACCGCCGGGGCGAATCGATCCGTTACGCGCTTGAACTCCGCCGGCGCGGCCCGCCAGTCGAGCGGCAGGATGATCGCGCCCAGCCGCATGATTCCGAAGAAGGCCGCGACATGCTCGGGGGTGTCCCTCAGGCGCAGGCCCACCATGTCGCCCGCGCCGACGCCCCGGTCCCGCAGGCCCGAGGCGATGCGCCGCGCTGCGAGATCGAGTTGGGGATAGGTAAGCCGGTCGCGGCCGGCTTCGAGGGCGGATCGCTCGGCCCTGGAAAGCGCCAGCTGCGCGAGGCGGGCGTAGAGGTTCATGGGCCGTCGGTCCCGCGTCCGGAATCCGGCGCCCGAGCGCCTTCGCAGCGGTCGCCGCCGGTCGGGCCGGCCGCGACGATGTCGCCGGTCGTGGGCATCGTCGTTTTCTATCTTCAGGGTTGCAGACGTGGAACCATCGCCCAGCCGCTCGCGGCCGTCAATGGAACAGGCTCGCCCGCCAGGCAGCGAATCAGATTTCGGCGGTCTCGGCGCCGGTTTCGGCGGGTGAGTCCCGTTGCATGTCCGAACTACTCGGAAGTTGCGCGAGATATACGATTTAATGGACGGGGACAGACTTCCGAGAGCTCGGAAGAGAGTGTTGCGAATTGGCAACGTCGACCATCGATCGATCGCGAAGCGCACAACCCCGTGTTGTTTTTCGATTGAATGATGTTCTTCGCCGGATGTAGTTTTTCCGTACGCTGCACGATGCGGTCACGGGGAGAAATCATGCGCACTGGAAAAATCACGGCGGCACTCATGTTCGCGCTGGCGAGCAGCGCGGCCTATGCCGCCGATCAGGTCGAGTCCGCGCCACCCGCCACGGCC
>JBKBRJ010000063.1:0-22972 GCA_046292285.1 Mesorhizobium sp. | reverse complement strand
CACGCTCAAGGACATCTACTATGCCGAGCGCAAAATCCTGAAGACTCTGCCGAAGATGGCCCGCGCCGCGGGATCCGACCAACTGAAGCAGGCCTTCCAGAAGCACAAGGACGAGACCGAAGGCCAGGTCGAGCGCCTGCAGAAGGTGTTCGAGATCATCGGCAAGCGCCCCCAGGGCAAGACGTGCGATGCCATCGAGGGCATCATCTCCGAAGGCGAGGAGATCATCGAGGAGTACAAGGGCACCGACGCCCTCGACGCGGGACTGCTCGCCGCCGCGCAGGCGGTGGAACACTACGAGATCACCCGCTACGGCACGCTGAAGCGCTGGGCCGAGACGCTCGGCATGAAGGACGCCGCGAAGCTTCTCGACGAGACCTTGAAGGAGGAATCGAAGACCGACGCGGACCTGACCATGATCGCCGATGCCTCCGCAAATCCGAAGGCGAAGAAGGCCGCCTGATCGTCCTTGCGTCCGAATGCGAAAGGAGCCCGGCGATGTCCGGGCTCTTTTCGCGAGGGGAGGAATACGCGCGAGGCGCGACGGATCGGCGGCTACGCCTCGAGCAGGACACCCGCTTCCCGCGCCGCCCGGACCAGCGCATCCCGTGCGTCCACGGCCGAGCGGTGGCCGTCGATGACCTTCAACGCGACATCCATGGCCTGTGCATGCTCGATCCCGCGCACCGGCCAGTCGGTGCCGGACAGGACCTCGACTGCCTCGTTCGCGGTGCCGATGTCGACGGCGCCATCCGGCCCATCGATCGGCACGGGCGTGTCGAACCCGATCGCCATCGGCCCGGCGCCTGCGTCAGGCGAAACGCGAGAAGCGTGTCGGGATCGGGGAGGGGCCGGGCTGGGGAACGGGATCCGGCGGAAGCGGCCCGGGCGGCGGGGTCGGCCCGGGCATCGGGATCGGCTCCGTGCCGCGGTTTCCAAGGTGGAGGGAGAGGTATAGCCTCGAATAACGGTCGCTGGGCATCGTCGCTGTTCCTTCCGTCGTGAGCTTCGGTCGATAACCGAGGCTTGCCGCGAAGGTTCCCCGGCGACGCCCGCCGGTGACGAATGGCCTAGTAATCGCGTTCGAAGAACAGGCCGAGGCTCGAATCGCCGTCCGATCCGACGGAGCCGCGCGCTTTTAGATCCTGCGTGATGTCGAGGTTGATCGTCCCCCGCGTCGAGCCGGCAGCCCCGGCCTCGACGCCGAGGTAGATGTTGTCCTGGATGTAGCGGCCGGCGCGCACGGCCGTGTTGCCCTCGCTGTCGGTGACGATGTCGAGGTCGTCGAGCCCGGTCGCGTCCCGCAGGCCGCCCACCAGCGAGGTGTTGGAGCCGCCGGCCAGTTCGGCCGCCGCCGCGGCGAGCTGCGCGATCTGCAGCGCCGAAAGTTCCGAGATCGAACGGTTGAAGATCAGCCGCGCCAGCACCTCGTCCTGCGGCAGTTCCGGCTGCGAGGAGAACGTGACCTGCGGGTCGGACACCCTGCCGCGCACGGTGACGAAGACCGTGATGTCGTCGCTTTCGCTGCGCGCCACGAAGTCGATGAAGGGATTGAGGTCGCCGACCAGCGTCACGCTGCCCTCGTCGAAGGTGATGCGCTGTCCCAGGATCGAGAGCCGTCCGCGGATCAGGTCGAAGCCGCCCACCGGCTGGATGTCCGTGACCGGACCGGTCAGCCGAACCTGCCCGCCGAGTTCGGCGTCAAGGCCGCGGCCGCGAACGAAGATCTGGTTCGGCGCGCGCACTGTGACGTCGAACCGCGCGACGCTCGGACGCGCCGAGGGCATCGGCGTTCCGTCGTTGGCGCGGGCGCGTTGCAGCGTGGCGCGGACGGCGGGCGGCGGACTGATGTGGATGACATCGATCGAGGTGGGGCCGCCGCCGATGTCGCCGGCGATCGAGATTTCGGCCCGCTTGACAGAGACCTGGCCGGAAATCAGCGGATCGCGCGCCAGCGATCCGAAGACGGAGAGCGACGCATCCACCGTCGCGACGACGAGTTCGCCATCGGTGTAGCGGGCGTCCTGCAACTGGATGTCCAGATCGGCCGGAAAGCCGTCGGCAAGCGAGATCGTACCGTTGGCGGAAAGCCGGCCGCCGCCCGATACCGACGCGCTCAATCGTGAAATCGTGACCGATTGCGCATCGAGGCTTGCCGAAAGCGCGATGTCGTTCAGCCGGACATTCGCCTCCGGATCGACCGCGGATGCGCCGGCCGTCGAGATCGTGCCGGTCACGACCGGGTCCGACAGGCTTCCGGCGACGCGGACGTCGAGGACGAGCGTGCCGCTCACCTGCGTGCCCCGGTCGGGCAGGAAGCGGTTCGCGAGTTCGAGCGGCACCTGGCCGTTCGCCGTCACCGCGAGGCCTCCGCCTGAAAGCGGGATGTTGCCGCTGGCCGTCACCGACAATCCGCGCGGACCCGTTGCCGCGGCCGAGGCAAGCGCGATCGCCCCGTCGGCGTAGCGGCCCGAAGCCGTCAGCCCGAGCGGAGCGACGCCCAGTTCGACCAGTTGCGCCGAGGCGAGGCCGTTGCCGGACAGGTTGAAGCTGGCGGCGGGATCGGAAAGCCGACCCGTCACTGTGGCGCTGCCGGTGACGTTTCCGGACAGCGACTGTCCGGGCAGTATCGGGTTCAGCGTTGCCAGCGGAAAGCTCTGCAGCGTCACGTCGAGCGCCAGCGAGCCGTCGCCGAGAGGGACGCCGCCGCTCGCTTGGGCTCGGAAGCCCTCGGGTCCGGACACCGAAGCCTCGACGTTCAGCCGGTCGCCGCTCGTCGTGCCCCGCGCATCGACCGACAGCGTCGACAGGCCGGCCGCGCGGAGCGCGCTCGCGGTCAGTCCTCGCCCCGCCAGGTCGAAGCGGACGTTCGGGCTGGATCGCGAACCGCCCACCACGGCCGTGCCGTCGATCGTTCCGCCAAGCCCGAGGTCGGGCCGGATCGCGTTGGCGATGGCGAGCGGCACCTGGCTCAGCCGCGCCGAGACGTCCATGCGCTCGGCGATCGTGCCGGTCGCGCTGATGGTTCCGCCGCCGATGGTCATGGCGAAGGAATCGATGGTGACGTCCTGGCCCTCCACCTTCAGCGATGCCGTCTGGGACAACCGCGCCGAGAGGTCGCGCCAGGCGAGGTTCGCCTGCTCCAGCGTCAGCCGGAAGCCTGCGCCCTCCGGCGCGAGCGAGCCGGTCGTGTCGACGGTGGCGCCGTTGTCGAGCCGTGCCTGGGCGGTGAAACCGGTGGCGTCGCCGCTGCGCCGGGCGTTGGCGGTCAGCGTGGCGATGTCGATGCCGGCTGCCGTCACGCGGCTGGCTTCGATGCGTCCTTCCACGGCCGGAACGCCGAACAGGTCGGCGACCCGTGCCTGGACCGTCGCGGCGCCGATGCGCGTGTCCTCGTAGACAAGGCCGTCGACGCGGGCATCGACCGATGCGGACTGGCGGTCGTCGACGACCGAGAGGTCGACGCTGGCCCTGATGGCGCCGCTTGCCCGCGCGAGCGCGAGCGCCGCCGCCGTCGAGACGTTGGGCGCGTCGAGATCGAGGGCGCCGTTCAGCAATCCGTCCACGCGCTGGGCGATGTTGCCGGTCAGTACGGCGCCGGCGGTCTCGAAGCGCAGGTCGTTCAGGCGTCGTTCGCCGCCCGCCGAAAGGACTTGCGACCGAAGGCTGACGCGCGTTCCGTCGAGGAAGGCGTCGCCGGTGACGTTGCCAGCGAGCCGTCCCTCGCTCAGCGTGCCATCGAAGGCGAGGGAGCCATCGCGCAGCGAACGGTCGGTCAGCGAACCCGAAGGGACGCGCGCAGCGAAGGCGAGCGCGATGACGCCGTCGGCGCCTTGCGCGGTGCCGGTCGCGGTCATTCTGCCGCCGAGTTCTTCCCGGATTTCCGCGAGTTCCGGCACGGCGACGTCGAAGCGGAAGTCGGCGCTCCCGGTGGCGATGCGCCCGTTGGCGGTCAATGTGGCCTGCGGGTTGTCGAGGCGGAAGTTCTCGGCGACCAGCCCGGCCTCGCCGCGCGCGACGCGGCCGGTGATCGTGTTGGTGCCCGACAGCAGGTTGTCCGCCGTGGCGTCGCCGATCCTGAGCTCGGTGGCCTGGCCGTCCAGCGTCAGGTCGAAGGCGCCGGAAACGGGGCGCACCTCGCCGCTCGCCGTCAGCCGGGCGCCGCCGCCGAGGTCCCGCCCGGCGAGCCCGGAGAACGGCGCGATGTTCGATGCTTCGAGTCCGATGTCGCCGGTGAAGGCGCCTTCCAGGAACGAGCCCGCGGCCGTGAGGCTGAGCGACCGGCCGTCCACGGACGCCCGTTCGATGCGAACCGGCTGTCCGGCGCTCCACCCGCCGCGGATCGCCAGTTCGATGCGGCTGCCCAGCGCCTCGGCGATGTCCTCGCGCTCCGCCTCGATGCCGCTTGCCTGTCCGGTCACGTCGAAGGTGATGCGGCGGTTCGTCGGATCGTCGAGGCTGCCGACGATGCCGCCGAGGTCCAGCGCGATTGCATCGATCTTATACTGCGGGCTGGCGAGGTCCGTCACGGAAACCGTGCCCGACCAGCGGCCGTCGGGCGTGTCGCCGAAGGTCAGGCTCATGACGCCGCGGCGCAGGGTCGTGCTGCCGCCCGGCACCGGCAGGACCACCGTGTCATCGCCCGCCGGTTCGATCCGGGCGTCGAGTTGCAGCGACCGCAGGAAGCCGTCGGCGCCGGTTTCGGCCGAGGCTTCCAGGTCGACCGCCGCGCTGTCGATCGACAGGCGTTCGATCGCGAAGCCGCCTTCGTCCCGAACGGTGCCGTTGACGGTCAGCGAGGCTTCGTCGCCGAAGAAGTCGCGGAACGCCGGCGCCACCAGACGGGAGATCGGGCCGCGCACGTCCGACGAGAAGGCGAGGCCGACGTCCGTGCGGTCGAGCCGCGTCGTGCCGGTGAGGACGCGCGCGCCGTCGGCGTCGAGCGTCAGTTCGAGCGCCAGGTCGCCGATCGGGCCGGAGCCGGACAGCACCAGGTCCACCGGCGGCCTTCCCTCGATGCTGAGCAGGTTGGCCACGATGCCGTTCGCCGGTTCGTTGAGCCCGAGCCTGACGTCGAGCACCTCCGTGGCGTTGGCGTAGCTGGCCGTCAGCGTCAGGTTGCCGCCCGGTCCGTCGAGGCGCCGCATGTCCAGCGCCGTCTGCAGCGAACCGTCGGCGAATTCGAGATTGCCGGTCGCCCGAAGCTCCGACGCCAGCCCGAAGACGTCCTGGCCGAAGCTCAGCCGCTCGATTTCGAGGTTGCGCAGGCTGATGGCGAGCGGCAGGTCCGGTAGCCGGAACGGGGTCGCTTCCGGTGAAGGCAGGCCTTCGGCCGGCAGCGGCTGGCGCAGCACCTCGATGGCGTCGGCGCGAAGCGTCTCGATGTCCAGCCGGCCGCGCAGCAGTGCGGAGCGGTTCCAGTCGATTCCGGCGTTCGAGATTCGCAGCCAGACGCCCTCGCGGTCGGCGATCGTGATCTCGCGGATCGTGGCCGACGACGACAGCACGCCCTGGATCCCGTTGATCCTGATCTGGCGGTTGTCGGCGGAAAGCTGGTTCTCGACGAAGTCGATGAAGAAGCCGCGCTCCTCCTCCGGCGTCTCCTGCGCCAGGACGGGAAGCGCCAGCATCAGCGCGAGCAGGGCTGCGACGAAGCGGATCAAAATGCCTGTCCTATTCCGACGTAGAAGGCGGCGGTCGGATCGCCCGGACCCGGATCGAGCGGGAAGCCGACGTCGAGCCGGATCGGCCCGAGGCCGGTATTGTAGCGCAGGCCCACCCCGACGCCCACCCGGAACGGGTCGTCGAAGTCCGGCATCGAATCGGCGCCGACATAGCCGGCGTCGACGAAGCCGACGACGCCGATCGTCTTGGTCACCGCCACGCGCAGTTCCGCGGAGCCTTCCACCAGCGAACGGCCGCCGATCACGTTGTTGCCCACGGGCACGCCGATGTTGCGGTAGGCATAGCCGCGCACCGAGCCCCCGCCGCCAGCGAAGAACAGCCGGTCCGGCGCCGTCTCTGCGATGGGAGCGCCGACCAGGCTCCCAACCTTGATCCGCCCCGCCGCGACGATCCTGTTCTCCTCGCCGAAGCCGCGATAGGCGCGACCCTCGGCGGTGAACGCCGCGGCCGCGTTGCCGTACTGGAGTTCGAAGAAGGGCTCGGCGGTCACTTCCCCGTAATAGCCCCGGGTGGCGTTCGCGGCATTGTCGCGGCTGTCGTAGACGAGCCCGCCCAGCACGCCGAGACTGGTGAAGGTGCGCGTGCCGAAGACATCGTCCTCGAACCGCGCATGTCGCGCGTTCGTGAAGACGCGGCCGGAAATCTCGTCGGTGAAGACATGCGTGAAGCCCGCCTGTCCGGTCACGCCGGTGCGCGTGTAGGGCTCCAGCACCTCGCGGTCGCCGAAGAGCGAGGCTACGAAATCGGTGTCCGGCGTGAAGACGCCCGGCCGCGTGAAGGTTGCACCGAGACGATAGGTGAAGTCTTCGGGATCGACGCCGTTGATGCCGCCGACCTTGCCCTCGATGCGCAGCCGTTCCGCCCGGCCGAAGAGGTTGCGGTGCAGCCAGTAGGCTTCCAGCCCGAGGCCGTCGACCGTGGAATAGGTGCCGCCCACGCCGATCCGGCGAAGGGCGCGCTCCTGGACGACGACGGTGATCGGCAATATGCCGTCCGGGCCGATTTCGTCGGCCTCCACCAGGCGCAGCGAGCGGAACACGTCGAGGCGGGCGAGCCGCTTGCGCGCGCGCTCGATGTCGTCGGGGTCGAACTCCTCGCCCGGCTTCAGACCCGCCATCCAGGCGACGAAGCCGGGGTCCATGCGCTCGGTCCCCT
The DNA here is from genome assembly GCA_046292285.1 of Mesorhizobium sp. GTDB lineage: Bacteria > Pseudomonadota > Alphaproteobacteria > Rhizobiales > Rhizobiaceae > Aquibium. The sequence goes on along the minus strand of JBKBRJ010000063.1, from coordinate 16,132 downwards.
CGGCCTTGGTGAAGCCGTAGACGGCGCGCCGGCCGGGCTCCACCGTCAGCGTCGCGTCGACGACGTCGGCGTCGTGCCGCGCCTCGACCCGGCGCTCCGCGATGCCGGCCTTGGCGTGACCCTGTTGCCGCCAGGCCTCGACCGCCAGACGCTCGGCGGCAAGGATCGTCCCCGAACGCGCGACCTCGCCGGACGCGAAGCCCCTGTCTTCCGGCCGGTCCACCTCGTCCTTGCGGTTCGTGGCGGGCGGCGCCTGGTTGGTGATCAGGGCCTTGCCGAACAGGAACACAGGGCCGGGCACGACAATCACCTCGACGCGGGCCGGGTCGGGCAGCTCGGTGTCGGGCGGCAGGTCGGCGGCCTGGCGACCGTCGATCAGGATGCTGATCGAGCCGCCGTAGCGGCCTTCCGCGTAGAGGGCTGCGAGCAGCCGGCGATAGTCCTGCCGCGCCTTGGCAATCAGCCCGGCCGCGCCCGAAGCGGGCTCGTCTCGATCCGACCAGAGGGTCGAGGCGCCCTTCAGCTTGTCCTCGATGTCGTCGCCGGTCACCTGGAAGTCGATCGTGTACGGCTGCGGCTCGCCGATCACGTCGGCGGTTTCCGGCTCCTTGTCGCGGCCGAACAGCCTGATGCCGAACAGTTCGAAAGAATGCGCGGGCACGGCGCTCGACACCGACAGCGCCGCAATCATCATCGCCACCCGCACGGCGTGGCTCGTTGGATTATGGCTACCGTTCAACGCGACTATTCACTCTCTGAGGTCGAACCGCCCGCTCGACCAGACCCTGTCGGGTGCCCGGCGGGGACACAAACACGCTCTCATTCTGCATTCAAGTTGTTACTAAAAATTAAGCTCAACTTTCGCGGTGGCGTTGTGACACGAAAAATTGTCGCGTCGGCGTCTCGAGCGAGTGAGCCCCGCGCGTTCCCTGCAATCCGGAACCTCGGCCCGCTCCGTTCATTTTTATCCCATGGACGAAAAGCTCTCCACCCTCTCGGGCATGCGCATCCTCATCGCCGAGGACGAATATCTGCTTGCCGATGAACTTGCGCGGTTCTTCGAGAGCGTCGGGGCGACCGTGCTCGGTCCCGCTGCGGACGTGGCCGCCGCGCGGCGCCACCTCGACGAGACGGACGCGGCCGTCCTCGACATCAACCTGAAGGGTGGAACGGTCTTCCCGATCGCCGATGAACTCTTTCTGAGGGGTGTGCCCTTCGTGTTCTTCAGCGGCATGGACGCCAGTTCGGTGCCGGATCGGTTCCGCTTCGTCGGCAGCCTGCCCAAGCCGGTCAGTTGGAAGCGGATCGTCGAGGTTCTCGCGGTCGAATTCGGCGGCAAAGCCGGCGACGAGGATCCCTTCGAGGCGACGCGCCAGGACATGGGTTCCGTTCTGCCCAAGCTGCGGCTGTCCGCCAGGCTCATGCTCGGCGACGCCATGGCCGCCGACCGGCTCGTGGAAAGGACGCTCGAACGCGCCGTCGAACAGTTCAGGGCGCGGCCGCGCGACCTGCCGACCTCGCAATGGCTGACCCATCTGATGGAAAGCACGCTGGCCGATGGCGGGCGCGAACTGATGAATTGACGTCGGCGGGATGCCCTCGATCGGGGCGTTTCATCGCGAGCCGATCGCGAAGGTGAGTCCGATGGCCGCTCCGGCCGCGACGCCGAGGCCCACGCCCAGCGCCGGATCGCCAAGCAGGATCTTGCCCAGAACGGCGCCCAGGCCGATCCCGACGACGACCCCGAAAGCCGTACTGAAAAGGAAGTGCGCCATTCCGGCGCCATTCAGCGGTTGGCCGGCAGGCTGCTGCCGATGCCGGCTCCGACGAGGATGCCGAGCACGATTCCCAGGATCAGGTTCTCGAAGACGGAGACACCCAGCACCGCGCCGACGGCGAGACCGATCGTGACCCCCATCACGGCATTCATGTAGCGGGTTCCGGGCATGGGATATTCTCCTTGCGTTGACGGGGAAACCCGTCATCCGCCGGATGGTTCCGCCCCGCGCGGCCCCGATCCGGGGCGGGAGATCCGCTTGCCGATTCCTCCTTGCATTTGGACTCGCGATTGCCGATATGGAAGCCGGGAGGTTGGTGGTGGACGAGCCACTCGCCAACCGGGTCAGGTCCGGAAGGAAGCAGCCCTAACGAGCCACGGCACGGGTCACCGTGCCAGCCTCCCACCCTCTCATCCGCTCGCGCCGGTCCGGATGCGGTGCCGGATGTCGTTTCGGGTCGAGCATTGACGCTGCGGCGCCGGGGCGCGACACTCGCCGACACCCAAGCCCGCCATACGGAGGCAAACCGACCAATGAGCGAGGCCGGCAGTACCGACGCGACCGGGGGCAGGGCTTATCGCGTCCTCGCCCGGAAGTATCGCCCGAGCGACTTCTCCGACCTGATCGGCCAGGAGCCGATGGTGCGGACGCTGACCAATGCGTTCGAGACCGGCCGTATCGCCCAGGCCTGGATGCTCACCGGCGTTCGCGGGGTCGGCAAGACCACGACAGCGCGAATCCTCGCCCGCGCGCTCAACTACAAGACCGCCGAGATCGACCGCCCGACCATCGACCTCGCCCAGCCGGGCGAACACTGCAAGGCGATCATGGAAGGGCGGCACGTCGACGTCATCGAGATGGACGCGGCCAGCCACACCGGCATCGACGACATCCGCGAGATCATCGAGCAGGTGCGCTACGCGCCCGTGTCGGCCCGCTACAAGGTCTACATCATCGATGAGGTTCACATGCTCTCGACGCAGGCCTTCAACGGCCTGCTGAAGACGCTCGAGGAGCCGCCGCCCCACGTCAAGTTCATCTTCGCCACGACCGAGATCCGCAAGGTTCCGATCACCGTGCTGTCGCGCTGCCAGCGCTTCGACCTGCGCCGGGTGGATGCCGGCCTGCTGGTCGAGCATCTGCGCGGCATCGCGGGCAAGGAAGGGATTTCGGTCGACGACGAGGCGCTGGCCATGGTCGCCCGCGCGGCCGAGGGCTCTGTCCGCGACGCCTTGTCCATCTTCGACCAGGCGATCGCTCATGGCGCCGGAGCCGTCGGCGCCGAAGCGGTGCGCGCCATGCTCGGCCTCGCCGACCGCGCCCGCGTCGTCGATCTCTTCGAGCACCTGATGCAAGGCGATGTCGCCGCGGCCTTGACCGAGTTCCGCGCGCAGTACGACGCGGGCGCCGATCCGGCCGTCGTCCTGACCGACCTCGCCGAGTTCAACCATCTCGTCACCCGCCTGCGCTTCGTGCCGGAGGCCGCCCGAGACGGCGCGCTGACCGAGGATGAACGGCGGCGCGGCGCCGATTTCGCCGGTAGGCTCTCGGTGCGGGTCCTCTCGCGCACCTGGCAGATGCTGCTCAAGGGCATCGCCGAGGTGCAGGGATCGAACCGGCCGGTGAGCGCGGGCGAGATGGTGCTGATTCGCATCGCCCACGCGGCCAGCCTGCCGACGCTCGACGAAGCGCTGAAGGCGATCGAGAGCGGTGGTTCGACGACCGTGCCGGGGATGTTGCCGAAAGCCAGCGGGAGCACGGCCGTCGATCGCAGTCCGTCGCCGGCGGGCGACGGCGGAGCCGTTTCGGCGGTCGCGCAGTCCCGGATGCCCTCCGCCGGTGGCGGACAGACCATGCGCCTTGTCGAACCCGCTCCCCAGTCGGGGCCGGTCGTTCCGCCGCGGCCCCAACCGGCCGAGGAAGCGCCCTCGGTGCCGGTGCGCTCGCTGGAGGACATCGCCGCGCTCGCCGACGCCCACCGCGACATCGCCTTCAAGGTGAAGCTCAGGAACTGCGTGCGACTGGTCGCCATCGAGCCGGGCCGCATCGAGGTCAGCCTGACCGAGGACGCGCCGAAGGTGCTGCTCAACGACATGACGACGCGCCTGAAGGCCTGGACCGGCCGAAACTGGTTCGTCTCGGTCTCGCGCGAGAAGGGCGGCCCCACGCTGGCGGAGGTCGAGGCCGGCCGTCGCGAGAGCGTGCTGATGGACGCCCGCGCCGACCCGGCGGTGGCGGCGATCCTGGATCGGTTTCCCGGCGCCAGGATCATCGACGTGCGTTTCCCCGATGCTGTGGCCCGGGACCTGGTCGACATCGACGAGACGTCGCTTCCGATCGATCCGGCCGCCGACGATGACGACGACGAACTCTGAGACGAACAGAAGGGATTTATCATGAAGGACCTCATGGGCCTGATGGGCAAGGCCAAGGAAATGCAGGCGAAGTTCCAGGCCATGCAGGAGGAGATCGCCACGATCGAGGCCTCCGGCCAGTCCGGCGGCGGCCTCGTCACCGTCACGCTGTCCGGCAAGGGCGATCTGAGGAGCCTCAAGATCGATCCGTCGCTCTTCAAGGAGGACGACGTCGAGATCCTCGAGGACCTGATCCTCGCCGCCCATGCCGACGCCAAGGGCAAGGTCGAGGCGGTGATGCAGAAGAAGACGCAGGAACTGACGGCCGGCCTGCCGATCCCGCCCGGTTTCAAGATGCCGTTCTGAACCGGACCGGTCGCGCCGTCGGCGGACCGCAGCGTCGGCTCGACGGCTGGACCATCTGTTTCGGGTTGGGAAATCCGCCGGTCGCGCCTACATTGACGTCATGACACCGATTTCCGTTCTCGACCTTTCCCCCGTTCCCGAAGGCTCCGACGTCGGCGCCTCGCTTCGCAACACGCTCGATCTCGCGCGTCACGCCGAGCGCTGGGGCTATCGCCGCTACTGGCTGGCCGAGCACCACAACATGCCCGGCATCGCCAGTGCCGCCACCGCCGTGGTGATCGGCCATGTCGCGGCGGGAACTTCCACCATCCGCGTCGGCGCCGGCGGCATCATGCTGCCCAACCACTCGCCGTTGATGGTGGCCGAGGCCTTCGGCACGCTGGCCGCCCTCCACCCCGGACGCATCGATCTCGGCCTTGGCCGCGCGCCGGGCACCGACATGCTGACGGCCCGCGCGCTGCGCCGCAACCTGTCGGGAGACGTCGACCAGTTCCCGCGCGACGTGGTCGAGCTGATGTCCTATTTCAGACCGGTCGAGGAGGGCCAGCGCGTGCAGGCCGTGCCCGGCGCCGGGCTCGACGTTCCCGTGTGGATCCTCGGCTCCAGCCTCTACGGCGCCCAGCTCGCCGCGATGCTCGGTCTGCCCTATGCCTTCGCCTCGCATTTCGCCCCGGCGGACCTGGAACACGCGGTCGCGATCTACCGCGAGCGCTTCGAGCCGTCCGAGCACCTCGCAAAGCCCTACGTAATGCTGGGCCTCAGCGTCATCGCCGCCCAGACCGACGAGGAGGCCAGGCTTCTGTTCACCTCGCAGCAGCAGTCCTTCGTCAACATCCGCACCGGCCGGCCGGGCAAGCTGCCGCCGCCGCTCCCCGGCTATTACGAGAGCCTGGAACCGATGGCGAGGGCCATGCTCGACCAGACGCTCTCCTGCGCGGTCGTCGGGTCGCCCGAGACGGTGCGGCGCGGCGTGGCCGAGTTCGCCCGGCGCACGGGTGCCGACGAGCTGATGGTCACCGGCCACATCTTCGACCACGCCGCGAGGCTGCGCTCCTACGAAATCCTGGCCGACGTCCACCGCGAGCTCTCGCGGGCAGCCTGACCATCAGGCGGCGCGATCGAGGCTCCCGCCATGCGGGAGCCGCTAGTGGAAAGCCCGCGGAACCTTTCGCCTCGTCGCCCGTTTGAGCCGGTCCGCCATTTACGTGCGGGCCGGGGGAATCATGTCGACATTGCAGGACGAAGAACCGGAAGCGACCGCGCCCGTCGTACAGCCGGGCCGCAGCCTCTTCGGCGTTCTTCTCGGCATCTTCATCATCCTCTTCGTCTATGCGCTGTACTTCGCGAAGGATTTCTTCCTTCCCGTGGTGCTCGCCTTCATGCTGGCCCTGACGCTGTCGCCGATCGTGCGGGCGCTGTCATGGCGCGGCGTGCCCGCGCCGCTTTCGGCCACGCTGCTCGTCTTCCTGTCGTTCTGCGGCGTGGCGGTGATCGGTTTCGTGCTCAGCGATCCGGTCGTGGCGCTGGTCGAGGACGCCCCCAAGATCGGCCGGGAACTCCAGGAGCGGCTCTCGGAGATCAAGGGTCCGCTGTCGCGGCTCATGCAGGCCGGCGACCAGATCGAGAGCGTGACGGAAACCGCCAACGAGCCGGACGTCCAGAAGGTGGTGATCGCGCAGCCCGGCATCGTCTCGCGCGCCGCCGGCAACCTGCTGTCGGTCGGCACCACCATCGCGATCATGCTGGTCCTGTCCCTGTTCCTGCTGGCGTCGGGCAGCATGTTCTACGAGAAGCTCGTCCAGACCTTCGACCTGATGAGCGACAAGAAGCGGGCGCTGCGGATCGTCTACGACGTGGAGCGCGAAATCTCCCGCTACCTGCTGACGGTTGCTCTCATCAATGCGGGGCTGGGCGTCGCCGTCGGACTGGCGTGCTTGCTGCTCGGGCTTCCCAACGCGCTCCTGTGGGGCGTGGCCGCCGCGCTCCTCAATTTCCTGCCCTATGTCGGCAGCCTCATCGGCATCGTCCTCGTCGGCGTGATCTCGATCGTCACTTTCGATACGCTCGCGGCGGCTTCTCTCGCCCCGCTTCTCTACGCCGTGTTCACGGTGATCGAGGGCCAGTTCCTGACGCCGCTGATCCTCGGCCGGCGGCTCGAGCTCAACGCGGTCGCGATCTTCATCGCCATCGCCTTCTGGTCCTGGCTGTGGGGCTTTGCGGGCGCGCTTCTCGCCGTGCCGATCCTCGTCATCGTCAAGGTCTTCTGCGACCACTTCGACGGGCTGAGTTCCATCGGCAACTTCCTCGGCGCGCAGGACACGCGCGAGGCGGCCGACTAGGGCCGCCAGGGGCTTCCGTCCGGGCTCGAAACGTTCTAGTGCCTCCCCGCTGGAGGAACTCGACCATGGACCAGACGCAGGACGGCCCCGATCTCGACGCCTATTTCGCGCGCATCGGTTACGTCGGCCCGCGCGAAGCCACGCTCGATGTCCTGAAGCAGCTGCACGCCCTCCATCCCGTGGCGATCGCCTTCGAGAACCTCGATTCCTTCCTCGGACGTCCCGTCCGGCTCGACCTGCCGTCGCTGGAAGGCAAGCTCGTCAACTCGCGGCGCGGCGGCTATTGCTTCGAGCAGAACACGCTGTTCTGGAAGGTGCTGACGGCGCTCGGCTTCGAGGTTTCCGGCCTCGCCGCCCGCGTGCTGTGGAACCAGCCGGAGGACACGATCAATCCGCGCAGCCACATGCTGCTGCGCGTCGAACTCGACGGCGCGCCCTGGCTGGCCGACGTCGGCTTTGGCGGCGTCACGCAGACCGCGCCGCTGCTGCTCGCGCCCGACGCGGTGCAGGACACGCCGCACGAGCCCTACCGCGTGCTGGAGACGGGCGATCATTTTCGCCTCCAGGCCGAGATCGGCGGCGAATGGCGCACCATCTTCCGCTTCGACCTGACCGAGCAATTCGACGTCGACTTCATCGTGTCGAGCCACTTCGTCTCGACCTGGCCCGCCTCGCAGTTCGTGACGTCGATCATGGCCGCCCGCGCCCTGCCGGGCCGCCGGCTGGCGCTCAGGAACGACCGGATGACGGTTCACGAGACGGGCGGGCCGAGCCGGCAGACCCATTTCACCAGCGCCGCCGACCTGCGGGCGGCGCTCGCCGCCGACTTCGGCATCGACGTGCCGGAGCCCGCCCGCTTCGACGCTCGCTTTTCCGAACTGGGCTTCGGCAAGGGTTGAACCGAACCGCCGGCCCTCAGCGCAGCCGCTTCACCAGCGCCGCGTCGGGGAAGCAGGTGGGCGCCAGCCCGTTCCTCGCCTGCCAGTCGCCGATCGAGCGGCGCGTGCGGAAGCCGGGCAGCCCGTCGGCGCCGCCGACGTCGTAGCCGAGCTTTTCCAGCCCGCGCTGCATGGAAGCGATGTCGGAGCGGTAGAGCCCGCCGACCTTGCCCCAGGCGCCCGAAAACGTCCGGTCGCCATGCTGGATGCGGTCGCCGGCATGGCCGACGAACAGGGCATAGAGGTCGCTCTCGTTGTAGTCCTTCAGCACGTAGAAGTTCGGCGTGACCAGGAAGGCCGGGCCGTTGCGGCCGGCCGGCATCATCAGGTAGCCCTCGCCCTTCAGTTCATGCGCCGGGAATGGCCTGCCGCCGATGCGCGCGACGCCCATCCGCGTCCATTCTGCGATCGGCTTGCCGCGATCCGGGCCTTCCAGCGCGCAGGAGACCGAGGCCGGGACCGTCACCTCGAAGCCCCAGTCGCGCCCGCGCACCCATCCATGCGCCTTCAGGTAGTTGGCGATCGAGGCCAGCGTGTCGGCCTCCGAGGTCCAGATGTCGGCGCGGCCGTCGCCGTCGCCGTCGACGGCGTATTTCAGGTAGTTCGACGGCATGAACTGAGGTTGCCCGAGCGCGCCGGCCCAGGAAGACTTCATCGACCGAGGCGGGATGCGCAGGCGTTCCGCCATCACCAGCGCCGCCAGCACCTCTTCGCGGAACATCTCCTTTCGGGTCGCCAGGAACGCCTTCGTGCCGAGCACCTCGAAGGCGTCGTGGGGGATCTTGGCGCGGCCGAAGCCGGATTCGCGCCCCCAGATCGCGAGCACGACGCCCGGCGGAACGCCGGTCGAGCGTTCCAGCGTCGCCAGAAGCGCCGCGTGCCCCTGCGCGCGGGCGCGCCCCCCCACCGTGACCCCTTTAACCGTGTTCTCGGCAAAATAGTTGCCCGGCGATCCGAACTCGGCCTGGTGCTGCGTCTTCGGCGTCTCGGGCTTCTGCCCCGGCAACACGAGGTCGGGCAGCTTCAGGTTCGGGCTGACGCCCCTGAAGGCTTCGTCGAAGGTCGCCCGCGAGATCCCCTGCGCCTTCGCCGACGGCCACAGGTCGGCGTCCAGCCAGGCGCGGAACTGCCGGTCGATGGACTGGGCGGTCGCGGGGAGGGGCGCGAGGGCGGCGAGAAGCAGTGCGGAGGCTGCGACGGCCAGAGCCAGGGGGGAGCGTGAGACTTCTCTGCTCATCGGCACGTCACCTCTTCTAGAACGCCGTCCTGGCCTTCAGCGCCGCCGACAGCGTCCCTTCGTCCAGATAGTCGAGTTCGCCGCCGACCGGCACGCCATGCGCGAGGCGCGTCACTTTCACGCCCAGACCGTCGAGCTGGTCGGTGATGTAGTGCGCCGTGGTCTGGCCTTCCACGGTCGCGTTGACGGCGAGGATGAGCTCGGCCACCCCGCCCTTCGCCACGCGGTCGACAAGGCTCCTGATGTTCAGGTCTTCCGGCCCGATCCCGTCCAGCGGCGACAGCGTGCCGCCGAGCACGTGGTAGCGCGCGTTCATGGCGCCCGCCCGCTCCAGCGCCCACAGGTCGGCGACGTCCTCGACGACGATGATGGTGCCCTCGTCGCGGCGCGGATCGGTGCAGATCGTGCAGGGATCGGAGGTATCGACGTTGCCGCAGGTGGAGCAGACGCGCACCTTGTCCAGCGCCTCGCCCATCGAGTGGGTGAGCGGACCGAGCAGCTGTTCCTTCCGCTTGATCAGGTGCAGGGCCGCGCGCCTCGCCGACCGGGGGCCGAGCCCCGGCACCTTGGCGAGCAGCTGGATCAGGCGTTCGATCTCGGGGCCGACGATTCGCTTCGACATGGCGACTGTCTAGCGCACCGGCGCGGCAAAAACACCCGTTCCGCGAAAACCGCGCCGGCCTAGGCGGCCGCGGCCTTCCGTTGCGCAACCGCCTTGCGCACCTCCGGCGCGACCTTCGTGCCGAACAGCTCGATCGCCTTCATCAGCGTGGCGTGCGGCATCACGCCGATCGCCATCTGGATCAGGAACCGCGAATTGCCGAAGATTTCGTGGTTGGCGAGGATCTTGTCGGTCACCTCCGCCGGGCTGCCCACGAACAGCGCGCCGCGCGGGCCGCGCGAGGCGTCGAATTCGCGCCGGCCGCTCGGCCCCCAGCCGCGCTCGCGGCCGATGCGGTTCATCACCTCCGTCACCGGCGGATAGAAGGTGTCGGCCGCCTCCTGCGTCGTCTCGCCCACGAAGCCGTGCACGTTGATGCTTGTGGCGAGCGTGTCGGGATCATGGCCGAACTGCCGCGCCGCCTTGCGGTAGATGTCGAAGAACGGCGCGAAGCGGGCCGGTTCGCCGCCGATGATGGCGAGCGCCAGCGGCAGGCCGTACATGCCCGCGCGCGCCGCCGACTGCGGCGTGCCGCCGATGGCGATCCACAGCGGCAGCGGGTCCTGGATCGGGCGCGGATAGACGCCGCGGTCGTCGATCCGGGGCGTGTGCTTGCCGCCGGGCCAGGAGATGCGCTCGCTCTTGCGCAGCGCGATCAGCATCTCGAGCTTCTCGGCGAACAGCGTGTCGTAGTCCTTGAGGTCGTAGCCGAACAGCGGGAAGGATTCGATGAACGAGCCGCGCCCGGCCATCATCTCGGCCCTGCCCTGCGAGATGAGGTCGACGGTCGCGTATTGCTGGAAGACACGGACCGGGTCTTCCGATGACAGCACCGTGACGGCGCTCGACAGGCGGATCGATCGGGTGCGCGCGGCCGCGGCGGCGAGGATGGTCGCCGGCGAGGACACCACATAGTCGGGCCTGTGATGTTCGCCGAGCGCGAAGACGTCGAGGCCGAGCTGGTCGGCGAGTTCGATTTCCTCGAGCAGGTTCCGGATGCGCTCGGCCGGGTCGGTCCTGCGTCCCGAAACGGGGTCCGTGCCGACGTCGCCGAACGTGTAGAGGCCGAGTTCCATCATCGTCTCCTGTGGGTTCGCCGGAAGATAGCCGCTGCGCCGCACTTTCGCGAGTGCCGGGCTGTGAACAGTGCTTCTCCGGTTGCCGGTTTAACGCTGCGTATACCCATGGCCGCTAGCCTTTCGAACAGACCGAGCCGGCCGATCCATTCCAGCAGCGGGACGCGGAACGCCACACATGTCCTTCCCAAGACGTCTGCTGAGCCGGTGGAGTGCCGCCTTCTCGCGCAGCCTGCGCCTGCGCGTGCTGACGTTGACGCTCGCCGTCTTCGTCGGCGTGGCCCTCCCGGCCTTCGGCGCCTTCGTCTGGATCGTCGACACGACGACCGACCGTCTCTCGACCCTCTTCGCCGAGCGCCAGGTCCTCTACGATCGCCATCGCGGCCTCGGCCCGCTCGCACGCGAGGTCGCGCTGGCCGAAACGCTGGCGCGTTCGCCCACGATCCTCGACTGGGCGCGCGACGAGGAGCACGCGGCCAAGAAGGCGCGCGGACTCGAAGCCCTGGAGCACTTCCGGACAGCCTTCGCCGACGGAACCTATTTCCTCGTCGTCGCGGACTCCGGCAACTACTACTACGGCGACGGTCAAGCCGGAGGCGCCGCCTCCCGCCCGCGATACACCCTGTCCCGCGAGACCGAGGCCGACGGCTGGTTCTACAAGACCCTGGCGCTCGGACCGGGATGCCGGCTCAACGTCAACAACGACCGCGCGCTCGCCGTCACCAAGGTCTGGATCAACTGCGTCGTGGCGTCGAGGGGCGCGCCGGTCGCGGTCATCGGCACCGGGCTCGATCTCTCGGCCTTCGTCGCCGACGTCGTCAACACCGGGCAGGAGGGCGTCGAGACGCTCTTCGTCGACGGGTCCGGCGCGATCCAGGCGATCCGCGACCAGGGCCGGATCGACTTCGCGAGCCTCACCAAGGAGGAGGCCGAGCGAAAGACTGTCTTCCAGCTCCTCGACAGGCCGGAGGACCGCGCTCGACTGGCCTCGATGATGGCGGACCTGCGCGCCGGACGGAGCGACGCCGCGACCGCGTCGCTGGAAATGGGCGGCCGGACCCTGCTGGTGGGCGTCGGTCATCTCGACGGTCTGGGCTGGTTCAACGTCACCCTGATGGACGTCGACGCGATCGTCGGCCGCGGGCTGTTCGCCCCGCTCGGCCTGCTGCTCGGCGTCGCGATCGTCGCCGCGGCCCTGCTGATCACGCTGCTGTTCAAGCGCCGCGTGCTCGATCGCATCGCCGAGACGGAAGGGGCGCTTCGCCGAATCGAGGGCGGCGAGTATCCGCACCTCTCCGCCGATAGCGAGACCGACGAAATCGGGCGCCTGACCACCGCGCTCGACCGCATGGCAAGGGCCGTGCACGAAAACACGGAGCGCCTCGAAGGCACCGTCCGCCAGCGCACCGAGGAACTCGCGCGGCTGGCCTTCCTCGACTCCATGACCGGCATCGCCAACCGCCGCGGCTTCGCCTCGACCTTCAAGGCCGAGCACGCCGCGGCCCGTGAATTCGGCGAAGCGGTCGGCCTGCTGCTCCTGGACGTCGATCTGTTCAAGTCGATCAACGATTCGCGCGGCCACCAGGCCGGCGACGAGGTCATCGTCGAAGTGGCCCGGCGAATCTCGCGCGTCGTGCAGGACCGTGATCATTGCGCGCGCTGGGGCGGCGACGAATTCGTTGTGCTCGTTCGCGGCGGCGCCGACGACATGATGGAGACGGGCCGGCGCCTGCTCGACGCGTTGCGCGGTTCCGACGTCATGCTGTCCGACGGGACGGGTATCCGTGTCACGACCTCCATCGGCGGCCATGTCGCGGCGGCGGACGACACGCTGTCGAGCGCGACCGCCCGGGCCGATCTGGCGCTCTACGAAGCCAAACGCGCGGGTCGCAACCGCATCGTGCTGCACGGTCCCGACAGGATCGCCGGCGGCGGCGACGCGAAGGTCGCCTGACCGCGGACGGTCAATCGTCGCCGTCGACGAGCCTCAGCCGCAGCGAGCCGGTTCGCGAATCGACGCCGCGCTGATCGCTTTCCGCGTCTGCGGCAACCTCGCCGCCATGTGCGACGCCGAACTCCAGCGCCTCGATCCTCTGGCCGCGCTTCGTCACCTTCTCGGTCGACGTCAGGATCTGGTCGACGTCGCGCTGCGTCAGCGCGAAATGGCCCTGCAGCTTGCGCACCCGCTCGTCGAGCCGGCCGACGTCCTCCATCAGCCGGATCACCTCGCCCTGGATCAGGTGCGCCTGCTCGCGCATCCGCTGGTCCTTCAGCACGGACTGGATCACCTGGATCGACAGCATCAGCAGCGACGGCGACACGATGACGATTCGAGCCCGGTGGGCGCGCTGCACCAGCGCCTCGAAGTTCTCGTGGATCTCGGCGAAGATCGATTCCGACGGCACGAACATGAAGGCCGTTTCCTGCGTCTCGCCATTGATCAGGTACTTTTCCGCGATCGCCCGGATGTGAACCTCGATGTCGCGGCGAAAGGCCTGCGCGGCGGCCTTCCGACCCTCCGTTCCCTCGACGTCGTCCGCCGCGCGGATGGCGTTCCAGGCCTCCAGCGGAAACTTGGCGTCGATGACCAGCGCCGGCGCGCCGTTCGGCATGCGGATCAGGCAGTCCGGCCGGTTGCCGTTCGACAGCGTCGCCTGGAATTCGTAGGCGCCTTGCGGCAGCCCGTCGGCGACGATCGCCTCCATGCGCGACTGGCCGAAGGCGCCGCGCGTCTGCTTGTTCGACAGGATGTTCTGCAACTGGACCACCTGGCCGGCGAGCGTCTGGATGTTGCCCTGCGCCGTGTCGATGACGGCGAGCCGCTCCTGGAGCTTGGACAGGCTCTCATGCGTCGACTTGGTCTGTTCGGTCATGGTCTGGCCGAGTCGGCCGGTCATGGCGTCGAGGCGGTCCGAGATCGCCTTGTTCAGTTCGTTCTGCCGCGAGCCGAACACCTCCGCGATGGTGGCCATGCGGCCCTGCATCTCCGACTGCACCCGGGTGAGCTCGGCCAGCCGGGCCTGGGCCTCGCGTGCGGACTGGGCGGCCTGCTCCGCCGCCTCCGCCCGCGCCCGCGCCATCCGGCGCAAGCCGAGCGCGAGCCAGCCGAACAGCACCAGCACGAACCCGCCCGCGCCTGCCAGGACATGCCCCAGCGTGACCGTCGTCGCGCCGAGCTGGCCGATCGGCATCGAAAGGAGTGCGAGGAAATCGCTCATCGGTGCAGCCTATTCGATTCGAAAGCCGACCTTAAGACCAAACCGTGAACGAATTGCTCGCGCACGGTTGACGCTCCCCCGGGCAGCGATTACCTGATGGCCATGTCGATCAAGCCTCTCGTCATCCTGCCAGATCCGATCCTGCGTGAAGTCTCCCGGCCCGTCGAACGGGTCGACGCGGAGATCGGCCGACTTGCGTCCGACATGCTGGAAACCATGTACGACGCGCCCGGCATCGGGCTGGCGGCGATCCAGGTCGGCGTGCCCTTGCGCATGCTGGTGGTGGACCTCTCCAAGGAGGACGAGGCGCGCGACCCGCACGTCTTCATCAACCCGAAGATCCTCTCTGCTTCCGATGCGCGCAACGTGCACGAGGAAGGGTGCCTGTCGATCCCCGAATACTATGCCGAGGTCGAGCGGCCGGCGTCGATCCGCCTGAGCTACGTCGATGCGGAAGGCGCTGTGAAGGAGATGGAGGCGGACGGGCTGATGGCGACCTGCCTGCAGCACGAGATCGACCATCTGAACGGCGTGCTCTTCATCGACCACATCTCGCGCCTGAAGCGCGACATGGTGGTGCGCAAGTTCAGGAAGCTGGCGAAGGACAAGGCCGCGCCGCTGGTGGGGTGAGCTGCGGCTACGCCGGTGTTGCCGGGCTCGTTCAGCCGGCCTATGATGTCACTTCATTGCTCATGGAGATGCGCATGGGAGACCTGCTCATTCGCAACGTTCCGGAAGCGTTGAAGTCCGATCTTGAACGGCACGCAGCCAGATCCGGACGCACGCTTGACGTTGCGGTGGTCGAGGCCCTGCGCATGGGACTGTCTGCATTTGCGGAAAACGGTCTGCCGCGCGAGCCGTCGCTGCCGCCCGGGCAGCGGCTCATCCAGATCGCGCTGGAAAGCGGGCTAGACAGCGATGCGGCTGATGATGACGATACGGTCTACCAGGCCACGATCTCCGCCCTGCGCCGGGACCCACATCGTGAATGGCAGCCCGATTGATCGTCCTCGATACCAATGTCATCTCCGAGCCTATCTCCAGGAAGCCCTCGGTCTCGGTACTCCGGTGGTTGGACAGGCAGGATGGTGTCGCCCTTCGTCTCGCGAGTCCGGTCATTGCTGAGGTTTCAGCGGGAGCGCGGGAGCACCACCGGCGTACGGGTTCCGCGCAATCTTCGCTACCTCGAACGGATCGTCGTGGAATTCGACGCGCGCATTCTCGCGTTCACGACCGCGGAGGCGCTCAAGTTCGGCGAGGTCGTGTCTCGACGCGCGGCGGTCGGCCGTCCGATTCTACCGTTCGACGCCATGATCGCCGCGATCTGCCTCGTCCATGGCGCCACCTTGGCCACGCGCAACGTTCGCGACTTCGAGCAGCTTGACCTCGCCCTCGTAAACCCGTTTGAAGCAGGGGCGTGAGCGCCGCACGGGCGCTCGACCAGTCACCCGCTCGCCATCGCGCCGGACCGCCATGCCGCTTCGCATCGTCTTCATGGGCACGCCCGACTTCTCCGTCCCGATCCTGCGCGCGATCGTGGCGGCGGGGCACGAGGTGGTCGCGGTCTACACCCAGCCTCCGCGCGCGGCGGGGCGGCGCGGGCTGGAACTGACGAAGTCGCCGGTGCATCTTGAGGCCGAAAGGTTCGGCATCGAGGTCCGGACGCCGAAATCCCTCAAGGGCGAGGCCGAGCAGCAGGCCTTCCGCGCCCTTGCGCCCGATGTCGCCGTGGTGGTCGCCTACGGGCTGCTGCTGCCGCCGGCCATCCTCCAGGCGCCCCGCCTCGGCTGCTACAACGGCCATGCCTCCGCCCTGCCGCGGTGGCGGGGCGCGGCGCCGATCCAGCGCGCCATCATGGAGGGCGACGACGCCACCGCGATGATGATCATGAAGATGGAGGAAGGTCTCGATACCGGGCCGGTCGCTCTGACCCGCCCTGTTCCGATCGGACCCGGGATGACCGCCGGCGAGTTGCACGACGCGCTGATGCAGGCCGGCGCCGGTTTGATGGTCGAGGCGCTGGCCGCGCTCGAGGCCGGCACGCTGACGCTGACCCCGCAGACCTCGGACGGCGTGACCTATGCCCGCAAGATCGACAAGGCCGAGACCCGCGTCGACTGGTCGCGCCCGGCCGGGCGCGTGGACGCCCACATCCGCGGCCTGTC
>JBKBRJ010000062.1:0-23191 GCA_046292285.1 Mesorhizobium sp. | reverse complement strand
GGTCGGGCCGGTCGACATCTTCTCGGTCGGCGGCTTGCTCGACTTCGGCGGCGACGGCGCGCTCGGCACCGTCGAAGCCGGCTTCGACTACCAGATCGGCGAGCGTTTCGTCATCGGCATCCAGGGCGACTACACCTGGTCGAACTTCGAGGCTGGCGGCGGCCTGGGTGCGGTGGTCTGCTACGAGGCCGATCCGAACCCGGACAACTGTGACATCGGACAACCCGACGACGCAATCGGCCTCAACTACACGCTCACCGCCAAGAGCAGCTGGAGCATCCTCGGCCGCGCGGGCTACGTCGCCAATCCGGGCGCGCTGACCTACGTGCTCGGCGGCTTCACCCGCACCAAGATGGAAGGCGAACTCACGCTCGACTCCGGGCTGATGGGTTCGACCCCGATTGCTTCCTACGACTACGAGCGCGACGGCTACACCGTCGGCGGCGGCATCGAAGCGCCGGTCACCGGCGGCCTGACGCTGAAGATGGAATACCGCCGCACCGAGTGGGAGAACTCGGACAACACCCTGTTCTCGGAGACGGGGGGCATCCGGACCTGGGACGACGCCGTGGTGCAGTCCATGCGCGGCGTTCTGTCCTGGCGCTTCGGCGGCGACAACGCGGCCCAGCAGGCCGCCGTCGACGCCATCCCGGCCGTCAACTGGACGGGCTTCAACGTCGGCATCGCCGGCGGCGCTTCCACCGTGCGCCACAATGGCGGTCTTGGCATCTACGACTATGACACCGGCGGCCTGATCCAGGTCGGTCCGGTTGACATCTTCGAGATCAACGGCAATCTCGATTTCGGCGGCGAGGGCTTCGTCGGCCGCCTCGAGGGTGGCTACGACTTCCAGCTCGGCCAGCGCTTCGTGCTCGGCGGCTTCGCCGACTACACCTTCTCCAACGCCAAGTCGCAGGTCGGTCTGTTCGGCGACTACTGCGTCGAAGGCTTTGCATCGATCGACCATGGTCTGGGCGTCGATGATTGCGACGTCGGTTATGTCACCGCCAATGGCGACCTGACCTACACGCTTGAAACCGGCGACAGCTGGTCGGTCGGCGGCCGCGCCGGCTTCCTGGTCAATCCGCAGACCTTGTTCTACGGTCTCGCCGCATACACCCGCCAGAACATGAAGGCCGACCTGACGCTCAACACTGGCTTCGCCCCGATCGGGTCGCAGGAACTGGTCTCCTACGACTACGATCGTGATGGCTGGACCTTCGGCCTTGGCATGCAGACCATGTTGACCGACCGGCTCTCGACCAAGCTCGAATACCGCAACACCCGGTGGGACGAGAGCGAGATCATCCTTGGAGATGCGGATGCCGGCGTGATCCGCACCGAAGACTCCACGGTCCAGACCTTCACGGTCGGCCTCTCCTACAAGTTCAACTGATCGATGGGATCGCCGCGCGCTTCGGCGCGCGATTTGCTCCTTCTTCGAGGCCCGGCCCCGCGCCGGGCCTTTTTTTTTCGTTCGAGCGCGGTTGCGCGGGAGCGAACGCCAGCCTCGTGCTCGAATGTCCCCGAATCACCGGCTTGCGAAGCCCCGACAAGCGCGGGCAAGATAAGGTTGGGTGCCGGCGGCGCGGCGCTCGGCAACGCTGGCGATGTCGACCGGGATACAGGTGCCGCGACTGGAAAAGCCGTCCGAATTCGGCGAATGTGTTGCGATCGAGCCACAGTAACGCGGAAAGAAATGTAGTCGCGTGTTTTCAATTGCAACCATCGCGGCAGCAAAGCTAGCGTTTTGCATTGGGATTCCTTGACGTGGGCGGGGGAGAAATCATGCGCACTGGAAAAATCACGGCGGCACTCATGTTCGCGCTGGCGAGCAGCGCGGCCTATGCCGCCGATCAGGTCGAGTCCGCGCCACCCGCCACGGCCTACAACTGGACCGGCTTCCACGTCGGCGTTGGCGCGGGACTGGGCGGCGTTTCGCACAATGCCGGCGCGGAGATTTACAACTATGACGAAGGTGGGGAATTCCCCATCGGTCCGGCCGGAATCCGGTCGATCGGCGCGATGTTCGACTTTGGCGGCGACGGCGCGCTCGGCACGGTCGAGGCCGGCTTCGACTACCAGATCGGCGAGCGTTTCGTCATCGGCATCCAGGGCGACTACACCTGGTCGAACTTCGAGGCCGGCGCGGGTCTCGGCGCAGTGGTCTGCTATGAGGGACTGGTCACGCAGGGGCCGGGCGACGACTGCGACGAAGGCATCGTGAGCGATACGCTCGGCCTGACCTACACGCTCACCGCCAAGAGCAGCTGGAGCGTCCTCGGCCGCGCCGGCTACGTCGCCAATCCGGGCGCGCTGACCTATGTGCTTGGCGGCTTCACCCGCACCAACATGGAAGGCGAGCTTAACCTCACTTCCGACCTGATGGGCTCCCAGCCGCTGGCGAAGTACGACTACGAGCGTGACGGCTGGACTTTCGGCGGCGGCATCGAGGCACCGATCACCGGCGCCATGACGCTGAAGATGGAGTACCGCCGCACCGAGTGGGATAACTCCGACAGCATCCGCTTCACGGATTTCGCAGGCATCAACACTTGGGACGACGCCGTCGTGCAGTCGATGCGCGGCGTGCTGTCCTGGCGCTTCGGCGGCGACAACGCGGCCCAGCAGGCCGCGGTCGATGCCATCCCGGCCGCCGACTGGACGGGCTTCAATGTCGGCGTGGCCGGCGGCTTCTCCACCGTGCGCCACAATGGCGGCCTCGCGATCTACGACTACGATGGTCCAGGCGGCCTCGCGCAGATCGGACCGGTCGACATCTTCGAGATCAATGGCAATGTGGACTTCGGCGGCGAGGGCTATCTCGGCCGTCTCGAAGTCGGCTACGACCACCAGCTTGGCCAGCGCTTCGTGCTCGGCGCCTTCGCCGACTACACCTTCAACAACGCCAAGTCGCAGGTCGGTCTCTTCGGCGACTACTGCCTCTACGACAACAACGGGACCGACGACTGCTTCTTCGGCACCACCACCGGCACCGCTGACCTGACCTACACGCTGGAGACCGGCGACAGCTGGTCGATCGGCGGGCGCGCCGGCGTGCTCATCAACCCGCAGACCATGGTCTACGGTCTCGGCGCCTTCACCCGCCAGAACATGAAGGCCGACCTGACCCTGAACACCGGCCTCGCGGGCATCGGCTCGCAGGAAATCCTGTCCTACGACTACGACCGCGACGGCTGGACCTTCGGCATCGGCATGCAGACCATGCTGACCGACAGGCTGTCGACCAAGCTGGAGTATCGCAACACCCAGTGGGACGAGAGCGAGATCATCCTCGGCAATGATTTCGCGGGCATCAGCCGCAGCGAGGACTCCACCGTGCAGAGCTTCACGGTCGGCCTGTCCTGGCGCCTGAACTGATCCATCCGCGTGCCAGCGCGCGGCGCATGAGACGACAAAGGCCCGGCCGCACGCCGGGCCTACGCCGTTTCGGGCCCTCGGTGCGTCCTTCGAGGCTCGCCTACGGGATGGCGAGGCTTGCCATCGGGAGGCGTGCAGGCTCGCACCTCAGGATGAGGACCGTTGGTGCTCGCGTGACGAATTCAGTTGTGCTCGCCCGATGGGGATCGTTGCGCGCGCCTGATGGGGATCGTTGCGCGTCGCTCCGACGAGGACCGTCATTGCTCGTTCTCGTGTCTGGTCGGGTGAAGACCAAATCCGGTATGGAGCCAGGATGCGACCTGTTGGCATCGTCCCTGAAAGCGAGGACGAGCTCCGACGGTCCTCATCCTGAGGTGCGAGCCCGCACGACCTCGGCTCAGCAAGCGGAAAATCCGGCGGGCGAGCCTCGAAGGACGCACCGCGCCGATCGCGGTCATGCCCCATCGCTCAGGGAAACAGGTCGCCGGTCTTGGGGTTGACCTTGCGCCGCGCCGTCTTCGACGGCTGGGCCGGCCCGCGGACCTTTCGGCCGGCCGGCCTCGTCGTGGCCAGGCGGAAGATGGCGATCGCGCCGCCGACGATCGCCAGGATGGCGACCAGCACCAGAAGGTTGATCCAGTCCGCACCCATCGGCGGTTCCTCCGCTCCCTCCTGCAGGGCCAAATGGTAGCGGCAGGAGGCCGGCTGCGCCAGACCCCGCATGCGCGCACCGATCGAGGTGCTCGGCAGGCTGAGCACGCCGATCGACCGGCTCACGAGCCGCGCAGGATCTTCTCCAGCGCCTTGCCCTTCGCGAGTTCGTCGACCAGCTTGTCGAGAATGCGGATGTCCCGCATCAGCGGCTCCTCGACATCCTCGACGCGCACGCCGCAGACCACGCCCTTGACCAAGGCGCGGGCGGGGTTCAGGGCGGGGGCCTCCGCGAAGAATGTCGCGAAATCCGTCTTCCTCTCGAGAACGCTCTCCAGCCCCCTGTCGTCATAGCCGGTGAGCCAGACGAGGATCGCGTCGACCTCTGCCTTCGTCCGTCCCTTGCGCTCGGCCTTCGCCACGTAGTGCGGATAGACGCTCGCGAAACTCATCGAGTAGATGCGATGTCCGGGCATGGATCGATCCTCCCGTCTGGTATGATGCTTACATCCTGAACACGCCGAACTTCGTCTCCTCCACCTCGCGGTTCAATGCCGCGCTGAGCGACAGCGCCAGTACTTCGCGGGTGCGGGCCGGGTCGATGATGCCGTCGTCCCAGAGGCGGGCGGACGAGTAGAGCGGGTGTCCCTCGCGCTCGAACTGGTCGAGGATCGGCTGGCGGAAGTCTGCTTCCTCCTCCGCCGACCAGGCGCCGCCCTTGCGCTCGATGCCCTCGCGCTTGACGATGGCGAGCACGGTGGCGGCCTGCTCGCCGCCCATCACCGAGATGCGGGCGTTCGGCCACATCCACAGGAAGCGCGGCGAATAGGCCCGGCCGCACATTCCGTAGTTTCCGGCGCCGAACGAGCCGCCAATGATGACGGTGAGTTTCGGCACGCGCGCGGTGGCGACCGCCGTCACCAGCTTGGCCCCGTCCTTGGCGATGCCGCCGGCCTCGTACTTGCGGCCCACCATGAAGCCGGTGATGTTCTGCAGGAAGATCAGCGGGATCCTGCGCTGGCAGCACAGTTCGATGAAATGCGCGCCTTTCTGCGCGCTTTCGGAGAAGAGGACGCCGTTGTTGGCGATGATGCCCACCGGCATGCCGTGCAGGTGCGCGAAGCCGGTGACGAGCGTCGTGCCGTAGTTGGCCTTGAACTCGTCGAACTCCGAGCCGTCGACCAGGCGCGCGATCACCTCGCGCACGTCGTAGGGCTGGCGCGTGTCGGCGGGGATGAGCCCGTGGATTTCGGCGGGGTCGTAAAGCGGCGGGCGCGGCTCGCGCAGTTGCAGCGACGCCGGCTTCACCCGGTTGAGCGAGGCGACGATGCGCCGCGTGATGGCCAGCGCGTGCTCGTCGTTCTGGGCGTAGTGATCGGCGACGCCCGACAGCCGCGTGTGCACGTCGGCGCCGCCGAGATCTTCCGCCGAGACTTCCTCGCCGGTCGCCGCCTTCACCAGTGGCGGCCCGCCGAGGAAGATGGTCGCCTGGTTGCGGACCATGATGGATTCGTCGGCCATCGCCGGCACATAGGCGCCGCCCGCCGTGCACGAGCCCATCACGCAGGCGATCTGGGCAATGCCGGCGGCCGACATGTTGGCCTGGTTGTAGAAGATGCGGCCGAAATGCTCCCGGTCGGGAAACACCTGGTCCTGGTTCGGCAGGTTGGCCCCGCCCGAATCGACGAGATAGACGCAAGGGAGATTGTTCTCGGCGGCGATCTCCTGCGCGCGAAGATGCTTCTTCACCGTTATCGGATAGTAGGTGCCGCCCTTCACCGTGGCGTCGTTGACCACCACCATCACCTCCCGACCTTCGACGCGGCCGATGCCGGCGATCATGCCGGCCGACGAGATGTCGCCGCCATACATGTCCCAGGCCGCGAACTGGCCGATCTCGAGGAAGGGTGAGCCGGTGTCGAGCAGTTGCGCCAGCCGCTCGCGGGGCAGCAGCTTGCCGCGCGCGGCGTGGCGCTGCCGCGCCTCCTCCGGACCGCCCCGCTCGACGATGGCGGCCTTGTCCGCAAGGTCGGACACGAGCCCGCGCATGCGCTCGGCATTGGCGCGGAAGGTGTCGGAGGCGGGGGAGAGCGATGTGCGCAGGACGGGCATGGAGTGGATCCTAGCGGATGAGTTCGACGGGGCAGGGCAGGTCGAGATCGGCCCAGGCCCGGTCGGCGGTGACGACCGTGGCCTTCAGGCGGATGGCGGTGGCGATGCAGGCGCGGTCGGCGAAGGAGAGCCCCGCACGCTTGGTCGAAGGGCGCAGAAGGGCCGCGCTCACGGACAACTCGCCATCGAAGGGAACCATCCGCACCTCCTGTGCCGCGAGGAACTCCAGCATCAGGTCGAGCGGAATGCCCTTCTCGACGCCCCGCATGAACGCTTCGCTTGCATTGACGGTCGACATGAAGGCTTCCGGAATTCGCGCGCTCGCAAGCGTCGCGCCAATCTCGTCGCGCATGATCGTGAGAAAAGCCGACGCGTCGATGACATGCGGCGTCATTCGCGGGGGTCTTTCGGGCCAGTTTCGCGCCCCTCCCGAGCGATGCGCTCGTAGCGCTCTTCTTCCCGTCGCGCTTCTTCGCGGCGCTCGGCGATCAACTCGTCCACCACGCTCGGCTCGTCCGGATGCTCGGCCTTCCACTGGCGCGCGAACGCCTGGACGCGCTTCAGGGCAACCGCCGGCGAGACGATCCTGAACTCGCCGTCCACGACGCGCGCCGTCACCGTGTCTCCCGGCTTGACCAGCATGGCGGCACGCATCTCGGCCGGGATCACGATGCGCCCGGCGCCGTCGATCTTCAGCCTGACGTGATCGACCGAACGAAGGCCGGTGTCTTCCGTTTCGAACTTACGCGGCTCCTCGGCAAATCCGGACTGTGCCATTCCTCAACTCCACTGGCAGGTAATTCGCATTATGCCACAAAGCCGCAATCCTGGCAAAGCCACACGATCCCGCCGTCTCACCCTTCTCCCATCATCTCCCGTCCGATCAGCCAGCGCCGGATCTCGCTCGTGCCGGCGCCGATCTCGTAGAGCTTGGCGTCCCGCAGCAGGCGGCCGGTCGGATAGTCGTTGATGTAGCCGTTGCCGCCGAGAAGCTGGATGGCGTCCAGCGCCGCCAGCGTCGCCTTTTCCGAGGAAAAGAGGATGCAGCCGGCGGCGTCCTTGCGGGTCGTCTCGCCGCGGTCGCAGGCGGACGCCACCGCGTAGACATAGGCGCGGCAGGCGTTCATCGTCGTGTAGAGGTCGGCGAGCTTGCCCTGGACCAGCTGGAAGTCGCCGATCGGCTGGCCGAACTGCTTGCGCTCGTGCACGTAGGGCATGACGACGTCGAGGCAGGCGGCCAGGATGCCGAGCGGTCCGCCGGCCAAAACCACGCGCTCGTAGTCGAGCCCCGACATCAGGATCTCGACGCCGCGGCCTTCCTCGCCGAGTATGTTCTCGAACGGCACCTCCACGTCCTGGAACACGAGTTCGCCGGTGTTGGAACCGCGCATGCCGAGCTTGTCGAGCTTCTGCGCCACGGAATAACCGGCAAAGCCCTTCTCGACGAGAAAGGCGGTGATGCCGCGCGAGCCCCGGTCGGGGTCTGTCTTGGCGTAGACCACCAGCGTGTCGGCGTCGGGCCCGTTGGTGATCCACATCTTCGAGCCGTTCAGCACGAAGCGGTCGTTCTTCTTTTCCGCCCTCAGCCGCATGGACACGACGTCCGAGCCCGACCCCGGCTCCGACATGGCGAGCGCGCCGACCGCCGTGCCGTCACAGAGCGGCGGCAGGTATTTCGCCTTCTGCTCGGGCGTGCCCCAGCGGTTGATCTGGTTGACGCAGAGATTGGAGTGCGCGCCGTAGGACAGCCCCACCGAGGCGGAGGCGCGCGAGATTTCCTCCACCGCCACGACATGGGCGAGATAGCCCATGCCCGAGCCGCCATAGTCAGGGTCTGCGGTAATGCCGAGCAGGCCGAGCGCGCCGAACTCGGCCCACAACCCGGCGGGAAACTCGTTCGAGCGGTCGATCTCGGCGGCCATCGGCGCGATCTTCTCCTGCGCGAAGCGTCGCACCGTATCGCGCAGCGCGGCGATGTCCTCACCGATGCCGAAATCCATCACGTGGTCATACATCGAGCCTCTCCCTGGGCTGGTTGGTGGCGCCGTGCCGGCGCATGGGCTGGGCGCCGACGAGGCGCATGGTCATGGCGTGGTAGGTGGAGGCGACCTCCTCGACCGACAGCCGCTCGTCCGGCCGGAACCAGACGATGACGCCGGTGATCATCTGGATGATCGCCATGGCCGTCAGCGTTGCGTCGTCGACGGCGAAATCCCCGCTGGCCGCGCCCTCGCGCAGGATCTGGCGCAGCTCCTTCTCGTAGGCGGAGCGCAGGCGCAGGATCGCCGTCAGCCGTTCCGGCGACAGGCTCCTGAGTTCCATGTTGGACACATGCGTCGCGTGCCGCCGCTCGACATGGAAGACGATGTGGTTTTCGACGAAGGCCGCGAGCCGCTCGCGCGGGCCGCCGCCGGGATCGGCGGCGTTCCAGGCGGCGATCAGGCCTTCCATGTGCTCGCGCATCAGCGTGAACAGCAGGTCTTCCTTGGTCGGGAAATAGTTGTAGAGGGCAGCCGCCTGGAGGCCGATCGCCGCCGCCAGCCGGCGCATCGACACCGCTTCGTAGCCATGGCGCGCGATCAGTTCCACCGCCGCCTCGCGCAGCGCCGCTTCCGTCTTCTCGCCAAACGATCCGGTGGTGCGTGCCAAGGGCGCGGTTCCTCCTGGCGGGGAGGAATAAAACGAACGGTCGTTTAAATCAAGAACGGGGCGGAGTACGGGAATTCCATCGGCCTGCGTGTCGGTCGTCAAAATGTCATGACAAAGTCCGGCAGATGGTGATATTGTTCCCGTTGAAAGGAATTCGCATGCCCGCCAGACCGACCCGCACGGAGAAACTCGACCTGCGGCTGACTGCCGATGCCAAGCGAACGCTCGCGGCCGCGGCGGCGGCCGAGCGGCGGTCGATCTCCGATTTCGTCCTCGACAGCGCGCTCGGCCGGGCGGCCGATACGCTGGCCGATCGCCGGAGTTTTCACCTCGGCGAGGAGCGCTGGAACGCCTTCGTCGCCGCGCTCGATGGACCGGCAAACGACATGCCGCGCATGCGACGGCTTCTCGCCGAGCCGGGCATTTTCTCCGGAAAAGACCCGGTGCGACCGCATTTCGGGTCGAGAAGCTCGCCCGAAGCCATGCGGTCGATGCCTTCGACTGCGGAGAGGAAGCGCTGAACCGTTTCCTGGTGCGCTATGCGCTGGCGAACCAGCAGGCGAATGCCTCGCAGACCTATGTGGGGCTGGCCGATGACGTCGTGATCGGCTTCCATACGTTGGTGGTGGGCGAGGTCGCCCATGCCGGCGCGCCGGAACGTGTGACCAGGGGATTGGCGCGCCATCCCGTCCCGATAATGCTTCTCGCGCGCCTGGCCGTTTCCTCTCATTGGCAGGGCAGGGGCGTTGGCGCGGGCCTCCTTCGGGACGCGGTGATCAGGACGATCCGCGCGGCCGACATTGCCGGCATTCGCGCGCTGGTCGTTCACGCCAAGGACGAAGAGGCCCGGGCTTTCTATCGCCGCTTCGATTTCGTGGAATCCCCGACCGACCCGCTGCACCTGTTCGCGTTGATGAAGGACCTGCGCAATCTGACGGGCGGTCCGTAGAGAAATGAAGGGTGGGGCCTCTACCCCGCCCGCGCCGCCGCCAGCGCCCTCGGTAGTTCCTCGGCCAGCATGTCCATCTCATGGTCGAGCCCGACCGAGACGCGGATGCAGCGGTCGAGGCCGGGTGCCATCGGCTTGCGGATGAAGACGTCGCGGGCAAGCATCTCCTGCAGCACCTTCAGGGCAAACGCGCCGTCGCCGCCGCAGTCGATCGTCACGAAATTCGTGGCGGATTCGATCGGCGTGAGCCCGTTGTCGCGGGCGATGCCGGCGATCCGCTCGCGGCCGGCGGCCACGCGGGAGACGATCTCGCGCAGATAGGCCTGGTCCGCCAGCGCGGCCTGTCCCGCCACCTGCGCCATCTTGTTGATGCCGTAGTGGTTGCGCACCTTCTCGAAGCCGCGGATCACCTCGGCGTCGCCGAAGGCATAGCCGCAGCGCAGGCCGGCCAGCCCGTAGGCCTTAGAGAAGGTGCGTAGCCGCACCAGGTTCGGCCGCGACAGGTCGACGCGCGGCTGCGCGGAGGCCGGCCCGGTCTCGCCATAGGCCTCGTCGAGCAGGATCAGCGTGGTCTGCGGGATCGCGGCGACGAAGGCCTCGATCTCGCCCGCCTCCCACCATGTGCCCATCGGATTGTCGGGGTTCGACAGGTAGACCACCTGCGCGGCGTCGCGCTTGACCGCGTCGACGAGGCCCTGGAGGTCTTCCCTGTCATCGCGGTAGGGCACGGTGACCAGGCGCGCGCCGAAGCCGGCGACATGGAAGTTGAAGGTGGGATAGGCGCCGAGCGAAGTGACCACCGTGTCGCCTGGGCCGGCATAGAGCCGCACCGCGAGCCCCAGCAGCCCGTCGATGCCTTCGCCGATGACGACATTCCCTGCCGCGATGCCGAGATGCCGGGCGAGCGCCGCCTTCAGGTCGAAATTGTCGGGATCGCAATATTTCCACATCTCGGCTGCCGCGTTCGCCATCGCGTCGATTACCGAGGGCGCCGGCCCGAAGCCGCTTTCATTCGCTCCGATCCGGGCGCGGAACGGTGCGCCTCGGGTCCGCTCCTGCGCTTCGGGTCCGACGAAGGGAACGGTCGAGGGAAGGGCGGCGGCAAGCGGCGTCAGGCGGGGATAGGCAGGCATGGTCGGGGGGATCCGTCAGGCGGGAAAGGACCTCGGACCCTATGCCGAAAGGCGGCGCGAAGAAAAGGGCAACGCCGGCGTGCCGACATCTTTCGCAAGCCGTCGGGCGGGAGCAGACAACCGCCTTTCAACCAGGGAGGGAAGGGCCTGTGCCTCGCCGAAATGACCGAAAGCAAGGTCGGGAACTTCGGCCACTTTGCGGCATTGTTTCGGCACGCTGGTGGCCGATGACCACCGCCGACCATGACAACGACAACGATCCGCCCGCCGCGCCTCGCCCGGCGGTGGAGGGAGGTTTTACCCCATGAGCCACGAAGTTCCGCCGTTCGGAATGCCCGCCGCGCCACGCCGCTGGCCTGTACTCGCCTTCGTCGTGCCCGCGCTGCTCGCTCTCGCGCCCCTGTCGGCCGCGGCCTCCGAAGCGGCGAACGTCTGCCGCCAGATCGACCAGCGGCTGGCCGCCGCAGCCCCGCAGCCGCGGCAGGACACGAAAGCGCTCGATCGGGCGGTTCGCCAGTCACGCGCGGCCGGCTGCGGGCCGATGGGTTTCTCATCGCCCCATGATACGCATTGCCGCGTCCACGCCCAGCGTATTCATGATCTGCAGTCCTTTGCGTTCGTGCCCGGCGACTCCGGTCGCGACAGGCTCCGGCGCGAGCGTGCCCGTCTGATGGCGGCGCTGCGCGTCAACGGATGCATGGGCAGGCAGCCCGCCCGCAACCAGATGGTCGAGACGGCAGGTCGCAGGCAGGTTGCGACATTGAACCGGATCGGTGCGCCCATCCTCACGGTTGACGGGTCGATCCCGGTGCCGACGCCACGCCCGGCATCGCCCGCCGAGATCTATAAGGCGCGCTACGTCGAACTCGCCAACAGCCGCATTGCCGCGCTCGACATTGCGCGCGCGGAGGAACTGGCCCGTCCCCGTCCCATTTCACCCGAACGCGAGACCGTCCGCGTCGTTGGCGGCAGGTTCCTCGCCGAACCGGACGGCGAGATGAAGTTCAAGGCCATCGCCTACCGCAGCGAGAGTCCCGCCAACGGGATGCTGGCAGGCCTGCTCGCCGTCATCGAAGGCGTCTTCGTTTCAAGCGCCGTCGCGGCGGAGCGCTAAGCAGGAGAACCAGTCGCAAGAGGTTCCAGACGGCCATTTCGACTGACGGAGCCTGGCGACTGGCCGCCTCCCGATGCGGAACGGTCTCGAAACCCCGACGGTGTACACTTGTCCACAAGGGGTGTCGCTCCGTGCTCGACTGCCCTACAATGCGGAGGAGTGAACGGCGGACGGAGGACCGATTGTCTGAATTGAACAGGGCACGCGCTCCGACGGGCTCGCGTACCTTGCGGGCCGCTACGGCGCTGATCGTGCTGATGTTCGCCCTGTTCGTCGTCATCCTGACCGTATCTCTCCTGCGTGAACGTGGCGCGGCCCTACGCGCCGCGGAAGCCCGCGCCGCGGCTGCCTCGCAGGTCGTCGCAACCAATGTCGGCTGGATCACCGAACTGTCCCGCCAGGCGCTGGGTCGAATCGACGACGCCCTCGGCCTCGATATTGCAGGGGGCTCGGCAAGCGTGGACGAGCGGATCCGCAGCGCGGTCGATCGCCTGCCGGGCAACGTCAAGGCCTATGTGGTGGCCGCCGACGGTTCGACCCTGTTCACCACGGACCCGGCCGTCAAGCCGATCGACATTCGCGACCGCGAGTATTTCGCCGCGCCGGCCGCGGGCGAGCGTTTCCATGTCTCCGCGCTGATGGTCAGCCGCCTCGACGGCCAGCAGATCTTCGTCTTCAGCCGGCGTATCGAGCGCGGCGGCACCTTCCAGGGCGTGGCGGTCCTGTCCTTCGACGTCGAACTGTTTCGCGATATCTGGCGATCGCTGTCGTTCGATTCCACATCCACGGTGAGCGTGGTGCGGGACGACGGGCAACTCGTCGCGCGTTATCCGCTTGCCGACGGTCCGCTCGACCTGTCGAACTACGAACTTTTCACGGAGCATCTGAAACGCGCCGACGAGGGCACCTATCCCGCGATCTCTCCGGCGGACGGGGTTGCGCGCGTGGTCGGCTTCCGCCGCGTGCCCGGAGCGCCTCTCGTCGCGCTGGCGAGCGTTTCGAATGAGTACTCGTTCGCGCAGTTCCGGCGCAACGCCACCATTACGCTCGCCTTCGCCGTGCCCACCGCGATCGCGCTTGCCTTCGCGACATTCTTCATCCTGCGGCTCCTGCGCCGCGACCGGGATCGCCAGCTTCGTCTCGTCGAGACGCTCGAACTCAACCGCATGCTGGTGCGCGACACGCATCACCGGGTGAAGAACAATCTCCAGGCGATCATGTCGCTGGTCAGGCTGCACGGCCTGCCGCAGCAGATGAAGGCCGACCTGCAGGGGCGCATCACGGCCATGACCGCCGTCCACGAGCACCTGTACCGTCTCGACCAGTTCGCGGAGGTGAACGCCGAAACGCTCATCCCCGCGATCGTCGATCCGCTGAGCGAGGCCTTCGCCCATCCGGTCACGATCCAGTACGACATCGACCCGGTGGTGCTGCACCACGACCAGGCCACGCCGCTGGCCCTCGTGGTCAACGAGGTGGTGACCAATGCGCTGAAATACGCTTTCCCGGACGGCCGCGCGGGCACGATCCGCATCGCCTTCAAGTCGAGGGGTAGGGATCACGCCGAACTGTCGATTGGCGACGACGGCGTCGGCTTCGACCCTGCCCTCGCCACGAGCGGCCTCGGCGGCCGGCTGGTCCGCGCCATGCTGATCCAGCTGGGCGGCAGCGAGCCGGAGTATTCCTTCGACGGCGGGACGCGCTTCCAGACGCTGGTCACGCTGACGGATCAGGCCGAGCAGCATCCGAAGGCGGCCGAATAGGCCGGAAAGGCGCAAGTGCAGTCAGATCGTCCGGGCAATCTGGCGCAGCATGGATTTTTCGCGCAGCGTCGACGGATCATGGCTCGGCTCGGGCCGCGACGAGAGCTTGACCAGGACGACCCGGCGCACGGGATCGATCCAGATCCATTGCTCATGGATGCCTATCGCGGCCATGCTGCGGTGGGCGTCGCCCGTGTCGTACCAGCACGAGCGATAGCGCCCCTTGCCGAATAGCCCGGCGAAATCGCCGTTCACCCAGGCCTGGCGGTCGCCATTGCTGCGGATGTCCTCGATCCAGCCGGCCGGCACGACCTGCCGCCCGCCGACGGCGCCGCCGTCGAGCATCATCTGGCCGAAGCGCGCGAGGTCGCGCGCGGTGACCGAAATGCCGCCGGCCGCTCGCGCCGTGCCGGCACGATCGACGGTGACGTTGGACGCGCCGCGCGCGCCGATGTGACGCCACAGGCGATCGGCCAGGTAGGCGTGGTAGCGCGTTCCGGTCGCCCGCTCGATGACGAGGCCAAGCAGGTCGGTGTCGGGCGAAGCGTAGTGGAAACGGGCGCCATGCGGATGCGCGGCCTTCGGCAGGGAGACGAGCACCTCATCCAGCGTCTCCTCGCAACCCGCCTCGTGCTCGGGATTCCACAGCATGGCCCGGCGATAGCGGTCGAAGTCGCTCTGCCGGTCGAGATAGTTTTCCTCGAAGGAGAGGCTGACGGTCATGTCGAGGAGATTGCGCACGGTGGCGTCCGAATAGGCGCCCCCCGGCGGCACCGGAACGTAGGTGGCAATCGGCGCGTCCGGATCGAGGACGCCCTCGGCCGCTGCGATGCCGGCAAGCAGGCCGGTCACCGATTTCGAGATCGAGAAGATGATGTGCGGCGCGTCGGGATCGCAGTGCGGGGCGTACCATTCCGCAACGAGCCTGCCGTCCTTCAGCGCCACGAAGGCGTCGCCATGCGACTGCGCCAGATGATCGAGCGCGGTGATCCGGTTGCCGTCCGGCAGCGAGAGCTCGAGCCCGGCCAGCGCATCGGTTCCGGGCGAGGCTTCCGTCTCCCCGCGCGCCGGCGCAATCTCGACGGTCGGCACGATCTCGCGCACGTTCTGGAACGACCAGCGGCTGTTGGGATGGACGCGCCAGTTGGCGAGGCGAATGGCGCTGCGGGACGGTGCGTCGGTCATGCAGGAGAAGACTCCGGAAGGGCGTGCTCCATCCATAGTTTCGCTCCCGCCCTCCACGCAACGAAAAAACCCGGCGGTTGCCCGCCGGGTTTCTGTGTCCCCCGCCTCGAAGGAAGCGGTCTAGAAGAAGCGCGTCAGGCGCAGGAAGCCCGAAGCGGTGCCGTCCAGCGTCTCGTAGTCGTCGTAGTAGATTTCCGAGCGAATCTCGAGGTTCTCGATCGGCGTGTAGACCAGGTTCAGCTCGGCTCCGTAACCGTCGAGGCCAGTCCCGACGGACGAATTCGCCTGGTAGAAGTCGCTGAAGTACTGGAACCCGACCGAGGCGCCGAACTTCTCGGTGAACTGGTGGTAGTAGGACGCCAGGACCGACCACTCCGACGCGCCGTTGCCGCCGAATGCGACCATCGCCGGACTGCCGACGCCGAAGACGTTGTCGCTGTCGGAGTAGTAGCCGATCAGGCGGAAGGACGAGCCCTCGAAGCCCGGCACGTTGAGGTGCAGGCCGGCGGTCACGCCGAAGCCGTCGCTCCCGAGGCCGTCATAGTCCTCGTCATAGCCGGCCTTGGCCCACACCGCGCCCCAATCCTGGTTGTAGCTGACCGCGCCCACGACGTCGGGCATGTAGCCGTCACCCTCGAGGTCGTCGTTCTCGAGCGAGATCGTCGCCGCAAACCCCTTGTCCGAGCCGACGCTGTAGGAAATGCCCTGGACCTTGCGGTAGCCGTAGCTCATCGAGCCCCAGGAATGCGAGCCGTAGGACGCCACGCCGGCGCCGATCGAGTCGTTGAACACCGTCTCGGTGTAGCCGACGCGGAAGCCGCCCAACTGCACGATGGCGTTGTCCATCACGTAGGCGGCATCGGCGTTGTTGCCGCCGGTGTCGGCCTGGATGCGCATCATGCCGCGCAGCGTGCCCCATTCGGTGCTGGAACGCACGTCGACCTGCAGCCGGGCGCGGGTCGACATGATCCAGCCTTCCGAGTCGGGGAAGCCGCCGTAGGTCTGGTAGTCCGGAGTGTCGCCCTCGCCGTCGCTGCCCTCGGCCGCGACCTGGGCCCAGACGAAGCCGGAGAACTGCATGCAGGTCTCGGTGCCGGGGATGTAGAAGTAGCCCGCGCCGTACATGTCGCAGACGCGCATGTACTCGACGGGCTCCGGCTCCGCGATCACGATCGCGTCGGCGGCGAAGGCCGCATTGCTGGTTGCCAGGGCGGCAGCCGTTCCGAGGAGGAGATTCCTGATCTTCATGTCTTGTGTCCCAAACCGCTGAATCAAGCGAAAGCCGGTCTGCCGTCCCCGTTTGCGCGAACTACCCGCTGCCCCGTGAACACGTCGTGATCGTCGCCTTCATCGTCAGGATGATTCAACCGCTTTGCCGGATCAACATCATTTCGCCTCCGTCTTCGCGGCGCGGAATCGAATGTGGAGGGATGTTGCAAGAATGTGACGAATTCGGCGCCGCGAATCCCCTGCCGCCAACGAAAACGGCAACTTGCTGCGCTGCAAAAAAGCAAGCGCCCAAAAAACGGGCGCGCCTGATTCGCGGCTCGGATTCGCGGTTTGTGGATGCCCCGTCCGTCGCGCCCGAATCAGGCTGGCCCTGCGCCCGGTTCGCGGCGGGGTTGCCGCCGCCGGTACGAAAAAAGGCCCGCGGCACGGATGCCGCGGGCCCCAGCCTGGAGGTCTAGGCTTGATCAGAAATAGCGCGTGAAGCGCAGCAGGCCCGACCAGGTATCGTCGTCCTCGCCGTTGAGGGCATTTTCCTCGTCGGCATAGGAGCCTTCGAGGCGGACCTCGAAGTTGGTGACCGGCACCCAGACCACCGCGGCCTGCACCATGTAGGCGCTGTCGCCGCTGAACTCCTCGAAGTACTGGCCGCCAACGGTAGCGCTCCACTGTGCGTTGAACGCATGCAGGTAGGACGCCGCGACCGACCATTCGACGGTGCCCATGTCGCTCGACCCGCCGCCGCTGACCGGCATGTCAAGCGCATACATGTTCACGCCCGAGGCATAGAACACGCCGAAGCGGAGCGACGATCCCGAAAAGCCCGGGATGTTGTACTGCGCGCCGGCCAGGAGGCCGAATTCCTCGGCCGACTCGTCGTAGGCGGCCTTGCCCCAGACGCCGCCCCAGCCCTGGCTGATGCCGACGACGCCGACCACGTCCGGCACGTAGCCCTCACCTTCGTTTTCGTCGTCTTCGAGCGTCAGCGAGGCGAACAGGCCGTTCGAACCGCTGAACGCGTAGCCGATCTGCTGGCGCTGCTGCGAGGCATACTGCCCGCCGTCGTCGGTGTGCAGGATGCCGAAGCGGACCATGCCCGGCAGTGCCCACGGCGCGCCGAAGGCGGAATCGGTGTAGCCGGCATAGAAGCCGCCGAGCTGCACCATCGCCTGGTCCATGCGGTATGCGCCGTCGCCATTCGAATCCGTATCGCCCTGGATGCGCATGAAGCCGCGCAGCGTTCCCATTTCGGTGTCCGAACGCGCGTCGAGGTTCAGGCGGGCGCGGGTCTTGAAGGTGAAGCCTTCGTCCTCGCCATCGTCGGCCTCGCCGCTCTCGATCTGCATGCGGACGTAGCCGTCGAAGCGCAGGCAGGTCTCGGTGCCCGGAATGTAGAAGAAGCCGGCGCCGAACGCGTCGCAGACGCGCACGTACTCGACAGGTTCCGGCTCGGCGATCACGATCGCGTCCGCCGCGTAGGCTGCATTGGCCGTCATCAGAGCGGCGACCGAGCCGAGGGCATGTTTGAGGTTCATGGTTTGCTTCCTGGTTGCTGTTTCCGAAAGCGCCATCCGTGCACCCCTCGGTGCCCGCCGCGTCGGAAGTCCGCTTTCGGGGAGTCTGGTGCTCCCGGCCGGAGCGCTAATCAATAAAATTCGATTACGAAATTCGCAGTGCGGCATCAAATTCCGGATGCCCGTTGCAAATCTGCAACAAAATCACATATAGTCAAAAAAATTCGGATAAAAGAATCCATCAGGCGGTTCTTTCCACGATTTATCCGAGCGATAGCCGGGTTTTTCCGGAAATAGGTAGCGCGTGGGCATGCTGCAATGCATCAGTCCCGGCGTTCAGCCGCGCCACCCTCGGCCAGCGTGTCACCCGGATGCAGCACGACGACGTCCCCCGGCGCGAGCCCCTCCAGCACCTGCGCCGTCTCGTCGTTCATGCGGCCGATCCCGACCGCCTTCTGCCGCAGACGTCCGCCGTCGAGCACGAAGACGTTCCAGTCGCTGCCGCTCCGGAAGAGGGCGGGGATGGGCACGGTGAGGCAGAGATCGCAACTCCAGACCGTCATCTCGGCGAAGATCCGGTAGCCATGGCCCAGTCGCGGGTCGCCGGCTTCCAGGTCCAGCACGGCGTTGACCCGCTGCTCCTCGATCCCCAGCGCCGAAACCTTGGTGAACGCCGCCGGGTCCACGCGTCGCACCACCGCGGGCAGGGCCGTGTCGCCGCCCCAGCCGGTGATCGCAGCCTCGGTTCCCGCGCCGATCCGCACGGCGTCGGAGGAGAGCAGGTCGACCACGATCTCCAGGCGTGCCGTGTCGCCGATGTCGGCGATCCGGGTCCCGATTGCCACGGCCTGCTCGCTCTGGGCATGGACCGCCAGGACGGAGCCGTCGATCGGCGCGAGCAGGTTGACGCAGCAGCTGTCCGCACCGTCGCCCCGCGGCGACGGCGCCAGCAGCCGGGCCTCGGCGCTGGCCAGTTCGGCCCGGCGGAACGCGACGGTGGCGCGGGCCGCGGCCGCGGCCGCCTTGGTCAGGTCGACCTGGTTCTGCAGTCGCTGCAACGCGCTCTCGGAAATGAAGCCGGGTCCAAACAGCTTCAGCGCCCGCGCCAGTTCGTCTTCCGCCAGCCGCAACGCGGTTTCGACGCGCTGCAATTCGCTCTCGGCGATGCCGACGCCCGACTCCGCCGCATCGCGCGCGGCAAGCAGTTCGGCCTCGGTTCGCCGGTCGATCAGCGGCGGATCGAGCGGGTGGATCGCCGCCACGACCGTTTCGCCGGCCACCACCGGGTCGCCTTCCTCGAGCACCGTGCGCGACAGATGCCCCGCGATCGGCGCCGAGATGGTGTAGACGTCGCGCACGCGCGTGCGCCCCTCTTCGCGGATCGTCACACGCATCGGTCCTTCGGCGATGGTCGCGACGTCGACCAGCGCCGGCTGCTCGCGCAGCGCCCAGGCAAAGGCGGCTGCAATGGCGGCGGCGGCGAGCCCGAGGCCGAGCCTCTTCATCCAGACGGCGTTCATGTCCTACTCCCTTGACTTGAGGACCCGGACGAGGTCCAGCCGGTCGATGCGGCGCCGCACGATCAGCGCCGAAACCACGGCGACGGCGAGCACCACGAGGCTTGATATCGCGAAGGTCCCGCGGTCGACGATCAACGGGATACGGAACAGGTCGCTCTCGAAGCCGCGCACGACCGACCAGGAGAAGCCATAGCCGAGCGCCCAGCCCAGCGGCTGCGCCAGGAGCACGATCACGCCGAGTTCGATCAGAAGCACGCTCGACACTTCGCCGCGGGTAAAGCCCATCACCCTGAGGCTGGCCAGTTCGCGTGCCCGCTCCGAAAGCTGGATCCGGGCGGAGTTGTAGACCACGCCGAAGGTGATGATGACGGCGAGCAGCGTGTAGAGGGTCGTCATGATGGTGATGTTCTCGCCGATGGTCTCGCGGAAGCGGGCGCGCGAGACGCCCTGCAGCGCGATCGACGCGACCGCCGGCGTCTGCTTGACCGCGGCGTAGAGATCGTCGAGGCGCGCCCGGTCGATCGAGACGCGCACGCCCGACAGCCGCGGACCGCCCCCCACCAACCTGTCGAGTGCGTCGAGCCGCATGTAGACCGCGAGCCCGACATAGCTCTGCACGATGCTGGTGACCGGCGCCTCCACGATCCGATGCCCCTTTTCGAGGAGTTCGACCTCGACCCTGTCGCCGATCGACAGATGAAGCAGCCTGGCCACCCTTTCGGACACCATCAGCCCGTTCGCCGGCGGTTCTACCGGCAACAGGTCCTCGTCGAGCACGCGGGCGAGGTCGGGGGAGGGCATGACGCCCGAGATCACCAGCCGGCGTTCGCGGTGGCCCTTGCGCAGCACGACGGGCGCGGCGCGAAATCCCTCGGCCCTGAGCACGCCGGGCATTGCCGCCACGGCCTGCAGCGCGCGAGGCGAGCGCTCCAGCCCGAAGCTCAGCGTCGCGTCCTGCCGTTCCGTTCGGAAGAACACCGTGTCGATCATGAAGTCGATGGAATCGAATGAAAACAGCGCCGTCACCAGCAGCGCCACCGCCATCGACGTGCCGAGCGTCGTCATCAGCGTGCGAACGGGCCAGCGGATCAGATGGCGCAGCGCCATGATCGTCAATTGCGAGAAGACCCTGGCGAGTGCGGCCGAGGCGCCGAACAGCGAGCGGTACTGCGTTGGCGTCGGCGGGTTCATCGCCACGGCCGGCGGCAGGCGCACGACGCTCCAGATTGCGCGGCCCGCCCCGGCCAGCGCGGCCGCCGCGCTCACGGCCGCAGCGATGATGTAGAGGTCGAGGCTCTGGCGGAAGATCAGGAAGGGGAAGGAGAAGAACTCCGCATAGAGCCGCGTCATCCCGCGCCCAAGCCAGTTGCCGGCGACCGAACCGATGGCGATGCCGATGAAGGCGATCAGCAGCGTCAGCTTGGCATAGTGCCAGGCGACATCGAACGACGAGTAGCCGACCGCCTTCATCAGCCCGACCTGCTCGCGCTCGAGCGCGATCAGCCGCGTCAGGATCATGTTCACGAGGAAGGCCGACACGAACAGGAAGATCGGCGGGATGATCACCGCCATCGCCCTCAGCTGCAGCAGTTCGTTATCGAGGAATGCATGCGAGATCTGGTCGACGCGGTCGTGAGCGCCGGTCCCGCCGTAGGGCTTGAGGATACGGTCGATCCGGTCGGTGACGAGGTTCAGGTCGGCGCCGCGCTGCGTTCGCGCAACGAGGTCGTTGAAGGCGCCGTTCATGTCGAAGATGCCGGCCAGCGTCGTGCGCGGCATGTAGAACACGCCGAATCGTCGCTGGTCGGGCACCATGTCGCCGGGACCGATGGCGTAGATGTACTCCGGCGACAGCACGATGCCTGTCACCGTCAGCATGCGCTTGCGGCCGTTGAGGATCGCCGAGAAGGTGGAGCCCGGCGTCATCCGGTGCGCCATGGCGAAGGGTTCCGTCACCGCCACCTCGCCGGTGCGGTCGGCCTCCGGTAGGCGCCCCATCCGAATATAGAGCCGGTTGACCGCCGGCTCGCCGCGGTCGGGAATGGAGATGGCGATCCCGGTCGCGGGCTCGGCCATGCCCGGCAGGTCGAGCAGCACCGCCTTGACGATCCGCAGGTCGACGCCGCCGATGCCGGGAATCGCGGCGATCTCCTCGCGCAGGTGAAGCGGCGCGCGGGTCACCCCCGAGAAGACCGAGGCGAAGCGGTAGCGCTCGTAGAAGGCGGCACGCGTCTCGTCGAGCGAGCGATAGGCTCCGATGGCGATGACGATGGTCATCACCCCGCAGGCCATGACGAGCGAGATCGCCAGAACCTGCGCCCACAGCCGCGCCAGGTCGCGCGCGAGCTTGCGGTCGAGCGCCGAGAGCGCCTTCACCACGTCACCTCGGACGGCTTCGCGCGTCTCTCGTTGACGCTCGACTCGGCGATTTGCCCGTCCCGGAAGGAGAAGACGCGATGGGCGATCTGCCGGATGGCGGCATTGTGGGTGATGATCGCCATCGTGGTATTCAGCTCCTCGTTGATGCGGGAAAGCGCCTCCAGCACGATGATGCCGGTCTTCGAATCGAGCGCGCCCGTGGGTTCGTCGCAGAGCATCACCTCGGGTCGCTTGGCGATGGCGCGGGCGATGGCCACGCGCTGCTGTTCGCCGCCGGATAGCTGGGCGGGAAAGTGGTGCAGGCGGTCTTTCAGCCCGACCATCTCCAGTGCGTCCTCCGGCTTCATCGGATTGGCGGAGATCTCGGTGACCAGCGCGACGTTTTCCCAGGCGGTGAGGCTCGGGATCAGGTTGTAGAACTGGAAGACGAAGCCGACGTGATCGCGCCGGTAGGCCGTCAACTGCCGTTCGGAAAACCGCGTCAATTCCTCGTCGCGGAAATGCATGGTGCCGGAGGTCGGCGTGTCGATCCCGCCCATGATGTTGAGCAGCGTCGACTTTCCGCTGCCCGACGGTCCGAGCAGCACCACCATTTCGCCTTCCGCGAGGTCGAGATCGACACCGCGCAGGGCAAAGACCTCCACCTCTCCCGTGCGATAGACCTTGGTCAGGCCGCGCGCGGAAAAGATCGGCAGGTCCATCTGGGGTCGCACATTGGCCATGGAGCCATCTAGACTTGCAGTATGGGTGATGCCTTGACGCGGGTCAAACGCGACCGATACGCCGGCGACCGAACGGTCCGACTGCCTCAATCCCGCGCCTGTTGCCTCTTCTTCCAGTCCTTGAGCACCGATTTGCGCCGCCGCGCCGCCGCATGCAGCGCCTGCGTCACCTCCTCGTCCGTCAACTGGTGGAAGTCGCGGTAGTGAAGGCTGAGCGCCCGGAACTGCGCCGGCTCCGTCAGGCAGATCACGAGATCCGCCTCGAGCCGCAGTTCCTTCACCGTTTCCGGCGGCGCCACCGGCAGCGCCACCACCACCGCGCGCGGCGAGCGCCGCCGCATGGCGCGGATCGCCACCCGCATCGTCGTTCCGGTCGCCGCGCCGTCGTCGACCAGGATCGCGGTCTTGTCGGTCACCGAAAGGGCCTTGCGCCGGCCCCGGAAGGCGGAGGCGCGGCGCTCGAGTTCGGGCCGTTCCTGCTTCACCAGCGCTTCCAGTTCCTCTTCCGAAAGGTCGTAGGCCTCCACCATCTCGCGGTTGAGCACGACGTCGGGCGGATTGCCGTCGACGATGGCCGCCACCGCCAGTTCCGGGTTGCCCGGCGCGCCCACCTTGCGGACGATGACGAGGTCGAGCGGCGCGTCGAGCGCTTCGGCGATCCGGTCGGCCACGGGCACGCCGCCCCTCGGCAGCGCGAGCACCACCGGGTCGTGCAGCGATAGCCTGGCGATTTCGTCGGCGAGCAGGCGGCCGGCTTCGGCACGATCCTTGTACATGCGCTTTCCGCCGCGAACGGCGTTCTCCTGTTGGAATGACCCGCGACCGGCCATCGCTGAGCAACCATGGATCACGCACCCATGGTCGGCCTTGACCGCGGGCCACGCCAGCCCCG
>JBKBRJ010000061.1:0-23418 GCA_046292285.1 Mesorhizobium sp. | reverse complement strand
CTTGGGCTCCTGCGCCAGCAGCATGCCGATCTCCAGCCACTGCTTTTGACCGTGGCTGAGATTGGCCGCGAGATCGTTTCGCCGCACCTCGAGCCGGATCGTCGCCAGGATTTCGTCGATCCGCCTGCTTTCAGCCTCGCTGCGCCGGTGGAACAGCGCCGGGAAGATGGAGCGCGGTCCGGCGAGCGCCAGCACGAGGTTGTCCTCGACCGTGTGGCTCTCGAAAACCGTCGGCTTTTGAAACTTGCGGCCGATGCCCATCATCGCGATGTCGGCTTCGTCGTGCTTGGTCAGGTCGATCGTACCGTCAAAGAACACCTCGCCCGCGTCCGGCCGGGTCTTGCCGGTGATGATGTCCATCATCGTGGTCTTGCCGGCGCCATTCGGGCCGATGATGGCGCGCATCTCGCCCTTGTCGAGCACCAGCGACAGGTTGTTGATCGCCCGGAATCCGTCGAAGGAAACCGATACGCCGTCGAGATAGAGGATGGTTCCGCTCTTCGACATCGCGCTACTCCGCGGGCTGCGGCTCGGCGCCGCCGATCAATCCGGATGATGGCGCGCGCGCCGTCTCCTCGGCCCTGACGGGCCGTCCGGTGACGGGGTCGACGGGCGGCGGCGATGCGTCTTCCTCCGCTTTCGTCCGTGCGCGCTCCGCCGCGTCCCGGCGTGCGGCGCGCCAGGAATCCCATGTGCCGACGATGCCTTTCGGCAGGAACAGCGTCACCGCGACGAACAGCCCGCCGAGCGCAAACAGCCAGTATTCCGGCAGGACGCCGGTGAACCAGCTCTTGCCGCCGTTCACCAGCAGAGCGCCGATGATCGGCCCGACGAGCGTGCCGCGGCCGCCGACGGCGGTCCAGACCACGACCTCGATCGAATTGGCCGGCGCGAACTCGCCCGGATTGATGATGCCCACCTGCGGCACATAGAGCGCGCCCGCGACGCCCGCCATCACCGCCGAAACCGTGAAGGCGAAGACCTTCACGTTCTCGGGCCGCCAGCCGATGAAGCGCGTGCGGCTTTCGGCGTCGCGCACCGCGATCATCAGCATCCCGAATTTCGATCGCGTGATCGCCGAGGTGACGAGAAGCGCCAGCGCCAGGGCCAGAGCGCTGGCGGCGAACAGCCCCGCTCTCGTCTCCGGCGCCTGCACGTTGAAGCCGAGGATATCCTTGAAGTCGGTCAGGCCGTTGTTGCCGCCGAAGCCCATGTCGTTGCGGAAGAAGGCCAGCAGCAGCGCATAGGTCAGCGCCTGGGTGATGATCGACAGGTAGACGCCGGTGACGCGGCTGCGGAACGCGAACCATCCGAACACGAAGGCGAGCGCGCCGGGCGCCAGCACGATCATGATGGCGGCGAACCAGAACTGGTCGAAGCCGTACCAGAACCAGGGCAACTCCTTCCAGTTCAGGAACACCATGAAGTCGGGAAGGATCGGATTGCCGTAGACGCCGCGGTCGCCGATCTGCCGCATCAGGTACATGCCCATCGCATAGCCGCCGAGCGCGAAGAAGGCGCCGTGGCCAAGCGAAAGGATGCCGCAATATCCCCAGACGAGATCGAGCGCGAGCGCCAGAAGCGCATAGGTCAGGTACTTGCCGACGAGCGCGACCATGTAGCTGGGCACGTGGAAGGCACTCGACGGCGGAACGGCGAGGTGCAGGACCGGCACCAGCACGGCCACGGCGGCAAGAAGGAGAACGGCAACCAGGATGCGGCGATTGCTGCCGCCGGTGAACAGGCGCTGGGTGATCATGCCTCGACCGACCTTCCCTTGAGGGCGAACAGCCCGCGCGGGCGCTTCTGGATGAACAGGATGATGAGCACCAGCACCAGGATCTTGCCCAGCACCGCGCCTGCATAGGGCTCCAGGAACTTGTTCACGATCCCGAGCGAGAAGGCGCCGACCAGCGTGCCCCAGAGGTTGCCGACGCCGCCGAACACGACGACCATGAAACTGTCGATGATGTAGCCCTGGCCGAGATTGGGCGAGACGTTGTCGATCTGCGACAGGGCCACGCCGGCGATCCCGGCGATGCCCGAGCCGAGCGCGAAGGTGAAGGCGTCGACCCAGGGGGTCCGGATGCCCATCGAGGAGGCCATCCGCCGGTTGGCCGTGACGGCGCGCATCTGCAGGCCCCAGGCCGTTCGCTTGAAGATGTAGAGAAGCAGCCCGAAGACCGCGAGCGCGAACAGGACGATCCAGAGCCGGTTCCAGGTCAGGGCCATTTGGCCGAGTTGAAACCCGCCCGACATCCAGGACGGATTGCCCACTTCCTGGTTGGTCGGCCCGAAGATGGTCCGCACCGTCTGCTGAAGGATCAGCGAGACGCCCCAGGTCGCCAGCAACGTCTCGAGCGGCCGGCCGTACAGGAACCGGATGACGCCGCGCTCCAGCGCGAGCCCGACGGCCCCGGCGACGAGAAAGGCGAGCGGCAGCGCAATGGCCAGCGACCAGTCGAACAGCCACGGGAAGGAGCCGCGGATCACCGACTGCACGACGAAGGTCGTGTAGGCGCCGATCATCACCATCTCGCCATGCGCCATGTTGATGACGCCCATCACGCCGAACGTGATCGCCAGACCGATCGCGGCAAGCAGCAGAACGGAGCCGAGCGAAATCCCGTACCAGATGTTCTGGCCGATATCCCACAGCGCCAGTGTCTTGTTGATGCTGTCGATCGCCCGCTGCGCCGCCGCCTGCGTGTCGCCCTGCGCCTTGGCGGCGAAGCCCGTCAGCAGGGAGAGCGTGTCGCGATCGCCGCGCTGCCCGAGCAGCGCGATGGCGTCGAGCTTGGCGGCGTCGGGCGCGTCCGAAACGAGGATGGTGGAGGCGCGCGCGGCTTCGAGAGAGGCCTTCACGCTGCCGACCGTCTCCTTGGCGATCGCTGCCTCCAGGGCCTCCAGATTGGCCGCGTCGGGCGCGACGAACATGGTTCGCGCTGCCGCGAGCCGGACGACCGGGTCCGGCGAAGCAAGCGTCAGGCCGGAAATCATCGCGCGGATCGTCCGGCGAAGCGAGTTGTTGACCTTGATCTTGGTGAAGCCGCCCTTGGGTTCCTCGCCCGCGGCCTCTCCCGTCAAGGGATCGAAGAGGGAAGCGGTCTGGCCCCGCTCCGGGGCGATGAAAACCTGCTTGTCGGACTTCCGGAAGCTCAGGTTGCCGTCGGAGAGCGCCGCGAGCGCGCGCTCGACCCTGACATCGCCCGTGGCGGCCAGTTCCCTGACGATCTCTTCGGTCTGACCGAAATTCTTGCTATCGGCGAACTTGGCGATGCTCGCTCGGATCGCGTCGTCGTCGGCATGGGCGCTCAACGCGCCCGACAGGACAAGGCCGACCAGGACGAGCAGGACGCGCAGGACGGTCATGGTTGCGATGGGCTTTCTCGATGGGGTTTACCAGGCTCCCGGGCGGCGGGAGGAGGTGGCCGCCCGGGAGTTCCGCGGTCAAATCAGGGGCGGTTCGCCCGTGATCAATTCACGCCCTTGCCGCCGCACTTGCCGGTGGCGACGTTGAAGTTGCCGCAGGACATCGGAGCGCGCCAATCGGCGATCAGGTCCTTGGAGTCCGGCAGGTAGTCGGACCATTCGTCGCCGACCACGAGGCCGGTGGTCTCCCACACGGTCTCCATCTGGCCGTCGGCCTGGATCTCGCCGATCAGCACCGGCTTGGTGATGTGGTGGTTCGGCATCATGGCCGAGTAACCGCCGGTCAGGTTGGGAACCGACACGCCGATGAGCGCATCGATCACGGCGTCGGCATCGACCGTACCGGCCTTCTCGACGGCCTTGACCCACATGTTGAAGCCGATGTAGTGGGCCTCCATCGGATCGTTGGTCACGCGGTCGGGGTTCTTGGTAAACTCCTTCCACGCGGCGATGAACTCCTCGTTCTCCGGCGTGTCGACGGACTGGAAGTAGTTCCAGGCGGTCAGGTGGCCGACGAGCGGGGCGGTGTCGAGGCCGGCGAGTTCTTCCTCGCCCACCGAGAAGGCCACGACCGGGATGTCCTCGGCCTTGACGCCCTGGTTGCCCAGTTCCTTGTAGAACGGCACGTTGGCGTCGCCGTTGATGGTGGAGACGACCGCCGTCTTCTTGCCGGCCGAGCCGAACGACTTGATGTCGGACACGATCGTCTGCCAGTCGGAATGACCGAACGGCGTGTAGTTGATCATGATGTCCTCGGCGGCGACGCCCTTCGACTGAAGGTAGGCCTCGAGGATCTTGTTGGTCGTGCGCGGATAGACGTAGTCGGTGCCGGCCAGCACCCAGCGTTCCACGCCTTCCTCATTCATCAGGTAGTCGACCGCCGGGATCGCCTGCTGGTTCGGAGCGGCGCCGGTGTAGAACACGTTGCGCTGGCTCTCCTCGCCCTCGTACTGGACGGGGTAGAACAGGATCGAGTTCAGTTCCTCGAAGACCGGAAGCACGGACTTGCGGGACACCGAGGTCCAGCAGCCGAACACGGCCGACACGCCGTTGACCGAGATCAGCTCGCGCGCCTTCTCGGCGAAGAGCGGCCAATCCGACGCCGGGTCGACGACGACGGCTTCGAGCTTCTTGCCGAGCAGGCCGCCCTTTGCGTTCTGCTGTTCGACCAGCATCAGCATGACGTCCTTCAGAGTGGTCTCCGAAATCGCCATCGTCCCCGAAAGCGAATGCAGGATGCCCACCTTGATGGTGTCTTCCTGGGCGGTTGCGGCGCCGGCCATCATCAGGCCGGCCAGCGCGGCCCCCGAGACCCGCTTCGCCAGTGTTGCGATCATTCCCCTCATATTGAGAACCTCCGATAAGGGTTGGTTGTTGCACCGCGCAGTACGATGCAACGGCTGTGCCAACCCCGGGAGGACTGTCATGAAAATCGCGAAAAGCCGCGGAAACAAAGGCGATCGCCATGCGGACCGGCGCTCCCGCGAGTCTGACCGGCCAGGCTGTTAAATCTTCGTTGAGACTTCTTTGCGCAACAGGCGGAGAGGCGTGTTCAAATAATAGGCAAAACTCGATGTCCGCCTATTATGTACGCAAATGCTTCACCGTCAGGCCTCGGTCATCAAGCCCGGGAGATACTGCCCCCCAAGCGGGCCCGCACGAATCAAGCCGGCCATTGTGACGAGGTGGGTGGAGCGATCCTGACCGGGCCGGAGCAATCCGTTCCCGCTGCCGAAGGCGATCCGGCGGAAGCCGGCGCCTGCCCGGCTACAAGGCTCGGTCGGCCGGGATTC
Source organism: Mesorhizobium sp. (assembly GCA_046292285.1). Lineage (GTDB taxonomy): Bacteria > Pseudomonadota > Alphaproteobacteria > Rhizobiales > Rhizobiaceae > Aquibium. The sequence goes on along the minus strand of JBKBRJ010000061.1, from coordinate 18,193 downwards.
TAGGATTCGCCGTCAAGCATGTCCTTGACGACCGTCGCCAGCTGCTTGAGCGAGAAAGGTTTCGGCAGGAAGCCGAACTTGGCGTCGGCGGGCAGGTTCCTGGCGAAGGCGTCCTCGGCGTAGCCCGACACGAAGACGAACTTCACGTCCGGCTGACGCTTGCGCAATTCGCCGAGCAGCGTCGGCCCGTCCATCTCCGGCATGACGACGTCGGACACCACGATGTCGATGGCGCCGTCCAGTTCATCGAAGATTTCCAGCGCTTCGACGCCCGAGGACGCTTCGTGCACGGTGTAGCCACGCGAGCGGAGCGCCCGCACGCCGCCCATGCGGACTGCATCCTCATCCTCGACGAGAAGGACGGTCGCCGAGCCGGACAGATCTTTTTGCGCCTCCGGCTGCTTGGCGACGGGGGACGCGGCCGCTGCTTCTGACCTTGCTTCGTCGCCCTGCTTTTCCTCCACGACGTGTCTTGGCAGGAAGATGCGGAAGGTCGTTCCGACGCCAACTTCGGACTCGCAGAAGATGAATCCGCCGGTCTGCTTGATGATGCCGTAGACCATCGAAAGGCCGAGCCCCGTGCCCTTGCCCACTTCCTTCGTCGTGAAGAAGGGTTCGAAGATCTTCTTCAGCACGTCCGGCGGGATACCGGTCCCGGAATCCTCGACGTCGATCAGCACATAGTCGCCCGGCGTCAGTTCGCGATAGCCGAACTCCGCGCACTGGTCAGCGGGCACATTCTTGGTGCGCACGACGAGATCGCCGCCACCCGGCATCGCGTCGCGGGCATTGACGGTGAGATTGACGATCACCTGTTCGAACTGGCCGAGGTCGACCTTCACCGGCCAAAGGTCGCGCCCGTGGTCGATGCGCAGGCGCATGTCGTTGCCGGCGAGCCGAGTGAGCAGCATGCGTAGGTCGGCCAGCACGTCCGTCAGGTTCAGCACTTCCGGCCGCAGCGTCTGGCGCCGCGAGAACGCGAGAAGCTGCCGAACCAGCGAGGCGGCGCGGTTGGCGTTTTGCTTGATGTTCATGATGTCGGCGAAGGACGGATCCGACGGTCGGTGGCTCGCCAGCAGCAGGTCCGACGCCATGATGATCGCGGTCAGCACATTGTTGAAATCATGCGCGATGCCGCCGGCCAGTTGCCCGACGGCCTGCATCTTCTGGCCTTGCGCCATCTGCGACTCGAGCGCCTTCTGCTCGGTCGTGTCGACCGCATAGACGATCGCCGCCTCTTCGGCGCCCTCCCCTTCCTTCGCGTCGGCCACCGCGCTGACATAGAAGCGGATGTGACGCTCCTCGTCGGTGGGCAGAATGGTGTCGATCGGCGGGATGTCGGCCTGGTGCTGCTTGGCCCTGTCGAGCGCGACCGCGAAGTTCGCCCGGTCGCGCTCGTGGATGACCGTGTCGAGGCGGGCCCGGCGGTCGACGGCGTCGCGGTCGACGACGCTGGCGAAGAGTGACAGGAACGGCGCGTTGGTGCGCAGGATCCGGCCGGCGCCGTCGATTCCCGCGATTGCCATCGGCGTGGAATTGAAGAAGCGGGTGAAGCGGACTTCCGAGGCCCGGAGATCGGCCGAGGCATCCTCGCCCTGCGCCCGGTTCAGGACGATGGTGCGGGTGGGTCCGGGAGCGCCCTCGCGGCTCGCCGTCGCGCGATGCATGAAGCGCACCGGAAGCGCCTCGCCGGTGACCGTCGACAGGTCGAGATCGATCACGGCGTTGCGGGTCGCCCCCGGATCGGCCTTGACCGACCGGATCAGCGCCATGCCGTCGCCCGCCACGATTTCGGACAGACCGACGGAGCCCGGAGTGAAGCTCGCGAGGTCGATGCCGAGCCAATCGGCCAGCGTCGCGTTGAGATAGGTGATCCTGCCGGCCGGATCGGCGGAAAAGAAGCCCGCCGGCGCATGGTCGAGATGGTCGATCGCCTGCTGAAGGTCGAGGAAGAAGCGCTCCTGCTCGGCGCGCTCGCTCGAGATATCGGCGATCTGCCACGCAAGCAGGGGCTGCCGCTGGCCCGCGGCCCTGAAGCTGCGCGCCCGCACCCTGTACCAATGCGCGCCCGGTTCCGAACCGGGGCGAATGGATTGCGAGACGCGGAACTCGCCGTCGCCGGTTCGACCGTCACGCAGACCCAGCGACAGGCGCTCGACGGTCGGCGATGCCTCGATGCTGTCGGCGAGATGAACCTCGAGCGTACGCACGTCGGCAGCCGAGGTGGCGCCGGTCAGCTGCGCATAGGCCTGGTTGGCATAAAGCACGCGCCCCTTCATGTCTGACACGACCAGCCCCTGCCCCATCGTATCGATGAAAGCCTTGGCCAGTTCGTCGCCGGAGGACCGCGGCGCCACTTGGACGAAGCCGATGGCGGAGGCGAAAAGGTAGCCGACGCCGATCATCGCCAGGATCCCGAGCAGGCCAAGGAGGAAGGGGTCGCCGAGTTGGTCGCGCATCAGCGCGAACAGGAAGGCCGCGCCGACGAGCACGATGATGAAGACGATCAGCCGCGCGATCGTTCCAGGACGCGAATTCTGGTCGACGATGGGCGCCGGATAGAATTCGCCTTCGCCGTTCCCCGCCATCCGTTGCGTGTCCTACCCGAATCCTGCCATGCACCCCAGCGCCGGTATGAATCATATAATGGGCGGAGGCGAAAGCCCGCCGGGCGCATTCTCCAGAGGTTCGCGTCCCAAGGATGCCTTCCGGCTCCGGGCGACCGCGCTTTGGGTCCGCGGCCATAATTCTCACAGGGTAGCATGCTCATTTGCTTGCGGCGCAGCAATTCGCATGTCAATCGTGTCGCGGGACCTCAGAGGAGAGTTTGATGACCAGCTTGCTGGATGGCTTGATTGATCCGCGGTTGATCCCGGTGGTCATGTGGCTCATCATCGGTGTCATCGCGCTGATCGTCGTCTACACGGCGTTTCGAATCGTCCGCATGCTGACATCGGGGACCTATATAGCGGGCGGTCGCAATCGCCGTACCAGGCTGGCGGTCCTCGATGCGGCGGCCGTCGACGACAGGCGCCGGCTGGTTCTGGTCCGTCGCGACGACGTCGAACACCTCATCCTGATTGGCGGGCCGACGGATGTCGTGGTCGAACAGGACATCCGGATCGGCGTGCGCCCGACCCGAGCCGCTCCCGCCGAGCCGGAGCATGCGCTCGATGCCTACGATCACGGCGACGAGGCGCTTCAGCCCCATCCGGTGCCGCCGTCACAGCCGCGCCAGCTGAATCGGCCGGCGGAGCGGCAGCCCGCCCAGCGCGTGCCCGCACCGCCTCGCCCGGCGCATGTCGAGCCGGCGCCCCCGGCGCCCGCGCCGCAACCTATCGCCGTCCGGCCGGTCGCGCCCGTCGCCCCCATGCCTCAGCGGCAGCCGATCGCGCAGGTCGTCCAGCAGGCGCCGGCCCCGGCCGCCCCGCAGCAGCGGACGATACGTCCCGTCATGCCGCGCGTTACCCTGCCGGCCGCCACGCAGCCCAATTTCGTGCAGCCCGTCGAAGAGCATCGTGATCCGCCGATGTCGGCGCGCGTGACCCCGCACCCGGCGAGAGCCCAGGCGAATCGCAGGCAGCAACCGCAGCCGCAGCCGCAGCCGGCCCCGATGCCCGTCGAGAATGACCTCGACGATGCCCTGCTGCAGGAACTCGAGACCTCGCTCCGCTATCCCGCCCGCGAGCGCAGCCGCGCGAAGGCCGCGGACATCGACGACGAGATGAACAAGCTGCTTGGCGAGATGTCCCGGGATCGCCGGTAGACATCGCCGGCAGGCCTCGAATTTCACTGGACGGTTGCTGGCGGCCCGGATCGTGCGTCTCGCCGCGCCCGTCTGGCCAGCGGTGCGTCCGGCCCGGTCTCGGCGCCGCACGAACGAAAAATGCGGCCTCGCGACCGCATTCTCCTGTTCCAGCTATGCCACGGCCCCGAAGCGGATCCGCTTCAATCGTCCCGATACACCTTCTCGCGGCGCTCGTGCCGTTCCTGCGCCTCGATCGACAGGGTCGCGATCGGCCTTGCGTCGAGACGCTTCAGCGATATCTGCTCGCCCGTCTCCTCGCAGTAGCCGTAGGTGCCGTCCTCGATCCGCAGCAGCGCGGCGTCGATCTTGGCGATGAGCTTGCGCTGGCGGTCGCGCGCGCGCAATTCGATGGCCCGGTCGGTCTCCGAGGAGGCGCGGTCGGCGAGGTCCGGATGGTTGGCGTTCTCCTGCTGCAGGATTTCGAGGGTTTCGCGCGCTTCGCGCAGGATGTCGTTCTTCCAGGTCGTGAGCTTGGCGCGGAAGTAGGCCTTCTGCCGTTCGTTCATGAACGGCTCGCTCTCGCTGGGCACGTAGTCTTCCATGGTTTCGCTCACCTGAGTCTCCCCATAGCTATGGACCGGCGCCTATATATTCGGGCGGCCATGCCTGTACAAGCCAAAAGGTGAGCAAAGTCACGTGTTTGTTAGCCGTCCATCGAAAGCCGGCGGAAACGCCTCGAGCGGCTGTTTTCGCTCGATCCGCGGGCATTTCGGGATGGAAAAACGGTCGGATCGGCCGGGCCGCGGCTCGTTTCGGCGATCCGAGTTGCGTCGCGCCGGACCTCTCGGTAATGCTCCGGGACGGCGCGATGGCGCCCGCGCCCGAGGAGGATGACCGATGAGCCGCCTTTTCCTTCTGCGCCACGCGCGCGCCGCCTGGGCCGGGCCAGGCGACCGCGATTTCGACCGGCCCCTGACCGACGATGGCCACCACGAGAGCCTGGCCGTGGGCGCGATGATGCTGGCGAACGGCTACCGCCCCGACCGCGTCGTCTGCTCCCCGGCGCGCCGAGCGCTGGAAACCTGGCGCGGCGTCGCGGAAACCCTGGACATGAAGGCCTCGGACGCATTGCTCTCCGAGACGCTCTATTCCGCCGATGCCGGCGGCTATCTCACCATCGTCCGCAACAACGGCGCGGGCGGCTCCCTGCTGCTCGTCGGCCACAACCCCACGATCGAGGATCTGGCGATCGGTCTCTCGGCGCCCGGCGTCGGGCACGCGCGAGCCGATCTCGACAAGGGTTTTCCCACCGCGGGCCTTGCCGTCCTGTCCTTCGACGGCGAACTGTCCGAGGCGATGCCGGGCACCGCGACCTTGGAGGCGTTCTTCATCCCGGCGGACCACTGAAATCGCGCCGGGATTACAAATCCCCCTGCGGAGGCCTATATCGGGCCGGTTGCTGCAGGGCGAGGATGACGGTTGGCGTCTCTCACGAATCTCACCGACGAGGCGTTCATCGCGCTCGACACGCTGGCCGGACGGGCGGCGGGCCTGGTTTCCCCCTCGCTCAGACTGGGCGTGACCGGGCTTTCGCGCGCCGGCAAGACCGTCTTCATCACGGCCTTCGTCCACAACCTCATCCATGGCGGGCGGTTGCCGATGTTCGACGCGCAGAAATCGGGCCGGCTCGCCCGCGCCTATCTGGAGGAACAGCCCGACGACGCCGTTCCCCGCTTCCAGTACGAGGACCACGTCGCGGCGCTGCTCAATGCACGGACCTGGCCGGAATCGACCCGTGCGATCTCGGAACTGCGCCTCACCATCGAATATGAATCGGCCTCGGCATGGGGTCGCATGCTCTCGCGCGGACGCCTTTCCATCGACATCGTCGACTATCCGGGCGAATGGCTTCTCGACCTGCCTCTGCTTGGCAAGGACTTCGCCACCTTTTCGGCCGATTCCTTCCAGCTCGCGGACTTGCCGGTTCGCGCCGATCTCGCTTCCGGATGGCTGGAACTCGCGGGCGCCGTCGATCCCGACGGCGATGCCGACGAGATGACGGCCAAGCGCCTGGCCGAAGTCTTCACCGCCTATCTGCGGGCCTGCCGCGAGGATACGCGCGCACTTTCCACGCTGCCGCCAGGGCGTTTCCTGATGCCGGGCGACCTCGAAGGTTCGCCGGCGCTGACCTTCGCGCCACTGCCGCGCCTGCGCGAAGGCAGGGCGCGGCCTGGTTCCCTGCGCGCCATGATGGAGCGCCGCTTCGAGGCCTACAAGACGCATGTCGTGAAGCCCTTCTTCCGCGAGCATGTGGCGCGGCTCGACCGGCAGATCGTGCTGATCGACGTCATGCAGGCCATGAATGCGGGTCCGGCCGCCCTAGCCGACCTCGAACGCGCCTTGACCGAGATCCTGAGTTGCTTCCGTCCGGGCTCGGGAAGTCTGCTGTCCAGCTTCTTCTCCCGTCGCATCGACCGCATCCTGATCGCGGCGACCAAGGCCGACCAGATCCATCACACCAGCCACGACCGGCTGCAGGCCATCGTGCGTCGTCTGACCGAACGAGCCGCCGCGCGCGCCGACGTGTCCGGCGCGGCCGTCGACGTCTTGGCGCTCGCCGCCGTTCGGGCGACGCGCGAGGGCTCCGTGACCCAGCGCCGCGAGGAACTGCCCGTCATCATCGGAACCCCTCTCGCAGGCGAAACCATCGGCGGCGAAAGCTTCGACGGCGAAACCGAAACGGCCGTCTTTCCGGGCGATCTGCCGAAGTCGCCCGATTCCCTGTTCGACGCGGGGGCCCTGGCCGGGCAGACCCGGCCGATCCGTTTCGTCCGGTTTCGGCCGCCCAGGCTGGAGCGCAGCGCCGACGGAATCACGCTGTCCCTGCCCCACATCCGGCTCGACCGGGCGCTGCAGTTCCTGATTGGAGATCGCCTGGCATGAGCGATGCGCGCGAGCCCAAGGCGTTCCGGCTGCCGACGGACCGGAACGCGAAAACCGAGCCCGAGGTCGAACGCGCCCCACGGGCTCTTCGCGGCGCGGATATGGCGGTCGTCACGCCGGCCGAGATCGATGTTTTCGAGAGCGAGGACGTCGAGACCGCGCCGCCACCGCCTCCGGCGCCGAAGCGTCGATCCGGGCTTGGCGCTGTCTTTCTCGGCGCGGCGGGATTCCTCATGTCGCTCGCGATCGGATTGTCGATCGACGAACTCATCCGCGCCCTGTTTGCCCGCGCCGACTGGCTGGGCTGGCTCGGGGCGGGTCTCGCGGCGGTCGCGGCCGCCGCGTTCCTCGCCATCCTGATGCGCGAGGCCATCGCGCTCGCACGGCTGTCCTCGGTCGAAAAGCTCAGTCGCCGCGCAAGCGACGCCATCGAGCGCAACGATCCCAAGGCGGCTCGCGTCCTCGTGGATGATTTGTCCGGCTTCCTCGCGGCCAGGCCGCAGACCGCGGCGGGACGCCGGACCCTCGAGGAACTGCGTCACGACGTCATCGACGGGCCGGACCTGATCCGGCTCGCCGAGACGGAACTGCTGGCCCCTCTGGATGCCGAGGCCCGGAAGCTGATCCTCGACGCCGGCAAACGCGTCTCGGTGGTCACCGCCGTCAGCCCGCGCGCCGCTGTCGATCTCCTCTACGTGCTCTACGAGGCGAGCCGCCTGGTGCGGCGGCTCGCCGAACTGTACGGCGCGCGTCCGGGCATGCTCGGCTTCCTGCGGCTGGCCCGCGGCGTGCTGGCCCATCTGGCCGTGACGGGATCGATGGCGGCGGGCGATACGCTCGTCCAGCAACTCGTCGGCCACGGACTTGCAGCACGGCTGTCGGCGAAGCTCGGCGAAGGCGTGGTGAACGGCATGATGACGGTCCGAATCGGCATGGCGGCCATGGATACCGTCCGCCCCCTGCCCTTCGACGCCGTGCGGCGGCCACGCATGGGCGATTTCCTCGGGGCGCTGGCGCGGTTCGCGGGAAGCCGGGACGGCGGCAAGGAGACGACGGCCAGATGACCGTCGGCGCCTCGCCGGATTTCAGTGCGTGCCGACGCGGTATCTAGACGAAGCATTAACCAATCTTCTACAAGGTCGGGCTGAGAGAGCTGATCGGTCGGTGCCCATGATCAAGAGTGTATGTCGTTCCGCCATCCTTCCGCTGATGGCAAGCGTGCCCTTCGTCTCGGAAGTGCCTTCCGCATTCGCAGCGGATGGCGACCAGCAGTTTTTCCAGAGCGTGCGCGGCGAGTGGTCCGGCCCCGGCGAAATCGTCGCGGGCAAGTACAAGGGGACCAAGTTCACCTGTTCGCTGACGGGCGACACCCCGTCCGGCACGGTCGGCATGGCGCTTGAAGGCAGCTGCCGCGTCGGCCTGTTCTCGCAGCGGATGTCGGCCCGGATCGAGCGCAAGGGGCGATCCTACAAGGGCACCTTCCTCGACGGGGCGAACGGCGAAGGCCTCGACATCGTGTCCGGCAACGTCAGCAAGTCGAAGGTCGTGATGTCGCTCAATCGCAACGATCTCAACGGTGCGATGCTTGCCAGCATGAAGGGCGACGACACGATGAGCGTCACCGTTTCGGTGCGCGTCAACAAGGAGCTCGTCCCGGTCATCGGCATGAACCTCAAGCGGGTCGATTCCGCCGCGGTCGGCGCCATCGCGCGCGACTGAACCTGGGGCGCGGGAACGTCGAGCGGCGCGTCAGGCGCCGCTCATGTCGTTCGCCACCAGTCCCCTCCCTGTACGACGATCGAAATTCCTTCCCGATCGACATTTTCCAGCAGATCGTCCAGTGACCGCCCGTCGAGGGTGAGATCGGGCGCGATCTCGCGCAGCGGCATGAGCACGAATGCGCGCAGGGTCATGCGCGGATGGGGAATCTCGAGCCCCGGTTCCTTCCGGGTCTGCCCCGCATAGGTGAGCAGGTCGACGTCGATCACGCGCGGCCCGCCTGGCTGCATGCGCACGCGCTTCAGGGCGTTCTCCGTGGCGAGGCAAAGGTCGAGCAGGTTCCTGGGAGGGAGGGTCGTGCGAATCGCCGCCACGCAGTTGAGAAAGTCCGGCTGAACCACGCCGCCCCATGGCGGCGTCCGATAGACCGACGACACGGCGGTCACCGCGCAGCTTGGATCGGCGTCGATCATCCGCAGCGCCGAGGCCATCGCCTGCCGCGGATCGCCGAGGTTCCCGCCAAGCCCCAGATAGGCCGTTGCGTCATGCGGGCCAGGCAACCGTCACCTCCACATGATCGAGCACGCCCGCGACCGGGGCGTTGGGCTTGCGTATGGTGATCTCCGACCTCCGGATCTGCGGGAAGCGTTCCGACAGCGCCTTGGCGACCTCGAGCGCCAGGGCTTCGATCAAATAGCGCCGCTGGCCCGTGACGATCCCCTCGATCACCTTGAAGGCAACGCCGTAGTCGACCGTCGATTCGATCGAATCCGCTTCCAGGGTTCTGGCCGGCTCCACCGTCAGGACCGCGTCGACATAGAAGCGCTGACCGAGCGTCTCTTCCTCGTCGAGCACGCCGTGCCTCGCGAAGAAGGCGCAGTTCTTCATTCGGATCTGGTACGTCACCTGACGCTCTCCTCTGCCATTCCGCTGGCGACCATAGCATCGACGACCTTGAGCGCGTCGGCGTTCAAAGCGACATTGTGAACTCGAAAAATGTCGGCGCCGGCCAGCCTCAGGATCACGCTCGTCGCCGCCGTCCCGGCATCGCGGTCGGGCGCCACGCGCCCGGTTGCATGGCCGATGAAGCGCTTTCGCGAGGTTCCCACGAGCAGCGGAAAGCCGAATTCGTGCAGTTCGTCGAACCGGCGCATCAGCGAAAAGTTCACGTCGGCGCTTTCCTTGCCGAACCCGAATCCCGGATCGAGGACGATCCGATCCTCCGCGATGCCGGCTTGGCGTGCGATCGCCAGCGACCGTTCCAGGAAGACGTGCTGGTCACGGACGGGATCGGGATCGACGACGCGGTCGCGGCTGGTGTGCATGATGACGACGCCGGCGCCGGCCTCGGCCACCACGGCCGCCATTCCCCGGTCGCGCTGCAGGCCCCAGACGTCGTTGACGATGTGGGCGCCGGCGGCGATCGCCATCCGGGCGGTTTCGGCGCGGTAGGTGTCGACCGAGATCAACGCCGACGTCCGCGCCGCGATCGCACCGATCACGGGAAGAATGCGCGCCTGCTCCTCCTCGGCCGACACCGGCGGGCCGCCCGGACGCGTCGATTCTCCGCCGATGTCGATGATGTGGGCGCCCTCGTCGAGCATCGACAACGCCTGCGCGCAAGCGTTGTCGGCATCGATGAAACGGCCACCGTCCGAAAAGCTGTCCGGCGTCACGTTGAGAATGCCCATCAGCAAGGCATTGGGGCCGAGATCGATGGTCCGGCCGTGCGCGAGTCGCCACGTCCGTTCCCGCCTTCGACTTGCATCGATCGTCATTGCCGAGACTCTCTTCCGCGCGCTTCCGCCATCGCGATTACGGTTGCGGCTTTCCGCTGGCTGGCGCATGCTGGCCTTAATGGGAAAAGGCGATGAAGAGAAAGCTTCTTTTCGTATGCGCGGGTCTTGTTTTGATGGCGGGGGCCAGTTCGGCCCAGACCGTTTCGCGTAGCTACTCCTATTTCACGATCGGCGGGATCACGCTCCAGGAAATAGACGAGGAACTGTCGCGGCGGGGGCCGAAGGTCTCTTCCACCGGCAAGCGGCACCCCGGCGCGACGCAGATGCAGTTTTCCACCCGCTACACCTATGCCAGCAACACTGGCTGGTGTCGCATCGAGAAGGCGGATGTCAGCGTCAAGGCCAAGATGATCCTGCCGCAGTGGCGCGCCCGCGGGCGCTCCGACCCCGATACGCGCCTGATCTGGGATACGCTGAGTTCCGACATCCGCCGGCATGAGGAATCGCATGTCCAGATCGCCAAGGACCACGCCCGCAAGCTGGGAGATGCCCTGGAGGCGATCGGCCGGCGCGGAAACTGCGACGAGGTCAAATCCGCCGCGAGCGTCATCACCGCGCGAATCCTGGCCGAACATGACGCCGCGCAGGCCAGGTTCGACCGCATCGAGAGCATCAACTTCGAGAACCGGATGATGCGTCTTCTTTCCTATCGCATGCAGCAGATCGAGGCCGGACGCATCGCCAACTGACGCCGACGCAGAGGATCAGCCGAAACCGTCGCGCTGCGAGACCGTCGTCGACGCCTGTCAGGCCTGGCGTTCCGGAACCTTGACGACAAGTCCGTCCAGCTCGTCCCGCACCTTGATCTGGCAAGACAGGCGCGATGTCGGCCGGACATCGAAGGCGAAGTCGAGCATGTCCTCCTCCATCGCCTCCGGTTCCCCGACAATCCCGCTCCAGGCCTCGTCGACATAGACGTGGCAGGTCGCGCAGGCGCAGGCGCCGCCGCATTCGGCTTCGATCCCGGGCACGGAGTTGCGGATGGCGTTCTCCATGACGGTCGAACCGTTCTCGGCATTCACCTCGAACCTCGTTCCATCGAAAGCGACGTAGGTAATCTTGGTCATTCAGAGCGCCCCGGATTGTGCTGCCGAAATAGCCCTTCCGGCGCGTGAGTCAACAGTTCGACCGCCCCTGCGACAGCGGCGCACGTGGGTCGTCGGACGAACTGTCGTCAGCGGGTGATGGCGGAAACGAAATCGCGGACTTCCGCGATCGCCTCGGCCAGGTGGAGAAGATGGCCGCCGCTCGCGGGATCGCTCTCGACGGCGTCGGCGATGTCGGCGACGCGAAACGCCCCGATGCCGCGGGCGGATCCCTTCAGGCCATGCGCGAGAAGAACGCGCTCCTGGAGGGTGGCGCCTTCCATCCGGTCGCCGACGACCTGCGCCTGGTGCAGGAACAGCGACAGGACCTCCCGCTCGAGTTCCCTGTCGCCCATGGTCTGCCGCGACAGATGCGCCAGATCAACCGGTCGCGAACGCGAATGCCCGCTGCTCTCGCCGCCGGGCATGGCGAACGCCACGTTTTCCAAACTCATTGACGCCATTACGCCGGACTCGCCTTCAGAACCACCTGCCATCCCACCCGTACCTTAGCCGGGTGGATGACGGGTTAACGCAAATCCGCGCTATGTGGCGGAATTCGGGCGTGAATTTATCAATCATCGTTAACCTTGTGTTTAAACTTTTACGCATCTGGCCGAATGCATGTTTCCTTTACCTAGGTGTGTCACTACGATACGCGAACCAGGAGTACGCCGCGCGAGTGGCGGTCTTCGCATGGGCTCGGCTCGAGCCCCAACGACGCGTTAGTACAGGGTTTTGAAGGCATGGCTCGCAAACCGACGACGACCAGGAACCTCGAAACAGACGTCGCGAAGGAGCTCGAGGAAGCTCTGGACGTGTCCTTCAACAACGAGGACATCGATCTGACGTCCTCGATGGAGGAGCTCGAAGCCCAGATATCCATGGCCGCCGACGAACTGGCGCGCGAGGGACGCGGCGCGACGGCGCGCCCGAAGCAGCCGGCCGCGCCGGCCCGGCCCGAGCCTCGCCCCGCCGCCGCCAAGCCCGCCAAGCCCGCGCCCGAGCGGAAGTCCGAATTCCGGCCCGCGTCCAACGATCCCGCGCCGCGCGGCGGATCGCCGGCCTTCGCCCCGGCGAACGATGATCGCCAGAAGGACTTCGGCGCCCTGCTCGCGGCGCTGAACCGCGGCGGATCGAGCTCCATCTACTGGATCGTCGCGGTCGTGTCGGCCCTGTGGGTCCTCGGCGGCCTGGTGCTGGCCAACGGTCTCTATGGCCCCGAGATCGCGCGGGCGGAATCCTTCGCCGAAATCGTGACGACGCCCGGGATTCTCGGAATTTCCGCCGGCGTCGTGATTCCCGTCATCCTGTTCTGGGCCTTCGCGCTGATGATCCGCCGCGCGCAGGAGATGCGGCTGGCGGCGCAGTCGATGACCGCCATCGCCTACCACCTGAGCGAGCCCGAGACGATCGCCCAGGACCGCGTGATGTCGATCGGCCAGGCCGTGCGCCGCGAGGTCAGCGCCATGGGCGAAGGCATCGAGCGAACGCTGGCCCGCGCGGTCGAACTGGAGACCCTGGTCCATTCCGAGGTCAACGAACTCGAACGGGCCTATACGGAGAACGAGCGCCGCATCCGCACGCTCGTCGATGGTCTCGGCAGCGAGCGCGAGGCCGTGGTGAGCCACGCCGAGCGCGTCCGCGCATCGATCGCCGGCGCGCACGAGCTGATCCGCGACGAGTTGAACTCCGCGACCGGCATGATCCAGGAGATGGTGACGGGCGCGTCCGGCCATCTCACCTACACGATCACCAATGCCGGCGAATCGCTGATCGAGCGGTTCAACGAGAGCGGCAGCGCGATCTACGGCGCGATCGACGAGCGCGTCGAGAGCATCACCGGCCGGCTGTCCACGTCCGGGGAAGCCTTTGCAAGCCTGCTCGACACGCGAATCGCGAAGCTCGTCGAGAGCACCGACTCCGCCACCGGCACGCTGTCGCAACTCCTCGACCAGCGCACGCGGGGCATGGTGTCCCTTCTGGGCGGCGCCACGGAGACCTTCACGCGCGCATTCGACGTGCGAATCGACGCCATCGAGCGCACGCTGGCCGAGCGCGGCCAGTCGCTGATCAGCGAGTTCGAGACACGCGCCGAAGCGCTCGACACCGGCACGGAAAAGCTCAACGCCGCGCTCGAGGCGCGTTCGCGCCAGATCAACGAGGCGCTTGCCGAGCGCACCCGCGAGATCGCCGACGTGTTCCGCTCGGGCGTCAGCGAGATCGCATTGGCGGCGGACGACAGCCGCACGAAGATCGAATCGCAGATGAGCGAGCTGGTCACGTCCACCTCGGCGATCCTCGAGGCCCGCGCCAACGAGTTCGGCGACCGCCTGGAGGAAGGCCGCAGCCGCATCACCGAACAGCTCGACGTGGACATCCGCCATCTTCACGACGCGCGCGGCGAACTCACCCGCACGCTCGAAGGCGACATCAACGCCCTCGACAAGGCCCTGACGACCCAGGTCGAGAAGCTCTCGGTCAGCCGCGAGGCCTTCTCGCGCTCGCTCGAACGCGAACTGTCCGGCATCGATTCGCTCGTCGCCGGCAGCCTCGATCGGCTGTCGCAAGGCCGCGGCAACGTCGTGAAGGCCATGCAGGGCGAGATCGCAAACGTCGAGGAGGCCTTCTCGGCCAGTCTCAACAAGCTGGTCGAAGGCCGCAGCGCCCTCACCGCGGCGCTCAACGACGATCTCCAGAACCTCCAGGCCGCCCGCGCCGGGATCGACGATTCCGTCGTCGGTCACATCGGCAAGCTTGCCGAGGGCCGCAAGCTCTTCCGAAAGGCGCTCGAAGAGGATCTCAGCCACCTGGCCCAGACCCGGTCGGAGATCGACGAGGTCGTGGCCAACCATGTCGGCAAGCTCGCCGACGGAAGGAACACGCTCACCCATGCGCTGGAAAGAGACCTGGCGACCGTTGGTGAGTTCGTCTCGACCCAGATCGCCAAGCTAGACGAAGGCCGTATCACGCTGAACGCGGCCTACCAGGAAGATCTTCATAGAATGGCTGAATCCCGCGCCGAGATCGACGCGGCCGCCGCCGCGCATCTGGAGCGACTTGCAGCCAGCCGCGGCGCACTCAGCCAGGCGCTGAAGAACGAGCTGACCGAAGTGGCCCAGTCCGTCGCCGATCATCTCGACCGCATGGCGGACGGACGCACGAGCCTGTCCTCGTCGGTCCGGGAAGACATCGCCACCATCGAGGAGGTCGTCGCCCGCCAGATCGAGAAGATTTCCGAAGGCCGCATAACGCTCGCCGATGCGCTCCAGAGCGATCTGTCGCAGGTCGCGGGCGCCATCGCGCAGCATCTCGACCGGATGGCCGACGCACGCGCCACGATCAACGAGTCGGTGTTTGGAAGCATTGCCGAGATCGAGGGTTCCGTCGCGCGCCAGATCGACAAGCTGTCGGAAAACCGCAGCCTGCTGACCCAGGCGCTGGAAGGCGACCTCTCGAACATCTCCGAGGCGCTATCGCAGCACGTGGCGAAGATCGCCGAAGGCCGGGGGACGCTGACCGGCGCCCTTCGCGAGGATATGGAGCGCCTCGATCTCGCCCGCTCCGAACTGGACGGGCTCGTCATCGGCCATATCGGCAAGCTCGCGGAAGGCAGGAAACTCTTCAAGAAGGCGCTGGACGACGATCTGGGCCGGCTTGCCGGCGCACGCGCCGAGATCGACGAGGTCGTCGTCGGCCACGTGGCCAAGCTCGCCGAAGGCCGGTCGACGCTGTCGGAAGCTCTGGACCACGACCTGCGGCAGATCCAGGGCGCCCGTCTGGGCATCGAGGAGATCGTTTCCGATCAGCTTGCCAAGATATCGCAGGGCCGCGATGAACTCACCCGCGCGATGGAGGCCGACCTCAACCGCCTCGGCGAAACGCGCGACCTGCTGGACAAGGCGGTGGCCGAACAGGTTGGTCGCCTCGCGGACAGCCGCAGCATCCTGACGGTGGCGCTGGACGAGGATCTCGGCAAGCTCGCCGAAACCCGCGCGCTGATCGATTCGGTCGTTCGCGAGCACATGGAAACCTTCGCCAATCGGCGGCAGGAGCTGACCACCGCCCTCAGTCTCGACCTGGCGCAGATCACCGGTGCCAGCGAGGCCATCGACGGCTCCGTCACCGCGCAGGTGAGCAAGCTCGCCGAGGCACGCAGCATCATGACGCGTGCGCTCGAGCAGGACATGCTCAAGCTCGGCGAAACCCGCGCCGCCATCGACGCCGCGCTCCAGGCGCATCTGGGACTGCTGGCGTCGAGCCGCGGCGAACTCACCGATGCGCTGGCAAGCGACGTGGAACGGATCGACGAGGCCTTCCGCCGCCAGACCGGCGTGATCGAGGAGCGTACGGAAACGATGCAGCGCGCGCTCAACGCCGGCGTCGAAAACGTGCGCACCGCAATTGAGAACAGCGCCATCGTGGTCGCCGGTTCGCTACGCGACAAGGTGGTGGAAGTCACCGCGAAACTCACCGACGAGGCCGGCCGCATCTTCGCCGATGCCGACCAGCAGATCGCCAATCGCATCGAACTCACCTCGAACGTTCTTGCCGAGCGCGCGGGAGACTTCGCCTCGACGTTCGACGACGCCGAACGCCGGCTGAGCGAGCGGGTCAACCTGACGGGCGAGCACTTGTCGCAGCGGGCCGAAGAGATCGCGCGCAGCTTCGAGGAAGCCGATCACCGGCTTCTCGCTCGCGCGGAAGGCACGGCCCGTACGCTCGAGGAGCGTTCGCAAGGCATCGCCCAGGCCTTCGAAGAGGCCGAACAGCGCATCTATGCCCGCGCGGAAGAAACCACGCAGTCGCTGCTGGAGCACTCCAAGGGCATCGCTGGCGCTTATGAGCAGGCTGAGAAGCGCATGATCGAGCGCGCCAGCGAGACGGCCGCCCGCCTCGCCGAACGCTCGACCACGATCGCGGCGACCTTCGAGGAAGCCGAAAGCCGGATGTTCTCGCGCGCGGAAGAGAGCGCGGGGACGATCGTCGCGCGCTCCAAGGACATTGTCGGCGTCTTCGACGAGGCCGAGGATCGCCTCATGGCCAAGGTTGGAGAAACGGCCGCTACACTGACCGAAAGGGCCAAGGAGGTCGTCTTCGCTTTCTCGGAAGTCGAGGAAAGCCTGATCAAGCGGGCCGACCGTACGACCGGGACATTGATCGATCGCTCGAAGGAGATCATCGAGGCCTACGCTCAGGCCGAGGAAGGCCTGGCGGCTCGCGCAGATCAGACGGCGGAGTCCCTCATTGATCGAACCAGGGCCATGACGGGCGTCTTTGATGAGACGAGCCGGGTCCTCTTCCAGCGGGCGGAGACGACGGCGGACGCTCTCACCGAGCGTGCCAGCGCCCTTGCCGGAATCTTCGAGGAGTCGAGCCGCGTCGTGATCGAGCGGGCGGAGAGCTCCGTGGATGCTCTGACCGAGCGCGCCGGCGTGGTTGCGGACATCTTCGCGGATGCCGATCGCCGCATTGCCTCCCGCACGCAGATCAGCGCAGAGGAACTCCGGGAACGCGCCGCTCAGATCGAAGCCTCGATGGTCAACGTCGAGGCCCGGCTGGGCGCCAGCGCCGACTTGGTGGCCGGTCGCATCAACGACCAGATCGCCAATGTCGAGGATCTGCTGGCTGCGAGTTCGGAGCGGATGGGCCAAAGGCTCGTCGAGCAGGTCGCGAAGACCGAGACCCAACTCGTTTCGCGCGCCAACGTCATCGCCGAGACCTTCTCCGCGGTGAACCAGCACATCGAGCTGAGCACGTCCGACGCGGCGGCGACGCTCGACAGCCGTACCCGCGAATTCAACGAGATGTTGGCCAACCGCGCGTCCGAAATCGGCCGCGTCATCGACGAGAAGGGTCGGCCGCTGATCGAGAAGTTCGTCGAAAGCGGCGGCGATTTGCAGAAAGGCCTCGAGGCTGCCACTCAGAAGGCCACCGACACGCTGCGCGCCGAAAACGCCGCGCTGGTCAACGCTCTCGCGTCACGCACCGCCGAAACGCTCGCGGCGATGGAGGGCGCGCGGGTTTCGTTGTCCGGCAACGTCAGTGAGTTGCTCGACCGGCTGGCGCGTTCGAATACCCAGCTCGGCGAACTGGTCGGCCTTGCCGAGAAGAATCTCGGCGCGATCGACAGCCGCCTCGTCGACACGACGCACAGCTTCAGTGTCTCGGCGGAAAAGGCGGTCGAAACCTTCAACAGCTCGGCGCGCATGATCGACACCAACGCGAACCGACTGTCGGAGGTCTCGTCGCAGACCCTTCGCGAAGTGGCGGCGATCGCCAATCGCTTCGACGAGCACAGCCGTCTGCTCGCGCAGGCCCGCGACATGCTCGGCTCGGCGCAATCCAGCCTTTCGACCACGATGGAGGAGAGGCAGGCCGCGCTCGAGGAGCTTTCGGTTGGTCTCGTCAAGAAGTCCGAGGACATCGAGCGGATGATGCGTTCCTTCGAAGGCATCGTCGCGAAGGCGATGGAAAAGGTCGAGGGCCGCACCATCGCATCGACCCAGCAGATCCGCGACGCGATTTCCAACGTGATCGAATCGGCGACGGAGCGGTTCGCGGGCGCGACGGAGGAGATTCGTCGTACCGCCGGCGCGATCAAGTCCGAACTCGAGGACACGCGCTCGGAACTGAAGCGGGGCGTCCTGCAACTGCCCGAGGAAGCCCGCGAATCGACGGGCGCCATCAAGCGGGCCGTCAGCGAGCAGATCTCCGCCTTGAAGGAACTTGCCGACATCGTCGCCAAGTCGGGCCGCATGTACGACGTCACGACCGTGCGCACGGCCGATCCTGCTCCGCAGCCGGCCCCGGTCGCCCAGCAACCGGCCCGTCCGGCGCCGCAGCAACCGGCTCGGCCCGCGCCGCAGCCGCGCGCACCGGAGCCGCAGCCGGCAGCA
>JBKBRJ010000060.1:16690-23435 GCA_046292285.1 Mesorhizobium sp. | reverse complement strand
GGTACCGGCCCATCCGTCGTTCACCGGGAGGAGGTGGATCCCGACGGAATTCGTCAATCTCTGACCCCGCTTCGGGGGAGGAAACGGCACCGGTCGCGGGAGGAGGTGCGACCGGTGCCATTTGGGTGGCGGGCACCGGGGAGGAGGTCGGTACCGGCCCATCCGTCGTTCACCGGGAGGAGGTGGATCCCGACGGAATTCGTCAATCACTTGTCCCCGCTTCGGGGGAGGACAGCACCGGTCGCGGGAGGAGGTGCGACCGGTGCTGATTTCGGAAGGCATCCGGGAGGAGGTGGATGCCTGCCAATCCGTCAGAACCTGGGAGGAGGTAGGTTCTGCCGAAACTCGTTCAGATCGTCAGATGGCCTTGCGGGCCACGAAGGTGATGTCGCCGCGGGCAATGCCCAGATCGCTCAGTTCGCGGTTGGACAGGCGGCCAAGCTCGTTCACGGTTTCCCGGTAGCGGCGCCAGTTGCGATAGTTGCGGATCAGGTTCATGACACGTCTCGTTTCGGAAATTTTCGTTTCGGCTGTTCTCTTGTGTGATCCGAAGATATGACTGACCCTCCCGCTTTTGAAGCGCGTTTGTTGCATAGCAGCGATGCGTATTGTGCATTGCAACATCAATCGTTTTGATGGGCCTCGGGGAATCGGATGCCGGCCGCGCAAGTCTCTGATAAGAAAGGAAGAGGGCACGCGCGCGGGATTTCCCGAACGCGAGCGCGGAAGGTGAGTGACTTGCGAGGCCGGATATGGTGAATCACGCCACGCGCTTGAAGGGCGAAATCGACCGCTGGCAGGCGGCCGGATTGATCGAGGCGGAAACCGCCGGGCGCCTGCGCGCCGACGTGGAATCGCGCGGCGGAGCGGGTTTCAGCTTCGCGGCGGTGCTGTCGGCCTTCGCCGCGCTGCTGTTCGGGGCGGCGATCCTGCTTTTCGTGGCGGCGAACTGGGAGGACATTCCCCGTCTTGTCCGCGTCGGCCTGGTTCTGCTGCTCATCCTGGCCGGCTATGCTTTCGGCGCGGTCGCCGCGTTGCGCGGCCATCCAAGGCTTGCGGAGGCGGGCCATATCGTCGGCATCGCCGCGTTTGGCGGCGGCATGGCGCTGGTCGGACAGATGTACCATCTGTCGGGCGACGAGTCGCAGGCATTGCTGGTCTGGTGCGCCGCCGCGGCGCTATCCGCCGCGATCCTGCGGTCGTCCGCGCTGGCGGCTGCGGCCGTCGCGCTCGCGACCGCCTGGATGTGGTCCGAAGGCTGGGACCTGTGGAACGACCGGTCCGTGCCGGCGGCAGCCCTCCCGATCCTGGCCGTTCTCTGGGCGCTGTCCTACTGGACCCGCTCGGTCCTGGCGCGCCATTTCATCCTGATGTCGCTCTCCACCTATGTCGTGCTGGTCTATTTCGGCGGCAACATCGTCCTCGCTCCAGCTCTTCTGGCCGTCGGGGCGGCGGCGCTGTTCGTCGCCACCTCACGGCCTGACGGGCGCGCCAGCGCCAAACGCTGGGTGGCCGTGGGCGGGGCGAGGGTTCACGCCATGCTCGCCTTCGGCCTTGCGATGCTGCTGCTGCACTTCTCCTTCGGCGACGGCGTGGGACTTGCCATCGTCGCGGTGCTGTCCTTCGCGGCGTGCATCGGAGCACTGCTTTTGTCGCGCGGCGCCGATCGGGCGGTGCGCTGGCTGGCCTATATCGGCTTCGGCGTCGAACTCTGCCTGGTCTACGTGCTGACGATCGGCACCATGCTCGGAACGGCAGGCTTCCTGCTCGCGGCGGGACTGCTGCTCGCCCTCGCCGCCAGTGTCATCGTGCGCTTCGAGCGCCGCTTCAAGATCGCTGCCCAGGCCTCGGAGAAGACTCCATGAACAAGACCCTGAAGGTTCTTGGCGCCGCGCTCCTCGTCGCGACGCTCCAGATCGGCTTTCTCGCCGCGATGATCGAAGGAAGGGCATCGATCCTCCGCGAGGGCTCCGAAGTGCTGCTCAAGGTCGAGCCGATCGACCCGCGCGACCTGCTGCGCGGCGACTACGTGCGGCTCGGCTATGCCATCTCGACGCTCGACCGCGCGCTGATCGCAAGCCCAAGCGGATCCCTGGAACGCGGGACCAGGCTCCTGGTCCGTCTGGCGCCCGGCGAGGACGGCCTCTGGCAGGCGGTCGGGGCGAGGCTCCCCGACCAGCCGGCGGATGCTCCCGAAGCGGGAACCGTCGAGATCGCCGGCCTCGTCGAGGTCGACCAGGGCTTCTCCGACACCGTGCGCGTGACCTACGGAATCGAGCGCTTCTACCTGCCGGAGGGGCAGGGACGCGCCATCGAGCGCGACCTCGCGGTGCGGCCGTTCCGGATGCTGGTGGCCGTCGCGGACGACGGCAAGGCCCAGATCAAGGCGTTTTTCGACGGGCAGGAAAGACTGTTCGACGAGCCTCTGTACTGAGCGCCTTTCCGCCTTGTGATGGTCCGGGGAGTCCCGTATCCCGACCATGCGCCCGAAATCGCCTCGCGGGCGCGAAAAAAGCCGCATTTCTCGGGTGTTTTCCCTTTGAAGCCGTGAGGTGCGGTGATATAGAACGCCCCGCTTTGGGAGGCGGAACGCTTCCGAAGCGGGTGTGGTGGAACTGGTAGACACGCAGGATTTAGGTTCCTGTGGCGCAAGCCGTGGGGGTTCAAGTCCCTCCACCCGCACCAGAAGCCACTCCCGGCAAAGGAATCCGGAAGGCGCGCGGCCGCATCGCTGTTGCGCTCCGTACCCCGTGAAGACAAAGGTTTGATGATGCAGGTAACCGAAACGCTGAATGCAGGGCTGAAACGGGAGATCCAGGTGGTCGTACCCGCCCAGGATATGGAAGCCCGGCTCATGGAACGTCTGAACGACGCCAAGGGCAAGGTGCGGATCAACGGTTTCCGCCCCGGCAAGGTGCCGCTGCAGCATCTGCGCAAGATGTACGGCAAGTCGCTGATGGCCGAGGTCGTCAACGACATCCTGTCGAAGTCGACGTCGTCGATCCTGAGCGAGCGTGGCGAGAAGGCCGCCATGCAGCCCGAGGTCAAGATGACCGAGGACGAGAAGGAAGCCGAGAAGATCCTCGCTGGCCAGGCGGACTTCGAGTTCTCGATCGCCTACGAGATCATTCCGGCCATCGAGATCCAGGACGTGTCGGGCATCGCCATCGTTCGCGAAGTCTACGACGTTCCCGAAGCCGAGATCGACGAGCAGGCGATGCGCATCGCCGACTCCGCGCGCACCTACACCGCCAAGGACGGCGCCGCCGAGAGCGGTGACCGGATCACCATGGACTATGTCGGCAAGGTCGACGGCGAGGCCTTCGAGGGCGGCACCGACTCCGGCGCGAACCTGGTGCTCGGCTCCGGCCAGTTCATCCCGGGCTTCGAGGACCAGCTCATCGGCGTCAAGGCCGGCGACGAGAAGACCATCGAGGTGACGTTCCCGACCGAGTACCAGGCGGCGCACCTCGCCGGAAAGGCCGCGACCTTCGACGTCAAGGTGACCGAGGTCGCCAAACCCGAGCCGATCGAGCTCAACGACGACCTGGCCAAGAATCTCGGCCTCGAATCGGTCGAGCGCTTGCGCGAGATCATCAAGGGCCAGCTCGAGAACCAGTTCGGCTCGATCACCCGCCAGAAGGTCAAGCGCCAGCTGCTCGACGCGCTTGATGCGGCCTACACCTTCGAGGCGCCCGCCCGCCTGGTGGCAGCCGAGTTCAACAACATCTGGCTCCAGGTGACGCGCGACCTCGAGCAGGCCGGCAAGAGCTTCGCCGACGAGGACACGACGGAGGAGGATGCCCGCGCCGAGTATCAGCGCCTCGCCGAGCGTCGCGTGCGTCTCGGCCTGGTGCTGGCCGAGATCGGCGAGAAGGCCGGCGTGCAGGTCAGCGACGAGGAGATGCAGCGCGCGCTGTTCGATTTCGTGCGTCGCTATCCTGGGCAGGAGCAGGAGGTCTACGACTTCTATCGCAAGAACCCCAATGCGCTCGCCGAACTGCGCGCGCCGATCTTCGAGGAGAAGGTCGTCGACCACCTGCTCGCCCAGATCAACGTGACGGACAAGAAGGTCTCCAAGGAAGAGCTGCTCGCCGACGACGAGGCCGAGAAGGCGGAAGCCGCCGAGGCAGCGCCCAAGAAGGAAGCCGCTCCGAAGAAGAAGGCTGCTCCGAAGAAGAAGGCCGCGAAGGCCGAGGACGCGGAGACCGCCGAAGGCGCCGAGTAACCGGCTGCCGAACGGGCACCGATCGGGGCGGCGTCGGACATCCGGCGCCGCCCTTTGCATTCCGGCGCCGCTCCGCTTTTGCTGCGGCCTTGCGTCTGAGCCGGAAGTTTCCCATTTTAGTCGGGATTGATTTGGGTCGATCCGCCCGCAAGCAGGAGATCGATATGGGACGGTTTCAGGTGATGACGATGACCGATGTGGCCGCGAGCCGCATCCGCGAGATCATCGCGTCGAGGGACGGCGCGCGCGGCGTGCGCGTCGGCGTCAAGAAGGGCGGCTGCGCCGGCATGGAGTACACGGTCGATCTCGTGACCGAGCCGGACCCGCGCGACGACCACATTGAGCGCGACGGCGCGCACGTCTATGTGGCGCCGGAGGCGACGCTGTTCCTGCTCGGCACCGAGATGGGCTTCGAGACCACCAAGCTGCGCTCGGGCTTCACCTTCACCAACCCGAACCAGTCGTCCGCCTGCGGCTGCGGCGAATCGGTCGAGCTGAAGCCGGCCGACCTGAAGGCGCTGGCCGAGGCGAGGGCGGCGGCGGGCGCCGCCTGAGCCGTCAGTCGATCCAGAGACCGTGGCGCTTGTGCCAGTCGGCGATCGACAGGTCCGGATAGAGCTCGAAAACGTCGTCGTCCGGACGGATGTCGGGCTCCACCCAGCCAGCCTTGTATTTCAGCATCAGATGAACCCTCCGCGGCGCGGTAGGCAGTTCGCTGTCGATTGCGCTTGCGAAGGGGTGGACGAGGTCCGGCCATTGCGGATCGTAGAGCCATAGCGCGCAGCCGCATCGCGTGCAGAACCGCCGCTCCCCCGACGACGTCTCGCAGACGGCACGCTCGTCGTCCTGGATGTCGGCGCGATAGAGCCCGAGATGCTCCGCGCCCGACACAGAGAGGGTGCGTGCGTCGGCGCCGAGATTGATCGCGTATCCGCCGCCGCCCTGCTGCTTGCGGCAGATGGAGCAGTAGCAGAATTGGTATGGGACCGGCGTATGGCTGTCGACCGAGAAGCGGACGGCGCCGCAACGGCAGGAGCCTTCGAGGCGGAGTGGCATTCTGGCCTCCTATCGGCGCCGCCAGGGCATGTCTTCCGAAATTGGGCGCCGGTTTCTGGTCGAGACATGCGGTCAGGCAAGGCCTAACGCGTCCGGAGCGAATCCGAAAGATCGCAACACGCTTTGGCGGTCAGCGCAGCGTCCCCAAGACCAGGAAGAGGCCCCCGGCGAGCATCGCGGTCGCCGGGACGGTCACGACCCATGCCGCGACGATGGTGGAAAAGTGGGCGCGCCGGACGAGGCGGCGCCGGGCGATCTCCTCGCCGGAGACGGCTTCGCCCGCATCCGCGTCGACCAGGCCGTTGAAGTCGTCCTCGGCGACGCCGGGCGCTGCCTCCGGCTGCGGGGCGGTCCCGTTGGCGAGCCGTTCGGCGCGGCGGCGCTCCGCCTTGCGTTCCATGTAGGCGCGGCGTCGCGGCGACCTGGCCGTGTACCATTCGCGGAAGAAGCCGACGCCGAACACGGCGCCGACCGCGATATGGGTCGAACTGACCGGCAGCCCGAACCAGGACGCCACGATCACCGTCAGCGCCGCCGACAGCGCCACGCAGAAGGCGCGCATCGGGTTCAGCTTGGTGATCTGCTCGCCCACCATGCGCACCAGCTTCGGACCGAAGAGCAGAAGGCCGAAGGAGATGCCGAACGCGCCGATCAGCATCACCCAGAAGGGGATCACCACCGCGCTCTCGACGCCGCCGCCGCGCACGGTCTGGACGATCGCGGCGAGGGGGCCGACGGCGTTGGCCACGTCGTTGGCGCCGTGCGCGAAGGACAGCAACGCGGCCGAGACGATCAGCGGCAGGTTGAAGAGCTTGCGCAGAGACTGGTTGCGGTTCTCCATGCCCGCCGACTGGCGCACCACGAGAAGCTGCGAGAGCCCCCAGGCGAGCAGGAAGGTGCCGATGCCGATGACCAGGATACTGGTTCCGTCGAGGCGGATCAGCTTGGACAGGCCCTTGGTCGCGAGATAGGCGGAGAAGGCGCCGGCCATGATCCCGATCAGGATGGGCACCCAGATCCGCGCGGCGCCAATCTTGTCGTCCTGATAGATGATGCGCGACTTGATGAACGCCAGGAACGCGGCGGCGATCAGTCCGCCGAGCACGGGCGAGATCACCCAGCTCGCCGCGATGCCGCCCATGACGCCCCAGTCGACCGCCGCGAATCCGGCCGCGGTGATGCCCGCGCCCATGACCCCGCCGACCACCGAGTGGGTTGTCGAAACCGGGGCGCCGATCGCCGTGGCGAGGTTGATCCAGATCGCCGAGGCGAACACCGCCGCCATCATCGCCCGGACGAAGACCGCCGGCTCGGCCACGGCGGCCGGATCGATGATGCCCCTGGAGATGGTCTGGACGACGTCGCCGCCGGCGATCAGCGCACCCGCGGTCTCGAAGATCGCTGCGAGAACCAGCGCGCCGCCCATGGTCAGGGCGCGCGCGCCGACCGCCGGGGCGACGT
>JBKBRJ010000060.1:15521-16680 GCA_046292285.1 Mesorhizobium sp. | reverse complement strand
TTTGCGACGTCGTTCGCGCCGATGTTCAGCGCCATGTAGGCGCCGATCGCGGCGGCGGCCACGATGGCGATGGCGCCGGGATCGCCTGCCGTGAAGATGGCGACCGCGACAGCCACGAAGGCCATGAAGAACAGCGCCAGGCCCGGCGCCACCAGGCCACGGGCGAGGAAGCTCGTCGCCTCCTCGACACGGACCAGCTTGTCCAGGTCCTTATCGAGCGTCGTCTTGCGCGTGTGGTCGGTCGTGTCGGCCATCTGCTCCGCGCCCGATTTAGGTCGGGCGGACGGCGGGGGCGCCGATAGCTGGTGTCCGGAGCGCCAATGCGCCTGCAATGTCGGTCATGGCTGGAAGAACCGTCCGATGTGCGCCGCTAGGCGGCCGGATTGAACACGGAGAGAATTTCGGCGAGTTCGGGCTCGCGCACGCGGCTCGCGCCGATCTGCGGCGCAAACCACTTGCGCACGCGCTGGCCCTTCTCCGGCCATTTGGACTCGACCCGTTCCACCTTGAGCGGGAAAACGTGGACTTCGCAGCGCTGCTCGAGACCCGACTTGAGACTCTTGCCGTAGAAATAGCGGCCAATCTCCTGCTCGGCCATCGTCCCCACGAGCCCGGCTTCCTCGCCGGCTTCGCGAAGAGCGGCCTGCCAGCGCATTTCGCCTGCTTCCGGCCAGCCTTTCGGCAGCACCCAACGACCGGTCTCGCGACTGGTGATCAGCATGACCTCGACACCCCTCACCGTATTCCGCCACGGTAGGGCGGCCACCTGGATGCGGGCGGGCACACCGCCGAGCATGCGTCGAACGCGCTCGACCGAAGCGGAGAAGGTGCGTTGTGTGAGGAGCATTTTTTCCTTTCAATTCCAGCGAAACAAGTTTGCCAGCTTAGTATCAAATCTGCAATCGGCCTTTCGGCGCAAGAACGGAAAAACCGGGTCCGCCGCAACCGAAATGTCACGCGGTCGGCGATACTGGCGAGCGCAAAACCGCAAAGGCGACCGATGTTCCGATACCGGCGAATCGCTCATGGCGTTAGAATATCCTTAGATAGGTGAATAAGGGCGCAAAACAACGCGCCCGCATCGGTCTTGTGCGGTTCAGTCAAATGCAATCGTGGGGGGGGGGGTGTAGCGCCCCCCGCGCCGGTTGGCTGGGAGAAC
>JBKBRJ010000060.1:0-15511 GCA_046292285.1 Mesorhizobium sp. | reverse complement strand
GAACCCACCCCGCCCGCGGGGCGCGCCTCCGCCCCCCCCCCCACGATCGGTTTCGCTGCGATCTCGTCTTGTCGCCTGGCTTTATCGCGTGCTGGCGACGGGCGCGACGAGAGGCGTGATGCGTCGGATCGCGACGCGCCGGTTCTCCCGCGACGGCCCTTCCGTCGCCACCTTCAGGTAGCGCTCGCCGTAACCTTGCGTGACGAGGTTTTCCGGCGGGATGCCGAAGACACGCGTCAGCGCGTCGGCCGCGCTTTCCGCCCTCGCGTCCGACAGCGCGAGGTTGGAGATGTCCGAGCCAACCGCGTCGGTATGGCCCTCGATCAGGAAGGTCTCGGCCGGGTTCTCGTCGAGCAGACGCAGCATCGCGGTGGCGATGGCTTCGAGTGCATCCACCTCCGAGCGGGCGATCTCGGCCGAACCCGTCGCGAAGGTGATGGTGTCGAGATCGACGCGCCTCACGGTGTCGCGCAGTCGCGCCGACCGCTTCACCTCGTCCACCGAATAGAGCCGGCGGGCCTGCTCGACGGGCGGCTGGTCGAGGAACGCGTAGTAGGTATCCGCGTCGTCGACACGGCCGGCGTCGAGGATGTATTCCCGGACGGGGATGCGCAGCCGCAGCGGCGGCAGTTCATCGCCCGGATCGCGCCACTCGCGCTGGCGGTCCCAATGGTCTTCGCGCAGGTAGGTCAGCACGGTCTCCCGGCCGTCCGGTGAAATGCGCGAACGACGCACGATTTCGCCGTGCCGGTTGCGGATGGTGACGATCTGGACCCCGTTCGGCCGCACGATCGTCTCGCGTACCAACCCGCGCGGCAGTTCCTCGTAGTAGACGTCGCGAGCATCGCGGCTGAGACGAGGCAGGTCGTTGCCCTGGACGAAGATCTGGTTGTTGAACTCGAAGATTACCCGGCCTTCGCTCTCGCGAACGACCTCGGCGCCCTCGGGGCGCTGCCGGCGGTCGCGGCGGACCTGGTCGCGATCGACGCGGCGGCCCTCCGTGGCCGTGATCGGCTGGATCTCCTGCTGTCTGATCTCCGGCGCCTGGGCATCCTGGTCGCTGGTCGGAGGCGGAGCGGCATCCTCGGCCGGTGCCTGCGCGGCTTCTCCCGGACGGGTCCTCTCCGGCCGGCCGGCGCGCCTGTTGTCTCGGTCGGACGCCGGCGCTTCCTTGGCGCTGTCGAGCACCGGAGCCGCGTTCTCGGGCAGCGTGTCATCGGCTGCCTCGCTTTGCGGAGCGGGCGTCTCGCCGGTTGCGCGGCGGACATTGCGGTCGCCCCGTGCGGCGGGCGCCTGTTCGACGGTTTCCCCGGTCGCAGCCGGCGCGGTTTCGGTCGCGCGCGGCGCATCGCCGGCGGGAGCCGCTTCCTCGGCGCTTTCTGCCTCCGGAGCGGCCTCCGGCGCCGGCGCCTGCGCCGGGGCGGCTTCCTGCGTGGGGGCAGGCTCTGGAGCAGCCTCCTGCGCGGGCGCGGCCTGTTCGTCGGGTTCGGGCTGCGGCGTCGGGGCCTCGGCCTCGGGCGCCTCGGCGGCGGGCTCTTCAGCCTCGGCGGCTGGCGGAGTTTCCTCTTCCGCTGCGTCCGCCTCCTCGGCTGCCTGCCTCGCGGCCTCCTCCTCCTCGAGCTTCTTGCGCGCTTCCGCGTCGTCGGCCTGGGCGAGCAGCATCGGCGCGGCGGCGGGAATGGGCGTTTGCGCGACGGATGGCGCCGACGCCATCAGCAGGCCGAGCGCCGTGCCGGCGAGGATTCGTACGGGGTGTTTCATGAAATGCTTTCTCCGGTCGAAGATGGACCCTTCGATGGCAAGAACCATCAACGGGCGGTTTGGTTCCGCCGCGCACGTCCCGCGACTGCTTCGGTCCGCTCGAAAAAGCGCCGCGGACGCTTGACGGAAACCGTGGCGGGCGCGACATGCGCGGCATGGAAAAGCCGTTCTGGAAGACCACGCCGCTGGAGGCCATGACCGAGGCCCAGTGGGAATCGCTCTGCGATGGCTGCGGCAAGTGCTGCCTGGCCAAGCTCGAGGACGAGGACACCGGCGAGATCCACTGGACCAGCGTCGGCTGCCGCCTCTTCGACGCGAAACTCTGCACGTGCAGCGACTATGCCAATCGCCTGGCCAAGGTGTCGGACTGCGTGAAGCTCACGCCTGCCAACGTACGGACCATCGTCTGGCTGCCGTCGACCTGCGCCTACCGGCTGGTGGCCGAGGGCCAGGACCTGGCGGACTGGCATCCGCTGGTCTCCGGCAGCCGTGAGAGCGTGCACGCGGCCGGCATTTCCGTTCGCGGACGCATTACCGCGTCCGAGACCGACATCACCGACATGCAGGAGTATCTCGACCATCTGCTGGACGGGGAACTCTAGCCGCGCCGCGCTTCGATCCGCCAGCGATCACTGCTTGATGCCGAAGCTCATCGTCACCTCGACGCGGTAGCTGTTCTCGCCCGCCTCGACCGGGACTGCGTCGGCGGCTTCCGCCCGCATCTTCGTGGCCAGGTAGGGCACCGGCTGCGGCCTCGACGACATCTCGGAGATATCCAGGATTGGTCCGAGCCGGACCCCGGCGGCCTCAGCCAGGGTGCGCGCCTTGTCGATGGCGTCCTCCACCGCCTTGCGCCGCGCCGCCTCGACCGCGGCTGCCGGATCGGCGTTGGTGAAGGAGATCCCGCCGCCCTGGTTGACGCCCAGCGACACGACCTTGTCGAGGATCGCTCCGGTCTTTTGCACGTCGCGCACGCGCACCGTCAGCGTGTTCGACACCTCGTAGCCGGTCAGGACCTGTCTTTGTCCGCCGTCCGGGCGGGTCGGGTATTCGTAGCGCGGGTTGATCTGGATGCCGGCTGTCTGCAGGTCGCGATCCTCGACTCCGTCGGCCTTGAGCGCCGAGATCACCTGCGCCATCGCCTCGTTGTTGGCGGTAAGCGCCTCGCGCGCCGTCTCCGCCTGCCGCATGACGGAGAACGTCAGCAGGGCCATGTCCGGCCGTATCGACTGCTGGCCCTCGCCGGTGACCGAAATCCTGGGCTTTGGCTCGGGGAAAGTCTGGGCGGCGGCGGGAGCGACCGCGACCGCGAGCGCGGAGGCGGCGAGGAAGGGAAGGGCGGCGCGCAGCATGGCTGGTCTCTCAGGTTGGTTTCGTCCCGGTGCGAAGCGCTAGGCTGCGATTGTGTATTGATTGCGGCGCGCTGCTTGTCTGGCGCGGCGAAAGCCACTATTGCAGGCGGGCGTGGGGCCTGTAGCTCAATGGTTAGAGCCGGCGGCTCATAACCGCTTGGTTGGGGGTTCGAGTCCCTCCGGGCCCACCATGTAAATCAATGACATCAGCGCTTTGCGCACGTTTGCGATGCGGCGCCAGCGCCCTGGCGTGTCATGCTTGGGCGCCGCCTCATTGGGCCTTTCCCATACCGCGAGCTGACGCGCCTTTCGTGGCGACGCGGCGTTCACGCGGCCGCACCTGAACATCGCTCCAGTGCCGATCGGGATCCCTTAAAAAAAGCCGCAAACATTGCGAGCGAGGCAGGGAGTTCATCGAGCGTGAATTAACTAACAGATCATAATTTACGAAGTGTTAAAGGAAACTGCTTGTCAATGTTCGGCGGTTAATTAATTGTTAAACGTCCGTCACGGGCAAGAGTAAATGGTTCAACCAGGAGTATGTGTTATGGCTGAGTGCAGACGTTTCTTAGTTGCGTTACTCGCCGCATCGACAATGGGCGTGTCAGTGAATACCGCATCGAGCCAGATGTTGACCGACATGGGCTGGAAGGAACGCGCCGATCGGGCCTGTGAACAAGCCCTGGCTCGGGGCACGATCGAGGCGCTCGAAGAGTACCGGCGTATTTACCGCAGGGCGCGCAATGCTTGCGGGACGCGCGCGTCGATCGTCACGGATGATCGCGACGCTGGCGCACTGAATGCTTCATTCAGCGGCAACGGCGGCGGCAATGGCGGCGGCGGCAACGGTGGCGGCAACGGCGGTGGCGGCAATGGCGGCGGCGGCAACGGCGGTGGCGGCAACGGCGGCGGCGGCAATGGCGGCGGCGGCAACGGCGGCGGCAACGGTGGCGGCAACGGTGGCGGCAACGGCGGCGGCAACGGTGGCGGCAACGGCGGCGGCAACGGTGGCGGCAACGGCGGCGGCAACGGTGGCGGCAATGGCGGTGGCGGCGGTGTCGGCGGCGGCCAGACCAACGGCAACAATGGTCATGGCAACGACCCGGATGGTAACGACTCGTCGAATCCCGGCGCCTCGAACAATGGCGATGGCACCGATGCCGACGGCACGCCCGGCAACTCAGGCAACGCCCCGGGAGCAAGTAACAACGCAGGCGGCGGCGGCAATGGCGGCGGCAATAGCGGCGGCAATGGCGGCGGCAATGGCGGCGGCAATGGCGGCGGCCCCAAGTGACATGCCGCTTGCCGGCGGGGACGGGCAGGAACATGCCTGTCCGTTCCCGTTGGATCGAAGCGTCGGCCAAACCCGTCCGGGAGGACGCACGTATCTCGCGAATGGTTGGTCGACCAATCCCCCGATTTCCGGTCAGGCTTTGGTCTGACGGACTGGCTCAGCCGCGTCGATCGGCTCCGGTCGCTAAGGGGGCGGCCGGATGGTCCGTGGTCAGTCGGCGGAGAGGGCGACGAGATGGCTCGAGGCCATCCTGTCCTGGTGAACGGTCCTGCCCTGGCCGCACTCGGGCAGGTGCTGGCGCGCATAGTCGTAACGCATTACCTTGAGCTGTGTCGTCAGCCCGCCATTCGCGGTCAGCCACTTGCGCACCCAGGCCGGATAGGCGTTCAGCATGAAGTTGGCCGCGATGCGATCGCCTCGGGTCGATGATCCGCTTGGCAAGTGGAAGCCGAAGGTGGCCCCCTTCGAAACGCAGGCCTGGGACTTCGGAAGCGCCAGATACAGAGTACAGGCGGAGTCGCAGCGTCCCGAGAATCGGATCGGCTGGCCCGACCGCTCCATCCGTCGCATCTTGATGGCATAGTCGATGACGTAGCCGCCGGAATCGTGGCGGATGGTATGGACGTTCTGCGGCCAAGGCCCGGCGTTCGCCGCCGATCCCATCCCCGTGACGAGCGCCGTCAACGTCAAGACCGCTGCTTTGAGTGCGAGCCGAGCCATCATTCGAGCCTCCGTTTGGCTGAACGATAGCGCCCTCCGCTGAAGAAAATGCCGGCGAATTGCCGACAAGTTTAAAGAACGCCCCAGCGAGGCCTCCGTCGGCCGCACCGCGCGTCCGCGCGTCCCGCCCGTCTCCAACTTCCGAAACGGAGCGGCGTCGACCGGGCTTCAGGTGTCTACCGGGTTTTCTCGCGGGCAGGTTCCTCGGGCCGGTCCCAGGCCGCCACGCTGCGCGGGCGGTCGAGCTGGAGGGTGGTGGCGGGCGGGTTGGCGTTGGGGTGGACATGGCGGAAGCCGAGCCAGTTGTTGGGCCTGGCGCGGATGTATTGCGGCGGGTAGGGGATGTCGGCGCCGAGTTCGGCCGCCGCGTGGATGGCCCAGCGCGGATTGTCGAGCATCGGCCGCGCCAGCGCGACGAAGTCGGCGGCATTCGAAGCCACGATTTGCTCGGCCTGCCGCGCCTCGACGATCATGCCGACGGCCATGGCGGCGAGGCCGGTCGCGTCCTTGATCGCC
Organism: Mesorhizobium sp.; assembly: GCA_046292285.1. Classification (GTDB taxonomy): domain Bacteria; phylum Pseudomonadota; class Alphaproteobacteria; order Rhizobiales; family Rhizobiaceae; genus Aquibium. The sequence continues at coordinate 9,868 of JBKBRJ010000060.1, read as the reverse complement.
CTGGCGAACGGCACCTGGTGGCCGGGCGTGGCCGGCGGGATGGCGATGCCCGGACGGATGTTGCCCGACGACATCACGACATAGTCGAGGCCCTCCGCCTCCAGCGCCCGGGCCAGTTCCACGGCGTCGTCGAGCGTCGAGCCCTCCGGCGTCCAGTCGGTCGAGTTCATGCGAAAGCCGAGCGCCCGCTCGCGCGGCCAGGCCGCGCGCACGGCCCGCACGATCTCGACGGCGAAACGGTTGCGGTTTTCCGCCGAGCCGCCCCAGCGGTCGGCGCGACGGTTGGTGATCGGCGACAGGAACTGATGGATCAGGTACCCATGCGCGCCGTGCAACTCGAGCAGGTCGAAGCCGGCGCGGGCGGCGCGGCGGGCGCTCTCGGCGAAGGCGTCGATGATGCGCCGGATGCCGGACTCGTCGAGTTCGTCCGGCACCTGCCAGTCCGCGTCATAGGCGATCGCCGACGGGGCGACCGGCTTCCATGCGCCTTCCTCGGCCGGCAGCGGTTCGCCGCGCCAGCGCTCGGGAATGGTGCGCGTGGCCGCCTTGCGGCCGCAATGGGTGAGCTGGATGCCGATCTTCGCCGGCGAGAGCCTGCGCAGCGCCTCGACGAGCCGCGCGAGGGCCGCTTCCTGGGCGTCTTCGTAGAGACCGAGGCAGCCATGCGTGCCGCGTCCGATCGCCTCGACCGCCGTCGCCTCGAGGATGACGAGGCCGGCGCCCGACATCATCAGGGAGCCGAGATGGACGAGATGCCAATCCTGCGCCACGCCGTCGACGGCGCTGTACTGGCACATCGGAGAGACGACGACCCTGTTGGGCAAGACGAGCCCGCCGAGCCGGTCTTCGCTGAACAGCACGCTCATCTGCTTCCTCCCTCGCGGATGTGACGCTTCTCTCCACCATCCTGTCCACGCAAACGCAAACCAACTGAGCCGCACGGCCTAAGTTTCACAGGTGTGAAACGACGCTGCGCATCCTCGCAGCGAATTGACTTGGCCATGCGCGCCGACGATTTTGCGTCCGCGTCGGTGGAGGCCGGCTCAAAAGGGAGGATTGCCCCATGCTGGGCTTGATGCAGGACAGGCAACTGTTGATCTCGACGCTGGTCGAGCATGCCGCCCGCTATCATCCGCACGTCGAGATCGTCAGCCGCACCTGCGAGGGGCCGGTCGTGCGCACCGACTGGGCCGGGGTCCGGTCTCGGGCGGCGAAGCTCGCCAAGGCGCTCAAGCGCATGGGCATCAAGCCCGGCGACCGCGTCGCGACCCTGGCCTGGAACACGCACCGGCATCTCGAACTCTATTTCGCCGTCTCCGGCATCGGCGCGGTGCTGCACACCGTCAATCCGCGGCTCTTTCCAGAGCAGATCGACTACATCCTGAACCATGCCGAGAGCCGGGTCCTGTTCCTCGACGTCACCTTCGGCGGATTGGTGAAAGGCCTGCGGCCGCAACTCGGCAAGGTCGAGCGCTTCGTGGCGATGACGGATGCCGCGCATCTGACAGGAGACCTCGCCGGCTGCGAGGCCTACGAGGATCTGGTGGCGAGTGAGGACGACGATTTCGTCTGGCCGCAGTTCGACGAGAAGACCGCCTCCTCGCTCTGCTACACGTCCGGCACGACCGGCAATCCCAAGGGCGTGCTCTATTCGCACCGCTCCACCGTGCTGCACTCGTTTGCCGCCTGCGCCGTCGACGGGCTGCGCCTGTCGAGCGCCGACAGCGTGCTGCTCGCCGTGCCGCTGTTCCACGTCAACGCCTGGGGCATTCCCTACGCGGCCGCCATGTGCGGCGCCAAGCTCGTGCTGCCCGGCCCGCAGCTCGACGGCAAGAGCCTGTTCGACATCGCGGTCGCCGAGGCGTGCAACTTCTCCCTCGGCGTACCCACCGTCTGGCTCGGCTTCTTCAAGCATGTCGACGACACGCCGGGCATCGACCTGTCCGGGTTGAAGCTCGAACGGGTGGTGATCGGCGGATCGGCCGCGCCGCGCGCCGTGATCGAGCGATTCCGGCGCGATTTCGGCGTTTTCGTCATCCACGCCTGGGGCATGAGCGAGACCAGCCCGCTCGCCACGATCGGCAATCTGCTGCCGAAGCACGCGGCAGTCGCCGAGGACGAGCAGGTCACGGTGCAGACCAGGCAGGGCCGCGCGATCTACGGCGTCGAACTGCGCATCCGCGGCGAGGACGGCCAGCCGCTCGCCCATGACGGCGCGGTCGCCGGCGATCTCCTGGTGCGTGGCCCCTGGGTCGCGTCGGGATATTTCCGGGGCGAGGGCGGCGACATTCTCGACGCCGAGGGCTGGTTTGCGACCGGCGACGTCGCCAAGATCGACGCCGACGGCTACGTTCAGCTCACCGACCGCTCGAAGGACGTGATCAAATCGGGCGGTGAGTGGATCTCGTCGATCGATCTGGAGAACGCCGCCGTCGCACATCCCGGCGTCGCCGAGGCCGCCGTCATCGGCGTCCATCATCCGAGATGGCAGGAGCGGCCGCTGATGATCGTGGTCCCGAAACCGGGCAAGGCGCCCACCCGGGAGGAACTGCTTGACTTCCTCTCGGGCCGCGTCGCGAAATGGTGGCTGCCTGACGATATCGCGTTCGTGGAGACGTTGCCGCACACGGCAACGGGCAAGTTGCAGAAGACGAAGCTGCGCGAGCAGTTCCGCGATCACGAACTGCCGTCATAGGGTCATCGCGCCTGGGTGCCTTCACATTTATGAAATGACACTGCAACGCGCTGTTTCAATTGTACGCCGGACGCGCTTCGCCTACCGTGCCATGCAAGACAGCGAAGGCTGCATCGGGGAGGAATGATGCCGCAATCCGTATTCGACGATCCCGATGGTTTGCTCGCCATGCTGCGCGACAGCGTGGCCACGCTCGCCTCACGCCAGCCCGGCCCCGCGTCGGTCAGGAAGAAGCGCGCGGCCGGCGCCGACATGGACAGACCGCTGTGGAATTCGATGGCCGAGGCCGGCTGGACCGGCATCCTCGTGCCCGAGGGGATCGGCGGCGCGGGGATGTCGCTCACCGAGCAGGCCGTCGTCAGCGAGGCGCTCGGCCGCGCGCTGATCAGCGAGCCGATGGCGACCGGCGCGGTCTTCGCGTCGGGACTTCTGGCCCTGGCCGATGCATCGCCCGAGCGCAACCGCCTCGTGGCGGGCCTTGTCGCTGGAAGCCTGATCCTTGCGCCGGCCTGGATGAATGTCGCGGGCCACGCCGTTTCGGCGCGCGCGGCCGTCAACGGAGAGTATTTCCTGTCGGGAGCGAAGCGTCACGTCGATCTCGCCCTTTCGGCGACTGATTTCCTTGTCGTCGCGGCGCTGGACGGGGGCTACGGCCTGTTCGCGGTTCCAGCCGGCAGCGCGGGCCTGACCGTCGAGACCGCGGCCGGCGTCGATGGCGCGGCGATCGGGACCGTCCGCTTCGAGCAGTGCAAGCTGCCTGAAGGCGCGTTGATCGCGCGAGCCGGGACCGAGGCGGCGCTTCTCGATACGCCGGTGCGCGATGCCCGCGTCGCGCTCGCCGCCGAGCTTGCCGGCATCGCCTCGCGCGCCGTCGAGATCACCATCGACTACACCAAGGCGCGCGTGCAGTTCGGCAAGCCGATCGCCAGCTTCCAGGTCGTCCAGCACCGCCTCGTCGACATGTGGTCGGATGCCGAGTTCGCCTGCGCGGCGGTCGTCAATGCGGTGGAGACGATCGCCACGCGCGACGCGCGGGCCGCGCGGCTGGCCGTGCTCGCGGCCAAGGCCAGGGCCGGCGACTCCGCCGTCTCGATCTGCCGCCGCGCGGTGCATCTGCACGGCGCCATGGGCTTCACCGACGAGTGCGACATCGGTCTCTATCTCAAGCGCGCGATCAGCCTGAGCGCGACGCTCGGCCAGCCGGAAGACCTGCGGCTAGAATTCGTCAATCTGGAACGTGCGGCCTGAGGCCGGGAGGACGCCATGCGCAACGAACTCATCAAGGTGACCATCGAGGACCACATCGCCGTCGTCAAAATGGACAACGCGCCGGTCAACGCCTATTCGCGCGACTTCTCCGACGAGATGATCGAGGTCTTCGACGAGTTGAACGACACGCCGGAGGTCCGCTGCATCGTCATCACCGGCCGCGAGAAGATCTTCTCGGCCGGCGCCGACATCAAGAACCGCCAGGCGATCGGCGACATCAAGGGCGAGACCTACCGCCACCTGCGGCGCACGCGCGAGGTGTCGAACTGCATCATGGAATGCGGCAAGGCCGTCATCGCCGCCGTCAATGGTCCGGCGCTCGGCGCCGGCATGGGGCCGATCATCGCCGCCGACATCATCCTTGCCTCCGACAACGCCGTCTTCGGTCTGCCCGAGATCGACATCGGCCTGATGGGCGGCGCGCGCCACACCATGTCGCTGTTCCCGAAGTCGCTCGCCCGCCGCATGATCCTCACCGGCTATCGCGTCCCGGCCGCGGAGGCCTATCGGCGCGGCATCATCGAGGCTTGCGTGCCGCTCGAAGACCTGATGGACGAGGCCATGAAGATGGCGCGCATCATCGCGTCGAAAAGCCCCAAGGCGCTGAGCCTCGCCAAGCGCGCGATCAACACCGTCGAGAACATGCCGCTGCGCGACGGCTACCGCTTCGAGCAGAACCTGACGGTCGAGATGACCCGCCACGAGGATTCCAAGGAAGCCATGCGCGCCTTCATCGAGAAGCGCCCGGCGGTATTCAAGGATTCCATCTGATGGCGTCCGCGACCGACTGGAACGCCATGCCCGACGAGGCCTTTCGCGAGGCTTTCCGCGACCTCGTCGAGCGCCGGCTGCCCGCCGAGCTGCGCTTCATGCGCAAGCAGCGCCCGCTCTTCGACGAGGTGGCCGTCTGGTATCATGCACTGGCCGAGGAGGGCTGGCTCGCGCCGGTCTGGCCGGTCGAGCATGGCGGCATGGGCCTGACCCCCGCCAAGCACATGATCTATGTCGAGGAATGGGGGCGCCTCGGCTGCCCGCGCATTCCAGACCACGGGCTCGGCCTGATCGGCCCCCTGCTGCTCGAGCATGGGACGGAGGAGCAGAAGGCGCACTACCTTCCGCGCATTCTCACCGGCGAGCATGTCTGGTGCCAGGGCTATTCCGAGCCCAATTCCGGCTCCGACCTCGCCAGCCTCAGGACCGCCGCGATTCGGGACGGCGACCATTTCGTGGTCAACGGCCAGAAGATCTGGACCACGCTGGCCCATTGCGCGAACTGGATCTTCGCGCTGGTCCGCACCAGCCGCGACGAGAAGGTGCGCCAGAAGGGCATCACCGTCCTCCTGATCGACATGACGACGCCGGGCGTGCGCGTCAGGCCGATCGCCAACCTGCGCGGCGAGACGGACTTCTGCGAAGTCTTCTTCGATGAGGTGCGCGTGCCGGTCGCCAATGTCGTCGGCGAAATTGACCAGGGCTGGGACGTGGCCAAGTCGGTGCTCGGTCACGAGCGCATCTTCCTGGGAGCGACAACGCGGCCCGAGATCGCCATCGAGCGGCTTGAGAAGCTCGCCCAGGCGCGCGGCGCCTTTGACGACCCGGCCTTCTGGTCGCGCTATGCCAAGCACCGTCTCGACATCTATGATCTCGGTTCCGCCTTCGATCGCTTCGCCAAGGTGCTGCGCGACGGCGGCGAACTGGGAGCGGACGTCTCGATGCTGAAGATCTTCACCACCGAGCTGTATCAGCGCATCACCGAGGAGACGCTGATGCTCGCGGGGGAGGACGCGCGGTTCTTCGACGACATCGAGGCCGGCAACGGCCAGGTCGACGCGATGAACCTGTTCCTCGACTCGCGCGCGCCGGCCATCTTCGGCGGATCGAACGAAATTCAGAAGAACATCCTGGCGAAGGCGGTCCTGCGGCTGCCGAGCTGATTTGACGGCCGCGGGCGGACCGCGGTCGGAGGGAGGAGAACATGGCCACCATGGCAACCGCCGTTCCGGCGGAAGCAGTCGCGTCCGCGGCCGGCCAGGACTATGCGCTGGTCGGAAAAGGCCTGACGAAGGTCTTCGGGGGCTTTGCCGCCGTCAAGGACGTCGACCTCGCGGTGCGGCGCGGTTCGATCCATGCGCTGATCGGACCGAACGGCGCGGGCAAGACGACCTGCTTCAACCTGCTCACCAAGACGCTGCAGCCGACCAAGGGCAGGATCCTGCTGAACGGCGAGGACATTTCCGGACTGCGCACGGCCGAGGTGGCGCGGCGCGGCCTCGTGCGGTCGTTCCAGATCTCGGCGATCTTCCCGAACCTGACCGTGCTCGAGAACGTCCGCGTCGCGCTCCAGGCGCCCTATGGCACGGGCTACCATTTCTGGCGCTCCCTCCGTGCCGTGGCCCCGCTCAACCGGCGCGCCGAGGAATTGCTGGAACAGGTCGGCATCGTCGAGAGCCGCGGGATCACGGCGGCCGAGTTGTCCTACGGCAAGAAGCGCGCCCTGGAGATCGCCACCACGCTGGCGCTCGAACCGGAGGTGATGCTGCTCGACGAACCGACGGCCGGCATGGGCCACGAGGACATCGAGCCGATCACCGACCTCATCCGGAAGGTGGCGGCGGGGCGCACGGTTCTTCTGGTCGAGCACAACCTGTCCGTGGTCTCGAACCTGTGCGACCGCATCACCGTGCTCCAGCACGGCGAAGTGCTCGCGGAAGGGACCTACGACGAGGTTTCCAACGACCAGCGCGTCGTCGAGGCCTATATGGGAGGCGTGGATGAATAGCCTTGCGCAACAGGCGGTCGCGGTGAGCGAACCGGTCGGCGCGCCGCTCCTCGAGGTCAAGGACCTGCGCGCCTGGTACGCCGAGTCTCGCGTCCTGCACGGCATCGGCTTCGAGGTCGGTGAAGGCGAACTCGTCACGCTCATCGGCCGCAACGGCGCCGGCAAGACGACGACCCTGCGCTCGATCGTCGGCCTGATGCAGAAGCGCACGGGCTCGATCCGCTTCGCCGGCGAGGAGACCATCTCGCGCCGCCCGTTCCAGATCGCGCGGCTTGGCATCGGCTACTGCCCGGAGGAGCGCGGCATCTTCGCCTCGCTTTCGGTGAAGGAGAACCTGTTCCTGCCGCCGGTCCTGCGCCCGGGCGGGCTGTCGGACGAAGCCCTCTACGAAACCTTCCCCAACCTCAAGGCGCGCGCCAACAGCCCCGGCACCAAGCTCTCGGGCGGCGAGCAGCAGATGCTGGCGATCGCCCGCATCCTGCGCACCGGGGCGAAACTGCTCCTCCTCGACGAGCCGAGCGAAGGTCTGGCGCCTGTCGTCGTCAAGGAGATCGGCGAGATTATCAAGCGGCTGAAGGCGCAGGGCTTCACCATCATCCTGGTCGAGCAGAACCTGCGCTTCGCCCGGCTCGTGGCCGACCGTCACGTGGTGATCGAAAACGGCATGGTGGTGGACACGCTGACCAACGACGAACTCGCCGCCGACATGGGCCGCGTCAAATCCTACCTGGGGGTGTGAGCCGATGTTCGACGGCATCTCGACGCAACTGCTCATGGGGCAGATCCTGATCGGGCTGATCAACGGCTCCTTCTACGCCATGCTCTCGATGGGCCTCGTCATCATCTTCGGCATGATGCACGTCATCAACTTCACCCATGGCGCCCAGTACATGCTCGGCGCGTTCGTGGCGTGGCTGCTGCTCAACCATCTCGGCATCGGCTACTGGCCGGCGCTGGTCATTGCGCCCGTGCTGGTGGCGATCTCGGGCATGTTCCTGGAACGTTTCCTGCTTCGGCCTCTGGCCGGGCTCGACCACCTCTACAGCCTGCTGGCCACCTACGCTGTGGCGCTGATCGTGGAAGGCCTCGTGCGCTACCAGTACGGCTCGACCGGCCTGCCGTACCAGAACCCCATTCCCGGCGGCGTGAATCTCGGCTTCATGTTCATGCCCTACTACCGGCTCTGGGTGGTGGTCTTCTCCGTCGTCACCTGCCTCGGCACCTGGATCCTGATCGAGCACACCAAGCTGGGATCCTACCTTCGCGCCGCCAACGAGAAGCCGCAGCTCGTCCAGACCTTCGGCATCAACGTGCCGAAGATGATGACGCTGACCTACGGCTTCGGCGTCGGCCTCGCAGGGCTGTGCGGTGTCCTGGCGGCGCCAATCTACCAGGTTTCCCCCTCGATGGGCTCGAGCCTGATGATTGTCGTCTTCGCGGTCGTGGTGATCGGCGGCATGGGGTCGATCATCGGCGCGGTGGCCACGGGCTACATGCTCGGCGTCGTCGAGGGCCTGACCAAGGTGTTCTATCCCGAGGCAGCCAGCGTCGTGATCTTCCTGTTCATGACGGTGGCCCTCTATCTTCGTCCGGCCGGCATCTTCAGCGGCAAGGAACAGAACTGATGATCCGTCTTCTCCTCATCGCCGTCGCGGTCGCGCTGCTGGCCATTGCGCCGCTCCATTTCTACTCCGTCACCCTGATGACGATCATGTGCTTCGTCGTCTTCGCCTGCTCGTTCAATCTCCTGCTCGGCTATTCGGGCCTCCTGTGCTTCGGCCACGCCATGTTCTTCGGCGGCGCGGCCTACATCACGGGGTATGTCCTGAAGACCACGCCGATCTCCATCGAACTCGCGATCCTGGCGGGCGGCGTCTGCAGCGGGCTGCTCGGCCTCGTGATCGGCTGGCTGACGATCCGCCGGCAGGGCATCCAGTTCGCCATGATCACGCTCGCCTTCTCGCAGTTCATCTACTTCATCCTGCTTCAGTCGCCGTTCACCGGCGGCGAGGACGGCATGCAGGCGATCCCGCGAAACCCGATGTTCGGCATGATTCCGGTCACCGACAACTTCACCTACTACTATGTCGTGCTGGCCATCACGCTCGCCTGCGTCTTCATCTACTACCGCGTCGTCCATTCCCCGTATGGCGAGATCCTGAAGGCGGTGCGGGACAACCAGCCGCGCGTCGAGTCGCTCGGCTTCGACCCCGAGCGGATCAAGTTGCTCGCCTTCGTCATTTCCGCGACGATGGCTGGCGTGGCCGGGGGCATGAAGGCCACCGTCTACCAGTTCGCGACGCTCACCGACGCATCCTGGCCGATCTCGGCGGAGGTCATCCTGATGACGCTGCTCGGCGGCCTTGGAACGCTGCTCGGACCGATCTTCGGCGCCGGCATCATCATCTGGCTCAACGACTATCTCGCCGGTTTCGGCGAGTGGGCTCTGATCAGCCAGGGCGTGATCCTGCTCGTCGTGATCGTGTTCTTCCGCCGCGGCTTCGTCGGCGAGCTGTCGGCGCTGACCACCTGGCTGGCCAACCGCCGCAAGGCCGACGCGAAGGCCGAGGCGCCCAAGCCGGCCAGCGCCCACTGAGCGGGCGCGCCCGTCCGGCGGCAACCGCCGATCAGAACTCGATGTCGATCGGCTGGTCGAACGGATCGCTCGGCAGCACCGACTTGGCCGCCCGCTGCAGGACCGCGAGATAGCGGTCGCGGTTCTGGCGAATCCGCTCCGCCGCGCCGCCCAGGCCAAGAACCGCCGGTTGGTTCTGGATGGTGATCGGCAGGAGCACGCAGATCGTGCCGCCCCCGAGGAAGGGCACGTTCTCGGTCCAGCAATATCCGGTCCGCCGGATCTCGCGCACCTTCTCCATCATGTCGACAATCTTGACGCGCTCGGATGCTTTCGGCGTCGCGATGTTGGCGCGGCGCACGATGTTGTCGATCTTGTCGTCGGGCAGGGTGGACAGCAGCGTCCAGCCGACCGCCGACTTGGTCAGCGGCCGAAGCGTTCCCTCGTCGACGTGGAAGCGCAGCGCATGCACCGACTGGATGATCTGGACGTACTGCAGGTAGACATCGTTGCGCGTGCCGATCGACACCGTCTCGCCGGTGGCGGCATG
>JBKBRJ010000059.1:0-24536 GCA_046292285.1 Mesorhizobium sp. | reverse complement strand
CCTCAAGGGGGGAGATCGGCAGCTTCGACGTCGGCGTCACTTCCGAAACGCCGGCGAATAGGCGCGGCGTCGGCGACGATCGATCTCCCCCCTTGAGGGGGAGATGGCCGGCAGGCCAGAGGGGGGTGTCGCCCGCCGATCCGAAAGACGGGGCTGCCGAGATGCCCAGGGCGGAGGGCAAGGCCCTGTCCCACCGCTCCCCCACCAACACCGCCGCCTCGGCCGCGTCGAACGCCTCCGCGATCCCCGAGATCGGCACGATGCCGCGTCGCAGCAAGTCCTCCGCGTGCCCCTCGGGCAGGTTTTCGCCCATCGAGGCGACGATCGCGCCTTTCGCGTCGTTCGCCTTCAGCGCCTTTTCGAACGCATTCACCGTCGGCCACCAGTCGGCGTCGGAGCAGCGGTCGGTGCGCGGGAAGTCGAGCACCAGCAGGTTCAGGTCGAAGCCGCCCGAAACCATGGCCGAGAAGGCGGCGGCCAGCGCGTCCTCCTTGGCCCAGATGTAGGTGTTGTAGTCGAGCGGGTTGGCGACGGCGACCAGCGGCCCGAGCGTCGCCTCCACCCGCGCCTTGTGATCGGCCTCGAGTGCCGGGAAATGCACGCATCGGCCCACCGCCGTGTCGGCCATGACGGAGGCTTCCCCGCCCGAGCAACTCATCGAGGACAGCCGCCCGCCCGGCAGCGGGCCGATGGCGTGGAAGAGCTTCAGCGTCTCGAGGAAGGACGGGATCGTATCGACGCGCGGGATGCCGAGCCGCTTCAGGAAGGCGTCCGAGGCGGCGTCCGAGCCGGCCAGGGAGGCCGTGTGCGACACCGTCGCCGCCCGCGCCTGTTCCGAGCGCCCGACCTTCATCGCCACGATGGGCTTCTTCAATTCGCGGGACCGCGCGGCCAGCCGCTCGAAGCCGGCGACGGAATCGAACCCCTCGATGTGCAGGCCGAGGCTGGTGACGCGGTCGTCCTCGATCAGCCCGAGCGCCATCTCCGACAGACCCGTCTGCGCCTGGTTGCCGGCCGTCATCAGGAAGGCGAGCGGCAGGCCCCGCGTCTGCATGGTGAGGTTGCAGGCGATGTTGGAGGACTGGGTGATGATCGCCGCCCCGCGCTCGCCCTCGGCCAGCCGCCGGCCGCCATGCTGGTCGGGCCAGAGCAGCGCGCCGTCGGCATAGTTGATCAGGCCGTAGCAGTTGGGACCGATGACTGCCATGTCGCCCGCGGCCTCGATCAGCGCCGCCTGAAGCCTTTCGCCCTCGGCGTCGTAGGCGCCGGTTTCCTTGAAGCCGGCGGCAAAGCAGATCGCCCCACCCGCCCCCATCGCGCGCAATTCGCGCACCACGTCGATGGTGAGGTTGCGGTTGACGCCGATGAAGGTCGCGTCGGGCGCCGATGGCAGGTCGGCGAGGGACTTGTAGGCCCTGACGCCAGCCACCTCGTCCTTGGTCGGGTGCACCGGCCAGATGTCACCGGAAAAATTCATCTTGAGGGACTGTCTGACCACGTTCGGCGCGAAGAAGCCGCCGCCGATCACGGCGATGGAACGCGGGCGCAGGAGGCGGGAGAGGTCGCGGGGCGCAGCGGTCATGATGTCGTGCCGGAGAGTGGGAGGTCAGCGTCTGGGCGCGCGGCGGCGATGCGGTCGATCTCGGCGGCATAGTCGACGATCGCGACCGCGCCTTTCGGGCTCAGCCCGTAGACGCCGGTGGTCGCCCCGCGCTCGAACCAGCCGTAGTGATTGTCGGCCATCAGCCGCCGTGCATGCGCCAAACCGGTGCCCTTCGCCACCGCCGCCGCCTTGGTCGGTCCCTCGGCGTCGAGCAACCGCAGGCACATCAGCGCTTCCTGCCGATAGGCGGTCACGAGGTTGCGCCGCGTCGTGCCGCCGGTGTTGGGATCGCCGACGAGCCTGGCGAACTCCTTCAGCAGACGAGCCTTGCGAGGCTTCGAGGCCCGGGGCCGATAGGGCTCGGGGTCGCAATGCACCTCGACAAAGCCGTCCGGCAGCCGGACGGTGATCAGCCCGAGGCCAAGCCGTCGGCAGAGCTTGCGGTTGTCGACCAGCGCCTTCAGCGAGGCGCGCCCCGACCCGCGCGGAACGGCGACGTAGACCGCGTCGGTCAGCGCCTGTCGGTCGATCGCCTGGTGGAACAGCGACAGCGAGAAGCCGGTCTTCAGCTCGACGATGACCGGCTCGTCCTCGCCGTCGCGCAGCGCCACGACATCAGCCGCGCCCACCTCGCCCTTGACCGTGTAGCCCTGCCCCTCGAGCAGGCGCTTGACGGGGAGGTAGAGGTCGGCTTCGCGGATGCGGGAGGGGGCAGTCATATGGAAGGCCCGCGCGCGTGGTCTCGGCGGCATCGGGCGCCACTCTCGAAATGTCTGCGCTCTCCGCACCCCCACCCCGCACCCCTCCCCACAAGGGGGAGGGGGGCCGCCAGCGTCTCACATCCCCCTCCCCCTCGTGGGGAGGGGTAAGGGGTGGGGGTAGCGGCGGCCGGAACCCAGGCCACCAACGATCCGATCATGCGACGCCTGTGCATCAGCCTCCCACCGCCCTGAGCAGCGCGCGGCTGATGATATGGCGCTGGATTTCGCTCGTGCCTTCCCAGATGCGTTCCACCCGCGCGTCGCGCCAGATGCGCTCGAGCGGCAGGTCGTCCATCAGGCCCATGCCGCCATGGATCTGGATCGCCTCGTCGGCGACGAAGGCGAGCATTTCGGTCGACTTCAGCTTGGCCATCGCCATGTCCTCGTCGGTGACGGTGCCGGCATCATACTTCCAGCCTGCCTCGAAGGTGAGAAGATTGGCCGCCTTCAGCTCCGTCGCCATGTCGGCAAGCTTGAAGGATACGCCCTGGAACTTGCCGATCTGTTGGCCGAACTGCTCGCGCTGGGCGGCATAGTCGATCGCGTGCTTCAGCGCGCGCTCGGCGCGGCCGAGGCAGGTCGCGGCCACCTGAAGGCGCGTCGCGCCGAGCCAGGAATTCGCCACCTCGAAGCCGCGATGAACCTCGCCGAGAACCTGCTCCTTCGGCAGGCGGCAGTCGTCGAACTCCAGCACCGCGTTGGTGTAGCCGCGATGCGAGACGTTGCGGTAGCCCTCGCGCACGGTGAAGCCGGGGGTTCCCTTGTCGACGAAGAAGGCGGTGATCTTCTTGCGCCTGCCGCGCGGCGTCTCCTCCTCGCCCGAGGCCATGAACACGATGGCGAAGCCGGCGATGTCTGCGTGGGAGATGAAATGCTTGGTGCCGTTCAGCACCCAGTCGCTCCCGTGCTGCACCGCCGTCGCCTTCATGCCGCGCAGGTCCGAACCCGCGCCGGGCTCGGTCATGGCGAGACAGTCCCAGGTCTCGCCGCGAATGCAGGGGTAGAGGTACTTCTCCTTCTGCTCGGCGGTGCCGGCGAGCAGGATGTTCGACGGCCGCGCCACGCAGGTCCAGTGCAGCGCATAGTTGGCCCGCCCGAGCTCCTTCTCGTAGAGCAGCCAGGTGAGCGTATCGAGCCCGGCGCCGCCAACCTCCTCCGGCATGTTGGCCGCGTAGAGACCGGCCGCCATCGCCTTTCGCTGGAGCTCGCGGATCAGGTCCATCTCCAGCCGCCCGGTCCGCTCGATGGCTTGCTCGTGCGGATAGAGCTCGTTCTCGACGAAGGCGCGGGTGGTCTCGACGATGAGTTTCTGTTCGTCGGTCAGGCCGAAATGCATGGTGCACACTCCTCAATGCGGCACGATTGGAAGTGTCGACGCCGCTTCGGATTGCTCCGCAAACCATGGCCGTCATTCCGGGGCCGCGCAGCGGAACCCGGAATCCAGCGCCGTGCGGCTGACGTGAGGAAACCGACATGCAAGGCCGGCGATCTGGATTCCGGGTTCCGCTGCGCGGCCCCGGAATGACGACTTCCATGCTTGAGCAATCTCGGCCTCGAAATGTCCACGCCGCTTAGCCCTTCCTCTTCTTCGGCTTCTCCGCCTTCGCCTTCTCGGCCGCCTTCGACACCTTCCTGGCCGCCTTGCCGAGCTGCTTGACATAGGCGTTGTGCAACTCGCCCGCGCCCCAGCCCTTGCCCTTTTCGGCCTTCGCCAGCGCTTCCATGATGCCGACGAGGTTGTCGTCGCGGATGCGCTCCAGCTCGCGGATCGACCACTTGTCCGACTGCTCGTCCGACTGCGTCGCGATCAGGTCGACCAGTTCCTCGTTGAACTCCGGCACGTCCATCAGCTTGGTCCAGGGCCAGGCGAGCGCGGGGCCGAACTGGGCCATGAAATGGCGCATGCCCGCCTCGCCGCCGGCGATGCGATAGGTCTGGAACATGCCCATCTGCGCCCAGCGCAGGCCGAAGCCGTAGCGCATGATGTCGTCGAGCTCCTCGACGGTGCAGATGCCGTCCTTGACCAGCCACAGCGCCTCGCGCCAGGCGGCCTCCAGCAACCGGTTGCCGACGAAGGCGTCGATCTCCTTGTTGATGACGACGCATTTCATGCCGATCGCCGTGTAGACCTCGCGCGCGCGTTCGACGAAGGCCTTGGCCGTCTTCTCGCCCGGCACGATCTCGTTGATCGGCAGCAGGTAGACGGGGTTGAACGGGTGGGCGACGAGGAAGCGCTCCGGATGCGCCATGTCCTTCGCCATGTCGGTCGCCTTGAAGCCCGATGTCGACGAGCCGATCAGCGCGTCGGCGGGCGCGGCCGCCTCGATCTCGGCCAGCGTCGCGAGCTTGACGTCGAGCCGCTCGGGCACGCTTTCCTGGATGAAGTCGGCGCCCTTCACCGCCTCGGCGATGGATGCCGCATAGGTAACCTTGCCTTCCTTGGGCAGGCCCTTCGTCGCCATCCGCCGATAGGCGCGGCGGGCGTTCGCCATCACCTCGTCCACCTTGCGTTTGGCTTCGGGATGCGGGTCGTAGACTGCGACGTCGAAGCCGTTGAGCGCCAGCCGCGCGATCCAGCCGCCGCCGATGACGCCCCCGCCGATTGCCACTGCTTTGCTGATGGTCATGGAATATCCCCTAAGCCGCCACCGGCGCGCGCTTGGTGAGCCCGAGTTTCTGGCGCACCTCGGCGGGGCCGATCACCCGCGCACCCATGTTCTCGATGATCGTCGCCGCGCGCTCCACCAGTTGCGCGTTGGTGGCGAGCACGCCCTTGTCGAGCCAGAGATTGTCCTCCAGCCCCACCCTCACGTTTCCACCGGCCAGCACCGCCGCCGCCACATAGGCCATCTGGTTGCGGCCGAGCGAGAAGGCAGACCAGGTCCAGTCGGAGGGCACGTTGTTGACCATGGCCATGAAGGTGTTCAGGTCGTCCGGCGCGCCCCACGGCACGCCCATGCACAGCTGCACCAGCGCCTGGGGCGCCAGCGTGCCTTCCTCGACCAGTTGCCTGGCGAACCACAGGTGCCCGGTGTCGAACGCCTCGATCTCCGGCTTCACGCCCATGGCCGTCATCATGCCGCCCATGGCGCGCAGCATGCCCGGCGTATTGGTCATGACGTAGTCGGCCTCGGCGAAGTTCATGGTGCCGCAGTCGAGCGTGCAGATCTCCGGCAGGCACTGGCGCACGTGCTCGACGCGGTTCGAGGCGCCGCCCATGTCGGTGCCCGCCTCCTTGAGCGGCAGCGGGTTTTCGACGTCGCCGAACACCATGTCGCCGCCCATGCCGGCGGTCAGGTTCAGGACCACGTCCACCTCGGCGTCGCGGATGCGCTCGGTCACCTCGCGGTAGAGCGCCACGTCGCGGCGCGGCTTGCCGGTCTCGGGGTCGCGCACGTGGCAATGCACCACCGCCGCGCCGGCCTTCGCCGCCGCGATCGCCGAGTCGGCGATCTGCCTGGGCGAGCGCGGGACATGCGGGCTGCGATCCTGCGTCCCGCCCGAGCCGGTGACGGCACAGGTGATGAAGACCTCGCGGTTCATGGAAAGCGGCATCGAGTTCCTCCAGTCGCCAGCCGTTCGCTGCGGTATCGAGCATCCTACGCGTTGCATGGCTTCGCTTCACGATTTACGAATTGCACTTGATGAAAAGCGAATTCGCCTCGATCTTCCGCGCCGAGCGCTCTCCGCTTACGCTGACGTTCCTCGTCTTCTCGGGCGCCTCGATCATGTGCGTCGCCTCGGCCATCGACCCGCTGCGCGCGGCAAACCGGATCGCGGGCGAAACCCTGTTCGACTGGACGATCGTCTCGGCCGACGCCCAGCCGGCGATCACGACGTCGGGGCTGCCCATCGCGGTGTCCGGCCGCTTCGACCCCGCCGCCCGCGCCGACGTGCTGGTGGCGATCGGCGGCTTCGGGACCCGCGCCGGCTCGTCCGGTCCGCTGGCCGCCGCCTTCCGCCGCGCGGCGAAAGCCGCCCGCGCCGTCGGCGGCGTCGAGGCCGGCGGATGGCTCGTCGCCCGCGCCGGACTGCTCGACGGCCGAGCCGCCACCACGCACTGGGAGGACCTGGAGGATTTTTCCGCCGCCTTTCCCGGCGTCGACGTCCGGCCCGACCGCTACGTCATCGACGGGCCGGTGTTCACCACCGGCGGCGCCTCGCCCACCTTCGACCTGATGCTGCATCTCATCCGTTCGCGGCTCGGCATGGCAGTGGCGCTCGATGTCGCCTCGGTCTTCATCTACGATCAGGCGCGCGCGGCCACCGACGCCCAGCCGCTGGTTTCGCTGGGCCGGCTCGACGGCTACGACCCGCGGCTTGCCCAGGCGATCCGGCTGATGGAGAGCCATGTCGACCGGCCCCTGCCGGTCTCGGCCATCGCCTTGCGCGCCGGGGTTACCGCACGCACGCTGGAGAAGATCTTCGCCGCCGCCATCGGCGAGACGCCGGGCGCCTACTACCTGCGCCTGCGCCTCAACGCCGCCCGCCGCCTCGTGCTCGACACGGCCGAGCCCATGGCCGACATCGCCGCCCGCACCGGTTTCTCGTCGTCCGCCGCGTTCAGCCGCGCCTTTTCCAGGACCTTCGGCAAATCACCGGCCACCATGCGCCGCGGCTGAGGGCGCATCGGCCGTGAAGCCGTTCCAACTCCGTCAATCCTTGCGCGCGAGGAGAAGCGTCGTCGGGACCCGTGCGGCCCGGCGACGGATGTTTGACAAGCGGTCATTCCCGCTGGCTAAGATGTCCGGACAACAAGGGCGTGAAGAATGGCAGGCGATCGATATCCGAAACTCAAGGTGGCAGCGGTGCAGGCCGCCTGTCCGTTCAACGACCGCGAAGCCGCGACGCTGAAGGCCTGCGACCTGATCCGCGAGGCTGGTCGAAACGGGGCTCAGTTCATCGTCTTCCCCGAAGGCTTCATTCCGTCTCACCCGAACTGGTTCCACCACCACGTGGCCACGGGACCGAAGGCCAACGGATTCCTCGTCGACCTGTTCAGGAACGCGGTGGAAATTCCAGGGCCGGTGACGGATGCGCTCGGCGAGGCGGCGCGCGATGCCGGCGCGATCGTCGTCATGGGCGTGTGCGAGCGGATCGGCGGCACGCTCGGCACCCTCTTCAACACGCAGGTTTACATCGGCGCCGATGGCAATCTGATCGGCAAGCACCAGAAACTGATGCCGACAGCGGCCGAGCGCCTCGCCCATGCGGGCGGCCATGGCGACACCTTCGGAACCTTCCCGACGCCGCACGGGCCGATGAGCAGCCTCATCTGCGGCGAGAACAACAATCCCCTCGCCGTCTTCGCGCTCGCGGCCCAGCATACCCATGTCCACGCCATGAGCTGGCCGCCCTATGTCGGACCCAACGCCGCGCCCGTGCGGCGCATCGCCGAGGTCGCGTCGCGCAACTTCGCGGAGGTCGCCGGCGCCTTCGTGGTGTCGGCCTGCGGCGCGCTCGACGACGACACGATAGCCCGGCTGGAACCGAGCCCGGAGCACGAGGCCTGGCTGCGCAAGCCCGAATCCACCGGCGGCAGCATGATCGTGGCGCCCAATGGCGAAATCCTCGCCGGCCCGATGGGCAACGAGGAAGGCATCCTCTACGCCGATTGCGATATCGAGCAGGCCGTCCGGCGCAAGCTCAGCCGCGACTACGCGGGGCACTACAATCGCGCCGACGTCTTCCAGCTGACCGTCAACACGCAGGCGCCGATCCTGTATCGGCAGAAGGGTGGGAGCGAGGTGTCGCCGCCAGCCGCACCGCGCGACCACCCGTCGTCGGGCGTTTCGCGAGCCTGACGAGCCGGGGAAGCGCGCGGAGGAGCCCCGGCTATGAGCCACGACCTCGACCGCCCGATCTGGAGCGCGCTGACGACGCGCCATGCGCACCTTGCCGAAGGCGGCGCGCTTGCCCGCCGCTACCCGCCCGCCGTCGCGCCCTTCGCGGCGACGCCGGACGATCGGCCGGAATGCCTTGCCGCGCTCGGCGCATTGCCCGCGGCCGGAGAACGCCTGCTCTTCATCCAGTCGACCCCCGTCGCGCTGCCGCCGAGCCTCGTTGCGACGGTCGAGGCCGAGGCGGTGCAGATGGTCGCGGCCGGCCCGATGCCGCCGGTGATGGACCCGCGCGTATCGAGGCTGACCGAGGCCGATGCCGCCGACATGCTGGACCTCGCGACGCTGACGAAACCCGGTCCCTTCACGCTCAATGCGCTACGGCTCGGCGAATTCTGGGGCATCCGCGAGGACGGGCGGCTGGTGGCGATGGCCGGCGAGCGGATGGGACAGCCGGGCTACGGCGAGATCAGCGGCGTCTGCTGCCACCCCGACGCGCGCGGCAAGGGTTTTGCGCGCCTGCTGTCGCTGGTGGTCGCAGGCCGGATATCGGCCCGCGACGAGTTGCCCTACCTGCATGCCTACGCCGGCAACCTGCCGGCGATAAGGCTTTACGAATCGATCGGCTTCCACCTTCGGAGCGCGATGTACTTCGCGGCGGCTGCGCCTCGCGCCTGATCGCCGCGTGCGGGTTCAAACCCGCTCCATCGCGATGGCGATGCCCTGGCCGACGCCGATGCACATGGTCGCCAGCGCGAGCCTCGCGCCGCGTTCCCGCAGTTCCAGCGCCGCCGTGCCCGAGATGCGGGCGCCCGACATGCCGAGCGGATGGCCGAGCGCGATGGCGCCGCCGTTCGGGTTGACGTGCTCCGCGTCCTCGGCGATGCCGAGTTGGCGGGCGTGGGCGCGGCGGGGGGTTTTGCGGCGCCCCGCGCCGCGGGGGGGGCCGGGGCCGCCCCCCACGGCGATGCCCTGGGAGGCGAAGGCTTCGTTGAGCTCGATCACGTCGAAGTCCGTGGGCTTCAGGCCGAGCCGGGCGCACAGCTTCTTCGAGGCCGGGGCCGGGCCGATGCCCATGATGCGCGGCGGAACGCCAGCCGCCGCGCCGCCGAGGATGCGCGCGATGGGAGTGAGGCCGTACTTCTTCACCGCCGCCTCCGAGGCGACGATCAGCGCCGCCGCGCCGTCGTTGACGCCCGAGGCGTTGCCGGCGGTCACGGTGCCGCCTTCCTTGCGGAAGGGCGTCGCCAGTTTGGCGAGCGTCTCGACAGTCGTGCCGGCGCGCGGATGCTCGTCCTTGGTCACGACGATCGGGTCGCCCTTCTTCTGGGGGATCGTCACCGGAACGATCTCCCTGGCCAGACGGCCGTTGGCCTGCGCGGCGACGGCCTTGTCCTGGCTGCGCACGGCGAAGGCGTCCTGGTCGGCGCGGCTGACGTTGAACTCGGCGGCGACGTTCTCGCCGGTCTCCGGCATGGAATCGACGCCGTACTGCTTCTTCATCAGCGGGTTGACGAAGCGCCAGCCGATCGTGGTGTCGTAGATCTCGGCGTTGCGCGAAAACGCGGTGTCGGCCTTCGGCATGACGAAGGGCGCGCGGCTCATCGATTCGACGCCGCCCGCGATCATGATCTCGGCCTCGCCGGACTTGATGGCGCGCGCGGCGATGGTCAGCGCATCCATGCCCGAGCCGCACAACCGGTTGACGGTCGAGCCGGGGATCGCCACCGGAAGACCGGCCAGCAGCACCGCCATGCGAGCGACGTTGCGGTTGTCCTCGCCGGCCTGGTTGGCGCAGCCATAGACCACGTCGTCGATGGCCTCCCAATCGACGCCCGCGTTGCGCGCGACCAGCGCCTTCAACGGGATCGCGGCCAGGTCGTCGGCGCGGACCGACGACAAAACGCCACCGAAGCGGCCGATCGGGGTGCGGACATAGTCGCAGATGAAGGCGTCGCGCATGGTTCAGAGCTCCGGTACGGTGAGGTCGCCGACGGTCTTGCCGACGACGAGGGTCGCGCCGGTCACGGCCTGCAACTCCTCAAGGCTGATGGATGGAAGCTTTTCGCGCAGGACGAACCGCTTGTCGATCACGTCGATGACCGCGAGGCTCGTGTAGATCGTCGTCACGCAGCCGACGCCGGTCAGCGGCAGGCGGCACCTTTCGAGCAGCTTTGGTTCGCCCTTCTTGGTCACGTGGTCGGTGACCACCCAGACCTGCTTCGCTCCGTGAACCAGATCCATCGCGCCGCCGACGGCCGGCACCGAGCCGGGGCCCGTGCTCCAGTTGGCGAGGTCGCCGGTCTCGGCGACTTCGTAGGCGCCGAGCACCGCGACGTCGAGATGGCCGCCGCGCACCATGGCGAACGAGTCGGCATGGTGGAAGAACGAGGCGCCGGGGTTCAGCGTCACCGCCTTCTTGCCGGCGTTGATCAGGTCCCAGTCTTCCTCGCCGGCGGGCGGCGCCTCGCCGAAATCGAGGATGCCATTCTCGGTGTGGTATGTGACCTCGCGACCCTCGGGCTTGAAGGTGGCGATCATCTCCGGAAAGCCGATGCCGAGATTGACATAGGCCCCGTCGGGCAGATCCTGCGCCGCCCTCCAGGCGATCTGCGCATTCGTCAGCTTCGCAGCCATCACTTCGTCCCCTCGCGCAACAGCGCCTCTTCCTGCTTCGGGTTGGCGACCTCGACGATCCGGTCGACGAAGATGCCCGGGGTTATGATCACTTCCGGATCGATCTCGCCCGGCTCGACCACGCGGCTCGCCTGAACGATCGTCGTTTTCGCGGCCATCGCCATCAGCGGCGAGAAATTGCGCGCCGCCTTGCGATAGGTGAGGTTGCCCTTGCGGTCGGCCAGCTCGGCCTTGATGATGGCGACGTCGGCCTTGAGCCAGCGCTCCTGGACGTAGGAGCGACCGTCGAACTCGGCGACCGGCTTGCCCCTGGCGATGTCGGTGCCGAAGCTCGTCGGCGTGTAGAAGGCCGGGATGCCCGCGCCGCCGGCGCGGATGCGTTCGGCGAGCGTGCCCTGCGGCACCAGTTCGAGCTCGATCTCGCCGGCCAGGTACCTGTCGGTGAAGGCCTTCGGGTCCGACGAGCGGGGGAAGGAGCAGACCATCTTCGCCACCATGCCGGCATAGATCATCGCCGCGATGCCGATCGCGCCGTTGCCGGCATTGTTGTTGATGACGGTGAGCCGCCCCGGCGAGCCGGTCTTCTTGTAGCGGTCGACCAGCGCGTGGATCAGCTCGATCGGCGCGCCGGCGCCGCCGAAGCCGCCGATCATCACGGACATGCCGTCCTCGATGCCGTCGAGCGCCTCTTCGATGCCCGGATAGATCTTGTTCATGCTCGGTCGATCCCTCCGCCGTGCGATGGCGATTCCTCGCCGGAAAATGTTCGTATTGCGTACTTAAGTTTCCTATGCGATACTTTCTACATGAGCGACGATCCGAAGTCAACGCAGCCTCCCGCCTCCGGACGCGACCAGTCCGCGGGTCCCGAGCGCGACCTGGTCGGTTCGCTGACGCGCGGGCTGGCGGTCATGGAAATCCTCGCCGCCCATCCGAAGGGACTGACGCTCACCGAGACGGCCGAGAAGGCCGGGCTGACGCGGGCCGGGGCGCGCCGCTTCCTGCTGACGCTGGTGGCGTCCGGCTATGCCAGTCAGGACGGCCGCGTCTTCCGGCTGTCGTCGCGGCTGATCTCGGTCGCCCGCGCCTGGCTCGGCGGCGCCTCGCTGTGGTCCTTCGCCGAACCCTTCATGCGCGAGGTTTCGCAGCGCTTCGGCGAAGCCTGTTCCGCCGCCGTGCTGTCGGGCGAGGATGTCGTCTATGTCGCCCGCGTGCCGGGACGTCACATCCTGTCGGTGGCGCTGCATGTCGGCACGCGCCTGCCGGCCTTCTGCACCTCGATGGGCCGGGTGCTCTTGTCGGATCTCTCGCCGGACGAACTGGAAGCCTTCCTCGCCCGCGCCGACATCCGCGCCCTGACCGGCCGCACGATCACCGACCGGCCCGCCCTGCGCGCCGCGATCCTTGCCGCCGGGACCGACGGATACGCCCTCGTCGACGAGGAACTGGAGCCGGGCCTGCGCTCGATCGCCGTCCCGATCCGCGACCGCACCGGCCGCGCCGTCGCCGCCATCAACGTCTCGACCCAGTCCGCCCGCCTGTCGGCGAAGGCCATGACGACGGACGTCCTGCCCGCGCTTCGGGAGGCGGCGAGTCATATCGAGGACTATTTCGTGGTGCAGTGACGTATGGGGCGTCGCTGCCGCTATCCGCTTATCCGCGTTGCCCGCCCAGCACTCCCCCGCTATGGTTTCGCCGGAGCACCGTGCATGATCGCAAAAGTCGCCGAACGGAAGCAGAAGCAGGTCGACCGCATCCGCACGGCCGTTGCAGCCGTTGAGCCGTCGCTTGCCGACTATGCGCGGCGCCACGGAGGGCGATTCGTTGTCTTCGGCTCCGCCGCCCGAGGCGATCTACACCATGACAGCGACTACGATCTGATGGTGGATTTCGCTTTGCCGATCGAACGCGAGGCGCGCGATTTTGCCGAGAGGCTTTGCATCGATGCCGGTCTCCGTCCCGACGTGCATCTCAAGCTTGACCTGTCGGCTGCCCTGTTGGAGCGGATCGTCCGCGATGGCCGGGTGCTGAAATGACCGATGCGCGCTGGATAGACATCGATGCCGACTTTGCTGCCGCCGCGGAGCATTTCGCGAACGGATGCACGCTCTACGACGTCGGTGGATTCGACGCGCCGGGGATCGACGGCTATCGCGCCAGAATGGCGCTGATGCATGCCATGCAGTCGGCATATACCTCGGCGGAAGCGGGAATGCTGCGGCTTCTCCGGCTGCTGTCCGAAGAGGCGCCCCAGGGCGAGGACTGGCACTATAAGCTGATCGAGCGACTCCGGAGTGGAATCGAAGGCGAGCGGTCCAGGCCCCCGGTGTTTTCAGACGACGTCGCGGTGGACCTGCACGAAGCGAGGTCTTTCAGACACCGGGTCATTCATGGGTACGGCGACTTCAAGGCCGAGCGCGCGCTCCCCTCGATCGAGGCCGCTCGTCGGCTTTCGACTGCCTTGCCGGTTGCAGTCAACGCTTTCAAGCGGCTTATCGACGATGGTTGAGGATTGCTCGGTCACGAGCCTCAGATCTGCAAGTCGCCCTCGAACGTCCTCTCCCCTACCCCGCGCGCGGCAAGCGTGATCGCCGGGCGGCCGCGGCCGGTCCAGCGTTCCTCGGCGGCGAGGCGCACGCCGCTGGCATCCCACGACGCCGAACAGGCGACCAGCGAGGCGTCGCGGTCGCGATAGCCGAAGCCGAGCCCGTCGTCGAAGAAGATTTCGGCCTCGCCGGCCCCCTCGCCCTGGCCGGCGAACAGCGTCAGTTCGACGGCCGTCGCGTCGTGCGGCGACGTTTCCGGCCAGGCGGTCGCCAGCGGCAGGATCGCGCAAGACCGCACCAGCACCGGCAACTGACCCAGCGGCGCGGCGATCTCGACCGTCTTCCCTCCCTGATGCAGGGCGCCCGAATGGAAATCGTGCCAGCCGCCAGCCGTGCGCGGCAGGTAGACCGACACCGAGGTCGCGCCTTCCGCGACCGCAGGCGCGACCAGCACGTCCGCGCCGAGCATGAAGATGTCGGCGTCGGCGAGGCATTGGGCATCGTCGAAGTGGTAGAAGGTCGGCGCGATGACCGGCGTGCCGTCGCGATGCGCCCTGAACGCCAGCGAGTAGAGATGGGGCATCAGCCGATAGCGCAGCGAAAGCGCGGCGCGCACCTTGTCCGTCGCCTCCGGGTGCATCCAGGGCGTGTTGGTCGGATCGTCGAGCTGCGGCTTCCACGAGTTCATGACGGCGCGCGGGTGCAGCGACATCATCTCGACCCAGCGCACGAAAAGCTCCGGGCCGGCCTTCGGCCCGTCGAAGCCGCCGATGTCGTGGCCGGTCAACGGCATGCCCGACAGGCTCATCGACAGGCCCTGCCGCAGGTTCCATTTCAGCGTATGCCAGGAGGTGCGGTTGTCGCCCGACCAGGTCTCGCCGTAGCGCGCGATGCCGATCGGTCCGGCGCGGGAGATCGTGTAGGGCCGCCTGTCGGGCGTCCGCGCCAGCGTCGCCTCGTAGGTGGCGCGGCTCATCAGCAGCGCGTGGACGGGCCGCATGTCGATCGCGGGGAGCGGGGCGCCGAAGCCGTCGACCGTCGCGGTCTCGTCCCACAGCTCGCATTCGTTGTTGTCGTTCCAGGCCGCGGTGAAGCCGGCGTCGAGCACCTGCGCGGTGATGCCGTCCTTCCACCAGGCCACCGTCGCATCGTTGGTGAAGTCGAGGCTGGAGCCGTTGCCGCCCCAGAACATCTCCACCGCCGGCTGGCCGTCGGCGCGGCGCACGAACCAGCCCTCGGCGGCCGCCTTCGGATAGGCGGGGTGCTCGGTCAGGAGCACCGGCTTGACGTTGGCGCAGGTATTGAATCCGAGTTCGGAAAGCCGGCGAAAGAAGCCGGCGCGATCGGGGAACTTGCTCTCGTTCCAGGTGAAGACGTAGCGGCGGCCGTCGGCCTTCGTCGTGTAGCCCGAGCCGGAATGGATGGCGCTGATCGGGATATGCTCGGCGCGACAGCGCTCGGCGAAGCCGGTCATCACCGCCTGCGCGTCCGGCGCGTCGGCGTGGTGCATGGTGGTGAAGGAGAAACCCATCGACCAGCGCGGCGCGAAGGCCGGCCGGCCGGTGAGCGCCATCAGCCGGGGCACCACGTCGCGCACCTTCGGGCCCGCGATGACATAGAGCACGATGCCCTTCTCCTGCGCGTCGACGTGGCGGTAGTGCGGATGGTAGTTCGAGTGCTCCGCGCCGAGGTCGAAGGTGATCTCCGACAGCGTGTCGTAGAACAGGCCCGCCGCGCCGTGCTCGTCCGTATCGGCGATGACGAAGGGCGCATGCTTGTAGAGCGGGTCCTGCGTCTCGGCATTGTAGCCCAGAGCGTCGGTCTGCAGGCAGCGCAGCCGCTTGCCGGTGTGGTCGAGCGGGCCGGCCTTGTCGCCCAGCCCGTAGTGCCGGTCGGAGAGCGAGCGGGCCTGGAAGTGGCGGAAGACGCCGCGCTTCTCGAACCACTGCCAGGCACCGGTCGGCCGGTCGGCGACGAGCGTCTTCCAGCCCTCGCCCGCGCGGCGGCGCACCGTCAGCGCCAGCGGCGCGGCCTGGACGTCGACCTGCCAGTCGTCGCCGAAACGCACGGTGCGGCCGTCACCGTCCGTCGAGGCGGCGAGCGGGGTGAAGCCCTCGGTCGAGAGCCGGTCGCGGCCGGACCAAGGCACGTCGCCGTCGGGCGCGATCATCCAGGTGCGATCGACGGCCAGGCCCTGGGCGGGGATGACGGCGATGCGCAGCAGCCAGTCGGACAAGGCGTCGACGCGCAGCGCGAAACCGCCGGTGAGCGGGGCGGAGAGGGTGGCGGGGGAGGCCGTGAGCGGGGAGGACAGAGAGAGGAAGGTCATGGATGGGTTCCGAAGGGTATTCGCTCCGTCACACCCCCCTCTGGCCTGCCGGCCATCTCCCCCTCAAGGGGGGAGATCGGCTGTCATCGCCATCGCGGCCAATCGCCCGCGTCGCAGAATGGGCGCCGTCGCTGCAGCCTCCGATCTCCCCCCTTGAGGGGGAGATGGCCGGCAGGCCAGAGGGGGGCGCCGTCAAGCGCCATGGTTGAAGAAGTCGCGCTACACCGCCTCCCCGATCACCAGCCGCCTTTGCGCCAGGCCGTCGGTCTTGCGGAACAGGTGCGTGAATTGCGGCCGAAGAACGAGACGGGCGGTTTCGCCGCGGCGGATCGCCGTCTGGCCGGGGAGGTGCGCGGTCAGCTTCGTTCCGTCGGCCGCTTCGCAATAGAGGTAGGATTCGCCGCCGAGCTGCTCGACCGACTGGACGGTGACCGCGGCGCCGTCGTCGTTCCCGATTTCGAGATGGTCCGGGCGGATGCCGAGTTCGGCGGCGTCGCCAGCCTTTAGCCCCTCGCCGGACACCGCAGCGCGATAGGTGTTGCCAGCCGCGTCGGCCAGCGAGACGCCACCGTCGTCGATGCCGCTCACGGTGACGGCGATGAAGTTCATCCGCGGCGAGCCGATGAAGCCGGCGACGAAGCTGTTGCGCGGCGTGTTGTAGAGGTCGAGCGGCGTGCCGGCCTGCTCGATGCGCCCGTCGCGCAGCACCACGATCTTGTCGGCCATCGTCATGGCCTCGACCTGGTCGTGGGTGACGTAGATCATGGTGTTGCCGAGGCGCCGGTGCAGCGCCGAGATCTCGCCGCGCATGGTCACGCGCAGTTCCGCGTCGAGGTTCGACAGCGGCTCGTCGAAGAGGAAGACGCGCGGCTCGCGCACCACCGCGCGCCCGATCGCCACGCGCTGGCGCTGGCCGCCGGAGAGCTGCTTCGGCCGGCGGTCGAGATATTGCTCGATCTGCAGCATCCGCGCAGCTTCCGCCACCCGCTTCTCGATTTCCGGCTTCGGCGTGCGGATGTTCTCCAGCCCGAAGGCGAGGTTCTGCCGCACCGTCATGTGCGGGTAGAGCGCGTAGGTCTGGAACACCATGGCGAGCCCCCGCTCCGACGCGCGCTGGTCGTTGACCCGCTCGCCGTCGATCCGGAGCTCGCCGCCCGAAATGTCCTCCAGTCCGGCGATCATGCGCAGCAGCGTGGACTTGCCGCAGCCGGAGGGGCCGACGAAGACGCAGAATTCGCCATTGTCGATCCTGAGATCGACGCCATGGATGGCGCGCACCTGGCCGTAGTCCTTGACCAGCTTGTTGAGTTCGAGAACGGCCATCACTTCACCCCCGACTGCGCGATACCCGCGGTGATGTATTTCTGCAGGACGGCGAAGACCAGCGTGATCGGCAGCAGCGTCAGCACCGTCATGGCGAGCAGCGGCGCCCAGGCGGTCTGGAGGTCGCCCTGGAAGGAGTTCAGCGCCAGTTGCAGCGTGAACTGCTCC
Organism: Mesorhizobium sp.; assembly: GCA_046292285.1. Classification (GTDB taxonomy): domain Bacteria; phylum Pseudomonadota; class Alphaproteobacteria; order Rhizobiales; family Rhizobiaceae; genus Aquibium. Next base: position 7,329 of record JBKBRJ010000059.1, on the reverse strand, counting down.
GAACGGTTCAGGACGATCAGCGGCCACAGGAACTCGTTCCACCGCCACATCACCGAGAAGATGACCAGCACGGCCAGCGCCGGCGCCGACAGCGGCAGCACGATGCGCCAGTAGACCCGCCATTCCGAGGCATGGTCCATCCGCGCCGCGTCGAGCAGGTCATCGGGGATGGTGAGCATGTACTGCCGGAGCAGGAACACGCCGGTCGGCGTCGCCACCGCCGGCCAGATCACCGCCCAGGGCGAATTGACGAGCCCGAGTTCGGAGACGACGAGGAAGATCGGCACGAGGTTGATCGTCGGCGGGATCATCAGCGTCGCGATGATGAGGATGAAGACGATCGTTCGTCCGCGGAACCTGTACTTCGACAGGGCGAAGGCGGCCATCGAGTTGAACAGGACGGTGATGATGGTCGCCACCACCGTGATGAAGACCGAGTTCCAGAAATAGAGCGCGAAATTGAACCGGTCGAACAGGGTCGTGTAGTTCCCGAGCGCCAGCGTGAACTCGCGCTCCGGTACGCGGTCATTGATGTTAACGTTGACGCGCTCGCCCGGATTGGCGGGATCGACCATCTGGGCGTTGAGGCCGATGCGGCGGATCTGCGCCAGGACGCGTCCCTCGTGCTCGCCGCCGGTCACGCGGAAGAGCGGCAAGGGATCCTCGTATCCTTCCACCGTCACCGTCACCGGCGCCAGCGGCAGGAAGGACGGCGGATATTCCTGGAGCGCCGACTCGGTCTTGAAAGACGACAGAGCCAGCCAGAACACCGGCCCGAACATCAGGAAGACCGCCGCGAGCAGGTAGATCCAGGTCAGCCAGTCGGTCAGGTCGAACCGGTTGCGGCCACGCCGGCGCGTGAGGAAGGACAGGACGGTGCTCATCTACCCCTCCGCCTGCTTTCGGGTGGCCGCCAGTTGCAGGAGCGTGAGCACCAGCAGCACCGCCGCCATCAGGAGCGAGGCCGCCGCCGCCAGACCGAACAGTTGCGGGCGGAAGGCGAAGCCGGTCTCGTAGATGAACTGGAGCACCAGCAGGGTCGCCGAACCGGGCCCGCCGCCGGTCAAAACGAAGATCTCGTCGAAAGCCTGCACCGCGCGGATCAGCGACAGCACGATGACGACAACCATCGTCGGCATCAGGAGCGGCATGGTGATCCTGGAAAACACCCGCCATTTCGACGCGCCGTCCATCTCGGCCGCCTCGTAGACGTCGGAGGGGATCGCCTGGAGTCCGGCAAGCAGGATCAGCGTGTAGAAGCCCATATGCGCCCAGATCGACACGAAGACGATCCAGAAGAAGGCCCAGTCGGCTTCGACCAGCCAGTTGACGACGGGAAGGCCCCAGCCCTCCATCGTGGCGTTGAGCACGCCGTAGCGTTGCAGGATCCATTTCCAGATCAGCGCCACGACCACGGGCGAGAGCAGCACGGGATAGAAGAAGACGGAGCGGAAGAAGCCACGGAACGGGATGTCGCGGTTGAGCACCAGCGCGGTGACCAGCGAGAACAGGACCATGAAGCCGACCTGCAGCAGCACGAACCAGCCGGTGTTGTGCACGGCGCGCCAGAAGATGTCGCGGCCGCAGCTGTTGGGGTCGAAATAGTTCTCGCAGGCGAGCAGCGACGCGAAGTTCTCGGCGCCCACATAGGGGCGCTCGGAGAGCAGGATGCGGTCGCTGCCGGTGGTGGCGTAGAAGAAGTTGAGGATGATCGGCAGGAAGGTGAACAGGCTGAAGATCAGCAGGTTGGGAAACAGGAAGACCCAGGCGATGCGCTGCGCGCCCGTCATCTTCTGGAGCGCCAGCATCGGGCGCTCGAAGATCTCGAAGGCGCCGCGATAGAGCCAGGCGGCCGTCGTGGTCACTGGTGCGAACATGGCCGTCCCATCCGTTTGCCCCCTTCGTGCGCTGGCGGGTGCCTCCCCCGCGAGGGGAGAGACAAGCAGTCCTCGGCATCACCATCAGGCCTGATCCGGCTCCGGACGGCTCCCGGGCCGGGCACGGCGCGGCGGCGAACGCCGCGCCGTGCTGGTCGCGCGCTACTTGGCGGCGGCGACGGCTTCCTTGACGTCCGCGTCGATGCGCGACAGCGCCTCGTCGAGCGAGGATTCACCGACGATCGCCTGGGTGATGCGGGTCACCGTCGCGTTCATGATCGCGCGGTTGTTCTTGTAGCCCTGGAACTGGAAGGCCACCGGCGAGAAATCGGCCAGCGCGCTGGCGAAGGTGGCCAGCGCCGCCTTCTCCGCGTCGGTCGCGTTCTCGTATTCGATGCCCTTCACCTGCAGCGCCTGGTTGGCGGGGATGTTCTTGGTCTTGGCGAGCACCTTGGCCTGCACGTCCTCGCGCGAGATGAACTCGAGGAGCTTGCCGACCTCTTCCGGCGCCTTGGTGTGCTTGAAGGCCGCGATCGCCGCGCCGCCCGGAATGCCCGTGCAGCCGCCGGGGCCGCAGGGCGCCGGCACCGCCTGCCAGTCGAAGGCATCGCCGACGTCACGGCCGAAGCGGCCGATCTGCCACGAACCGGAGATGTACATCACCAGCGAACCGTTGGTGAACTCCTTGGCCGCGTCCTGGTAGGTGGCGCCGCCGGCGCCCGCCCAGACTTCCTTGGCCATGGTGCCATCGTTGTTCCAGGCCACGAACTGCTCCGCCCAGGCCTTGTAGCCCTCGTCCACCGTGATCGGGTTGCCGTCGGCATCGAAATACTTCGCGCCGTACGAAATGGCAGGGCCGGCGAAGCGGTGGCCGGTTCGGTCCATCGCCACCGCATAGGGGGTCTGCGTCTTCTCGGCGACTTCCTTGGCGGCCGCGGCCCATTCGGCATAGGTCGCGCCCTTGCCCGGAATGGCGACGCCGGCCTGCTCGAACAGCGTGGAGTTGATGAAGGGACCGGTCGCCGTCTGCTGGTCCATGATGGCGTAGATGCCCTTGTCGTCGGGCGAATTGACGCGCGTCCAGGCCAGCGTGCGGCCGTACTGCTCCTCGATCTTGGCCGCGTCGGAGACATAGGGCGTCACGTCGAGCATGTAGCGGGCGAGGCCGCCGAGGTCGGTGACGCGGGCGAGATCGGGGCCTTCGCCGGAGGCGAGCTGCAGCGGCAGGCCCTCGACGATCGACTTGTACGGCACGACGTCGACGACGACCGTGGTGCCGGGATTCTCGGCCTCGAAGGTCTTGAAGGCTTCCGCCCAGGCGTCGCATTCCACGCCGTCCTGATAGCAGGCGAAGCGGAGTTCGGCGGCGCTGGCGGGCACGGCGGCGGTCATCGCGGCGAAGGCGATGCCGGAAAGCAGGATGCGGGTGTTCATGGTTTTCCTCCCATTCTGGACATTTGACGACTGGTCTTCGGGACTGCCAATTCTGGAAATGCCGATAAAAAACGTATCTTATATCTTATATAAGAGTCAATCGAACGATCCTTTCGTTTGACCGAGCCTCTCATCGAGAACGCTCTCGATGTGGTGGGTCATCAATGCCGCCGCACGGTCGCCGTTGCCCCCCCGGATGGCCGAAAGAACCGCGAGATGATCCTCGAAGGCCCTCGCGGATCGGCCGCGGATCGAGGACATCAACTTGTAGCGCTCGCGGTCGACATGCGCCTTCACCGACTGGACGAGATGCCAGGAGACGGGCACGCCGGCCATTGTCGCCAGCAATTCGTGGAACTCCTCGTCCACCTCGAAGAATGTCGCGTAGTCGTCGCGGCGCGCCGCTTCCTGCTGGCGCGACAGTACCGGCGCAAGGGCGACTTCGTCGAGCCCCGTCGACGCCAGCCGCCGCGCGACCTGGCTCTCGATCGCCGTGCGCACGAACAGCGCCTCGAGAAACCGCGCGCGGTCGCGTCCGGCGACGGCCGATCCCACCTGGGGGCGCGTCACCACAAGGCCCTCGCCCGCCAGTTGCTGCATCGCCGCCCTGAGCGGCGTCCGGGAGACGAGGCACAGGCCGGCAATGTCGTTCTCGTGGATCGGCGTACCGGCCGGCAGCCGCCCGTCGACGATGCGCTGGCGCAGCGCGCGATAGATCTGGGGCGCGATCGGCTGGGCACGGTCGATCCGGATGCCCGAAAGCGCCTCGGCGAGGTCGAAGCCGACGGGGACGTGCTTCAGGCGCGGCATGCCGACGCCTCCGCGACGATCGCCGCGCGCATGCCCTGCCCGAGCATCGCTTCGAGCTTGCGGGAGACGGCGCCGGCGAAGCCCCGCGCTTCGACGAGCCGCGCCGGAAAGAGGCCCGGCAACGCGAAAAGCGCGTCCGCCAGCGCCCCGGGGTCCCCAGCCGTGCTTTCCACGGCCGTCCGGATCTCGGTCTCGCGCGGGTCGCGCAACGCGAAGGTCTCGCCGTCGTCCTTGCGGCCGACCGCGTAGCGCATCCATGCGGCGACGGAGAAGGCGAAGGGTTCGAGCGACTGGCCACGCCCGAGCGCCACCAGCGCCGGCTCGAGCAGCCGCTGCGGCAGCTTCTGCGTGCCATCCATGGCGATCTGGTAGGTCTGGTGGGCGATGGCCGGGTTCGAGAAGCGCTGGCGCAGGTCGCGTGCGTAGTCGGCGAGGTCGATCCCCGGCACCGGGTCCAGCGTCGCGGCGGCGGCCGCCATGTGGCGCTCGATGATCGACACGAGATCGGCGTCGCCCATCACGTCGCGCACGAAGGCATGGCCCGCGAGATAGCCGGCATAGGCCAGCGTCGAATGCGCGCCGTTGAGCATCCGCAACTTCATCTTCTCGTAGGGCGCGACGTCGGTCACGAACACGGCGCCCGCCGCTTCCCAGTCCGGACGGCCGGACACGAAGTCGTCCTCGACGATCCACTGCGTGAAGGGCTCGGTCTCGACGGCGGCGAGATCCACCCGGCCGACCAGGCGCTCGACGTCCTCGAAGGTTTGCGCCGTGCTGGCGGGCGTGATCCGGTCGACCATGGTCGAGGGGAACGTCACCTGGTCGCGGATATGGGCGACCATCTTGGGGTCGCGCGCCTCGGCGAATTCGAGCACGAGCCGGCGCAGCACCCGACCGTTGTTCGGCAGGTTGTCGCAGGACAGCACCGTGAAGGGCGCATAGCCCTTCATCATGCGCAACCGGAGCCCGGCGACGATGAAGCCGAGCGCGCTGACGGTGCGGCGCGGGTCGTTGAGATCGGCGGCGACCGCCGGATGCTCCCGGTCGAGCCCGCCGGTGCGGGGATCGAGGCCGTAGCCCTTCTCGGTGATGGTCAGGCTGACGATCCGCGTCTCCTCGCGGGCCAGCGCCTGGATGACCTGCTCCGGCCCACGCGGCGCGACCAGCACCTCGCGCACCGAGCCGATCACGCGCGGAGAGACTCCGTCCGGACCGCGGACCAGAAGCGTGTAGAGGCCGTTCTGCGGGTTCAGTGCGTCCGCGACGTCGGCCGAGCGCAGGCTGACACCGGTGATCATCCAGTCGCCACCCGACGCCGCCATGGCGCCGTCGGTGTAGACGGCCTGATGCGCCTTGTGGAACGCGCCCGTGCCGAGATGGACGATGCCGGCCCTGGCCGCGTCGCGGTCGTAGCCGGGAACGGCCACGTCGGCGGCAAGCGCTGCCGTATCGGTGAGGCGATCTGCCATGCGTCTCCTGCCCGTGCCTGGCGCGGCGCATCCGTTTTCGATCGAAAGGCAGTCAAAAGCGGATCGCGCTCCTCTCGCGCCCATAACGATACTTGTATTCCAGTTTCCGACCTCATGGCAAGCCGGAATCCGCACGACGCCGCGCAGCCGCAGGATCGCTCGATCCAGCGGCTGCCGACTGGCGGATGAGTCGGTGGCTCAGTACTTTTGCGGCACGTAGAGTTCGGGCGGCAGCGTCGCGCGCTCGTAGTCGGGATTGAACACCCGCTCCGGCAGTTCGACCTCGTCGTGCGGCACCGGCTCGTAGGGGATCTGGCCGAGCAGGTGGTCGATGCAGTTCAGCCGCGCGCGCTTCTTGTCGTTGCCTTCGACGATGTACCATGGCGCCTCGGGGATGTTCGTGCGGGCGAACATCTCCTCCTTGGCCTTGGTATACTGCTCCCAGCGGACGCGGGACTGCAGGTCCATCGGCGAGAGCTTCCACTGCTTCATCGGATCATGGATGCGCATCATGAAGCGCATCTGCTGCTCCTGGTCGGTGATCGAGAACCAGTACTTGACCAGGATGATGCCGGAGCGGACCAGCATGCGCTCGAACTCCGGCACGTCGCGGAAGAACTCCTCGACCTGGTCGGGCGAGGCGAAGCCCATGACCCGCTCGACGCCGGCGCGATTGTACCAGGAGCGGTCGAACAGCACGATTTCGCCGCCGGCCGGCAAATGCGGCACGTAGCGCTGGAAATACCATTGCGTCTTTTCGCGGTCGGTCGGCGCCGGCAGCGCCACGACGCGGCAGATGCGCGGGTTGAGGCGTTGCGAGATCCGCTTGATCACGCCGCCCTTGCCGGCGGAATCGCGACCCTCGAAGACCACGACGACCTTCTTCTTGTGGTAGGACACCCAGTCCTGCAGCTTGATCAGTTCCGACTGGAGCCGGATCAGCTCGCGGTAGTAGACCTGCCGGTCGATCGTCTCGGGATGCGCCTTCTTGTAGATCTTGCGCAGTTCGAGCGACAGCGGCTCGGAGAGTTCGAGTTCGATGTCCTCGTCGAAGGTGTCGGCGAGTTCGGCCTCGAGCCAATCCATCGCCCCCGCATCGCGCCTCGACTCGTCCATCGATCCCTCCGCATGAAAACGGGCCGAACCGCTCACGGCGGCCGGCCCGATCCATATGTCGCAAGGATGACGGATTTATTGCAAGCGCCCCCGCCGGGGAGCCGGACGGGGCCGCGAGGGAGACGACGCCTGGGAGGATGCGATATCAGAGGTAACGGTTGACGACGTTTTCCAGGTATTCTTGGCGCCCCGACCTTGGCTGCGGCTCGATGCCCGACGACAGAACGCGCTCGGACACCTGCTCCAGCGTCCGCTCGCCGGCGAGCATGGCTTTCGCCTCGGCCGCGTTCCAGCCGGCGTAGCGCGCCTCGAGCGGCCCCGACAGCGCCTTATCCTCGATCATCCGGGCCGCCGCCTTGAGGCCGCGGGCGCAGCAGTCGATGCCGCCGATGTGGGCGATCAGGAGGTCCTGGGGGTCGAGCGACTGACGGCGCAGCTTGGCGTCGAAATTGGTGCCGCCGGTGGTGAAGCCGCCGGCCCGCAGCACCTCGTAGAAGGCGAGCGCCATCTCCGGCACGTTGTTGGGGAACTGGTCGGTGTCCCAGCCCGACTGGTAGTCGTTGCGGTTCATGTCGATCGAGCCGAAGATGCCGAGCGAGGCGGCGAGCGCCAGTTCGTGCTCG
>JBKBRJ010000058.1:0-26472 GCA_046292285.1 Mesorhizobium sp. | reverse complement strand
CCCTGGTTGGCCGCGCCGTCGCCGAAGAAGGTCAGCGAGACGAAGTCGTTCTCGCGATAGCGGTTGGCGAAGGCGAGACCGGTGCCAAGCGACACCTGCGCGCCGACGATGCCATGGCCGCCGTAAAAATTCTTCTCCTTGGAGAACATGTGCATGGAGCCGCCCTTGCCGCGCGACAGCCCGCCGCGACGACCAGTCAGCTCGGCCATCACGCCGCGCGGCGACAAATCCATCGCCAGCATGTGGCCATGGTCGCGATAGGCGGTGATCATCTGGTCGCCGTCCTTCATCGCCATCCGAAGGCCGGTCACGACCGCCTCCTGGCCGATGTAGAGATGGCAGAAGCCGCCGATGAAGCCCATGCCGTAGAGCTGGCCGGCCTTTTCCTCGAACCGGCGGATCAGCAGCATGCCGCGATAGGCGGACAGTTCCTGCGCCTTGTCGAACTCGACGGGTCTGGGGGTCTTCACCGCAGCGATGCCATCGGCGTCGGCCTTGGTCTTCGGGGACGTCTTCTTCGCCGCCGCCTTCATTCGCTGCTCCCTGATCCTGTCTTCTTCGTGGACATGGGAGGTCGAGCTTGTCTCTACCTCCCTGGATGAAGGCAAGCTAGCATGGAGCAGCGCTTTCGGCCACGCGGAAAACTGCATGGCTGACATGCGGGTAACGTGCGGAAAACGCTCGTATTATCTACGATTAACCGACATTCGGTTAATTCACGACCGAGAAGGAGCGCATGATCGTGATCTCGTCCGGCGCGGAAAGATTGAGCGCCCGGCGCGCCTGCTCGTCAAGCATGTCCCGCTCCAGCGTACCGTCCCGAAGCAACAGGACGCGCTGCTCGAGTTCCTCGCGCACCGCGCGCTTGCGGTCGAGTTCGACCAGGAGCGCGGCCTTGCGTTCCGCGAGCCGGTACTTGGAATAGATGCCGTACTCGCCGTGGAAGGCGTGGAAGCCGAAATAGCCGAGGAACAGGGTCGCGAAGGCCGGAACGATGTATCGGCCGGTGTTTCGCTTCTTGTACTGGCGCGTCCACATGGGGAGGTTCTTCCTTTGCCCCCTTCTAGCGCGACGTGCTTAACGGGCGGTTACGGAGCGGCGTTCGGGACCCCGTCGAAACGCAAAAGGGTCGCCCGTGCAGGCTGTGTGACGCGAGCCGAGCAAATCGAGAGACGACCACACCGGTGACGGTGCGGCTCGTTTTCATATGTCATGTTCGCGGGGAAGATCGAGGTCGGGCAGCGCTGTTGTCGGCTTTGATCGACGACTATGTTTCGGCGGATGCGCCGGTTCGGGTGATCGACGCTTTCGTCGACGGACTGGACATGGCGGGTCTCGGCCACGGCCGGGCGTTGCCTGCGGCGACGGGTCGGACGACATGCGGAAGGTAACTGACCAGAAACCTCAAAGGCACCAGAACCGAAATGGCCCTCTCCATTCTGGCCTACGACATCCTGCGCGCTGCCGACATCGGAGCCGTCCTCGCCTGAAACAAAAAAGAGGCCCCGGTCACACCGGAGCCTCCGTCTTCTCAAACAGCCTGCGCGAGGCGGCCTCTCGTATCGCGGAAAGAATCCGGATCAGCGCGAGTAGAACTCGACGACCAGGTTCGGTTCCATCTGGACCGCGTAGGGCACGTCGCCGAGACCCGGCACGCGCGCGAACTTGGCGGTCATCTTGGAATGATCGGCCTCGACATAGTCCGGCACGTCGCGCTCGGCGAGCTGGACGGACTCGAGCACGATGACCAGCTGCTTGGACTTCTCGCGGACCTCGATGACGTCGCCCGGACGGCAGCGATAGGAGCCGATATTCACGCGACGGCCGTTCACGTTGACGTGGCCGTGGTTGATGAACTGGCGAGCGGCGAAGATGGTCGGAACGAACTTGGCGCGGTACACCACCGCGTCGAGACGCGACTCGAGCAGGCCGATCAGGTTCTCCGAGGTATCGCCGCGCATGCGGTTGGCTTCCTCGTAGACCTTGCGGAACTGCTTCTCGGAAATGTCGCCGTAGTGGCCCTTCAGCTTCTGCTTGGCGCGCAGCTGCAGACCGAAGTCCGACAGCTTGCCCTTGCGGCGCTGGCCATGCTGGCCGGGGCCGTACTCACGCTTGTTGACGGGGGACTTCGGACGGCCCCAGATGTTTTCGCCGAGGCGGCGGTCGATCTTGTACTTTGCGGATTCGCGCTTGCTCATCGCATTCCCTTTCGAATGAAGCGATCCGGGAACGTCGCCGTCCCGGACGAAGGAAACGCGCCCTCCTCTGGCTCCCGTTTTCGGAGCCTGACAGGATTGCCGCGCAGCGATGCGGGCGATCCACGGGACACGTCAATAAAGACACCGGCCCTTTCGGACCGGTGCGGGAGGGTCCATAGGCCGATTGGCGGGATATGTCAACGCGGTTAGGAACGCCCGGAACGAAGCCTTGGCCGCATGGCGCGGAAACCCGATTACGACCATCGGCCCGCGGATGCCGGCCGCTGCGCTCCGGCTGGCAGAGTGGCTCAATCTGGTCGGAAATGCCCTAGCCGCGGACGAAGCTCTTGTAGATGTATCCCGTACGGCCTTCGTAGCCCACCTTGCACCACTGGTCGCAGTCGAACACCTCGACCTTCGCCTTGCGAGGGATGACCGTCAACACGCCGTGCTTGGCGCCCGGTCCCTTGCGCAGGTTCACCGGCGCATTGACCAAGGCGGTGCGGGCCGACGTATCGGGCTGCTCCGGCAGTTCGGCCGGCAATACGATCTGCATCGGTCGACGCTTCTCCGCCTCCGTGTCGTCGAATACGGAGGAACCCCGGTCATTTCCGGCATAGGCGAGAAGACCGGTTCCTTCTTCGTCAATCTGCCCGGCCTTCTCGACGATCAGTTTCCGGACCGCTTCGAGCGCGGCGGATCCCTGTTTCGTCTCGGTCCGCGCCCAGCGCGGATCGTCTTTCCTGGGAATGTCCACCGTCCGGGCAGACTTCTCGGCGGGAGCGGAGGCGGCAACGACGGCCGCGGCCGTGTTGGCCTTTTGTGGAGCGCTGGCCGTCTCTTTCACCGGCTCGTCGGGAACGATCGCGGCCACCTTTTCGCCCGCCGCGACCGCATCCACCGGATCGGCCGGCGCGGTCTCCGTGGGAGCGGCGCTGACGGTGGTGACTTCAGCCACGCCGATGTCGCCGCGCGGCATCATGAAGAAGAGGCTGCCGCCGAGAATGACGACCGTTGCCATGGCGGCGGCCATCACAGGCTTGGAATGACCTCTGGCTCGTCCAGGGCGATGCTGTGGCAGGAAGATCGCAACGGGCTTTTCCTGTTGCGTCATGAAGACCTGGCGGCCTTGGCCGCCTTGTTCGTCAGTATGACCAGTCACGTGCCCTCTCCAGGCAAGCTTGTCGACACTCCAGTCCGCAGCGCCCCAGCCAGCGTCGTCAGGTTGATGTCCGGCCCCCGCCGGATGACGTGGCCGTTGCCTGCCATGTCGCGGATCGGTTTGGTCGTGGAATGTGGCGATGATTTGTTGACTGCCGCCGGTCCGGCTCCGGACGGGCGGCTCCAACCAGTCAGATCCAACACTTATTGTGACGCCGTGAGATACGACGTGAAATTCCGAGCGGTACCAAACCGTTAGGGCCTGGTGGCTTTCCCCGCGGAAAGACCGAACCCCTGCATGAGCCGCCGTGTCGGATGGTCCGGGGCGCCGGAGGTGAAGACCGCGATGTCATCGTCCTGCGGCTCTACCCAATCCGACGTGTCCGGCCGCGAGGGGTTGCCGGACAGTAGCGAAAGCGCGCGCCTCGCGATCGCTTCGGCAGGATCGAGCCAGTCTACCGGCCAGGGCGCAGTCTTGCGCATTCGATTGACCAGGAAGGGATAGTGCGTACAGGCCAGGACGACGATGTCCGTACGCCGGCCGTCCCGTTCCACGAAGCATGGCGCGATTTCGGCACGGACAGCCTCTTCGTCCACGAAGCCTTCGCGCATATAGGTCTCGGCGAGCGAAGCCAGGCGGTCGCTACCGACCAGGCGCACATGACACTTGGCAGCCCATTCGCGGATGAGGTCGCGCGTGTACTGCCGCTTCACGGTTCCAGGCGTGGCAAGCACGGAAACGAGGCCGCTCGCGGTTCGCTCGGCCGCGGGCTTGATCGCGGGGACGGTGCCGACGAACGGGGTTCCCGGATAGGCTGCCCGCAAATCGGGTAGCACCAGCGTGGAAGCGGTGTTGCAGGCGATCACCACGATCTCGGGTTGGTGTTCCGTGAGCAACCGCCCGAAGAGTTCCACGATGCGCTCGCTGAGGGCGCGCTCCTCCCAGGCGCCGTAGGGAAAGCCTGCATCGTCCGCGACGTAGACGAACCGCCGGTCCGGCATCAGCACGCGTGCCTCGCGCAGGACGGTGAGCCCGCCGATGCCGGAATCAAACATCATCACCGGGCGACTATTCATCCGCGTCATCCATCCGGGCCGAGAGATCTGCTTCCGCCTTGCGCTCGGGATAGCCTGCACCACGCGGCTCCCTCGGCGAGAAGTAGTCGAGCGACGAAAGGACCCCGCGCAAAACCTTGATTTCCGCCTCGGCGAAGCCAGGCCGGGTGAAGACGGAGCGCAGATTGTCGAGCATCTTGGGCTTCTTCTCGGGCGGGCGGAAATATCCGCGCACGTCGAGCGCCCGCTCCAGATGGCCCATGAACGAGTTGAGATGTTCCTTGGTCGCGGGCTCGAGGTCCGGCCCACGGAAGTTCGTGTCGGTCTCACTGTCGAGGCCGGCCTTGGTCCATTCGTAGGACATCAGCAGCACAGCCTGTGCGATATTGAGGGAAGAGAAGGCCGGGTTGACCGGAAAGGTCACGATGACGTCGGCGAGCGCCACTTCCTCGTTCGACAGGCCGAACTTCTCGCGGCCGAACAGGATGCCGGTGCGCTGTCCGAGGCTTGCGCGTCCGCGCAGTTCCCGCCCCGCCTCTACGGGGCCATGCACCGGCTTGAAGCCGTCGCGCGGCCGCGCCGTGGTGGCATAGACGAAGGCAAGATCGGCGACGGCTTGCTCAAGTGTATCGAACACCTTTGTCGCGCGGATGACGTGGTCCGCGCGGCTCGCCGTCGCGATCGCCTTCTCGTTCGGCCAGCCGTCGCGCGGGTTCACGAGCCGAAGTTCCTCAAGACCGAAATTCGCCATGGCGCGCGCGACCATGCCGATGTTCTCGCCCAGTTGCGGCTCGACGAGGATGATGGCTGGTCCTGCAGTGGCGGGCGTATGGCCGCTGTCGTCCTGGTTCATGCGTCTCTTCGGCGGGCTGGTGTCGGGTGGCGGGAGTTGTCGGCAGGCGACGAAGCCGAAGTACCGATCGATGATCCCCGTTTGCGGCGATCCAGCGTCCCTGCCATATTCCGCGTCGAAAATGAAGCGTCGCAGAAGTCCGCAATGACGAACAAACTTGCCGAGCGCATCCGCTCCATCCTCGACGGCGATCCGAATGTCGGCGAGATCCGCATGTTCGGCGGCGTCTGCTTCACCCTCAACGGCAACATGCTGGTCGGCTCGATGAACCGCGGCGACCTCCTCGTCCGGGTGGGCGCCGACCGGGAGGCCGAGGCACTCGCACGGCCCGGCGCCGCCCGGATGGACTTCACCGGTCGCCGGATGAAGGGTTTCGTCGTCGTGGCCAACGCAGCGGTCGCCGAAGACCACGCGCTCGCCCGCTGGATCGCGCTCGCGACCGACTTCGTCGGCCCCATGCCGGAGAAGGTCAAGGCGGCCAAACCGGCGAAGCCCTCGAAGCGCAAATCCGCCTAGGGACCGGTCCCGCCGAGGAATGCCCGCATCGCGGCGACGACCTCCTTCGGTTTCTCGTGCAGGATCCAGTGCCCCGCGCCTGGAACATGCCTTACCGTCAGGTCGGATGCGAAACGGTCGAGCCCCACCAGGCAGGCGGGCCTCAGCGCCTCGTCGGCGTCGCCCCACAGCACCAGATGCGGAACAGAAACCGTCACGCGCTCGCGCTGGACATTGAGCAACGGCGCGTCGGAAACGGCCTCGCCATGCCTCGGCACGACGATCGGCGAGGATTTGTACCAGTGCAGCATCGCCTCCATCGCGCCAGGTTGGCTCCACGCCGCCCGATACTGCTCCGCCAGTTCGGGCGTCAGCCAGTCGGTGCGCGAGAAGCCGGCGAGCATCTTCATCGTTCGCGCGAAACCGTTCTCGGCCATGCGAGCCGGCGCATCCGGCGATCGAAGCACATGGAAATACTGGCTGGCCGCCCGCTGGCCGGCGTCTTCGAGGATGGCGCGCTGGAAGCACACCGGATGCGCCCCGTTTGCGATGACGAGATGGGTCAGCCGCCGCGGGTAGGCGAAGGCGTAGGCATAGGCGACCGACGCGCCCCAGTCATGGCCGGCAAGCACGAAAGGACGGCCCGGAGACAGGTGGTCGGCCAGCGCGGCGAGATCGGCCACCATCTTCTTCGTCCGATAAGCCTCCTCGCCCCTGGGCTTGAAGGACAGGTTGAAGCCGCGCTGGTCGGGCGCCACGACGAAATAATCGGCCGCCAGTTCGGCCATCACCCCGTTCCATGCAGCCCAATACTCGGGAAAGCCATGCAGGCAGAGCACGAGCGGGCTTTCCGGGTCACCGGCGGAAGCAACATGCAGCAGCCCCTCGCCCGTGTCGAAGAAGCTGAAATCGACGTCCAGCACTCGCGGTCCTCCCTCACGGCCGAATCCGTCACCGGCTCGTTGTCCGGGGCACTATGCGCAGCGCCGCCCGGTCTGTCCAATGCATGCGAAAGGCTTGCGCGGCTTCACTTTTGGTAGCGTTTGCGCGCCCCGGTTGGCTTTGCTATAGCGTGCCGCATTCCTTCAACCGCGGGGCCAGTCGACCGTCCCGCCTCCCCGAATGCGAGGCTTTTCCCGATGTCGAAAATCAAGGTGGACAATCCCGTCGTCGAGCTCGACGGCGACGAGATGACCCGGATCATCTGGCAGTACATCAAGGACAAGCTGATCCACCCCTACCTCGACGTCGACCTGAAGTACTACGACCTCAGCATCGAGCACCGTGACGCGACCGACGACCAGGTGACGATCGATTCCGCGAACGCCATCGCCAAGTACGGCGTCGGCGTGAAGTGCGCGACGATCACGCCCGACGAGGCGCGCGTCGAGGAGTTCGGACTGAAGAAGATGTGGCGCTCGCCCAACGGCACGATCCGCAACATCCTCGGCGGCACCATCTTCCGCGAGCCGATCATCATGAAGAACGTGCCCCGTCTGGTTCCCGGCTGGACCAAGCCGATCGTGGTCGGCCGCCACGCCTTCGGCGACCAGTACCGCGCCACCGACTTCCGCTTTCCCGGCAAGGGCAAGCTGACGATCAAGTTCGTCGGCGAGGACGGCCAGACGATCGAGCACGAGGTGTTCGACGCGCCGGGCTCGGGCGTGGCGATGGCGATGTACAACCTCGACGACTCGATCCGCGACTTCGCCCGCGCCTCGCTGAACTACGGCCTGCTGCGCGGCTGGCCCGTCTACCTGTCGACCAAGAACACCATCCTCAAGGCCTATGACGGCCGCTTCAAGGACATCTTCCAGGAGATCTACGAGAAGGAATTCGAGGCCGAGTTCAAGGCCAGGAAGATCTGGTACGAGCACCGCCTCATCGACGACATGGTGGCGGCGAGCCTGAAATGGTCGGGCGGCTACATCTGGGCCTGCAAGAACTACGACGGCGACGTTCAGTCCGACACCGTCGCCCAAGGCTTCGGCTCGCTCGGCCTGATGACCTCGGTGCTGATGACGCCCGACGGCAAGACCGTCGAGGCGGAGGCCGCGCACGGCACCGTCACCCGGCACTATCGGCAGCATCAGAAGGGCGAGGAGACCTCGACCAACTCGATCGCCTCGATCTTCGCATGGACGCGCGGCCTCGCCCATCGCGCCAAGCTCGACGACAACGCGGAACTGGCGCGCTTCTCCGAGACGCTGGAGAAAGTCTGCATCCAGACCGTGGAATCGGGCTTCATGACCAAGGATCTGGCGCTGCTGATCGGTCCCGACCAGCCGTGGCTCTCGACCACCGGCTTCCTCGACAAGATCGACGAGAACCTGCAGAAGGCGATGGCTTGACGCTCGCACGAATCCTCGGTCTGACGATGCGGGCTCGCGAAGGCGAGCCCGTTTTCATCTGTGCCGTCTCGAAGAGTACGGCTCAGCCGGGCGGGTCTCGACGGGCCTTCGCCACCTCCTCAATGGCGGCCGCAATATCGGGACGACGCTCCATCAGGTTGCGAAGGTCCGAAGAGTCGAGGACGAGCAGCTTCGTGTGCTGGAGCGCCCGGACCGTCGCCGTACGTGAACCGTCGCGCAGCATGGCAGACTCGCCGAAGAATTGACCTTCGGCGAGGTGCACCTTCCTGCCGGGGAGTTCGACAGCGACAAGACCCGCGGAGATGAAGAACATGCTGGCCGCGGCATCACCCTTGGAAACGATAACCTCTCCGGGTTCCGCCGAAACCGAACTGAGGCACTGCATGATCTCGAGGATCTCGGCAGCGTTCAGCCGGTCGAACAGTGGCACACGCGCAATCATCGCCCATGTAACGACGAATTCTCGACGCTGGATGACCTGGGCGAACGATGTGGCGAGAATGCCGATGGGCAGGGCTAGCATGACGATCCCGAGCAGCGCCGAGATCGTGGCGATGACCTTGCCGAATGGTGTGACGGGAACGGCATCGCCATAGCCGACCGTCGTCAGGGTGATCATCGCCCAGTAGAGCGCGTCGGGCATGGTTCCGAACCTGTCGGGCTGCATATCGCGCTCTGCCCAGTTCATGAGTGCGGCGCTGACGAGTGCGACGGACACCAGCAGCATCAAGCACGTCAGCAAGGCGGCCCGCTCGCTGTGGATCGCATCGATCAGCGACCGCGCACCAGGCGAATAGCGCGTCAGCTTGAAGAAGCGCAGGATCCGCAGTGCAAGCAACGACCGCACATCCATCAGACCCAGGAAATTGAGATAGAAGGGAGCCACCGCGGCCAGATCGATGATCGCGGCCGGCGAGATCATCCAGCGAAGGCGGGCCCTCCAGCGTGGGAGGTGCGCATAGGGTAAATCGTCGACCGAGTTCCAGAGGCGAAGCAGGTATTCCAGCGTAAAGCAGACTACCGATACGAACTCGATCGCGGCGAACACCAAGCGCCATCTCACGGCGAACTCCGGCACCGATTCCAGCGTCGAGGAAAGGATGGAGACGATAATCAGCGCCATGATGGCGCGCTGAAGGGCGATTCCGGCTCGCAGCCGGGTTCCATTGTCGAGCAGGGCAAAGGTCAGCGCGCGGGCGCGCGCCCAGCGGTGCGGCGCAAGATCGTTCGTCCCATCGCCGCCATGCGGAAATTTTCCCGGGAACGGCGATGACGTTTTCATCTCACGGCCTCAGTTCCCTGCAAGGATTTTCCTGACCGCCTCGATCGCATCGGCCCCGCGGCTTCCGTCGGGTCCGCCGGCCTGCGCCATGTCGGGTCGGCCGCCGCCGCCCTTGCCGCCCAGCGATTCCGACGCCACGCGAACCAGATCGACGGCGCTGAACCGGCCGATGAGATCGGGCGTCAGGCCGACCACGACGCTCGCCTTGCCTTCATCGTCTGTGCTGACGAACACCACGACGCCCGAGCCGAGCGACGTCCGCGCTTCATCGGCGAGAGGTTTCAGGTCGCGTGCGCCCACGCCGTTGACGACCTTGCCCAGGAATCCGATCCCGTTCACGGTCTCTGCACCCTGCCCCGAGCCAGCGCCGGCACCGCCGCCAAGCGCCAGCTTCTTGCGGGTCTCCGTCAACTCGCGCTCGAGCTTGCGGCGCTCCTCGACCAGCGCCTCCACCCGCGCGGCGGCTTCGGCCGGTGCGACCTTCAGGGTCGCGGCAACCGCCCTCAGCCTGCGATCCTGCTCGTCGAGATGGCGACGCGCGGCCTCCCCCGTCAGAGCTTCCAGACGGCGCACGCCCGCAGCGACCGCGCCTTCGGAGACGACGCGCACCAGACCGATCTCGCCCGTGGCGGCCACGTGCGTGCCGCCGCAGAGTTCGGTCGAATAAGGCTTGCCGGCCTTCTCGCCCTCGATTGCCGTTCCCATCGAGACCACGCGCACCTCGTCGCCGTATTTCTCGCCGAACAGCGCCATGGCTCCCTCGGCGATCGCGTCGTCGACCGCCATGAGCCGCGTCGTCACCGGGCTGTTCTGGAAGACGATGGCGTTGGCGAGCGCTTCCACCGCCTCCAGTTCCTCCGGCGCAATCGGCTTGGGATGGGAGAAGTCGAAACGGAGTCGATCGGGCGCGACCAGCGAACCCTTCTGCGCGATGTGGGTGCCGAGCTTCTCGCGCAACGCCTCGTGCAGCAGATGGGTCGCGGAATGATTGGCGCGCAGCCTGGCGCGGCGCGCATGGTCGACCGCCATCTGGACCGC
Organism: Mesorhizobium sp.; assembly: GCA_046292285.1. Lineage (GTDB taxonomy): Bacteria > Pseudomonadota > Alphaproteobacteria > Rhizobiales > Rhizobiaceae > Aquibium. Next base: position 16,017 of record JBKBRJ010000058.1, on the reverse strand, counting down.
CGCGCCGGCCTTGACCGTCCCCGTGCGAACCTGACCGGCATGCACGAAGAGGCCGTCCACCTTCTTCTGCGTATCCGTGATCTCGACCACGAAACCTTCGCCCTCGAAGGTCCCGGTATCGCCTTGCTGGCCACCCGACTCGCCATAGAACGGCGTCTGGTTGACCACGATCTGGACCGTTTCCCCCTGGACCGCGCTCTCGACCAGCGCACCGTCCCGGACGATCGCCGCGATAACGCCCTCCGCCTTCTCGGTGTCGTAGCCGAGGAACTCGGTCGCGCCCGCCTTGTCCTTGACCGAGAACCAGATGGTCTCGGCAGCGGCCTCGCCGGAGCCCGCCCAGCTGGCGCGCGCCTCGGCCTTCTGGCGTTCCATGGCGGAATTGAACCCTTCGGTGTCGACAGAGATGCCGCGCTGCCGCAGCGCGTCCTGCGTCAGGTCGAGCGGGAAACCATAGGTGTCATAGAGCTTGAAGGCGGTCTCGCCGTCGAGCCTGGCGCCCTCGCCCATGCCCTCGGTGGCGTCGGACAGGAGGCCCAGACCACGGGCCAGCGTCGTGCGGAAACGCTTTTCCTCGAGCTTCAGGGTTTCGGTGATCAGCGCTTCCCCGCGAACGAGTTCGGGATAGGCCTGGCCCATCTCGCGCACCAGCGCCGGAACGAGCCGCCACATCAGCGGCTCGGAGGCGCCGAGCAACTGCGCATGGCGCATGGCGCGGCGCATGATGCGCCGCAGCACGTAGCCGCGGCCCTCGTTGGAGGGCAGCACGCCATCGGCGATCAGGAAACTCGAGGCGCGCAGGTGGTCGGCGATGACGCGGTGGCTCGCGCGGTTCTTGCCCTCCGCGGGAACGCCCGTCGCCTCGACGGAGGCGCGGATCAGCGCCTTGAACAGATCGATGTCGTAGTTGTCGTGCTCGCCCTGGAGCACCGCCGCGATGCGCTCCAGCCCCATCCCCGTGTCGATCGAGGGACGCGGCAGCGCGACGCGCTCCTCCTTCGTCAGCTGCTCGAACTGCATGAAGACGAGGTTCCAGATCTCGATGAAGCGATCGCCATCCTCGTCGGCGCTGCCGGGAGGCCCGCCGAAAATCCCCTCGCCATGGTCGTAGAAGATTTCCGAGCACGGGCCGCACGGGCCGGTATCGCCCATCGCCCAGAAATTGTCGGAGGTCGGGATCCGAATGATCCGGTCGTCGGAGAGACCGGCGATCTTCTTCCAGTGCGCGGCCGCCTCGTCGTCGGTGTGGTAGACGGTGACCAGGAGCCGCCTGGCATCGAGGCCGAACTCCCTGGTGATCAGGTTCCAGGCAAGCTCGATCGCGACGTCCTTGAAATAGTCGCCGAAGGAAAAATTGCCGAGCATCTCGAAGAAGGTGTGGTGGCGCGCGGTGTAGCCGACATTGTCGAGGTCGTTGTGCTTGCCGCCGGCGCGCACGCATTTCTGCGACGTGGCGGCGCGCGAATAGGGCCGCTGCTCGACGCCGGTGAAGACGTTCTTGAACTGCACCATCCCAGCATTGGTGAACATCAGGGTCGGATCGTTGCGCGGCACGAGCGGGCTCGACGCAACGATCTCGTGACCGTTCTTCCGGAAATAGTCGAGGAATGCCGACCGGATTGCGTTGACGCCACTCATTTCGCTGCCTTCTCAAGGAGAACCGGACATGCCCGGAAGCCGAACGGCTTCTTATCGATTGGCCGGGCGGGTGTCCAGAATGCCGGCGACATGGCGGCGTACGAGCCCGCGGCATTTCGAAGGCAGGCCGATCCATGCATACGAAGAAGGCCGCCGGTCGAGCAACCGGCGGCCGTGGGACCATGCCTGAAAGCGCCGGGTCGGAAGCTCAGGCTTCCTCCGCCATGTCGCCATCATCCTCCTCGGGACCGCCGTCGAGCAGCTTTTCGGCGATCAGGCCCGAACTCTGCCGCAGCGCCAGTTCGATCTCGTTGGCGAGCTGGGGATTGTCCTTCAGGAACTGCTTGGCGTTCTCGCGCCCCTGGCCGAGGCGCTGCGAATTGTAGGAGAACCAGGCGCCGGACTTTTCCACGATGCCCGAGGTGACGCCCAGGTCGACCAGTTCGCCGGTCTTGGAGATGCCGGATCCATAGATGATGTCGAACTCGACCTGCTTGAAGGGCGGCGCCAGCTTGTTCTTCACCACCTTGACCCGGGTCTGGTTGCCGGTGACCTCGCCGCGCTCCTTGACCGAACCGATGCGCCGGATGTCGAGGCGCACCGACGCATAGAACTTGAGCGCGTTGCCGCCCGTGGTGGTCTCGGGCGAACCGAACATGACGCCGATCTTCATGCGGATCTGGTTGATGAAGATGACCATCGTGTTGGAGCGCGAGATCGAGGCGGTCAGCTTGCGCAGCGCCTGGCTCATCAGCCGCGCCTGGAGACCGGGAAGGGAATCGCCCATCTCGCCTTCGATTTCGGCACGCGGCGTCAGCGCCGCCACCGAATCGACGACGAGCACGTCGATTGCGCCCGACCGCACCAGCGTGTCGCAGATCTCCAGCGCCTGCTCGCCCGTGTCCGGCTGCGAGATCAGGAGGTTCTCCAGATCGACGCCGAGCTTGCGGGCATAGACCGGATCGAGCGCGTGCTCCGCATCGACGAAGGCGCAGATGCCGCCCTTCTTCTGCGCCTCAGCCACGGTGTGCAGCGCCAGCGTCGTCTTGCCCGAGCTTTCCGGACCATAGATTTCGATGATGCGCCCCTTAGGCAGCCCCCCGACACCCAACGCGATGTCGAGGCTGAGAGAGCCGGTCGACACCGTCTCGATCTCGACGATCTGTTCGTTGCGGCCGAGCCGCATGATCGAGCCCTTCCCGAAGGCGCGTTCGATCTGCGACAGCGCCGCGTCCAGAGCCTTGGTTTTGTCCACCGATTTTTCCTCGACCAGCCGCAATGAGTTCTGAGCCATGATACATTACCCCTCGATCGTCAATGAAGACCGGCCACCTTGCCGCCTGGTCAAATATGTACTCGTTTTGTTCCGGTTTTGCAAGCTCCCCCATCCTGATTGTTATCAGTGATTTAGGGAAAATGTACCGCAAATGTTCCCGGAATGGACGACGCCGGAACATTCCCCTCGCGAACTCCGACGCGCGCCGGCGAATCGGGTAGCTCCTCCGGAGACGAGGAGTGAGGGAGGCTCGTCCGCGCGGGCGGGAACTGGAAGAGGTCGCGCAAAGGCGGCCTCGGACGGGCGCCGCACCCACGAATGAAAATCCCGCCGGAGGGCGGGATTTTGCACGCGAACGAAGTAGCGGCGGATCAGGTGATCGGCGCGAGCCGGATCTCGACGCGGCGGTTGGCCGCCCGGCCGTCGGGCGTGGCGTTCGAGGCGATCGGCTGGGTATCGCCGAGACCCAGGATCGAGAAACGACGCTGATCGACGCCCTGCGCGCCGAGATAGTTGGCGACCGAGAGCGCGCGGCGCTGCGACAGACCTAGATTGTAGTTCGCGTTGCCGGTCGAATCGGTGTGGCCGTAGACGTCGACGATCGTGCGATTGAACTTGTTTAGCACCAGCGCGACCGAGTTCAGCGTGCCGTAGAACGATGCCTTCACCGCATCCTGATCCGTATCGAACGTGATGTTGGAGGGCATGTTGAGAATGATCTGGTCGCCCTGGCGCGTGACGCTGACGCCAGTTCCCTGCAACTGGGCGCGCAGCTGCGCCTCCTGCTGGTCCATGTAGCCGCCGATCGCGCCACCCGCGAGTGCGCCGATGCCCGCGCCGATCAGCGCGTTACGGCGATCATTGCCGCCGGCAAGCGTCCCGAGGCCCGCGCCTGCGAGCGCGCCGAGGGCCGCGCCACCGGCCGTGTTGGAAATCTTCTGCTGCCCGGTATACGGGTCGGTCGTGCAGGCGGCGAGCGCGAAACTGGCAACGCCGACCGCGGCTATCATGGTCTTGTTCATCGAAATCCCTCTCCTTGTTGACGGGCCTTGAACCCGCGCGAGTCGCCTTCTCGGCGGTCTATTGTCGGGAAATGCGGCGAAATACGGAACGCGACGCGTCAGTTCTTGCGCTTCTTGCGGCCGTAGAGTTCGAGCCGATGGTGGAGGATGTCGTAGCCGAGTTCGCGGGCAATCTCGTCCTGCAGTTTCTCGATACGGTCAGACCGGAATTCGATGACGTCGCCGGTTTCTACGTCGATCAGATGGTCATGGTGCTCCTCGCCCACGTGCTCGAATCGCGAGGGTCCGCCGGCGAAGGCATGTCGTTGGATGGCCCCATGCTCCTCGAGCAGGTTCATCGTCCGGTAGACCGTCGACAAGGAGATGCTGGCGTCGATCGCCGAGGCGCGCCGGAAGATCTCGTATGCGTCGGGATGATCCTCGGTACCGGCGATGATCTCGAGGATGATCCGGCGCGGACGGGTGATGCGCACACCCGCGCGCCGGAGTTCGGCCTCGAAATCCACCTTGTGCTTCTGCTCCATCGTCATCCGGCGACTATGGTCCAGATGAAAATCAGTTGCAAATGACCACGACGGCGCCTCCTTTTTGCAAATGATTTGCATTTGCGTTGACAGGATGGTGTTTCGCGCTATGTTTGCCTTCGATGTCATGATGCGCTTTTCGCCAGCCATGCACGAGACCCGGGAACCATGCTGAGAACCTTCGCATTCGCCATCGCCGTCCTGGTTGCCGCCGCCGGAGCGACGGCCGCGGCCGACGGAAGGCTCAAGGTCGTCACGACATTCACCGTCATCGCCGACATGGTCCAGAACGTGGCCGGCGATACGGCCGTGGTGGAATCGATCACCCGCCCCGGCTCCGAAATCCACAACTACCAGCCCACGCCCGGCGACATCCTGAAAGCGCAGGACGCCGATCTTATCCTCTGGAACGGGCTCGGCCTCGAACTTTGGTTCGAACGCTTCTTCGCAAATCTGCGCGACGTGCCCTCCGCCGTCGTCTCCGACGGCGTGGTTCCGATGTCGATCGGCGACGGCCCCTACACCGGCAAGCCGAACCCGCATGCCTGGATGTCCCCCTCCGACGCCCTCATCTATGTCGACAACATCGCCCGGGCGCTTTCGGAGGCGGATCCGGCCAATGCCGCGATCTACGCCGAGAATGCAAAAGCCTACCGGACGCGGATCGAAGCCGCGGTCGCGCCGATCCGCGAGCGTCTGGCGACGATACCGGCAGAGCGCCGCTGGCTCGCCACGAGCGAAGGCGCCTTCAGTTACCTGGCCCGCGATTTCGGGCTGAAGGAACTCTATCTGTGGCCGATCAACGCCGACAGCCAGGGCACGCCGCAGCAGATCCGCCGCGTCATCGATGTCATGCGCAGCGAGCGAGTGCCCGCGATCTTCAGCGAAAACACGGTCTCCGACAAGCCCGCCAGGCAGGTCGCCCGCGAAACCGGCGCTGCCTATGGCGGCGTCCTGTATGTCGATTCGCTCTCGGACGCGGGCGGTCCGGTGCCGACCTACCTCGACCTTCTCCGCGTCACTTCCGAAACCATCGCGAAAGGCTTGTCCGAGTGAACGCACCAGCCAGGGTCCGGGCGACCGATGCGGCGCCCGGGATCGTAGCCAGCGACGTCGCCGTCACCTACCGGAACGGGCACACCGCCTTGTCCGGTGTCAGCTTCTCCATCCCCCAGGGCTCGATCACCGCGCTCGTCGGTGTGAACGGCAGCGGAAAGTCCACGCTCTTCAAGGCCATCATGGGTTTCGTGCCGCTGGCGCGAGGTTCCGTCTCCATCCTCGGCCAACCGGCCGGCAGCGCCCGCGACCGCAACGCCGTCGCCTATGTTCCCCAGGCCGAAGAAGTGGACTGGAACTTCCCCGTCCTGGTCGAAGACGTGGTGATGATGGGCCGATACGGCCACATGAACTTCCTGCGCATTCCAACCCGTGCTGACCGGGAGAAGGTGGCCGCGGCCCTCGAACGGGTCGGGATGGCCGGCTTCCGCAAGCGCCAGATCGGCGAACTGTCGGGCGGTCAGAAGAAGCGCGTCTTCCTCGCCCGCGCGCTTGCCCAGGAAGGTCGGGTGATCCTGCTCGACGAGCCGTTCACGGGCGTCGACGTCACCACCGAGGAGGCGATCGTCTCGCTGCTGCGCGATCTTCGCGCCGAGAACCGGGTGATGCTGGTCTCGACCCACAATCTGGGCAGTGTGCCGGAGTTCTGCGATCGCGCGATCCTGATCAATCGTACCATCCTCGCGTCCGGCCCGACTGAGGAGGTCTTCACGAGGGCCAACCTGGAAGTCGCCTTCGGTGGCGTCCTGCGCCATTTCGTCCTTGGCGGCGCCGATCTCCACGACGATGCCGACAGGCGCCAGGTCACCGTCATCACCGACGACGAACGGCCCTTCGTCTTCTACGGCGAGGAAGGCGTCGACGGCGCGGCGAGCCGATCGTCGCAGGCCCAGATCGGAGCTGACATGTCGACGCCCGCACTCGACGAGGAGAAGCGGGACTGACCATGGACTTGCTGCTCGAGCCCTTTTCCTATGGATACATGGTCAACGCGATCTGGGTCAGCGCCCTCGTCGGCGGTGTCTGCGCCTTTCTGTCGGCCTACCTGATGCTCAAGGGCTGGTCGCTGATCGGCGACGCCCTGTCCCATTCCATCGTGCCGGGGGTGGCGGGCGCCTACATGCTCGGCCTGCCCTTTTCGCTCGGCGCCTTTCTTTCCGGGGGCCTGGCGGCCGGCGCCATGCTCTTCCTGAACCAGCGCACCAAACTGCGCGAGGACGCCGTCATCGGCCTGATCTTCACCTCCTTCTTCGGCCTTGGCCTGTTCATGGTCTCGCTCTCCCCCACCTCGGTGAACATCCAGACCATCGTGCTCGGCAACATCCTGGCGATCACGCCCGAGGACACCCTGCAACTCGTCATCATATCCGGTGTTTCGCTGGCCGTGCTGCTGGCGAAGTGGAAGGACCTGATGGTCGTCTTCTTCGACGAGACGCATGCTCGCTCGATCGGCCTCAATCCGTTCTTTCTCAAGGCCTTGTTCTTTACGCTTCTGTCTGCCTGCACGGTCGCGGCGCTCCAGACCGTTGGCGCCTTCCTGGTCATTGCGATGGTCGTGACGCCGGGCGCCACCGCCTATCTCCTGACCGACCGGTTTCCCCGGCTTATCGCCGTCTCGGTGGCGGTCGGATCGCTGTCGAGCTTCGCAGGCGCCTATCTCTCCTATTTCATCGACGGAGCGACCGGCGGCATCATCGTCGTCCTGCAGACACTGGTCTTCCTGGCGACGTTCGTGTTCGCGCCGAAGCACGGCATGCTGGCGGCTCGACGCAAGGCCCGAGCGAACCTGACGGAGGGCGCATGATCGACCACTTGCTGCTCCCCTTCAGCTTCCCGTTCATGCAACAGGCCTTCGCGATCGCGCTGCTCGTCGCCGCGCCGATGGCGCTGCTCTCCACCTTCCTTGTGCTGAAAGGCTGGTCGCTGATGGGCGACGCGATCAGCCATGCCGTCCTGCCGGGCATCGTCATCGCCTACATCGTCGGCCTGCCACTGGCTGTGGGCGCCTTCGCGGCCGGGATGGTCTGCGCGCTCGCGACCGGGTTCCTCAAGGAGAACAGCCGGGTCAAGGAGGACACCGTCATGGGCGTCGTCTTCTCGGGCATGTTCGGTCTCGGCCTCGTGCTCTATATCGGCATCCAGACGTCGGTCCACCTGGACCACATCCTGTTCGGCGACATGCTGGGCGTCACCTGGCGGGACGTCGTCGAAAGCGGCCTGATCGCGGCGGTCGTGTCAGGGTTGCTGCTCCTGCGTCGGCGGGACCTGCTGCTTCTGGCATTCGATCCTCAGCACGCCCGGGCAATCGGGCTGCCGGTCAGGCTACTTCACTATGGGCTGCTCGCGATCCTGTCGCTGACGATCGTCGGCGCCCTCAAGGCGGTCGGCATCATCCTGGCCATCGCGATGCTGATCACGCCGGGCGCGACGGCGTTCCTCATCGCCCGCCGCTTCGAAACCATGATGGCGATCTCGCTCGCTGTCTCGCTGGCATCCTCTTTCCTCGGCGTCTACCTGTCCTTCTTCATCGACAGCGCGCCCGCGCCGACCATCGTCCTGCTGATGACAGCGGCCTTCATCCTGGCTTTCGCCCGCGCCCGGTACATCGCCGCGAGGACGGAGGCGAGCGCCTCGGCGCCATAAGGACTGGCGTCGGTCGCGGGGGAACCCCATATGCGATCCATGCGAAACATCCTGCCTCGCGCGATCGCTTCCATCGCCCTCGCGGTCGCTCTTTCGGTCCTGCCGGCCGTCGGCCGTGCTCAGACTGTGTCGGCTCCGCCGATCGGCGGCGCGACGGTTTCGCCGCAGCAGACCACGCCGCTCGTCGACCTCCAGATCCAGGAGAGCATCGACCGCCGGCAGGCGTACCAGCAATTGCAGCAACTCCAGCGCCAGCAGGATCGGGACGCCGTTCGCTATCATCCGGACCGGTTCGACGTGCCAGTGATGAAGCCGTCCTGCACAACGTCGGTCTACGGAAGCAGCTTGTCGTCCGGCTGCCGTTGACGCCCGAAGGCTGCTTCACTCTACGGGAAGCATCAGCCTGAGAACCGGCGGGCCGTCGAAATCGGCGTCACGCGGGTATTCTTCGCGGTGGTGCGGACCGGCGGCGGTTCGCGCCAGCCCCTGCGCCGTCAGCCAGCCGATCATGCGGCCGTAATGCGCGACCACATCCCCGTCGGCCTCGCCGTGCCAGGACGCGACATAGCGCCGAGCCGACAGGTCGATGCGCAGGAGGTCGCCCGCATCCTTCGCTTCGTCGGCTACGATGCCGACGAAATAGCGAAAACCGTCCGGACGGTCGTTGAAGGACAGGCCGACGATCGGCGCGCTCCAGAGATCTCCCTTGCCGAGCCGCGCCTGCAGCGACGTCAGGGTCGCGCGCACGGCGCCCGCAGAAGCCTGGCCGTGGCTCCCCTCCCACGCGATCCCGACCAGCGTTTCCGCCGGGCGCTCGATCACGGAGAAACCGGAAAGGTTCCGTTCGTTTTCCTCGCAGAACTGGCACATGGTGGGATCATCCGTTCGTGTCGCCTGTTGCGTCCTGCCTACAGCATCGGAACATGGGCTGACCAGAACGATGCCGGGAATGCGGACAGGGGCCGTCAGGAGCCATCGCGACAATCCCGCCTATCGGGTTGACGTCGTCCGCCCGCCGCACGCAACCTCGCCGTCGCGAAACACGTCATTCGACCAGCCTGGACAGCGCCCCATGAAGGAAAAGCTCTCGCTCGCGTCCGCCCGCCGCATTGCCCTCGCCGCGCAAGGGTTCGGCGAGAGGCGTACGAAGGCTGCCCGCGCTTGGCGCCACCTGAGTTCGGTTCTAGCGCGCACTGGATTGTTCCAGATCGATTCGGTCAGCGCAGTCGTGCGCGCGCACTACATGCCTGCCTTCTCGCGGCTCGGCGCCTACCCGATGCCGCTAATCGACCAGGCCGCCTCGCGCCGACCGCGTCGGCTCTTCGAATACTGGGCGCACGAAGCGTCCTACCTGCCGGTGGAGACATGGCCGCTGCTGCAATGGCGCATGCACAATGCGCGCGACAATCGTGGCATCTATGGCGGACTCGCGAAGTTCAGGCGCGAGCGGGCCGGCTTCATCGAGGAAATCTTCCGTCGTATCGAGTCCGAAGGACCGATCGCGGCCTCCGCGATCGAGGGCCAAAGGGGCGAAGGCGGCTGGTGGGGATGGAGCGACGCCAAGCATGCCTTCGAATGGCTGTTCTGGGCCGGCCGTATTACCACCGCCAGCCGGCGCGGCTTCGAGCGGCTCTACGATCTCCCCGAACGCGTCATTCCACGGGCAATTCACGACCAGCCGACGCCAGCGCCGCATGATGCGATACGAGAGCTCCTGAGGATCTCGGCCCGTGCGCTGGGCGTCGCGACGGCGGCGGACCTGCGCGACTACTTCCGCCTGTCGCCGGCCGAGGCCGACGCCCGGATCGCCGAACTGGTCGAAAGCCGGGAACTCGTCCCGGTAAAAGTGGAAGGCTGGAGCCAGAAGGCTTTTCTCCACGCCGGCGCGAGAATGCCGCGCAAAATCCACGGCAGCGCGCTGCTCGCGCCGTTCGACCCACTCATCTGGGAACGCGGGCGGACCGAGCGGCTGTTCGGTTTCCGATACCGCATCGAGATCTATACCCCCGCGCACAAGCGCACGCATGGATACTACGTGCTGCCATGGCTCCTCAACGAGGCGCTTGTCGCGCGGCTCGACCTCAAGGCGGACCGCGCCGCTGGCGTCCTGCGCGTGAACGGCGCCTTCGCGGAAGTGGACGCTCCCGATCATGCCGCGCAGGCGCTTTCCCGCGACCTGCGCGCGATGGCCGCCTGGCTTGGCCTCGGCGACATCGTCATCGCAGACAGGGGCGATCTCGCCCCGGCCTTGACCGAGGCGTTGCCAACTGTCTGACGACTGTCAACCGATCTTGCGGACGCGAGCCTTGCGAGCCGCGTAGCGTGCGTCGCGGCGCGCCTTGCGAGCGGCATCCTCGGCGATTTCCGCAGCTATGCGCGCTTCTTCTTCCTGCGCGCGCAGCTCGGCCGCGCGACGCTCTTCCTCTTCGCGCATGAGGCGCTCGGCTTCGCGCTGTGCCTCACGCTCGGCTTTCAGCCGGGCTTCCTCGGCCAGCTTCGCCTGACGGCGCGCTTCCTTTTCCTTCTCGCGCTCGGCACGCGCCTCTGCGATCGCACGGCGCTCGGCCATACGAGCCTGATACTCGGGGTCGCTCTCGTCCGGACGGTGCTTGAATTTTTCCAGGAGGGCGGCCTTCGCGGCCAAGGCGTCCTGACGCCTGTCGACGAAATTATCGCGGTACTTCAATTCTGACCTTCAACCTTTTCAATGCACGAACATCTGGCAACGCAAACCGGCTCCGAGAAACCGGTGCGGGACCGACTTCGGCGTGCGTAGGCGCCGTCGTGGAAACGGCCACATCGGGCCGCGGTGGACACAGTCGCATCTCGTTATGTCGGGGTTTCCCGGCCGGGACTGCGATTCGCGGGGGCACTATTCTGACTCGCCCGAGCGATGCACGCGATCTAGTCTCAGACCGCCCTAAGGTCAAGTCTTGACTGATCATCTCGGGACCATTCGCGCCGAGTTTTCGGTCGATGTCTGGTGCCGAGATGGTCTTGGCGCGTCATTTGCGCGGAGTCAGCGGCACGGGCTTCCGCGGCGCGATCTCGCCCGAGGCGGCAATTGTGCGCGGAGGATTTCGCCGACCTCGACCCGCGCCATGTCGATCAGATAGGCGAGCATGTCGAGTTTCTCCGCCTCCGCCATCCCGCGCAACTGACCGAGCATGGCATGAATGTAGTCCAGCATCGCTTCGCGATCTGCGCCGCTCGAACGTCCGGTCTTCTTGCTGTCGGTTTGGGTCATGGCGTTCGCGGATTCTCCTCAAACCGGCGGTGGCAGCCAGCTCGCTACCTTTGCCCAGCGCAGCGCTCACGAGGCGGCCGCCCAACGCGGCCGGCTTCTTGCCGCACCCTCGGTACAACCGCACTCCACAGGCATTGGCTTATTTATAGTTGCATTAAGAAACGCTAACAACCAATCATTGGTTGTACTCAATGCGCGGTTGTTCCGGTCCGAGGGCTTGACCATGGCGAATTCGCCCGCCATGTGACGGGAGAATTCCAACATCGGCGGCGGGTTTGGATCGGATCCGGCCCAGGCGGCGCCCAAGGAAGCACCAGACCACATGGACGTTGTCGTCGTCGAATCGCCGGCCAAGGCGAAGACCATCAACAAGTATCTCGGCAAGAACTACAAGGTTCTGGCATCTTTCGGCCATGTCCGCGACCTGCCCCCCAAGGACGGCTCGGTGCGGCCGGACGAGGATTTCGCGATGTCCTGGGAAGTGGATGGCCCGTCGGCGAAGCGGCTTGCCGACATCGTCAAGGCGATGAAGGATGCCGACGGCCTGATCCTCGCCACCGACCCCGACCGCGAGGGCGAAGCGATTTCCTGGCACGTGCTCGAGGTGCTCCGCCAGAAGAAGGCGATCAAGGACAAATCCGTCAGCCGAGTCGTCTTCAACGCGATCACCAAGCAGTCCGTGCTCGATGCCATGGCCAACCCGCGCGCCATCGACGGCCCGCTGGTCGACGCCTATTTGGCGCGCCGCGCGCTCGACTATCTCGTCGGCTTCACGCTGTCGCCCGTGCTGTGGCGCAAGCTGCCGGGGGCCCGCTCGGCCGGCCGCGTCCAGTCGGTCGCGCTCCGGCTCGTCTGCGACCGCGAAGCCGAGATCGAGCGCTTCATCCGCGAGGAGTACTGGCTCATTGGCGCAGTGCTCGGCACCCCGCGCTCCGACAGCTTCGAGGCGCGGCTGACCGCGTTCGACGGCAAGAAACTGCAGAAGCTCGACATCAGGTCGGAAGACGAGGCGAAAGCCATCAAGGCCATGCTCGACGGCGCGAGTTTCAAGGCGTTGTCGGTCGAGGCGAAGCCAACGAAGCGAAATCCCGCGCCGCCCTTCACCACGTCGACGCTGCAGCAGGCCGCATCCTCCCGGCTCGGCTTCTCGGCCTCCCGCACGATGCAGGTCGCGCAGCGGCTCTATGAGGGTATCGACATCGGCGGCGAGACGACCGGCCTCATCACCTACATGCGTACCGACGGCGTGCAGATGGCGCCCGAGGCCCTGACGGCGGCCCGTGCGACCATCGCGAAGGAGTTCGGCGACAGGTACCTTCCCGACAAGCCGCGCCAGTACACGGCCAAGGCGAAGAATGCCCAGGAAGCGCATGAAGCAGTGCGTCCGACCGACTTCTTCCGCACGCCAGCTTCCGTACGCGCCCATCTCGATTCCGACCAGGCGCGGCTCTACGAGTTGATCTGGAAGCGCGCGATTTCGAGCCAGATGCAGCCGGCCGAGATCGAGCGCACCACGGTCGAGATCGAGGCGACCAACGGCGGAAGGACCGCCAACCTGCGCGCGGTCGGATCGGTGATCCGCTTCGACGGGTTCATCGCCGCCTACACCGACCAAAAGGAAGAGGACTCCGATGACGAGGACGAGCGCCGACTGCCGGAGATTCGGGCCGGCGAGACGCTGAAGCGCGAGAAGATCGATGCGGTGAAGCACTCGACCGAACCTCCGCCGCGCTACTCGGAAGCGTCGCTCATCAAGAAGATGGAAGAGCTCGGCATCGGCCGCCCGTCCACCTATGCCGCGACGCTGAAGACGCTGGAGGACCGCGAGTACGTCAAGGTCGACAAGCGCAAGCTGATCCCGGAGGCCAAGGGACGGCTGGTCACGGCATTTCTCGAGAGTTTCTTCCAGCGATACGTCGAATACGACTTTACCGCCGCGCTGGAGGCGAAGCTCGACGAGATCTCCGACGGCCGGCTTCCCTGGAAGGACGTCCTGCGCGATTTCTGGCGCGAGTTCTCCGGTTCGGTCGAGGGGATCAAGGAGCTTCGGGTCACCGACGTCCTTGAAGCGCTGAACGAGGATCTGGCGCCGCTGGTCTTTCCGGCGCGCGAGGACGGCAGCGATCCGCGATCCTGCCCGAAATGCGGCGCGGGCCAGCTTTCCCTCAAACTCGGCCGCTACGGCGCCTTCGTCGGCTGCTCGAACTATCCGGAATGCGGCTTCACCCGCCAGCTCGGAGACGGCAACGGCAATGGCGAGCAGGCCGCCGACGGCGGCGACAAGGCGCTCGGAGCCGATCCGCACACCGGCGAGGAGATCGCGCTGAAGAGCGGTCGCTTCGGACCCTATGTCCAGCGCGGCGAAGGCAAGGACGCCAAGCGGGCGAGCCTGCCCAAGGGCTGGACGCCGGACACGATCGACCACGAGAAGGCGCTGGCGCTGCTTTCGCTGCCGCGAAACGTCGGCCAGCACCCGGAAAGCGGCAAGATGATCTCCGCGGGATTGGGACGATACGGTCCATTCCTCCTGCATGACGGCGTCTATGCCAACCTTGATTCGATCGAGGACGTCTTTTCGGTGGGCATCAACCGTGCGGTGTCGGTCCTGGCCGAAAAAGCCGCGGCTAAGGCCGGCGGCGGTCGCCGCGGGGGCACGGCGGCCGCATTGAAGGACCTGGGCGACCATCCCGATGGCGGCGGCAAGATCACCGTGCGCGACGGCAAGTATGGCCCTTACGTCAACTACGGCAAGGTCAACGCCACGCTGCCGAAGGGCAAGGAACCGCTCGCGGTCACGGTCGAGGAAGCGCTGGCGCTGATCGCGGAGAAGGCGGGCAAGTCGAGTGGCGGGAAGTCGGGCGGCGGCAAGGCGGCCGCCGCCAGGAAGGCGGCTCCGAAGAAGCCTGCCGCGAAGAAGGCGCCGGCAAAGGCCGCCGCCAGGAAACCCGCGGCCGCGAGCGCCGGAAAGAAGGGCTGAAGCCTTTGGCAAGACGGACCCCCGGCATGAAGACCTCCCGCGGCAAGAGCGGGAATACGTCCGCCGAGGGGAACGAGCCGAACGCCTTTCGCCCGACGCGCGACCAGGTGCTGACCTTCGTCGCGGAAAACCCGGACCGCGCATCGAAGCGCGATATCGCCAAGGCCTTCAACCTGCGCGGCGAGGACCGCATCTGGCTGAAGGACCTCCTGCGCGACTTGCAGGACGATGGTCTGCTCGAGAAGCGGGCCAAACGGCTGCACAGGCCGGACGCCCTGCCCCACGTCACGGTGCTCGATGTCTATGGTCGCGATCCCGACGGCGGCCTGCTCGCGCGCCCATCGGAGGCTCACGTCGAGGTCGATACCGACGTGGTGGTGGCGATCCGGGCTTCGAAGCTCGGCAAGGGCCCGATGCCCGGTGTCGGCGACCGCGTGCTCGCCCGCGTCTTCCCCGGCGAGGACGCCGACGGTCCCGACTACACCGCGCGGGTGATGAAGGTCATCGAAAAGCGCCGCGACACCGTCCTCGGCGTGATCCGCAAGCTTTCGGACGGCACGTTGCGCACCGAGGCCGTCGATCGCCGCCAGCCGGAAATGCTGATCGACCCCGAGTTCCTCGGCGACGGGAAGGTCGGCGATCTGGTCGAACTCGAGCCGCTGAGGCCGACCCGCTACGGGTTGCCGCGCGGCAAGGTGATCGCCGTCGTGGGTTCGCTGACGAGCGAAAAGGCGGTCTCGATGATCGCCATCCACGCGCACGAGATCCCGCATGTCTTTCCGCGCGATGCGATCGAGGAAGCCGAGGCCGCGAAGCCCGCGACGCTGTCCGGCCGCGAGGACTGGCGCGACATCCCGCTCGTGACGATCGATCCCGCCGACGCCAAGGACCACGACGACGCCGTCTTCGCCGTGCCGGACCCCGACGAGGGAAATCCGGGCGGCGTCATCGTCACGGTCGCCATCGCCGATGTCGCGGCCTATGTCCGGCCCGGCTCCGCGCTCGACCGCGAGGCGCTGAAGCGCGGCAATTCGGTCTATTTCCCGGATCGGGTCGTTCCGATGCTGCCCGAGCGCATCTCCAACGACCTCTGCTCGCTCAGGGAGGGGGAAGACCGCCCTGCCCTGGCCGTACGGATGACGTTCGCCGCGGATGGACGCAAGATCCGCCATTCCTTCCATCGCGTGATGATGCGCTCGGCGGCCAAGCTGGCCTATCCGCAGGCGCAGGCCGCGATCGACGGCGCACCCGACGACAAGACCGCGCCACTCCTCGACACCGTCCTGAAGCCGCTCTGGGAGGCCTACGCGGTCCTGTCGCGCGGTCGAAACCAGCGCGGGCCGCTGGAACTCGACCTGCCGGAACGCAAGATCCTGCTCAAGCCCGACGGGACGGTCGACCGCGTGACCGTCCCCGAGCGGCTCGCCGCCCACCGCCTGATCGAGGAATTCATGATCCAGGCGAACGTCGCGGCCGCCGAGACGCTCGAGGGCAAGAAGCAGGCGCTCGTCTACCGCATCCATGACGCGCCCTCGCTCGCCAAGCAGGAATCGCTGCGGGAGTTCCTGCAGACGGTCGGGCTATCGCTCGCGCGCGGGCCGCAGCTGCGGCCTTCGCAGTTCAATGCGATCCTC
>JBKBRJ010000057.1:22436-27246 GCA_046292285.1 Mesorhizobium sp. | reverse complement strand
AATGGTGGCTGACGATCTCGACCGGGCCGAAGCGGCCGCGGAGCGGATCGGAGACGAAGGCGCGCGTGCCGAGACGGGCCTTGCCGCCCTTGAGGAGCGCCAGCGCGACGTACTTTCCAAGCGCCGGCGAGAAGCAGACCGAGGTGACGTGCCCGATCGAGCCTGTCAGCCGGCGGTCGCCATGCTCGACGACATGCGCGCCGCCATTCAAGGGCCGGCCGTCGAGCGTAACGAGTCCGACGAGCTGGAGCCGGTCGTCGCCCGTCATTCCCGCGCGGTCCATCATGGCGGAGCCGACGAAGGGCTTCTTCTTCGACAGCATCCAGGTCAGGTGCAGGTCCCGCGCTGTGGTGCGCCCGTCGATTTCAGCGCCCGTGACGTGACCCTTCTCGATGCGCAGCGCTCCCATGGCTTCGAGGCCGTAGGGGACGATGCCGAACGGCTTGCCGGCCTCCATCAGCGCGTGCCAGACGTGCTGGCCATGGCCGGCGCCGGCGTAGATCTCGTAGGCCAGTTCGCCCGAGAAGGAGAGGCGGCAGATCATCACCGGCGCGCCGTCGATGGCGCCGTGGACGATGCCCATGAAAGGCAGGGCGACATCGTCCACCGCCGTTCCCGTAACGCGGGCGGCGAGCACGTCGCGCGAGCGCGGGCCGGCGAGTGCCGCGCCAGCCCATTGGTCGGTCACCGAGGTCAGCACGACCTTCAACTCCGGCCAGACCACGTCGAGCAGGTATTCGAGATGCTGCATGACGCGGCCGGCATTGGCGGTCGTGGTCGTCATCAGGAACTCGCTTTCGCCGAGCCGCCAGGTGGTGCCGTCGTCGAAGGCGAAGCCGTCCTCGCGCAGCATCAGCCCGTAACGGGCCTTGCCGACGGGCAGCGTTGAGAAGACGTTGGTGTAGACGCGGTCGAGGAAGTGGGCGGCGTCGGGACCCTGCACCATGATCTTGCCGAGCGTCGAGACGTCGACGATGCCGACGCCTGCGCGCACGGCCCTGGCCTCGCGGACATAGGCCTGCTCGACGGTCTCGCCGGGCTGGCCGTAGATCATTGGGCGATGCCAGAGGCCTGCGGCATACATCGCCGCGCCATTCTCCACGTGCCAATCGTGCATCGGCGTCAGCCGGTCGGGCTTCAACTCGCCGAAGCGCTCGGCCGCCAGCGCCCCGATCGAGACAGGCGCGAAGGGGGGACGGAAGCGGGTCGTGCCGACCTCGTCGATCGACATGCCGCGCGCATCGGCCATGATGGCGAGGCCGGGCAGGTTCGAAGTCTTACCCTGGTCCGTGGCCATGCCGAGCGTGGTGTAGCGCTTCAGGTGCTCGACTGAGACGAAGCCCTCGCGATGGGCGAGCCGCACGTCCGCGGCGGTGACGTCGTGCTGGAAGTCGACGAAGGCCTTGGAGCCACGGCCATCGCGGTCGCGGATTTCGAAGACCGGGGCTGGGACGGCACTAAGCACTGGCGCGTCGCTGACGGGCAGCTCGATTGCCTCGGCGGCACCGATGGCCGCGGCGCCGTCGGCCAATGCCGCCGCGGTAGAGCCATGGCCGAGGAAGCCGCCCGCGCCGGTCCAGCCCGCCTCGGGTTCGGGCGGCAGGAAGGCCTGCAGGGTCTCGTCCCAGCGGGCCTTCGCGCCGGCCTGGCTGGCAAGGTGGATGGCGGGCGACCAGCCGCCGGACACCGCGAGCCCGTCCACCTCGATCCGGCGCGCATCGCCCGAGTTCGTTTTCGAGGAGGCGTCGAAGCGCCGGACGGTCACCCCGGTCAGCCGCCGTCCGCCCGAGGTATCGACCACCGCATGGCCCAGCAGCAGCTCGCCGCCGGCTATGGTGGCCAGCGAGCGCGCTTCGGCGGAAATGTCGGCGCGCACGTCGACGATCGCGGCGATCGTGCCGCCAGCCTCGGCGAGGCGGGCGGCGGCGGCATAGGCCGTATCGTTGTTGGCGAATACGACGAAACGTTCCGCCGGCAGCACGCCGAACTCGGCGGTATAGCGCTGGGCGGCGGAGGCGAGCATAACGCCCGGCCGGTCGTTGCCGGGGAAGACGAGCGGCCGTTCGAGCGCGCCGGTGGCCAGCACGACATGCCCGGCGCGGATCACCCAGTGGCGATGGCGTGGCACGCCCTGGGCCGGTTCCAGGACGTGATCGCCGACGCGCTCCAGCGCCGCCAGCGTGTTGCTGTCGTAGTAACCCCACACGGTGGTGCGCGGCAGGAGACGGACATTGTCCATGGCGGCGAGCGCGGCGATGGTTTCGGCCAGCCATGCGGCGGCCGGCGCGCCGTCAAGGTTTTCACCCGACCACTTCAACGCGCCGCCGAAGACCGGGTCGAGGTCGGCGAGCATGACTCGTCGCCCGGCCTTGCCCGCCGCGAGGGCCGCCGCGAGGCCCGCTGGCCCGCCGCCCACGATGAGGACGTCGCAGAAGGCGTTCATCTTCTCGTAGCGTGCCGTGTCGGGCGCATGGCCGACGCGGCCGAGTCCCGCGGCCCGCCGGATGACCTGCTCGCACAGCATCCAGAAGCGAGTTCCCTTCAGCGGGCCGGCGACCGGGCCCATGAAGGTCTTGTAGTAGAAGCCGGCCGAAAACAGCTTGCCGCCCAACGCGTTGAGGGCGCCGAAGTCCCGCTCGAGCGACGGGAACCGGTTCTGGCTTTCGGCGACGAGACCGTCGAAGATCTCGACCTGGGTCGCCGGTATGTTGGGCTCGCGCACCTCGCCCCGCAGGATCGTCACCAGCGCGTTCGGCTCGTCGATGCCGGCGGCCAGAAGCCCGCGCGGACGGTGATACTTGAATGAACGGCCGAACAGGGTGACGCCGTTGGCGAGCAGCGCCGAGGCGAGGGTGTCGCCGGCGTGGCCCGCATAGCGCTGGCCGTCGAAGCGGAACGGTATAGAGCGACCCCGGTCGATCCGACCGCCGGACGCGGCCCGGCGCGGGCTCATGCGCGGCTCCCGCTTGCGGAACTGGCCCGGCCGCGGGCGAAGCGGACGCTTTTGATCCGGTGGGTCAGCGTCGAGCGCACGACGACGAGATGGCTGCGGCAGCCGCCGGAATGCTGCCAGTGCTCGCGGTGGTCGCCGGCCGTGTTGACCCGTTCGTAGACATAGGCGTTCCAGGCGGCCTGATCGGTCGAGGCGGGATCGGGGCGGGTACGGCTGGCGTCGCCCTGATAGGTGAACTCCGACACGTCGCGCGGGCCGCAATAGGGACAGGTGATCAGCATTCGTGCGGCCTCAGTGCAACCGGGGCGTCGAGCCCTGGCCCTTCTCGTCGATGACCGCGCCGCGATGGAACCGGTCCAGCGTAAAGGCGGCGTTGAGCGGGTGCGGCTCGTCGCGGGCGATGGTCCAGGCGAAGTACCAGCCCGAGGCGGGCGTCGCCTTGAAACCACCATAGCACCAGCCGGTGTTGAGATAGAGGCCGGGCAGGGGGCCGGTCGTGATGATCGGCGAGCCGTCCATCGACATGTCCATGATGCCGCCCCACGAGCGTAGCAGCCTGACGCCGGCCCAGGCGGGGAACAGCGACGCCAGTTCGCTCATCACCTCCTCGACGACCGGCAGGTTGCCGCGCTGCGCATAGGAATTGTAGCCGTCGATGTCGCCGCCAAACACCAGTCCGCCCTTGTCGGATTGCGAGACGTAGAGATGGCCGCCGCCGAAGGTCACGACCGTGTCGATCGCCGGCTTCAGCGATTCGGACACGAAGGCCTGGAGCACGTGGCTCTCGATCGGCAGGCGGTCGATGCCGGCGAGCTTCATGACGCGGCCGGTCGAGCCGGCGACCGCGACGGCTACCTTCCTCGCCCGGATGTCGCCGCGCGTGGTCGCCACGCCGCTGATGCGGTCGCCGTCTCGCAGGAAGCCGGTGACCTCGCAATTCTCCAGCATGTCGACGCCGCGCCGGTCAGCCCCGCGCGCATAGCCCCAGGCGACGGCGTCGTGGCGGGCGGTTCCGGCGCGCGGCTGCATCAGGCCGCCTACGATCGGAAAGCGCGCATTGGCCGAGACGTCCAGCCCGGGCACCTTGCGCGCGATCTCGGCCGGCGTCATCCACACCGCGTCGATGCCGTCATGGCGCATGGCGTTGCCGCGACGGATGTAGTCGTCGGCCTGGCCGGGCGAATGGGCGAGGTTGAGGATGCCGCGCTGCGAGAACATGACATTGTAGTTGAGTTCGTGCGAGAGGTTCTCCCACAGCTTCATCGAATGCTCGTAAAAGGCAGTGTTGGCGGGGAGAAGATAATTCGAGCGCACGATGGTGGTGTTGCGGCCGACATTGCCGCCGCCGAGCCAGCCCTTCTCGACCACCGCGACGTTGGTGATGCCGTGCTCACGGGCAAGGTAATAGGCCGTCGCCAGGCCGTGGCCGCCGCCGCCCACGATGACCACGTCGTATTCGGGTTTCGGGTCAGGCTTGCGCCAGGCGGGTTTCCAGTCGCGGTTGCCGGAGAGCGCGTTCTTCAGCAGCGCAAGGGCCGAATATTCCTTCATGTCTCTCTTTGTCCTCGAGCCGCCGGACACTATCGCCCGGCACCGGTCGCGAATGCAACGAATGCGCCGCCGCCTTTCGCTGGGCCGACGTCCCGGCGCGGCCGCTTCGCGCGTCTTGCCGCATGCCGGTGTCGCCACTAAGGATGCAGGCGAACGAGGGATCGCGCCGCGTGGGGAGAATGACGAGAGGCTGGCTCAGGTACGTGGTCGCGGCGGCGATGCTGGCGATTGGCGCGACCGGCGTCGCGTCGTCCGCCCTCGCCCAGGCGACCGACGCCCCGCCCGCCACCCACCCCGCCCGCGGGG
>JBKBRJ010000057.1:0-22426 GCA_046292285.1 Mesorhizobium sp. | reverse complement strand
AACAGACGGCCGCGCGCGTCGGCGTCGGCGGCTCGGTCTACGAGGAGCAGAAGCCGGTCATCGACGGGGCGGCGAGTGCGCTCGACGGACTTCGGTCCCGGGTCGATCGTTTCGCCAACGACGACGCCAAGCTCGTGGAGACGCGTATCGAGCTCGAGCGGCTGGCAAGGCAGGTGCTGGCGGCCAGCGTCGCGTTCCGGCCGCGCCTCCAGGAGATCAATTCCCGCCTGGAGCAGATCGGATCTCCTCCGGGCGAGGGCATGCCGCCCGAGCCCGAGATTACCAGTCGAGAACGGACGGAACTCCTGCGGCAGAAGGCCGAAATCAACGCCCTCATCGGCGTGGCTGAAACCTTGTCCGTCGAAATCAATCGACAGATCGACAAGATCGGCGCGCTGAGGCGCGAACTTTTCTCGCGCACGCTTTCCAAGCGTTACGACATCGGCAACGCCCTGAGCGCGGCGACGCTGGCCGACCTGCAGGCCGAGGTCGCCGCACTGCAGCGCACGGTGACGGCCTGGCTGCGCTTCGTCATCACCTTCAAGCTGCAATCGGTGCTGTTCGCGACCCTGCTCGCGCTCGCCGCCGCGGCGGTGCTGTCCATCGGCGGGCGTCGCCTGTTCGGTTCGATGATGGAGGCGGGGAAGGATGCGTCGCCCTCCTACCTGTCGCGCTTGTCGGTGGCGTTCTGGTCGACGCTGATGCCTTCGGTCACGCTCCTCGTGTTCCTGCTGGCCACCTACTACCTCTACGACACGTTCAATATCCTGCGAACCGACATCGGCCAGATGCTGTCGTCTCTGTTCCAGGTGATCGCCATCGTCTTCTTCGTCAACCGGCTGGCGCGGGCCGCGCTTGGCCCGAACCGCCCGAACTGGCGTCTCGTTCCGGTCGACACGAGTTCCGCGCGACGGCTCTACTGGCTGGCATGGCTGACCGCGTTGACCACCGGCGCGGATTTCGTACTCAACCGCGTCAACCATGTCATGGGTTCGCCGCTCTCGTTGACGATCGCCAAGAGCCTCGTCGCCACGGTGATCGTCGGTATCCTGCTGGTCCTGATCGGCCTCGTGCGGCCGGCGCAGGATGACGGCAGGCCCCGGCGCTTCCACCTGCTCAACTGGATCTTCCTCGGGCTCGGCATTGGCACCATGACCGCGGCCCTGCTCGGCTACATCGGCTTCGCGCGTTTCATGTCGCAGCAGATCGTCGTGACGGGCGCGATCGCCTCGACCATGTATATCGGCTTCCTGTCTGCCGGCGCCATCTCGGGCGAGGGCGCCTTCGTGCGCACCGCGCTGGGCGAAGCGCTGCGCGCGCGCTTCAAGCTGGAGGAGACCGCCCTCGACCAGCTCGGGCTCGCCGCGAGCATCGCGACCTACATCCTCGTGGTCTGCGTCGGCGTGCCGCTTGTGCTGCTGCAATGGGGCTTCCAGTGGGGCGACATCACCACCTGGGCGCATCGGCTGGCCACCAACATCACGATCGGCACGGTGTCATTCTCGCTCGTGGGAATCGCCACCGGCATTGTCATCTTCTTCCTTGGCTACTTCGTCACGCGCGGCTTCCAGGGCTGGCTCGACGGCTCGATCCTCGCGCGCGGCAAGGTGGACATGGGGCTGCGCAACTCGATCCGCACAGCGGTCGGCTATGCCGGCATCGCGCTGGCAGCCCTTATCGGCATCTCGGCCGCCGGCATCGACCTGTCGAACCTGGCGCTGGTGGCCGGTGCGCTGTCGCTCGGCATCGGCTTTGGCCTGCAGAACATCGTATCGAACTTCGTGTCCGGGCTGATCCTGCTGGCCGAACGGCCGTTCAAGGCCGGCGACTGGATCGTTGCCGGCGCCGTCACGGGAACGGTCAAGCGCATCAGCGTGCGCGCCACCGAGATCGAGACCTTCCAGCGCCAGACGGTGATCCTGCCCAACTCCGAGTTGATCAATGCCGCCGTCGGCAATTGGACGCACAAGAACAAGCTTGGCCGCGTCGAGATCAAGATTGGCGTCGCCTACGGAACCGATCCCCGCAAGGTCCATGCGCTGCTGCTCGACATCGCGCGCAGCCACCCGATGGTGCTCAGGAATCCGGAACCTTTCGTGTTCTTCGCCAACTTCGGCGAGTCGTCGCTGGATTTCGAGATCAGACTCTTCCTGGCCGACATCACCAGCGGACTTGGTGTCCAGAACGAGATCCGATTCTCGATCGTCGAGGCGTTCGAACGCGAGGGCATCGAGATCCCGTTTCCGCAGCGCGACGTCAACATCAAGGGCGCGAGCATCACCGTCTCCACCCCGCAGCCGGAGGCCGCGTCGCCAGCGCCGAGCGCGACCGACGGCGCCTCGACCGCCGGTGTGGTCGCGCTTCCCGTCGCGCCGCGTCGGCGACGCCGCAAGCGCGAGGACCCGGACGACGGCGATGAAGTCCTGTGAGGAAGCCGTTCAGTTGCCGTTCATGCGCGATCGCCTATAGGATGACCGTAGCGGGAGCCGACGGTTCCCCGATGACACCAGAGGCGGTGGCAACACCGGTTGGATGACATGAAGTCTTGTTTCGGCGCGGTTCTGGTTCTGCTGGCGATTTCTTCCCCGGTCTTGGCTGCGAGCGCCTTGAACAATGATACCGAAGTCCGCGTGCTCGTGGTGACGGAAGGTTCCAAGCAGGAGGAACTGGCGATCGCACCCGGCCAGACCGTCCAGTTCTGCTTCTCCAGTTGCTTCGTCACCATGCCGGACGGCGATCGTTTTGCGCTGTCAGGCAACGAGGTGATCGAGATTACCGGCGGTCGCGCCCGCATCAAGTAAACCGGCGCCAGTTGCATTTTTCTCATGCGGGCCGGACGCGATGTCCGGCCTTTTCGCATTTGCGGTAACCCGCGATTAAGCCTCGATTCCAAATTCCCGCTTCCACGGCGTCCGGTGCTGGCACTGTTCAACCTTCCGTAGGTGCTTGTCCCTAGAACGTCGCCGTGGGCGCATTTCCGGTGACCGGCGCCCCGGCATACGGGAAGGTGACTTGGCATGGATGCTCGGTCGGACACAGCGGGAGTACCGCTCGCCGTCGATCTGGACGGAACGCTGATCAAGTCGGATCTGCTTTGGGAGGGGCTGTTTCTTCTGCTGAAGAAGAACCCGCTCTTTCTTTTCATGGTCCCAGTCTGGCTTGCGTCGGGTCCGGCTCGCCTGAAGACCGAGATCGCCGCGCGTGTCGATCTGGACGCCGACACGCTGCCCTACCGCGAGGAGGTCGTCGCCCGGCTTCATGCCGAGAAGGCCGCCGGCCGGACCATCTTGCTGGCCACCGGCACGCCGCGCAAGTTCGCCGAGGCGATCGCGGCGCATCTGGGCGTCTTCGATGCCGTCATCGCCACCGATGATCCCGGCCACAACCTCACCTCGGAGCGCAAGCGCGCCCGACTGATGGAGATGTTCGGCGACGGCGGGTTCGACTATGTCGGCAACAGCCGGCACGACCTGAAGGTGTTCGACGCCGCGCGCGCCTCCATCGTCGTGGCGCCGGATCGCCATGCCGCGCGCTGGCAGGCCGAGCATGACTGCGAACTGATTCCCGGCGTGCGCCCGACGAAGAAGTCGGTGCTGAAGATGCTGCGCGCCCACCAGTGGCTGAAGAACAGCCTCATCGCGGTCCCGATGGTGCTTGCGCATGAGTATCTGAACCCGTCGATGATCGTGGCCTGCATCCTCGCCTTTATCTCCTTCAGCGCGGCGGCCTCGGCGATCTACATCGTCAATGATTTCACCGATCTCGCTGCCGACCGCCGCCATGCGACCAAGCGCAGACGCCCGTTCGCAAGCGGGGAATTGACCATTCCATTCGGTATCGGCTCGATCGGCGTGCTTCTGGCCGTCAGCGTAGCCGCCGCCGCCTTCCTGCCGCCGCTGTTCTGGCTCGTGCTGGTTGGTTATCTCGTCGTGACAACGGCCTATTCCTTCGGCCTGAAGCGCATGCTGCTCGTCGACGTCTTCACGCTCGCCGGCCTCTACACGATGCGCATCATCGCGGGCGCGATGGCCACGGGCACCGACGTGTCGTTCTGGCTGCTCGCCTTCTCGATCTTCTTCTTCCTGTCCCTGGCGCTGGTGAAGCGGTTCGTCGAGCTCGACGGGACCGAGGTCTCGCGCGGCGCACGGCTGGCCGGTCGCGGCTACCGGCCGGAAGACATCGACATCGTGGCCCAGGCGGGCGTCGCATCCGCCTTCGCGTCGGCGCTGGTGCTCGCGCTCTACATCGACAGCATGAGCGTCAAGGAACTCTACCCGCATCCCTGGATGATCTGGCCGCTGGCGCCGATCGTGCTCTATTTGACGCTGCGGATATGGGTGCTCGCCCGGCGCGGCGAGATGCACGACGATCCCATCGTCTTCATCGCCACCGACTGGCGCAGCCAGATGGTCTCGGTGTTCGGGGGCATTCTCCTCGTCGCGGCCGCGGTGCTCGCATGAGCGGCCGGCTGGAGAGCTTCGGCCGGGTCTTTCCCGGCCAGCGGCGCGTGCTCGCGCCCGAGGAGGCGGTGGCGCTGCTCGAAAGCGGCAAGGTCGCGCCGGGCTCGCTACTCGGCTATGGCAACGGACGCAGCTACGGCGACAGCTGCCTCAACGAAGGTGGCGCGCTTGTGGATATGCGCCGCGCGGGGCGCATTCTCTCCTTCGATCCCGAAACGGGAATCCTCACAGCCGAGGCGGGGGTTTTCCTCTCCGACATCATCGCGCATGTCGCGCGCCACGGCTACTTTCCCCCGGTGGTGCCGGGAACCCAGTATGTTACCCTTGGCGGCGCGATCGCCAACGACGTTCACGGCAAGAACCATCACCGTCGCGGCAGCTTCGGCGCGCACGTGCTTTCGCTGACGCTCCTGCGTTCCGACGGCCGAACCTACGTGTGCAGCGCCGACAGCCATCCCGAACTTTTCCGGGCCACGATCGCTGGCATGGGGCTGACCGGACTGATCCTGAAGGCGACCATGCGCCTGATGCGCGTCGGATCGCCCCACGTGGTCCAGACGGCGCGCCCGTTCCGTGATCTGTCCGAGTTTTTCGAACTCGCCGAGGACGCCGACGCGAGAAACGAATACGCGGTCGCCTGGATCGACCAGCTGGCTGGGGGCAGGGCCGCCGGCCGCGGCGTCTTGCTCGCGGGCAACCATGCCGACGTCGCGCAGGGCGCCGCCTACGAAACCGCGCCGAGCCGGCTTGCCGTGCCCGTGCAGCCGCCTTTCACTGTGCTCAACCGATCGTTCCTGACGCTTTTCAACGCAGCCTATCGCTGGAGCAACGGCCGTCGACGCGAGCCTGAGGTGGTGCCGGCGAAGAGCTTCTTCTTCCCGCTCGACGCCGTCGCGCACTGGAACCGGCTCTATGGTCCGGCCGGTCTGTTCCAGCACCAGAGCGTGGTTCCCGAGGCGGTCGCGCGCGATGTCGTTCCGGTTCTGCTCGCAACCGCGCGGGCGAGGGGGCAGGGATCGTTCCTCACTGTGCTGAAACGCTTCGGGGACCGGCCGTCGCCCGGCCTCCTGTCGTTCCCGCGCGCCGGTTACACGCTGACGCTCGACTTCCCCAATCGCGGGCGCAAGACCCGCGCGCTGCTTGCAGATCTCGACCGGATCGCCATTGAGGTCGGTGGAGCGGTCAATCCCTACAAGGACGCTCGCATGCCGGCGCACGTATTCGAAGCATCGTTTCCGGGCTGGAGGGCGCTGGAGGCGCTACGCGATCCCGCCTTCGTGTCCGATTTCTGGCGCCGAACGGCGCTTGCGCTGGAGGGCGACACGCGCGCCATCGCAGCCGAATAGGCGGGCCGATGCCAAACGTGAACGGGGCGTTGCCGCGACCCGTCCAGTTTGCACCGTCCCGCTTCATCGAAGATTTCCGTCCGTTTGCTAGGTGAAGGCGCAAGGAGACAAGCCACCATGAAATACATCGTCTTCATTCTCTTCACCGTGATGACCAACGCCGCCGCGCAGCTCATGCTCAAGTACGGCATGATGTCTATGGGACCGTTGTCCTTCGCCGGCGTCAACCCGGTGCTCAAGATCCTGCAGATCGTCTTCAGCCCATGGATATTCTTCGGGCTCAGCGTCTTCGTGATCTCTATGGCGTCACACCTCTATGTCCTGTCGAAGGTCGACCTCTCCTTTGCCTATCCGTTCCTCAGCCTCGCCTACGTGGCGGTCGCGATCTTCGCCTACTTCGTCTTCCGCGAGGATCTGAATGCCTGGCGCATCGCCGGGATCGGCTTCATCTGCGTCGGCACCATCCTGATCGCCCAGAGCGACCGGGGCGCGGAGGCGTCTGGCACGGATGTTGCGGGAGTTACCATGCACAAGAGCGAGATGTCCCAATGAGACACATCATTTTCGGCGGTGACGGCTTCGTCGGTCGCCACCTTGCCCCAAAGCTGGTCGCCGACGGCCACGAAGTCGTTGTCGCCGACATCACGAGGAGCGAACTGCCGCACTACGCCCAGGCGCGCTTCGTCCATTGCGACGTGACTGACAAGTCGTCGGTGAGGGCGCTGGGGATCGAGGCCGACGACATGGTCTACAACCTGTCGGCCAAGATGCTGTCGCCGATCCAGGTCCGCGCCAAGCGTCACGCCTTCTTCTGGCCGGTTAATTATCACGGCACGGAAAACATCATCCAGGCGATGGACGAGGCGGGCGCGAAGAACCTCGTCCACTTTACCACCGACATGATCTACGGCCACACGGTCTACCATCCGATGACGGAGGACCATCCGGTCGCGCCGCTCGGCGAGTATGGGCTGTCGAAGCTGAAGACCGAGGAACTCGCCGCCCAGTGGCGCGAGCGCGGCATGAACATCTCGCTGTTCCGTCCGCGCCTGATCATCGGCCCGGGCCGGCTGGGCATCCTGGAAAAGCTGTTCAAGCTGATCGACTGGAACTTGCCGGTGCCGATGATTGGTTCGGGCAAGAACCCCTACCAGTTCATCTCGGTGTTCGATTGCGCGGAGGCCGCCCGGCTGGCCTTCAAGGCCGGCGTCCCGAACGAGGCCTATAATCTCGGCTCGCTCAACCCGCCGTCAGTGCGCAAATTGCTCGGCGACCTGATCCGGCACGCCGGCTCGCGCTCGATCCTGATCCCGACGCCGGGATGGGCGGTCAAGCGCACGCTCGACCTGCTCGATCTCATGAACATGCCGATCATGGATCCCGAACAGTACCTGATCGCCGACGAGGACTGCCTGCTCGACGTCTCCAAGGGCAAGCGCGACCTGGGCTGGGTGCCGCAGTACCGCGACGAGGACATGCTGATCGCCGCCTATTCCGAATACCGCGCCAAGATCGGTGGGACCCACGCGCCCGCCGTCGCGCACGCCCCGGCCGAATGAGGAAAAGACCCCGATGACCGTCATGACCAAGCCCGACCTGACCGAGGCCCGCGCCGTGATCGGCGCTCCCGAACTGGCGCCGACGAGGACGCCGAAGCCGCCGCTGCTATCTGTCGAGGACGCCAAATCGCTCGACGTGGCGCGCATGACCGACCTGTTCAAGGCGCATCTGAACCCCGGCCAGCTCCATTTCATGAAGCTGCTCGGCTTCCACAAGGTGAAGATCGAACGCGCCGAGGGGATGTACTATATCGACCAGAACGGACGGAGGATCCTCGACTTCTTCGGCGGCTTCGGATCGCTGGCCTTCGGCCACAACCATCCCCGCATCCTCGAGGCACGCCGCAAGTTCCAGGAGGAGAAGCGGCACGAGATCGCCATCGCCTTCATGTCGCAATACGCCTCGGCGCTGGCGCACAACATCGCCGCCTGCTCGCCGGGCGACCTCGACATGGTGTTCCTCGGTTCGTCGGGATCGGAGGCCATGGAGGCCGCGATCAAGGTGGCCGAGCGCGCCGCCGGGCCGAAGCGGCCGAAGGTCGTCTATGCGGAAAACTCCTTCCACGGCAAGACAAAGGGCGTGCTGTCGATCACCGACGGCCAGCTTTATCGCGGCGAGTTCAGGCTGGTCGACAACACCGTTCGCGTGCCGTTCGGCGACATCGAGGCGATCGAGCGCGCCTTCCGCGCCGATCCGGAGATCGGCGTCATCGTGCTGGAGACGGTGCAGGGCGGCGGCGGCATCATCCAGGCGCCAGCCGAGTTCTGGCAGAAGCTGCGCAAGCTCTGCGACCAGTACGGCGTTCTGTGGGTCGCCGACGAGGTGCAGTGCGGGCTCGGCCGGACCGGCCGCTTCTATGCCTTCGAGCATTATGGCGTGGTGCCGGACGTGACCGCGCTCGCCAAGTCGCTCGGCGGCGGCAAGACGGCGATGGGCGCCATGATCGCGCGCCGAGAGGTCTACATGAAGGCCTACGGCACCCCCAAGACGGCGATGATCCATGCCGCCGCCACCTTTGGAGGCATCGGCGAGGCCTGCATCACCTCCATCGAGGCGCTGAACGTGCTTTACGACGAGGGCCTGATCGACAACGCCGCCGAGACCGGGGACTACCTGCTCGAACGGCTGGAGGCGATTCACCGCAAGCATCCGACCATCATCAAGGAGGTGCGCGGCAAGGGCTTCATGGTGGGCCTGGAGTTCCAGGACTTCTCGCAGACCCTGCCGATGGTGCTGCGCCCCGTGGTCGCCATGCTCGACGACAAGCTCAAGGGCTCGCTGTCGGGCTTCATCGGGGCTCTGCTCCTGCGCGACTACGGCGTGCTGGTGGCCTTCACCGAATACAATCGCAACGTCATCCGGCTGGAGCCGCCGCTGATCTGCCAGCGTGAGCATGCCGACCAGTTCTGCGACGCGCTCGACGGCCTGCTCTCGCGCGGCATCGTCGGCATCGTGAAGGATTTCGTGAAGAGCCAGGTGGGCTGAGCGAGGCATCGGGCCCCGGGGAGGGAAGAATGGCGCTGCTCGAAACGCAGGACAATGTCGTCGGCTGGGCCCTGCGCACCAGCCTGGCCGAAGCGCTCGTGGCGGCCGTCACGAAACGAACCGTCCTCGACCGGCTCGCAGTCCTGTTCATGGCCCTGGTGATCGCCGGCGTCGCCGCCTACTCCTGGCTGCGGCCGGCCTACAACTGGGACATGGTCGCCTATGTGGCGACCGCGCTGGAGAACCGGATCGATGATCCGGTCCAGTTGCACGACCGGACCTGGGCCGAGATCGAGCCCGGCGCCCGCGAGGCGCAACTCTATCATCTCAAGTTCTCCAACCCCTACAATCTGCATCAGTGGAAGAATCCGGAAGACTTCCAGTCGCAGCTCTCCATGTACCGGGTGAAGGTGCTCTATGTCGGGATGCTGCGTTGGCTCGAGCCGGTCACCGGGCTGGCGACGGCCTCGATTCTGCTCAGCATCGTGCCGTCCATAGCCTTCGGCGCGCTCTGCCTCTGGTGGTTTGTGCGGGAAGGCGCGCAGCAAGGGTTGCTGCTGCTGGTGCCGTTCCTCGCCATCGCCGACTTCATCACGATGACGACCATGGTCACGCCGGACATGCTGCTCGCGGTTATGTCGCTCGGCGCGGTACTTCTCCTCTTCCGCGGGAGGGACGCGCTCGCCGGCGCGCTGCTCTTCGCGTCGATCTTCGTTCGGCCCGACAACATCATCCTGATCTTCGCGCTGCTGATTGCCGCCGTGCTGTTCGGCTGGCGGCTGCTGCCGATGCTCGCGACCTTCGTCGCCTCGTTCGCGGCCTGCCTGCTGATTTCGAACCTCGGCGACCATCCGGGCTGGTGGGCGCATTTCTATTTCTCCTGCGTGCAGATCCAGAACTCCATGGCGGGCTTCTCGCCGGACTTCTCGCTGGTCGACTTCGCCAAGGGCTACATGCGCGGCGTTATGGTGGCGTTGACGGCGAACGACTGGCCGGCTCTGCTTCTCGTGTTGCTCGTCGGCTGGGCGATGCTCGCGTGCACTCGGCGCATCGCCGCGGGACGGATCAATGCGCTGGTCTTCGCTCTGGCGATCGGAACGCTCGGCAAGTTCGCGAGCTTTCCGCTGCCGGACGACCGCTTCTATTTTACCTTCATCGCGGCGATGGGCCTGCTCCTGATTGCCGCGTGGAAGCCGCGCATCGACCTTACGACCCGCGGCGCATGAGGGCGCGGCGCGGCGCGCAGGTCGCGCCGCCTTCCGCCGATGTCGCAAACAGGCTGCGACGCCGCCGCCATGTCGCAATATAGTCCGCCCGCAACACGGATTTCGGAGCAGCGACAATGGCAGCGTTCCCGGCACGGGCGAAGGTCGTCATCATCGGACTTGGCGGCATCGTCGGCGCGTCGGTCGCGCACCATCTGATCGAACGCGGATGGGACGACATCGTCGGCATCGACAAGTCCGGCATACCGACCGACATCGGCTCGACCGCGCACGCCTCCGACTTCTGCTACACGACCAGCCACGACTTCCTGTCGTGCTGGACGACGCTCTACTCGATCGACTTCTATGAGAAGCTCGGCCACTACGAGCGCATCGGCGGACTGGAAGTGGCGCGCGTCGGCGACGATGCCCGCATGGAGGAGATCAAGCGCAAGGTCGCTTCCGCCAAGGCCTTCGGCACCCGCGCGCGGCTGATCGGGCCGGCCGAGATCAAGGCGAAATTCCCGCTGGTCGAGGAGAGCGTGGTGCAGGGCGGATTGTGGGACCCCGACGCCGGCCTCGTCATTCCGCGTTCGCAGACGGTTGCGGGCAAGCTGGTCGACATGGCGGAGAAGGCCGGCAAGCTGCGCGCCTTCGCCAACACGCCGGCGACCTCGCTCAAGATCGAGAATGGCCGCATCAGGGGCGTGGTCACCGAGCGCGGCACCATCGAGGCCGACCACGTGGTGGTCTGCGCTGGTCTTTGGGGACGCCTGATCGCCGAGATGGCCGGTGAGGACCTGCCGGTGATGCCGGTCGACCACCCGCTCACCTTCTTCGGGCCGTATACGGAGTTCGCCGGCACCGGCAAGGAGATCGGCTATCCGCTGCTGCGCGACCAGGGCAACTCGGCCTACATGCGCGATACGGGCGATCCGACGACGTCGGAAGGCGGCATGATCGAGTGGGGCTATTATGAGGAGAAGAACCCGCGGCTCTGCCACCCCCGCGACCTCCTGGAAAAGCATCAGGCGCGCCTGTCGCCCTCGCAGCGCGACCTCGACATGGAGCAGATCCTCGAGCCGCTGGAGAAGGCGATCGAGCTGACGCCGATCCTGGCGGACCTCGGCTACGACGAGCGCCGCTCGTTCAACGGCCTGCTGCAGGTGTCGGCGGCCGGCGGCGCGTCGGTGGGCGAGAGCCAGAAGGTGAGGGGCCTCTGGTACGCGGTCGGCATATGGGTCAAGGACGGCCCGGGCTATGGCAAGCTCGTCGCCGACTGGATGACCGACGGCCGCACCGAGATCGACCACGCCTCGATCGACTTCGCGCGCTTCTATCCGCACCAGCTGACCGAGGACTTCATCGCCGGGCGCTGCGGCGAGGCGGCGCAGAAGGTCTACACGCCGGCCGTCCACCTGCGCGAGCCCTACGCCACCGGCCGCAATGTCAAGCGCTCGCCGATGTACGAGCGCGAGGTCGAACTGGGTGGCCACTTCATGGAACTCGGCGGATGGGAGCGTGCCCACGGCTACGCTGCCAACGCTCACCTGCTGGAGAAGTACGGCGACCGCGTGCCCGTGCGCCAAAACGAGTGGGACAACAGGCACTTCTGGCGCGTCTCGAACGCCGAGCATCTGGCGATGAGCGAGGATTGCGGCATCGTAAACCTGTCGCACTTCCACATGGTCGACATCGAGGGGCCGGATCATGTCGAATTGCTCGAATGGCTGTGCGCGGCGAAGATCGGGGGCGACGCCAACATCGGCAAGGGCATCTACACCCACTTCCTCGACGACGAGGGCATGGTGCGCGCCGACTTCACCGTCTTCCGGATGGAGGACCGCTGCCGGCTGGTGAACGGCGCCGACGCCGGCCCGCGCGACTTCCACTACATGAAGCGCGTGGCCGAGGATCGCGGCCTGGACGTCACGATTACCGACACGTCGGAGAAGTTCATCACCATCGGCATCTGGGGGCCGAACGCCCGCGCGACGCTCAGGAAGGCCGTCGCCGACCCCGCCGGCCTCGATCCGGAAAACTTTCCCTTCGCTGCGATCAAGCCGATCGAGATCGCTGGCAGACAAGTCACAGCCTTCCGCATCTCCTATGTCGGCGAGCAGGGCTGGGAGCTGCACATGGCCTACGAGGACGGGCTTGCCGTGTGGGACGCGCTGCGCGCCACCGGCGTCATGGCCTTCGGCGTCGAGACCTATGCCAATTCACGCCGGATGGAGAAGAGCCTGAGGCTCCAGAACGCCGACCTCCTCACGGAATACAACCTCTTCGAGGCCGATCTCGCGCGGCCGAAGGTCAAGGAGGCGAATTTCCGCGGCAAGGCCAGGCATCTCGAATACAAGGCGCGTCCGCACCAGCCGGCCATGCTGTGCACCCTGGTCATGACCGAAAACGTCGATTCGTGGGGCGTCGCCCGCTACCCGGTCGGCACCATGCCGGTGATGGACCCGTCGACCGGCGAGACCCTGGTTGACGCTTTGGGCCGCCGCTCCTTCACCACCTCGGTCGCCTACGGACCGACGATCGGCAAGAACATCGCGCTCGCCTACTTGCCCTGGTCCCATTGCCAGGTCGGCCGCAAGCTGATCGTCGAGTATTTCGGAGAGACCTACCCAGTGGAGGTGGCCGCCGTCGGCTACCGGCCGCTCTACGACCCGGAGAACCTGAAGCCGAGGAGCTGAGGCCTGACGACCAACGACCGTCGGTGGTCGATCCGGGCGACGTACACAACAGCGACCCGCCGGCACAGGTCGCGGGATTGTGAAGAGCGAAGGCAACCAATTCGCATCCGCTTGCTTTTCCTCGGCGCCATTTCGCGTATCGTTCGGGAATGTCCTTGCGCATCCTCCCCCTGGCGGCGCTGACTCGCGACTGCCGCACACTTCTCCTTGCCGGACTGTTCGGCCTCTGGTCGGTCGGTTTCGCCTCGGCGCAGACCCATCCCGAGGACGACGAGGTCGTCGATGTCGAGCTCGTGCTTGCCGTCGATGTCTCGCTCTCCATGTCGCCGATGGAACTCGACATCCAGCGCGACGGCTACGCTGCCGCCTTGGTTCACGAGCAGGTGCTGAACGCGATCCGGGATGGCGTGCACGGCAAGATCGCGGTCACCTATTTCGAGTGGGCGGGGGATTTCACGCAGCACGTGGTCGTGCCGTGGACGCGGATCTCCAACGTGGCGGAGGCGCAGGCTTTCGTGGCGCAGATGACGGCGAACCCGCCGCGTAGCGCGAGGCGCACCTCGATCTCCGGCGCGCTGCTCTATGCCGAAAGGCTATTCCAGGACAGCGGCTTTCGCGGTCTAAAGCGCGTCATCGACGTCTCCGGCGATGGGCCCAACAACCAGGGCGAACCGGTCGACCAGACCCGCGACGCCGTCGTCGCCAAGGGCATCACCATCAACGGCCTGCCCCTGATGACGAGCGGCGGGGCATTCTCATCGACGTTCGACGTCAACGATCTCGACGTCTATTACCAGAATTGCGTGATCGGCGGACCCGGCGCCTTCGTCATCCCGGTCAACGAGTGGGCGCAGTTCCCCGAGGCGATCCGGCGCAAGCTGGTGCTCGAACTCGCTTCGGCGCCATCGGCGTGGCCCCTGACAAACCAAGCTTCGGCAACGGATCTGCCCGTGGTGCTGGCGCAGGCCGCCCCCGGATACGACTGCTTGATCGGCGAGAAGATCTGGCAGAACCGCCAGCGCTACTGGGAGAACTGATACGCCTGTCACTCTGGCATGCGTTGCGGCTGGTCGGGTCAGCGCTTCGCGGCGAGTGCGATGGCCAGCACCTGCGATGTGGTGACGGAGGAATCCTGCGAAATTTGCAGAAGGGCCTCGTCGGGTGACGTGACCTTCAGGCCGCCGCTCACGAGCGCGGCTTCGAGGTCGGTCGCCGACAGGTCAAGGAGCGAAGCGAGTTGCGCCACGGTGCGGCTGGGCAGCAACTGGATCAACTGGCGCTCGGGCGGCGCACCGTTTCCGCCGCCGATCATCGACGGGGCCGCGAAGGCGATCGCCGCCGCGAGCGACAAGGCCGAGGCGATCTGCATCGGCGCGCGCTTGAAATAGGCGAGGAACGGCCGCCAGTTCTTTTGCAGATGCAGGACGAAGGGGACGATCAGCACCATGGAAAGCCACTCGTGCATGCCGGTGAAGGCGGCACGTCCCACACCGAAGAAGATCGCGATCCCGGATATCAGCGAAACGACGAACAGCCCGGTGACCAGCGGCGTGGCCCAGCGCGAAACGAATGCAGACATGACGACTCTCCAGCAAGATTGTGTGCTGCAACATCGCGTCCGCGATTGGCTTCGGTCACGTTAATTCTTGGATAGGTACCGCGCCTGCGACATTATCGCGAGGTCGAACCGAGCGAAAAGCGAAGGCCGCGCATGAGGGGCGCGAGCGGCGCGCCGATCATGCCGCCAGCATGTGCTTGCGGTCGGCGCGCTCCTGCTGCGGCGAGCGGGCGTAGAGTTCGCGGTAGCATTTCGAAAAATGCGAGGCCGACACGAAGCCGCAGGCCACGGCGACCTCCACCACGGGCAGCGACGACTGAACGAGCAGGTGGCGGGCGCGATCGAGCCGGATTTCGAGATAGTAACGCGCGGGCGAGCGTCCCATTTCCTGGCGGAACAGCCGCTCGATCTGGCGCCGCGACAGGCCGACCGCGTCGGCGATCTCGACCAGCGACAGCGGTTCGGCGAGGTTCGCTTCCATGAGTTCGATGATGGCGAGCACCTTGGCGTTCTGGACGCCGAGGCGCGCGCGCAGCGGCAGGCGCTGGCGATCGGTCGGACTGCGTACGCGGTCGGTCAGCATCTGCTCGCAGACGCGGTTGACGGTGGTCTCGTCGAAATCGTCGCCGATCAGTTTCAGCATCATGTCGAGCGACGCGGTGCCCCCGGCGCAGGTGTAGATGTTCTGATCGACCTCGAACAGGTCGGCGAAGACGTTGGCCTTCGGGTACTTCTCGGAGAATCCGGGGAGGTTTTCCCAGTGGATGGCGCAGCGCTTGTTGGAGAGCAGGCCGGCGGAAGCGAGCACGTGCGCGCCCGTGCACAGGCCTCCGACCGCCACGCCGCGATTGTACTCCTCGCGCAGCCAGGCGAAGACAGACTTGTTCGAATAGCTCTCGACGTTGATGCCGGAGCAGACGACGACCATCGAGGGACGATCAGGGCCGCCAAGCTTTCGGCGTTCGTCTTCGAGCGAGGTGTCGACCGCGCATTCGACGCTGTTCGAAGCCTTGACGGGGCGGCCGTCGAAACTCGCCAGCCGCCATCGGTAGGCTTCGAACCCGAGCATGCGGTTGGCGATGCGCAGCGGTTCGATGGCGGTCGCGAAGGCTACCATCGTGAAGTCGGGCACGAGGAAGAAGACGATCGATCGCTTCACGGTTGGTTTCGCGTTCACGTGCATGCCCCACGCAAAAGACTATTCTTATTCTTGTACGACCGCCTCGTCATCCTACTGAAAGTGTCATCCGGATGAACGGCCGCTGTCAACGGGCGGACGGGCCGCAACAAGCGAAATTGACCGATACCTGCCCGAGAATGCAGTTGCGCCCGCAAGGCGCGGAGCCATGCGGGCGCAATCATGTGCGAGGCGGGGCGACCGCGTCGGTCAGCCGAACGAGTGTCCGAGGCGGGCGGCGGCGACTGCGCCGGTCTGGCCGGGCATGGTGCGCTGCAGACGCTGGCGCTCGAGGGCGGTCGTCAGGTTGGACGGGCGACGGGTGAAGATGCGGGAGAAAAATTTCATCGGGGTAGCTCCATGCTGTGAGACGGCTCGGCCTTCGCGCATTGGAGTGGGGCGGCGCGTGTTGCCACTCATATAGGCTTCGTCGCCTGATTTCGAGGCAGGAAAAGCGAAGCGCAACGCTTGAAAAGCGACATGGCGGAAGTACGGTGGAAATCTGATAATGCGTGTAAAATCAGAGGCATGGCAGTAAAGTCGGGCCTCCTATGCTTCTCGCTCAAATGCGCCATGCACAAACGCCGTGTCGCGGAGGCGATCAGGCCGGCGGCGTGGGGTCGCCGGCCATCGGCGCGGATGGTCATCGGTCAGCGCCGAAGATGATCGCGGGCGGGGTGCTGGCCGATCTCGGCGGTGTAGCGGTCGGGCCACCCGATGTCCTTGCGAATGTCGAAGGGCAGGGCGCCGATCGCCCTTTCCGTGCGAGCGGTGAGCCGCCACCGGCGCCACTGGCGCGCGATCGCGCCGACATTGGTCATGATCGACATGTCATATCTCCTTTTCTGCTGCTCTCATTGTCGATGGCTTGACTATCGCCTTGCCGTCTAGTTCAATCAATCGAAATGGAATGACCTTTAGTGTCAGGAAAATTGAACGGAGTCCGGCTGTGAATGCACCCCTCAATCATCCCCTGCCTCTGCTGGAACTCGACGTGCTGCGCACCTTCGTCGCCATTGCCGACACCGGGTCCTTCACGCTCGCGGCGAATGCGGTGTTCCGGACGCCGTCGGCGGTTTCCATGCAGATCAAGAAGCTCGAGGAACAACTTGGTCGGTCGCTGTTCAATCGCGATGCGCGCTCTGTCACGCTGACCACCGACGGCGAAGTTCTGCTCGGCTATGCGCGGCGGCTGCTGTCGATCAATCGCGAGGCGGTGGCGAAGTTCATCGTACCCGACATCACCGGCGTCGTCCGGTTGGGCTCGCCGGACGATTTCGGTGAGCGCGTCCTGCCGATCGTCCTGAAGCGCTTCGCCCAGTCGCATCCGTCGATCGCCGTCGACGTGGTGATCGACCAGAGTTCCAACCTTCGCCGCAGGATGGAGGACCGCCGGCTGGACATCACGCTGATGACCTGCTCGCACAAGACGCGGATGCCCGAGGCCGAGGTGCTCCTGTCGGAGCCTATCGTCTGGGGCGGCGCCAAGGGCGGCTGCGCGCATCTGCGCGAGCCCTTGCCCGTCTCGCTCTGGGAGGAGGGCTGCGCCTGGCGCTCCAGCGCGCTGGAGGCGCTCGGCCGGGTCGGCCGCGACTATCGCGTCGCCTATATGAGCGCTCACACCGCCGGACAGCGTTCCGCCATTCTGGCCGATCTCGCCGTAGCCCCGCTGCCGCGATCGTTCGTCGGCGGCGACGTGGTCGTGCTCGGCCCCGATAGCGGCCTACCGGAGATCGGCACCTACGAGATCGCGATGCTGGTTGCCCCGGACGCCTCCGCCCCGGTACTCGCCGTGGCGGACCATATCCGCGCCACCTTCGAGAGCTTTCGCGACACCGGCCGGCTCTGAAACGGGTTCGCGGACGGGCGGGGATCAGCCGGCGGCGGCCGGCTCGGCGGAGGTTGATGCGAGCCCCCGGATGAACGACACCATCCGGTCCCGCGCCCGATAGGCCTCCGGCATGTCGAGCAGCGGCCAGACGTGAAACAGGTCGGGTTCTTCGAGAATCTCGACCGGCACGCCGACGGACCGCGCCTTGGCCGCGAAGACGTGCGTGTCCGGATTGAGCAGGTCGCGCGTGCCGGTCAGCACCAGCATCGGCGCGAGCACCGACAGGTCGCCGTAGAGCGGGCTGATGCGCCAGTCGGCATGGTCGATGCCGTCGGCATAGAGACGGGTCGCCTCCTCCGCGCCCGGCACGCCCAGCCATGGATCGCGCTTCTCCACCTCGTGGATGGCCGGATTGGCGAGCGACAGGTCGGTCGGGGGCGAGACCAGCACCAGGCCGGCCGGC
Organism: Mesorhizobium sp.; assembly: GCA_046292285.1. GTDB lineage: Bacteria > Pseudomonadota > Alphaproteobacteria > Rhizobiales > Rhizobiaceae > Aquibium. The sequence continues at coordinate 4,642 of JBKBRJ010000057.1, read as the reverse complement.
TTGGGGAGACCTTCCTGCGCTGCCAGCATGGATATGACGAGCGTCATGTTGCCGCCGGCCGAGTCGCCCATCAGGACGACGTTGCGCGCGGCGGTCTGCGAAAGCACGTCGCGGTGCAGCGCCATGCAGGCGCCGATAATGCGCTCGGCATTCGCCTCCGGCGCGAGTGGATAGATCGGCACCGTCACCTGCGCCGAGAGCCGTTCGGCCATTTCGGCGATCAGCTTCCAGTGATGGGCGGTGATCTCGAACAGATAGGCTCCGCCGTGCAGATAGACGATGCGTGGTCCGGACGCGCCAGCCATCGGCCGGACCTCGTAGACTTTCATGCCGTCGAGGTTGCGTTCGCTGATGTCCATGCGCTGCGCGATCTTGTTTGGCGGGCGGAAATCCTCTGTCGCACGCGCCGCCTTGAGCCGGGCGTGCATGCCTTCCACGGAGGCGAAGGACTTCTTGCGCGTGTGTTTCAGTACGAAGGCGAAGAACTGGCTCCTGAAGCTCGGCATGTCGGATTCCCTGCGCGAAAGGCCACGACCGGCGCGGACGAAGCGGCGGGAGACTGGCCGCGATCGGGTGTCGTGGTCAACCGGGAAGCTTCGGTCCAAAGCCGGTCTGGATGGGCGATCCGAAGACCGCCCTCGCGCGGGGACGCGACGATGCAGCCGAGGCCTCCTGTGTCAGGAAGGCGACGATCCGGTCGCGGGCGCGGCGGGCCTCGACGGTGTCGATCAACGGCCAGACATGGTATAGGCCTTCCTCGACGACGAGCTCGACATCCGCCCCCGCCGCCCGCGCCTCTTCCACGAAGCCCAGCGTGCCGGAATGTAGGAGATCGCGCGTGGAGGAGAACACCAGCGTCTTCGGGAGCACCGAAAGATCGCCATGGCGCGGGCTGATGCGCCAGTCGGCCACGTCGAGGCCCGCGCTGTAGAGGCGGATCGCCTCCAAGCCGCCGGGAACGTCCAGCCAGGGATCGTCGAGCGCCGCCTCGGTCATCGCTTCCTCGGCGGTCATGTCCAGGCCGGGGGAGATCAGCACGTGGCGGCCGGGCAGGGGCATCCGCCGCTGCGCGGCCAGCATGGTCAGCACGACCGCCATGTTGCCGCCAGCCGAGTCCCCCATGAAGACGACTTCGCTGGCCGGGCCTTCGCCCAGAACTGCGCGATAGGTTTCCATCGCCATCCGGAAAATGGCGTGGAAATCGTGATCGGGCGCCAGCGGGTAGATGGGAACGGTGATGCGCGCGCCGGTTCGGTGGGCAATGTCTGCGATCAACTGCCAGTGGAAGCGCGTGATCTCGAAGCAGTAGGCGCCGCCGTGAAAATAGACCACATGGCCGGCCCCCCTCCTGGCAGCGGGGATGTCGTAGACCGGAAAGCCATCGATCCAACGCCGTTCGATCCGGTGCCGCGCGGCGATCGCGGGTGGCGGCCGATGATCCCGGCGCTCCCGGTCGCGCTCGATCCAGCGACGAAACTCCTCGGCGCTCGAAAACGCCTTCTTGCGCGTGAGCTTCAGGTAAAGGCCGACAAGTCTGCTCTTCAGGCTCGGCATTGGCGCTCCGATCCCTCCGGTTCCAAGTGAAGGACCGTCCGGAAGAATCGTCAAGGCCATGCTGCGAGCAGGGAACTGGCGAGCCGGGGACGGCGGTCCGGCAACGCGTCGCGTCAGCTTCGGTTCCGCCGCGCGTCGCGTTCCTCGCGCGAGCGGCGGCGCGGCGTGGAATCGCCGCTGGCGCCGTCGACTGAAGTGGCGCGCGCGGGTAGGGCGACCGCCTTCTCCAGGTTTGGGAAGGCATCGACCTTGTTGGGCAGCGCCATGGCGTTGACGAAATGCTGCTGGAAGCGCGGCTCCAGCGCGGTCTCGATCTTTTCGATGCGCTGCACCGTCTTCTCGATCTCGCGGCGGTAGTCGCGGTTAAGCAGCGCCATCAGCGCGCCGGTTCCGGCCGCGTTGCCCACGGCCTTGACCTCGGAGAGGTCGCAATCAGGAATAAGGCCGAGCACCATGGCGTATTTCGGATCGATGAACGAGCCGAATGCGCCGGCGAGACGGATGGTGTCGACATGGTCGATGCCAACCTTCTCCATCAGGAGTTTAACGCCGGCATAAAGCGCCGACTTGGCGAGCTGGATGGCGCGCACGTCGTTCTGGGTGACGGCGATCTCCTGTTTGCCGGAATGAAGCAGGTAGGAATGGGTGCGGCCCGTTTGGCGGATGCGCGGACTGCGCGCGGCGAGCCCGCCGTCGATCACGCCATCTTCCGAGATGATGCCGGCGAGGAACATCTCCGCCACCACCTCGATGATAGCCGAGCCGCAGATGCCGGTGACGCCGAGACGCTCGGCGTCAGCGTCGAACCCTGGCTCGTCGGACCAGAGGTCCGAGCCGATGATCTTGAAGCGCGGCTCCAGCGTCGCCGGGTCGATCCGCACGCGTTCGATGGCGCCCGGGGCTGCGCGCTGGCCGGCCGAAATCTCGGCGCCCTCGAAGGCAGGGCCGGTCGGCGACGAGGCGGCGACGATGCGCTCGCGGTTGCCCAGCACGATTTCGGCATTGGTGCCGACATCGACGAGCAGCATCATGCGGTCCTGGCGGTGCGGGCCTTCCGACAGCGTCGCGCCGGCGGCGTCCGCGCCGACGTGCCCTGCGATGCAGGGCAGAAGGTAGATGCGCGCGCCCTTGTTGATGCCGAGCCCGAGATCGCTCGCCCAGGTGTGGACGGAGCCGGAGACAGCGAGCGCGAACGGGGCCTGCCCGAGCTCCGTCGGATCGATGCCGAGGAAGAGGTGGTGCATGATCGGGTTGCCGACGATCACAGCGTCGAGCACGTTTTCGGGATCGACGCCGCCCTCGGCACAGACCTTTCGTGTGAGTTCGGTGACAGCGTCGCGGACGGCCTTGGTCATCTGCTCGCGGCCATCCGGATTCATCATCACGTAGGACACGCGGCTCATCAGGTCCTCGCCGAAGCGGATCTGCGGGTTCTGCATGCCCGACGATGCGACGATCCGGCCCGAGAGAAGCGACACCAGATGCATGGCGATGGTGGTGGAGCCGATGTCGCAGGCGATGCCGTAGGCCTCGTTGTGCAGGCCCGGCCACAACGCGATGATGTTGGGCCGCGACGCCTCGAGATCGCGGTGGATCGCCGCGGTCACGCCCCAGTTGCCCTTGCGAAGGATGCCCTGCACCTGGGGAATGAGATATTGCGAGACAAGCAGGTTGTCCCAGCCCCAGTCCCGGTCCAGCATCGCCTTCAGCCGGTCGAGGTCGCCGAGGGGCTTGTGCATGTCGGGCTCGTCGACTTCGACGTAGCAGAGCTGGACCGCGGGATTTCGCTCGATGATGCGGTCGATCGCCGACTTGCGCACCACCTGCGCATTGACCACCGTGTCCTGCGGCACGTCGATGACGAGGTCGCCCTGGATCGTGGCCGAGCAGGACAGGCGGCGGTTCTCTGGCAGGCCGCGGACGCGGTCGTAGCGCTCTTCCTTGGGGCCGCGTGGGGAGATGTGCTCGTTCGACGAGACAATCTTGTGCTTGGCGAAATGGCCTTCCTGCACCTCGACCTGGCAGCGGCCGCAGGTGGCGCGGCCCCCGCACACGCTCTCCACATAGACGCCGAGCGCGCGCGCGGCGTCGAGGACCGGTGTGCCGACCGGAAACCGACCGCGCTTGCCGGACGGCATGAAAAGGACGAGTGGATCCGTGGGGCTATGCGACGGCACGATCGATCCTATCCCCGCGCCATCCGCGCCTCGCGTCCGCCTCTGCGACGGCCGCCGCCGGCCGCGGCGCCATCGCCCGGCGCGTTGACGGCGACTGGAGCGGGGGCCGCGTGTTCACCCGGCTTGTAGTCTTTGTAGGTGCGGATCCAGTTCATGCAGTCCTTGTCGGTGCCGTTGAGCACGTTGGCCCCGCGCACAGCCTCCATCTCCTGCGGCCGGCAAGGGTTCATGATCGCCGAGGTCATGCCGGCGCCGATCACCATCGGAATAAAGGCGGCGTTGATGCCATGGCGGTGCGGCAGGCCGAACGAGATGTTGGAAAGGCCGCAGGTGGTGTTGACTTTCAGTTCGTTGCGCAAGCGGTAGAGCAGTTGGAACACTTGGCGGCCCGCGTCGCCGAGAGCGCCGATCGGCATGACGAGCGGGTCCACCACCACGTCGTGCGGCTTGATGCCGTGGTCCATGGCGCGCTCGACGATCTTCTTGGCGACGGCGAAGCGCACGTCCGGATCCATGGAGATGCCGGTCTCATCGTTGGAGATCGCCACGACGGGCACGTCGTATTTCTTGACCAGCGGCAGGATCGCCTCGAGCTTCTCCTCCTCGCCGGTGACCGAGTTGACCAGCGGCCGGCCCTTGGCGACCTTGAGGCCGGCCTCGATTGCCGCGGTGACGGAGCTGTCGATGGCGAGCGGCAGATCGACGAGGCTCTGGACGATCTCCAGCGTCTGCACCAGCAGGCCGGGCTCGGTGGCGTTGGGGTCGACCGCGGTCACGCCGGCATTGATGTCGAGCATGGTCGCGCCGGCGGCCGCCTGTTCCAGCGCGTCCTTTATGACGGTCTCGAAATTGCCGGCGACCATTTCGGCCGCGAGCTTCTTGCGACCGGTCGGGTTGATGCGCTCGCCGAT
>JBKBRJ010000056.1:0-27982 GCA_046292285.1 Mesorhizobium sp. | reverse complement strand
CGGGCAAATAGAGCCGGTCGTCGCGCGCGACGAGCTTGTCGAGCGAGGCCATGTAGTCGGACATCGCGCCGTCGGGCGGCGCGACGATCGAGGTCGACCAGGCCATCACGTGGTCGGCCGAAAACAGGATGCCGGTTCCCTCCAGCGCGAAGGCGGCGTGGTTGGCCGCGTGGCCGGGCGTCAGCACCGCGCGGATCGCCCAGCCGTCGCCCTCCACGACCTCGTCGTCCGCCAGCGCGTGATCGGGCGAGAAGCCGGTGTCGGCGCTGGCGTCGAGCGGATTGGTCTCGCCGATCCGGAGCGCGCGGGCGGGGCGGTGCGGCCCCTCGGCGAGGACCAGCGCGCCGGTTTCCTCGGCGAGCCTCCGGGCAAGCGGGGAGTGGTCGCGGTGGGTGTGGCTGACGAAGACATGGCTGACGGGCCGCCCGCCGATTGCTGCGAGCAGCGCCTCGAGATGCGCCTCGTCCTCGGGCCCGGGATCGATCACCGCGAGCGTGTCGGAACCGACGATGTAGCTGTTGGTGCCGTGGAAGGTGAACGGTCCGGGGTTCTCGACCGTCAGGCGACGCACGCCGGGCGCGACCTCGACCGCCTGGCGATAGGCCGGCTCGAACCGGGTGTCGAATTCGATCGCCATGATCCGCGCCGCCTGTGGTGGAAGAAGAGCCAGTGGAGTTGCCGCATAACACGGAAGTTTCTATAGGGAAACGGAACGGCCACTGCCGGCCGCCTGAACCGAACGGAGCCTCCCCCGATGACCGTAGCGAGTGCAACCACTCCCCTCGCAATGCTGGCAATGCCCGAGAAGGGCGCCTCCCGCCTGGCCATGCAGGCCGCGCTCGTCGTGGGCGGGACGCTGCTGCTGACGCTTTCGGCCAAGACCAAGGTCGTGCTCGGCCCCGTCGACCTGTCGCTGCAGACGCTGGCGATCCTCCTGATCGCGACCAGCTTCGGCATGCGCCTGGCGGTGGCGACGCTGGCGCTCTACCTCGTCGAGGGCGCGATGGGCTTCCCGGTGTTCCAGTCGACGCCCGAGAAGGGCATCGGCCTCGCCTACATGATGGGCACGACCGGCGGTTACCTGGTCGGCTTCGTCGCCATGGCCGCCATTGCCGGCTGGGCCGCCGACCGCGGCTTCGACCGCTCGCCCTTCAAGCTCTTCGGCGCCATGCTGGCGGCGGAAGTCGTGATGATGGCCTGCGGCTTCGGCTGGCTGGCCGCGCTCATCGGCGCCGACAAGGCCTGGACCTTCGGCGTCGTGCCCTTCATCGTGCCGGACCTCGTCAAGGTCGCGCTCGCGGCGGCGATCGTGCCGGCCGTCTGGGCCCTGATCCCGGGCAAGGCGCGCGGCTGACGCCTCCTGCCACCGGACAAGCGAAAGGCGGCGGGCCCCGGCCTCGCCGCCTTTTTCATGTCTGGGGCAACGGTCGGGAAAAGTGCGTCAGGCGCCGCGGGCGATGAACCAGGGATTGGCGAAGTCGACGTCGTCGGTCTGCTCGCGCTTGCCGTAGACGAAGGGACCGCCGTCGACGAGCGTGGTTGCGCCGCCAGCGGCGCGCAGCACGGCGTCGCCGGCCGCCGTGTCCCATTCCATCGTCCGGCCGAAGCGCGGATAGAGGTCGGCCTCGCCATTGGCGAGCAGGCAGAACTTCAGCGAGGACCCGACCGACACCGTCTCGGCGCCGGGATGCTTGTCGATGAAGGCATCGGTTTCGGGCGTCCGGTGCGAGCGGCTGGCGACGATGCGCGGCGGGTTGGCCGCGGGGCGCGCCGCCATCGGGCGGCGGGCGACGACGGCGCCTTCCGGCGAGACGTCGGCGATCGTCGCCTCGCCCGGCCGGCCCGAATAGAGCGTGTTGCGGGCGGGTGCGTAAACCGCGCCGATCGCCGGAACGCCGTCGCGCACCAGCGCGATGTTGACGGTGAAGTCGCCCTTGCGGCCGACGAATTCCTTCGTCCCGTCGAGCGGATCCACCAGGATGAAGGCGGAGCCGAGCGCGGCAGGCACCTTTCCCTCGGCGACCTCTTCCTCGGCGACGCAGACGATGCCGGGCAGGCGCTCGCGCAGGCCCTTCAGGATGATGGCCTCCGCCGCCTGGTCGGCCTCGGTGACGGGCGACGCGTCGGCCTTGGTCCGCGTGTCGAAATCGGTGGCGTAGACGGCCAGGACGGCGCGGCCGGCCTCGAGCGCGAGGTCCTCGAACAGGGCGAGGATCTCGCCGTCGGACGGAAGGGCTTGCATCGTCATGCGATTCCCCGTGCGCGCAGCCAGCCCGCGACCTCCTCGACGAGATCCTCCGGCGCGCGGCCGGTCGTCTCGAGGTGGATCTCCGGGTTCTCCGGCGGCTGGTAGGGCGAATCGACGCCGGTGAAGTTCTTGATCTCGCCGCGCAGCGCCTTGGCATAGAGGCCCTTGGGATCGCGGCGGGCGCATTCCTCGAACGGCGTGTCGACGAAGACCTCGACGAATTCGCCCTCGGCCATCAGTTCGCGCGCCATCCGCCGTTCCGCCTGGAAGGGCGAGATGAAGGAGACGATGACGATCAGGCCGGCGTCGACCATCAGCCGCGCCGTCTCCGCCACGCGGCGGATGTTTTCGACGCGGTCTTCCTCGGTGAAGCCGAGATCGCGGTTCAGCCCGTGGCGGATGTTGTCGCCGTCGAGGATGTAGGTGTGGCGGCCGTCATTGTAGAGCCGCTTCTCGAGCAGGTTGGCGATGGTCGACTTGCCCGAGCCCGACAGGCCGGTGAACCACAGCACGACCGGCTTCTGATGCTTCATCTCGGCGCGGACGGCCTTGTCCACGTCGAGCGCCTGCCAGTGGATGTTGGAGGCGCGGCGCAGCGGATGGCGGATGAGGCCGGCGCCGACCGTGCGGTTGGTCATCCGGTCGATCAGGATGAAGGCGCCGGTGGCGCGGTTGTCGACGTAATTGTCGAAGGCGATCGGCTGCTGGACCGAAATGTTGCAGGAGCCGATCTCGTTCAGGTCGAGCGACTTCGCCGCCTCGTGCGCAAAGCTGTTCACGTCGATGCGATGCTTGAGTTCGGTGATCGAGGCCGGCGCCTGGTCGGTCTCGGTGCGCAAAAGGTAGGTGCGGCCGGGCAGCATGGGCTGCTCGTCGAACCAGATGATGTCGGCGGTGAACTGGTCGGCGACCTCCGGCCGCGCCGACGGCGACACCAGCATGTTGCCGCGCGAGACTTCCACCTCGTCGGCAAGCACCAGCGTCACCGCCTGTCCGGCCTCGGCCGTTTCGAGATCGCCGTCATGGGTGACGATGCGCGCGACCGTCGACGCCTTGCCCGACTTCGCCACCACGACCTGGTCGCCCTTCGACACCGCGCCCGAGGCGATGGTGCCGCAGAAGCCCCGGAAATCGAGGTTCGGCCGGTTCACGTACTGCACCGGCATGCGGAAGGGCTTTTCCGCGTCGACGCGGTCGACGGGCACCGATTCCAGGTGTTCGAGCAGCGTCGGACCGTCGTACCAGCCGGTGTTCGCCGACGCCGTGGTGACATTGTCGCCATAGCGCGCCGACATCGGTATCGGCGTGATCGTCTCGAACCCGAGATTGCCTGCGAAGTCGCGATATGCCGCCGCGATCTGGTCGAACACCGCCTTGTCGTAGCCGACGAGATCGATCTTGTTGATCGCCACGACGACGTGGCGGATGCCGAGCAGCGAGGCGATGAAGGAGTGGCGCCGCGTCTGCTGGATGATGCCGGCGCGCGCGTCGACGAGCACGATGGCGAGGTCGGCCGTCGAGGCCCCGGTCGCCATGTTGCGCGTGTACTGCTCGTGGCCGGGCGTGTCGGCGACGATGAACTTGCGCTTCGGCGTGGCGAAGAAGCGGTAGGCGACGTCGATCGTGATGCCCTGCTCGCGCTCGGCCTCCAGTCCGTCGACCAGCAGCGCGAAATCGATGTCCTCGCCGGTCGTGCCGTGTTTCCGCGAATCCTTTTCGAGCGCCGCGAGCTGGTCCTCGAAGATCAGCTTGGTGTCGTAGAGCAGCCGGCCGATCAGCGTCGACTTGCCGTCGTCCACGGACCCGCAGGTGAGAAAGCGCAGCAGGGACTTCCGCTCCTGCTCGGCGAGGTAGCCGCGCAGGTCGTCGACCGCTTCGGTTCTTGCGACGGTGTCGTGCATCAGAAATAGCCCTCGCGCTTCTTCTTCTCCATCGATCCGGCCTCGTCGCGATCGATGAGCCGCCCCTGCCGTTCCGACGTTCGCGCGACCAGCATTTCCTCGACAATGTCCTCGAGCGTCTCGGCATCGGAATCGATCGCACCGGTCAGCGGGTAGCAGCCGAGCGTGCGGAAGCGGACCTTGCGCTGCTGCACGACTTCGCCGGGGCGAAGCTTCATGCGCTCGTCGTCGACCATGATCAGCATGCCGTCGCGCTCGACGACCGGGCGCGGCTTGGCGAAATAGAGCGGGACGATGGGGATGCCTTCGAGAAGGATGTACTGCCAGATGTCGAGCTCGGTCCAGTTCGACAAGGGGAAGACGCGGATCGATTCGCCGGGCGCGACGCGGGTGTTGTAGATCTTCCACATCTCCGGTCGCTGGTTCTTGGGGTCCCAGCCGTGCTGGCCGTCGCGGAAGGAGAAGATGCGTTCCTTGGCGCGGCTCTTCTCCTCGTCGCGACGCGCGCCGCCGAAGGCGGCGTCGAAGCCGTACTTGTCGAGGGCCTGGCGCAGGCCCACCGTCTTCATCACGTGGGTGTGGACGTTCGAGCCGTGGCTGAAGGGACCGATGCCCTCGCGCACGCCGTCCTCGTTGACGTGGACGATCAGGTCGAAGCCGAGCCTGCGGGCCATCTCGTCGCGGAAGACGATCATCTCGCGGAACTTCCAGGTGGTGTCGACATGCAGCAGCGGGAAGGGCGGCGTGCCGGGATGGAAGGCTTTCATCGCGAGATGCAGCATGACGGCGGAGTCCTTGCCGATCGAATAGAGCATCACCGGCTTGGCCATCGTCGCGGCGACTTCCCGGATGATGTGGATCGACTCGGCTTCGAGCCGCTTCAAGTGTGATATCGCAGTGGTCATGCCGTCGGTCAGCCTTCGCGGACGGGGGGAGTGCACGCTCTCTCGTCAATTTCGCTCCGCCCGGCAAGCCAAGCCATGCCACGCAAGCCACGATTGGCGGTAAAAACATCCTTTCAGGCTGAAATTTCCGCCGCCAGCCGGGATGGCGCGCGAAGGCCCTTGCGCGCGCTCCTCACCTGCGCGGTTGCGCGCCGGCTCGCGGTTGGGATAGGCCTTCGACCGTTCTGCGGAGTGACGCGATGCGCATCCTCGTGACCGGCGGCGCCGGCTTCATCGGCTCCAACCTCTGCCGGCGCCTCGTCCTGGAAGCGGGGCACGACGTCGTCAACGTCGACAAGCTGACCTATGCGTCCAACCCGGCCTCGCTGCGCGACATCGAGGGCCACCCCCGCTACCATTTCGTCAAGGCGGACATCTGCGACGAGGGCGCGATGCACGCGGCGATGCGGCGGCACGACGTCGACGCCGTGATGCATCTTGCCGCCGAGAGCCATGTCGATCGGTCCATCGAATCGCCGGACGACTTTGTGCGGACGAACGTCGTTGGAACAGTCCGGCTGCTGGCGGCCGCGCGCCGCCATTTCGAAAGCCTCGACGGCGCGCGCCGGGCGGCATTCCGTTTCCACCACGTCTCGACCGACGAGGTCTTTGGCGATCTGCCGTTCGACACCGGGGTCTTCACCGAGGAGACGCCCTACAATCCGAACTCGCCCTACGCCGCCTCGAAGGCTGCCTCCGACCACTTCGTCCGTGCGTGGCACGCGACCTATGGCCTGCCGGTCGTTCTCTCCAACTGTTCGAACAACTACGGCCCGTTCCAGCATCCCGAGAAACTGGTGCCGCTGACGATCATCCAGGCCTGCCGGGGGCAGGACCTGCCCGTCTACGGGGCGGGTCGGAACGTTCGCGACTGGCTGCACGTGGCCGATCACGTCCGGGCGCTGGAACTGGTCCTCGAAAGAGGAAGGGCAGGTGCGACCTACCTGATCGGCGGGCGATCGGAGCGCCGCAACATCGACGTGGTGAAAACCATCTGCGCGATGCTTGACGAGACGCGGCCGCGCGGGCAGGGGCGGTCCCACGCGGAGCGGATACGCTTCGTTGCGGACCGTCCGGGACACGACCGCCGCTACGCGATCGACCCGTCCCGGATCGAGACCGATCTCGGCTGGCGGGCGCGGGAGAGTTTCGACGACGGCATGCGGGAGACCGTCACCTGGTATCTCGAAAACGAATGGTGGTGGCGATCTTTCCCGGAGGTCGGGATGGCGACCGACGCCTGACGATCTGATATGGCTCCATTCGAAGATGGTGCGGCATCCGCCCTCCATCGCAGGGAAGCTGACGAATGAACTTGAGGCTATCGGGCAGGGATCGACATGCGCTGGTCACCGGCGGCGGCGGATTTCTGGGAAGCCATGTCTGCGAGCGGCTGCTGGCCGACGGCGCGCAGGTGACCTGCCTGGACGATCTGTCGAGCGGCAGCATCGACAATCTCGAGGGTTTTCTCGGACGGCCGGAGTTCCGGTTCGTCAAGGGCGACGTCCGTTCCGATATCCCCCGGCTGGCCTATACCGAGATCTGGAACCTCGCGAGCCCGGCCTCGCCGCCGCGATACCAGACCGATCCGGTCGGGACGCTGATGATCAACGTGGTCGGGACGAAAGCGGTGCTGGACGTCGCGCTCGCATGCGGCGCGCGCGTGCTGCAGGCCTCCACAAGCGAGGTCTATGGCGATCCCGAGGTGCATCCGCAGGTCGAGAGCTATAACGGCAGCGTCAATACGACCGGACCGCGCGCCTGCTACGATGAAGGCAAGCGCGCGGCCGAGGCGCTCTGCTTCGACTACCGCCGCCTGCACGGCCTGGACGTGCGGGTGGCGCGCATCTTCAACACCTACGGTCCGCGCATGGACCCGCTCGACGGCCGCGTGGTGACCAACTTCATCGTGTCGGGACTTTCCGGGAGACCGCTCGAACTCAAGGGCGGCGGCAGGCAGACCCGTTCGTTCTGCTATTGCGAGGATCTGGTCGAGGGATTGGCGCGGCTGATGCGGCACCCTTCGGTGGACCAGCCCGTCAACATCGGCAATCCGCACGAGGTGACCGTCGAGGAACTGGCGCGGCAGATCTCCGAACTGCTCGGCGTCGAGGCGCGTTTCGCCGTCACGGACATGCCCGCCGACGATCCCCGCCAGCGCTGCCCCGACATCGGCTGGGCGCGGGCCAACCTCGGCTGGCAGCCGTCCGTTTCGCTGCGCGAAGGCCTGGAACGCACCATCGCCTATTTCAGGGAGCGCGGCGGCTCGCCCTTGACGGCGGGAGGACCACGCCGCGCGGCGGCCATGTGAGCGGCGGGCGGCGGCCGTGCGCCGGGATCAGGCGCGGAAATAGCCGCGATACCAGTCGACGAAGCGACGGATGCCTTCTTCCACGGAGACTTTCGGCTCGAAGCCGGTGGCGGCGGTCAGATCGCCGACGTCGGCATAGGTATCGCGAACGTCGCCCGGCTGCATCGGCAGCATGTTGAGCTTCGCCTTGCGGCCGAGCGCGGTTTCGATGGCGGCGATGAAGTCCATCAGCGGCACCGGCGCGCTGTTGCCGATGTTGAACACCCGGTAGGGCGCGGTCGGCGACGTGGCCGGATCGGCGCTCACGTCGCCGCCGGGCTCCGCCGGAATGTGGTGGAGCGCCCGCACCACGCCGTCGACGATGTCGTCGATATAGGTGAAGTCGCGCGACAGCTCGCCGCCATTGAAGACGTCGATCGGCTCGTCGGCGAGAATGGCGCGGACGAACTTGAACAGCGCCATGTCGGGCCGGCCCCAGGGCCCGTAGACCGTGAAGAAGCGCAGTCCCGTCACCGGCAGGCGGTAGAGATGGGAATAGCTGTGCGCCATCAGCTCGTTGGCCTTCTTGCTGGCGGCATAGAGGCTGACGGGGTGGTCGACATTGTCGTGTTCGGAGAAGGGCAGCTTGCGGTTGGCGCCGTAGACCGAACTGCTCGACGCGTAGACCAGATGCTCGACGTTCGCATGGCGGCAGCCTTCCAGGATGTGCAGGAAGCCCACCAGGTTCGAGCTCGCGTAGGAATGCGGATGGGTGAGCGAATGGCGCACGCCCGCCTGCGCCGCGAGATGCACGACGCGGTCGAAACGGTTTTCGGAAAACAGCGCCTCCATCGCGGCGCGATCCTCCAGCCCCGCCTCGACCATGCGGAAGCCGGGAAAGGGCGCCAGCAAGGCCAGCCGGTCGCGCTTCAGCTTCGGATCGTAGTAGGGATTGACGTCGTCGAAGCCGACGATCTCGTGGCCGGCCTCGAGCAGGACTTTTGCGACGTGGTAGCCGATGAACCCGGCCGCGCCGGTGACGAGAATGCGCAAGGCTTGGTCTTCCTTTTTCGCGGCGCTGCATGCCGCACTGCACGCCGTTCTAGAGGCGAACCTCGCACGCGCCAAGCGGGAACAGGCCCTTGACGTCGAAGACGACGCCGTCCGGACGCAGGTGGCGCCGGATCTCGTCGATGCCCATGGCGCGGAACTGCCGATGCGCGACGGCCAGGACGACCCCGGCATAGGCGCCCGTCTCCGGCGCATCGACGAGCTCGATGCCGTGCTCGCGCCGCACGTCGCCGCGGTCGAGCCAGGGGTCGGTCACGTCGACCGCGATGCCGTATTCGCCAAGTTCATGCACGATGTCGATGACGCGCGTGTTGCGATGGTCGGGGCAGTTTTCCTTGAAGGCGAAGCCCATGATTAGCACGCGCGCCCCGGCCGCAGCGGTGCCGCGCCGCATCATCGCCTTCACCAGCCGGGTGGCGATGTGCTTGCCCATGCCGTCGTTGATGTGGCGTCCGGCGAGGATCATCTGCGGGTCGTAGCCGACCTGCTGCGCCTTGAAGGTGAGGTAGTATGGATCGACGCCGATGCAGTGGCCGCCGACCAGTCCGGGCCGGAAGGGCAGGAAATTCCACTTGGTGCCGGCGGCTTCCAGCACGCTCAGCGTATCGATGCCCAGCCGGTCGAACAGGATCGCCAGTTCGTTGACGAGCGCGATGTTGACGTCGCGCTGCGTATTCTCGATCACCTTGGCGGCCTCGGCGATGCGGATCGAGGCGGCGCGGTGGATGCCGGCGGCGGCGACGGTGGCGTAGACGGCCTCGATCAGGTCCGTCGCCTCGGGCGTCGAGCCGGCGACGACCTTGACGATCGTCTCCAGCCGGTGGACCCGGTCGCCGGGATTGATGCGCTCGGGGCTGTAGCCGACGAAGAAGTCGCGGTTGAAGACGAGGCCGGAGGCTTCCTCGAGCAGAGGCACGCAAACCTCTTCGGTCAGGCCCGGATAGACGGTGGATTCGTAGACCACCACGGCGCCGGGCGACAGGTGCGCGCCGATCTCGCGCGAGGCGCGGCGCAGCGGCTCGAGCTCCAGCCGCTTGGCGGCGTCGACCGGGGTGGGCACCGTGACGACGAAGAAGTTGCAGGCGCCGAGCGCGGCGGGTTTCGTCGTCGCCTTCAGGCCGGCCGCGCGAAGGTCCTCCTCCGGCACCTCCAGCGTGCGGTCGTGGAAGCGGGCGATCTCGGCCACGCGCCGTTCGCTGACGTCATACCCGGTCGTCGGCAGCTTGCGGGCGAAGGCGACCGCGAGCGGCAGGCCGACATAGCCGAGGCCGACGACGGCGAGCCTCACGTCTTCGAGGGAGATCAGCTTGGTCACGACGCGTGAATGGCCTCTGGCGGGAGGAGGGGACGGTTCCTGCGCTCGCGTTTAGTCCACCACGGGGGCTTTCCGCAATGGATCAGCCCAGTTCGTGGCGCCAGGGCGGGTTGGCGCCGGCGCGGCTGACCGTGATCGCGGCGGCGTGTCCGGCGAATTCGAGCATCGAGGCCAGGAATGCGTCGTCGAGCTGCTCGATGCCGGTCTTGCTCAGGCGGCCGGCCTCGTGCCGCGCCGCGCGTCTGCCGGGGTGGACGGTGTCGCCGGCCCCCACCGTGCCCCCGCCGGTCACGCGCCGCGCCGGCGCCGCGACCACGTGGTCGCGGGTGAAGGCCACCGCGCCTTCGCCGCCGCGCGTGACGACGACGAGTTTCGGCCCGCGCTCCAGCCAGGCGCGAACGACGGCGCTCGTATCGCCCGGCTCGCCGAACCAGGCGAGGTCTTCTTCCGAGAGCTTGACGATGTCGGCCATGGCGAGCATCCGCCGCATGCGGGCGAGGTGGCTGGCGCGGTCCTTGATGAAACCCGGGCGGATGTTGGGATCGAACATGACGACCCTCCGTCGCCGCTCGCGGGCCATCAGCGCCTCGTAGGCGCCGCCGCAGGGTTCGGGGATCAGGCTGATTGCGCCAAAGAGCAGGGCGGAAATCTCGTCGCCGAGGTCCGGCAGGTCGGCCATCGAGACCATGCGGCCCGCCGTGCCCTCGTCGTAGAAGGTGTAGGAGGCATGGCCGTCCGCGAGCCGCACGAAGGCCAGCGTCGTCGGGCGGTCGGACCGCACGCAGTAGCGCGTATCGACCCTTGCGGCGGTAAGCGTCTCGTCGATCTGCCGGCCGAGGAAATCGGTCGACAGCCCCGAGAAGAAGCCGGCCGGCGTCCCGAGGCGTCCAAGCGCGATGGCGGTGTTGAACACCGCGCCGCCGGCATGCGGGGCGAAGGCCGCCTCGCCGTCGGCCGTCAGCCGCGGCAGCATGTCGATCAGGGCTTCCCCGCAGCAGAGGATCATGGATGGTCCTTGGTCAGCCCGGTCTGGGTCAGGAAACGGTCGAACAGCGGCAGGGTCGCACCGCCGATGGCGCGCGCATGGATGCCGACGCTGGCCGCGCGCAGCGCGGGAATGCGGATGCCTTCCGAATCGAAGCCCTTCAACGCCTCGGCGACGGCGTCGATCAGGCGGTCCCGTACGCCGCGCGGCATCCAGCCCTCGATGAAGACCGCCTCGAAGTCGACCACGGACGACGCGGCCACGATCGCATAGGCGATGCCGCGGGCGGCGCTCCCGATCCAGCGCCCGAGCTCCGGCTCGATGTCGCCCCAGTCTTCCGGCGAGGTCCACAGGAAGGTGGCGTCCCGCCCGGTGCCGGCGATCTCCCGCTCGAGCACGGCGATCGAGGCGATGTCGATGAGCTGGATCGGTTGGCCCCCCGGGCCGGGCACCGGCATCGAGCCCAGCGCGCCGGCATTGCCGGTCCGCCCGGTGTAGAGCGCGCCGTTCAGCACGATCCCGCCGCCGATGAAGGAGCCGAGATAGAAGTAGAGGAAGTCGCGCAGGTCGCTGGTGTCGCCGAACACCAGTTCCGACCCACAGGCCGCGGTCGCGTCGTTCTGCAGGTAGACGGGGAAGGGGCAATGCAAGGCGATGTCGGCGCGGATGTCGGCATCGCGCCACTGGTCCATGATGGCGCGCGGCGCGCCGACGGTGTCGGCCCAGTTCCACAGTTCGAACGGCATGGCGATGCCGAGACCCGCGATGCGCTTGTCCTGTTCGGGCGTCAGCCCGGCCCGGAAATGGGCGATGCCCGCGCAGACGAATTCGATGGTCTCGGCGGGCGTAGGGTAGGGGTAGGACCGGCTCTCGGTCGCGCGCACCTTGCCGAGGAAGTCGATCAGCACGAGGTTGGCGCTGCGCCGGCCGATCTTGAGGCCGAGGAACAAGGCCCCGTCGGGGTTGAGCGACAAGGGCACCGAGGGCTGGCCGACCTTGCCGCGCACCGGCGTGCCGCGGACGAGCAACTTTTCGGCCTCCAGTTCGCGCATGATGACCGACACGGTCTGCGCCGAGAGGCTGGTCATGCGGGCGATGTCGGTCTTGGCCAGGCTGCCGTGCCGGCGAACCAGGGACAGGACGAGGCGCTCGTTGGCGTCGCGCATGCCGCTCTGGTTGGTGCCGCGCTGGAACCAGTCCTGCCGGCTGTCCGCATCGGGCCTGGTTGCTCCGGTTTCCACGCTTCTCCCCCGAATCCGGCTCTCTCGCTTCGACCGGTAGCACGAAGAATGCCTCGTGGCAGCGGCTTCTGTCAATTACTAAATCAGAATGAATTATCTATTGACAGCGGCCGCATCCTGGTTTCTTTATGACGAAGACAGCAGGCCGGGTTCCGGCCCGATTGTCGCGCGCCCGGCGGAGGCCGGGCCGCATGTTTCATTCAACGGGAGGAAAACCGTGACCAATACAATCGCACTCAAGTCGGCCGTATTCGCTGGGGCCGCCGCCTGCATGATCGCATTCGCCGCACCGGCGGCGGCTGCCGACGTCTCTGCCTGCCTGATCACCAAGACGGACACCAACCCGTTCTTCGTCAAGATGAAGGAAGGCGCCGAGGCCAAGGCCAAGGAACTCGGCATCGCCCTCAAGTCCTATGCCGGCAAGGTCGACGGCGACAACGAAACCCAGGTCGCCGCCATCGAGACCTGCATCGCCGACGGCGCGAAGGGCATTCTGCTGACGGCGTCGTCGACGTCGGCCATCGTGCCCTCCGTGCAGAAGGCGCGCGAAGCCGGCCTGCTGGTGATCGCGCTCGACACGCCGCTGGAGCCGATCGACGCCGCCGACATGACCTTCGCGACCGACAACTTCCTGGCCGGAGAGCTGATCGGCAAATGGGCTGCGGCGACGCTTGGCGACAAGGCCGCCGACGCGAAGATAGCCATGCTCGACCTCGACGTGTCGCAGCCGTCGGTCGACGTGCTCCGCGACCAGGGCTTCCTGCAGGGCTTCGGCATCGACCTCGGCGATCCCAACAAGTGGGGCGACGAGAATGACCCGCGCATCGTCGGCAACGACGTCACGCAGGGCAACGAGGAGGGCGGCCGCAAGGCCATGGAGAACCTGCTCGCCCGCGATCCCGAGATCAACGTCGTCTACACGATCAACGAGCCTGCCGCGGCCGGCGCCTACGAGGCGCTGAAGGCCATCGGCCGCGAGAGGGACGTGCTGATCGTTTCGGTCGACGGCGGCTGTCCGGGCGTGGCCAACGTGGCCGACGGCGTGATCGGCGCCACCTCGCAGCAATATCCGCTGCTCATGGCGTCCAAGGGCATCGAGGCGATCGCCGCCTTTGCCAAGGATGGAACGAAGCCGGCGGCGAGCGAGGGCAAGGCCTTCTTCGACACCGGCGTCGCCCTCGTGACCGACAAGCCGGTGGACGGGGTCGAGTCGATCTCCGTCGAGGACGGCAAGAAGCTCTGCTGGGGCTGATCCGCCAGGCGGTTGGGCGGGTTCGTCCCGCCTGACCTGCCTTTACGCAGGCAGACAATCGCCGCACACTATGCGTGGAGGCCCGGAACGGGCGATCCCGTTTCGGTCGCGCGGCCATGGGAGGGCTCGTGACGTGAGCAACGCCGATAGCTTCGAGGACGTCGTCAAGACGCGCCGCGACGAGAAGGTCGCGGAGTTCGACCTGATCGAGAAGAATGTTTTTCACCGGCTTCACAGCCTCCTGCATCGCACCCCCGCGCTCGTGCCGCTGATCGTGCTCGTGGTGGCGGTCATCGTGTTCGGGCTGATCAACCAGAATTTCTGGCGCATCAGCACGCTCAGCCTGATCTTCCAGCAGATCGGCATCGTCGGCATCCTCGGCATTGCCCAATCGCTGGTGGTCCTGACCGCCGGGATCGACCTCTCCGTCGGCGCGATGGCGGTGCTGACGTCCGTCATCATGGGCCAGTTCACCTTCCGCTACGGGCTGCCGGCCGAGGTCTCGATCGCGATCGGGCTCGCCGCCGGAACGCTGATGGGCGCGATCAACGGCGTGCTGGTGGCGCGCATGCGCATCCCGCCCTTCATCGTGACTCTGGGAACCTGGCAGGTCTTTCTGGCGACCAACTACATCTATTCCGCCAACGAGACGATCCGCAGCCAGGACATCGAGGCGAACGCGCCCTCGCTGCAGTTCTGGGGCAGCGCCTTCAATTTCGCCGGCGCGCGGGTGACGCTCGCCGTGGTGCTGCTGATCGTTCTGGTCGCTGTCATGGCCTACGTGCTGCGCCACACTGCCTGGGGACGGCACGTCTATGCCGTCGGCGACGATCCGGAGGCGGCCGAACTGGCCGGCGTGCCGCGAAAACGCGTGCTGATCCAGGCCTATGCGCTGGCGGGCTTCTTCTGCGGCATCGCCGGCTGGGTGATGATCGGCCGCTTCGGCTCGGTCTCGCCGTCGGCCTCGACCGGCATCCTCGGCAACATCCAGGCGGTCACCGCGGTGGTGATCGGCGGAATCTCCTTGTTCGGCGGTCGCGGCACGATCGTCGGCATGTTCCTCGGCGCGCTGATCGTCGGCGTGTTCGAGATGGGGCTGCGCATGGCCGGCGCCGACGCGCAGTGGACCTACCTCCTCATCGGCGTGCTCATCATCGCCGCCGTCGCGGTCGACCAGTGGATCAGAAAGGTATCCGCCTGATGGAACCCCTTCTCAAGGCCCGAAACCTCGTCAAGCGCTACGGCAGGGTCACCGCGCTCGACCATTGCGACTTCGACCTGATGCCGGGCGAGATCCTGGCCGTCATCGGCGACAACGGCGCCGGCAAGTCGACCCTGATCAAGGCGCTGTCCGGCGCGGTGATTCCGGACGCCGGAACGATGTGGCTCGATGGATCGCCGATCGAATTCGCCTCGCCCAACGACGCGCGCGCCAAGGGCATCGAGACGGTGTACCAGACGCTCGCCATGTCGCCGGCGCTGTCCATCGCCGACAACATGTTCATGGGCCGCGAACTGCGCCGGCCGGGCTTCATGGGCAAATGGCTGCGCAAGCTCGACCACAAGGCGATGGAGGATTTCGCGCGCAGGAAGCTCTCCGACCTCGGCCTGATGACCATCCAGAACATCAACCAGCCGGTCGAGACCCTCTCGGGGGGCCAGCGGCAGGGCGTGGCGGTGGCGCGCGCGGCGGCCTTCGGCTCGAAGGTCATCATCCTCGACGAGCCGACCGCCGCGCTCGGCGTCAAGGAATCGCGCCGCGTGCTGGAACTGATTCTCGACGTGCGCTCGCGCGGCATCCCGATCATCCTGATCTCGCACAACATGCCGCACGTCTTCGAGGTCGCCGACCGCATCCACATCCACCGCCTGGGCCGGCGGCTCTGCGTCGTCAATCCGAAGGACTACACCATGTCCGACGCCGTCGCCTTCATGACGGGCGCCAAGGAGCCGCCGGTCGAGGCCCTGGCGGCGTAGGGCCGTTCGCATCGCCGGGAAATCCCGTCTTTTCGAGTTCGTCCGCTTACATCGTCGTTTGCATTCGCGACGGTTGCGACTAGCATGGCGGCGGGAGGAATGCTGGAAACCTTGGCGGGTCCGACGCAAGGCGTCGTCCCCGAGGGCGAAGGAACCGATATGGACCGGGCGACATCGAGCGAACTCCCGATTTTCGCGGAGCATGACAACGATCCCAGGGCGCTGGCCGACGAAATCCTGAAATGCCTGACCTACCGGGTCGGCAAGGATGCCTCCGTCGCCACGCCGTATGACTGGCTGAACGCGTCGATCAAGGTCGTGCGCGACCGCATCATCGAGCGGTGGATCGCTTCGACCAAGGAAGCCTACGCCGACAAGCGCAAGCGCGTGTACTACCTGTCGATGGAGTTCCTCGTCGGAAGGCTGATGCGCGACGCCTTCTCCAACCTCGGCCTGATGCAGTCGATGCGCGAGGCGCTGAAGCTCCTCGACGTCGAGATCGACGTGATCGCCGGGCTCGAGCCCGATGCCGCGCTCGGCAATGGCGGCCTCGGCCGGCTCGCAGCCTGCTTCATGGAAAGCATGGCGTCGGTTGACCTGCCCGCCCATGGCTACGGCATCCGCTACGTGCACGGACTGTTCAGGCAGGAGATCCAGGACGGCTGGCAGGTGGAACTGCCCGAGACCTGGCTCGACCATGGAAATCCATGGGAATTCGAGCGCCGCGAGCGCTCGGTCGAAATCGGTTTCGGCGGCACGGTCGAGTCGATCACCTCGAAGGACGGGCGGCTGGAACGCCACGTCTGGCGCCCGCAGGAGCGGGTTCTCGCCGTGGCCTACGACACGCCGGTCGTCGGCTGGCGCGGCAAGCGCGTCAACACGCTGCGGCTGTGGTCGGCCATGGCGGTCGATCCGATCCTGCTCGCCGCCTTCAACGCGGGCGACCACATCGGCGCGCTGCGCGAGGCCAACCAGGCCGCCTCGCTGACGCGCGTGCTCTATCCGGCCGACAGCCACCAGGCCGGCCAGGAACTTCGCCTGAGGCAGGAATACTTCTTCACCGCCGCCTCCCTGCAGGACATCGTGCAGCGCCACCTGTCGCAATATGGCGACCTGCTGACCCTGCCCGACAAGGCGGCGATCCATCTCAACGACACCCACCCGGCCGTCGCCATCGCCGAACTGATGCGGCTCCTGATGGATGTCCACGGCATCGATTTCGACACGGCCTGGGACCTGACGAAGCGCACCTTCGCCTACACCAACCACACGCTGCTGCCGGAAGCCCTGGAAAGCTGGCCGGTGCCGGTCTTCGAGCGGCTGCTGCCGCGCCACATGCAGATCGTATACGCCATCAACGCCCAAGTGCTGCTGGAGGCGCGGAGCAGGCAGATCTTCGATCTCGAACAGATCCGCCGCATCTCGCTGATCCACGAGGACGGCGACCGGCGCGTGCGCATGGGCAACCTCGCCTTCGTCGGCTCGCATTCGGTCAACGGCGTGTCCGGACTGCACACCGACCTGATGAAGCAGACGGTCTTTTCCGACCTGAACCGGCTCTATCCCGGCCGCATCAACAACAAGACCAACGGCATCACGCCGCGACGCTGGCTGATGCAGTGCAATCCGGGGCTGACCGCGCTGGCCCGCGAGGCGATCGGCGACCGATTCCTCGACGACACCGACGCGCTGAAGGACCTGAACCGCTTCGCCTCCGATCCGGCCTTCCGCGACAGGTTCGCGGCGGTGAAGCGCGCCAACAAGCAGCGCCTCGCCGAACTGGTCGACGAGCGGCTGGGCCTGCGCATCGATCCGTCGGCGCTGTTCGACGTGCAGATCAAGCGGATCCACGAATACAAGCGCCAGCTCCTCAACATCATCGAGGCGGTGGCGCTCTACGACCAGATCCGCTCGCATCCCGAGAAGGACTGGCTGCCGCGCGTCAAGTTCCTCGCCGGCAAGGCGGCGCCGAGCTATCACAACGCCAAGCTGATCATCAAGCTGGCCAACGACGTCGCCCGGGTGATCAATCGCGATCCGGCCGTGCGCGGCCTGCTGAAGGTCGTCTTCGTGCCGAACTACAGCGTCTCCGTCGCCGAGGTCATGGTGCCGGCCGCCGACCTGTCGGAGCAGATCTCGACGGCGGGCATGGAGGCCTCGGGCACCGGCAACATGAAGTTCGCGCTGAACGGCGCGATCACCATCGGCACGCTCGACGGCGCCAATGTCGAGATCAGCGAATGCGTGGGCGAGGACAACATCGTCATCTTCGGGTTGAAGGCGCACGAGGTGGAGGAGACGCGCCGCAAGGGCTATGCGCCGCGCGCGGTCATCGAAGGCTCGCCCGAACTCGGGCAGGCGCTGCATGCGATCTCGTCCGGCGTCTTCTCGCCCGACGATCCCGACCGCTACCGGGCGCTGGTCGACGGGCTCTTCGAAACCGACTGGTTCATGGTCGCGGCCGACTTCGATTCCTACGCCGACGCGCAGCGGCGGGTCGACGAGATCTGGCGCAACGCGCCGGACTGGTATGCCAAGGCGATCCGCAACACGGCCAATGTCGGCTGGTTCTCCTCCGACCGGACGATCCGCGAGTATGACCGCGACATCTGGCATGCCGGCGCCTGAGGCCGGCCGTTTCGTCCGTCGAGGGCGGAACGGCCGCCCGTCCGCATCCGTTGCGCGTTCCTCCGCCGCCCGGCGGGGAATGGCGCGGCGCCCTGCGAAACTGCTACGAGTTTCCATGACAATGCGCGCCGCGATCGACGGCGTGGGAGAGGGGAGGAACGATGCCGGAAAACAGGATCCAGCCGCTTGCGCGTGACGCCATGGCCTATGTGCTGGCGGGCGGCCGGGGGAGCCGCCTGAAGGAGCTGACCGACACCCGCGCCAAGCCGGCGGTCTATTTCGGCGGCAAGACGCGAATCATCGACTTCGCGCTGTCGAACGCGCTGAATTCCGGCATCCGTCGCATCGGCGTGGCCACCCAGTACAAGGCGCATTCGCTCATACGGCACCTGCAGCGCGGCTGGAACTTCTTCCGCCCCGAGCGCAACGAGAGCTTCGACATCCTTCCCGCCAGCCAGCGCGTTTCCGAGACGCAATGGTACGAGGGCACCGCCGACGCGGTCTACCAGAACGCCGACATCATCGAGGACTATAAGACCGAGTTCATGGTCATCCTGGCCGGCGACCACATCTACAAGATGGACTACGAGCCGATGCTGCGCGAGCACGTGCTGTCCGGCGCCGACGTGACCATCGGCTGCCTGGAGGTGCCGCGCATGGAGGCCACGGGCTTCGGCGTCATGCATGTCGACGAGAAAGACGTCATCGTCTCCTTCATCGAGAAGCCGGCCGACCCACCCGGCATCCCCGGCAGGCCCGACTTCGCGCTGGCCTCGATGGGCATCTACGTCTTCAGAACCAAGTTCCTGATGGAGGAACTTCGTCGCGACGCCGCCACGCCCGGATCGAGCCGCGATTTCGGCAAGGACCTGATCCCGTACATCGTCCAGCATGGCAAGGCGCTGGCGCACCGCTTCTCCAAATCCTGCGTCCGCTCGACCTTCGAGGGCGAGGCGTACTGGCGCGACGTGGGCACGATCGACGCCTATTGGGAAGCCAACATCGACCTGACGGCGATCACGCCACAACTCGACATCTACGACCGCGACTGGCCGATCTGGACCTATGCCGAGATCAAGCCGCCGGCGAAGTTCGTGCACGACGAGGAGGGCCGGCGCGGCTCGGCCGTTTCCTCGCTGGTGGCGGGCGACTGCATCATCTCCGGCGCGGCGCTGCGCAAGTCGCTGATCTTCACCGGGGCGCGGGTCAACTCCTTCTCAATGCTCGACGAGGCGGTGGTCCTGCCCGACTGCTATGTCGGCCGCAACGCCCGGCTGACGCGCGTGGTGATCGACCGCGGCGTGCGCATTCCGGAAGGGCTGGTCGTCGGCGAGGATCCGGTCGAGGATGCCCGCCGCTTCCGGCGGACCGAAGCCGGCGTCTGCCTGATCACCCAGTCGATGATCGACAGACTGTCATGAACGTTCTGTCCGTCGCCTCCGAAATCTACCCGATCGTCAAGACCGGCGGCTTGGCGGACGTGACGGGCGCCCTGCCGGGCGCGCTCGCCGCGCACGGCGTGGCGGTGCGGACGCTCGTTCCAGGCTATCGGATGGTGATGGCTGCACTCGAAGCCGAACGAGAGGTGGCCCGCGCCTGGCACGAATTCTACGGTGGTCCGGCCTCCATCCTTGTCGGCAAGGCGGCCGGGCTCGATCTCTTCGTGCTCGACGCGCCGCATCTTTTCGACCGTCCGGGCTCGCCCTACGGCGACGGAACGGATTTTCCCGACAACTGGCGCCGCTTCGCGGCGCTCGGCAGGGCCGGCGCGGAAATCGCCGAGCATGGCGGTGACGGCTTCCTGCCCGATCTCGTGCATGCGCATGACTGGCAGGCGGCGATGACCATCGCCTACATGCGCTACACCAACGAACGTTCCGTGCCGACGGTGATGACCGTCCACAACCTCGCCTTCCAGGGCCAGTTCCCGGCTTCGATCTTCCCGCTCCTGGGGCTTCCCGATGCGGCCATGAGTGTCGACGGCGTCGAGTACTACGGCGGGGTCGGTTTCCTGAAAGCCGGCCTGCAGGGGGCGAGCGCCATCACCACGGTCAGTCCGACCTACGCGCAGGAAATCCGCACACCGGAGTTCGGCATGGGCCTCGACGGGTTGCTCAACGCCCGCGCGGCCGAACTGCATGGCATCGTCAACGGCATCGACACGGGGGTCTGGGATCCCTCGTCCGACGCGCTGCTGCCCGCGACCTACGGGACGCGAACCCTGTCGAAGCGGGAACGCAACAGGGCGGCGATGGAGGAGCATTTCAGTCTCGACCGGGACGCCGCGCCGATCCTGACCGTCATCAGCCGCCTGACCTGGCAGAAGGGCATGGATCTTCTCGCCGAGGTGCTCGACCGGATCGTGGCCGAGGGCGCCAAGGTCGCCGTGCTCGGGTCCGGCGACCACGCGCTGGAGGGCGCGCTGCTCGCCGGCGCGGCGCGCCATCGCGGCCGGGTCGGCGTCGTCATCGGCTACAACGAGCCGCTGTCCCACCTGATGCAGGCGGGAGGCGACGCCATCCTCGTGCCGTCGCGTTTCGAGCCTTGCGGGCTGACCCAGCTCTACGGCCTGCGCTATGGCTGCGTGCCGGTCGTGGCGCGCACCGGCGGCCTTGCCGACACGATCGTCGACGCCAATGAGGCGGCGCTTTCGGCGGGCGTGGCGACCGGCTTCCAGTTCGCGCCGCTGACGGCGGACGCCTTCCTGCAGGCGATCCGGCGCGCGATGCGCTGTCACCGCGAGCCATCGGTCTGGGCGACGATCCAGCGCCAGGGCATGAAGGCCGACGTCTCGTGGGACCGCAGCGCGGCGCGCTATGCCCAACTGTACGACACCCTCGCCTCGGATGTTTGAGTGATGATCAGGACAGTCGCCACCACGCCCTATGATGACCAGAAGCCCGGCACCTCGGGCCTGCGCAAGAAGGTGCCCGTCTTCCAGCAGCCGAACTATGCCGAGAACTTCATCCAATCGGTTTTCGACAGCCTGGAGGGCTTCGCCGGCAAGACGCTGGTGATCGGCGGCGACGGCCGGTTCTACAATCGCGAGGTGATCCAGACCGCCCTGCGCATGGCCGTCGCCAACGGCTTCGGCAAGGTGATCGTCGGGCAGGGGGGCATCCTGTCGACGCCGGCCGCCTCGCACGTGATCCGCAAGCATGGCGCCTTCGGTGGCCTGATCCTTTCGGCGAGTCACAATCCGGGCGGGCCGCACGAGGATTTCGGCATCAAGTACAATGTCGGCAATGGCGGCCCGGCGCCCGAGCGCATCACCGAGGCGGTGTTCGCCCGCTCGCGGGTCATCGATCGCTACCTGACGCTCGACACGCCCGCGATCGATCTCGACGAGGTCGGGACGTTCGAGCTCGGCGGCGCGACGATCGAGGTGATCGATCCGGTCGCCGACTATGCCGCCCTGATGGAGACGCTGTTCGACTTCGACGCGATCCGCGCGATGTTTGCCGGCGGCTTCCGCATGGCCTTCGACGCCATGCACGCGGTGACCGGACCCTACGCCGTGGAGATCCTCGAAAGGCGGCTCGGCGCGGCGCCGGGCACCGTGCGCAACGGGGTGCCGCTGCCGGATTTCGGCGGGCACCACCCGGATCCGAACCTCGTGCACGCAAAGGAACTGTACGACCTGATGATGTCGCCCGACGCCCCGGATTTCGGCGCGGCGTCGGACGGCGACGGCGACCGCAACCTGATCATCGGCCGGGGCATCTTCATCACGCCGTCGGATTCGCTCGCCATGCTGGCCGCCAACGCGCATCTGGCGCCCGGATATGCTGGCGGGCTGAAGGGCATCGCCCGCTCGATGCCCACCAGCGCCGCCGCCGACCGGGTGGCCGAAAGGCTCGGCATCGGCCTCTACGAGACGCCGACCGGCTGGAAATTCTTCGGCAACCTGCTCGACGCCGGCATGGCGACGATCTGCGGCGAGGAGAGCGCCGGCACCGGCTCCGACCACGTGCGCGAGAAGGACGGGCTGTGGGCGGTGCTGCTCTGGCTCAACATCCTGGCGGTGCGCAAGGAAAGCGTGCGGGACATCGCCGGCAAGCACTGGGCCGAATATGGCCGCAACTACTATGCCCGCCACGACTACGAAGCGGTGGAGACGGAGCGCGCCAACGCGCTGATGGCGGAATTGCGCGGCAAGCTCGGCGCCCTGCCGGGGACCTCGGTCCAGGGCCTCGCGGTCGCCTTCGCCGACGATTTCTCCTACACCGACCCGGTGGACGGCTCGGTGTCGCGGAACCAGGGCATCCGCATCGGTTTCGACGGCGGATCGCGCATCGTCTTCCGCCTGTCGGGCACCGGCACCGAGGGCGCCACGATCCGCGTCTATCTCGAACGCTACGAGGCCGATCCGTTGCTGCTGGCGCAGCAAACGCCGGATGCGCTCGCCGACCTGATCTTGGCGGCGGACGAGATCGCCGGGATCGGGCGGCACACCGGGCGGACCGGCCCGAACGTCGTGACCTGACCATGCCCGACGCGTTGCCCGCCGACCATTGCGGAGCCGCGTTCGTCGCCGGCGGCGCGCGCTTTCGCGTCTGGTCGAGCACGGCCGACAAGGTTTGGCTCTGCCTGTTCGACGACGCCGGCGAGGCCGAGGTCGCGCGCTTCGAGATGAAGCCGGTCGGCGACGGCTTTCGACAGGTCTTCGTCGCCGGCGCGGAGCATGGCCTGCGCTATGGCCTGCGCGCCGACGGCCGCTTCGATCCCGACGACGGCTTCTGGTTCGATCCCGACAAGCTGCTGATGGACCCCTATGCGCTGGAGATCGACCGGCCCTATCGCTACACGCCCGAACTCGGCGCCCGCCGCGGCGAGGGAGGCGACACGGCGAGGCTGATGCCGAAGGCCATGCTGACGGCGCCGCTGCCGGACGTTTCTCCGGCCGGGCCGGTCTTCAGACCCGGCGGCTTCGTCTACGAGGTCAATGTGCGCGGCTTCACGATGAAGCATCCCGACATGCCCGCCTCGCTGCGCGGCACGGTGGCGGCGCTGGCGCATCCGGCGGTGATCGAGCACCTGAGGATGCTCGGCGTCGACGCGGTGGAACTGATGCCGGTGACGGCCTGGATCGACGAACGCCATCTGGCGCCGCTCGGCCTGAAGAATGTCTGGGGCTACAACCCCGTCACCTTCATGGCGCTCGATCCGCGGCTCTGCCCCGGCGGCGTGGTCGAACTGCGCGAAACGGTGGCGGCGCTCCGCAGGGAAGGCATCGGCGTCATCCTAGACCTGGTGTTCAACCACACCGGCGAGAGCGACATTCTTGGCCCGACCCTGTCCTTCCGCGGGCTCGACAACCTCGCCTACTACCGCCACCTGCCGGGCGATCCGGTCGTCCTTGCCAACGACACCGGCTGCGGCAACACCATTGCGACGCATCACCCGGAAGTGCACCGGATGATTCTCGATTCCTTGCGGCACTTCGTGAAGACCTGCGGCGTCGACGGCTTCCGCTTCGACCTCGCGCCGGTGCTCGGCCGCGACCATCGCGGCTTCGATCCGGCCGCGCGCTTCTTCCGCGAGATCGCCGAGGATCCGGTGCTCGGCGACCGGGTGCTGATCGCCGAGCCCTGGGACATCGGCCCGGGCGGCTACCATCTCGGCAATTTTCCGGCGCCGTTCCTCGAATGGAACGACGTCTACCGCGACGACGTCCGCCGCTTCTGGCGCGGCGACGCGGGCCGGGTGCCGGCGCTGGCGACGCGACTCGCCGGCTCGTCGGACATCTTCGATCGGAAGGGCCGGCCCGGCACGCGCAGCGTCAACTTCATTGCCGCGCATGACGGCATGAGCCTCGCCGACCTCGTCGCCTACGAGCGCAAGCACAACGAGGCGAACGGCGAGGACAACCGCGACGGCCATGACGAGAACCTGTCATGGAACAACGGTATCGAGGGCGAGACGGACGATCCGCAGATCCTCGCCGCCAGAGCGCGCGACCTGCGCTCGCTGCTGTCCACCCTGTTCCTGTCGCGCGGGTCGATCATGCTGACGGCCGGCGACGAGTTCGGCCGCACGCAGCGCGGCAACAACAACGCCTATGCCCAGGACAACGGACTGGCGTGGCTGGACTGGGAGAGCCGCGACCGCGGCCTGGAAGAACATGCCGCGGCGCTGGCGGCGCTCCGCCGCCGGGTTCCGGCGCTGCGCGAGGCGGGCTTCCTCACCGGCAAGCCTGTTGCCGAAGGACTGCCGCCCGACGTCGAATGGCTCGGCGTCGACGGTCGGCCGCTCGACGAGGCGGGATGGAACGACGGCGACAATCGCCGTCTCGCCATGGTGCTGGCCGGAGGCGGCGGCGGTCCCCGACGGGTGGCGTTGCTGCTCAATGGCGATCGGCGCGGCACGGTCTTCACGCTGCCGCCGGTCGACGGCTTCGCGTGGCAGCTCCACGCGCCGGCGACGGGCGCCGAATTGCGGCCGCGGGATCACGCGATCGTCCTTGCCGGACGCACCGCCGCCGTGCTTTGCGAAACCGAGATCGAGACGTCACGACCGACGGGGGACTGAATGGCCGGCAATGTCGAGCAGGCGCGGGCGAGGGCCGGCGCGGAGTGGTGGCGCGGCTGCGCGATCTACCAGATCTATCCGCGGTCCTTCCAGGATTCGGGCGAGGATGGCGTCGGCGACCTGCCGGGCATCACCGCGCGCCTGTCCTATGTCGCAAGCCTCGGCGTCGACGCCATATGGCTGTCGCCCTTCTTCATGTCGCCGATGGCCGACATGGGATACGACGTCTCCGATTACTGCGCCGTCGATCCGCTGTTCGGCACGCTCGCCGACTTCGACGCCCTGGTCGCCGAGGCGCATCGCCTCGGCATGAAGGTCATCATCGACCAGGTGCTGTCGCACTGTTCCGACCAGCACGTCTGGTTCAAGGAAAGCCGAGCGAGCCGGGACAACCCGAGGGCGGACTGGTTCGTCTGGGCCGACCCCAAGCCGGACGGCAATCCGCCCAACAACTGGCTCTCGGTGTTCGGTGGCCCGGCATGGGAGTGGGATTCGACCCGCCGGCAGTACTACCTGCACAATTTCCTCGCTTCCCAGCCCGACCTCAATTTTCACAATCCCGAGGTGCGCGCGGCGCTGCTCGACACCGTCCGCTTCTGGCTCGACCGAGGCGTCGACGGCTTCCGGC
This sequence comes from Mesorhizobium sp., assembly GCA_046292285.1. Classification (GTDB taxonomy): domain Bacteria; phylum Pseudomonadota; class Alphaproteobacteria; order Rhizobiales; family Rhizobiaceae; genus Aquibium. The sequence continues at coordinate 2,971 of JBKBRJ010000056.1, read as the reverse complement.
TCGACACGGTGAACTACTACTTCCACGACGCCGAACTGCGCTCCAATCCGCCAAAGGCGCCGGGCGGCGCGGGCGACGTGCCCGACACCAACCCCTATGGCTACCAGCAGCACATCCACGACAAGAACCAGCCGGAGAACCTCGGCTTCCTCCGCGAGTTTCGCGCGCTGCTCGACGCGTATGACGACCGCGCGGCGGTGGGCGAGGTGGGCGACGGGGCGGGCGCGCTGAAGATCGTGGCGACCTATACCGGCGGCGGCGACATGCTGCACATGTGCTACACCTTCGACCTCCTCGCCCCCGCCTTCTCGGCCGCGCACGTCGCGCGGTGCATTTCCGAGTTCGAGACCTCGGTCGTCGACGGCTGGGTCTGCTGGGCGTTCTCCAACCACGACGTCCAGCGCCATGCCTCCCGCTGGGCGGGCGAAGGCCGGACGCCGGACGCGGTCGCGCGCTTCTCGATCGGGTTGATCGCCTGCCTGCGCGGTTCGATCTGCCTCTACCAGGGCGAGGAGCTGGGCCTGCCCGAGGCCGACATCGCCTTCGAGGACCTGCGCGATCCCTATGGCATCCGCTTCTGGCCGGCCTTCAAGGGGCGCGACGGATGCCGCACGCCGATGGTCTGGGAAGGGGCTGCCCATCACGGCGGCTTTACGCAGGCGCGGCCCTGGCTGCCGGTGCCGCCCGACCATCTCGAACAAGCGGTCGATGTCCAGGAGGCCGACGCCGGCTCGATCCTCGCCCGCTACCGCGAGGTTCTGGCTTTCAGGAAGGCGCGGCCGGCGCTGGTGAGCGGCGCGATCGAAATCGTCGAGCAGACCGACGAGGTGCTGGCCGTCCTGCGCGAGGGCGGCGGCGAGCGTCTGCTCTGCGTCTTCAACTTCTCCGCCGATCCAGTCGACTGGGCGCTGCCGGCGAACCTCGGGCGGGTGGAGGCGCTAAAGTTTCCGGGTTCGCGCGCCGTGGTGGACGGCGACACGCTTTCGCTCGAAGGGCTCGACGGCTTCTGCGGTCGCGTCGGCTGACGCGGCCAGCATGCGATTCGTCTGATCAGCCCTGGCGGCCGATGAACTCGGCGATCGCGCCGCAGATGCGGTCCTGATCGGCGGCCGTCAGATAGGGGTGCATCGGCAGGCAGAGGATGCGCGACGGCAGGCCTTCGGACACGGGCAGCCCGGTCGGCACGCGCGGGTACCGCTCGTAGGCCACCTGCAAATGCAGCGGCTTGACGTAGTAGATCACGCTCGGGATGCCCGCGGCCTGGAGATGCGCCTTCAGGCCGTCGCGGTGCGGCGTCTCGATCGCGTATTGCGCCCAGGCCGAGCGGCGGTTTTCCGGCACGACCGGCGTCTTGACCACGCCGGACAGTCCCTCGGCATAGCGCTTCGCGACGACCTGGCGCTCGGCCATCTCGTCTTCCAGGATCGCCAGCTTCTCGATCAGGATCGCGGCCTGGAGCGTGTCGAGGCGGGAATTCAACCCGACGTGGATGTTGTCATACTGCGTCGCGCCCTTGCCGTGGAATGCGAAGGAGCGCAGCGTCTCGGCAAAGGCATCGTCGTCGGTGAACATCGCGCCGCCGTCGCCGTAGCAGCCGAGCGGCTTGGCCGGGTAGAAGCTCGTCGAGGCGACGTCGCCGAAGGCGCCGCACATCCGGTTGTCGAGGCTGCCGCCGATGGCCTGCGCGGCGTCCTCGATCACCAACAGCTTCTCGCGGCGGGCGATGGCGGCGATGGCGGGATAGTCGGCGGCGAGGCCGAAGAGATCGACCGGGATGATCGCCTTCGGCGTCAGGCGGCCCTCGGCCTTGACCATGGCGATCGCCGCCTCGAGCGAGGCGGGGTCCATGTTGTAGCTGTCGGGATCGATGTCGACGAAGACAGGCTCGGCCTTGGCGAGCGCCACGACCTCGGCCGTCGCCGCGAAGGTGAAGCTCGGGCAGAACACCGCGTCGCCGGGGCCGATTCCGCTGGCCAGCAGCGGCAGCAGCAGCGCATCGGTGCCATTGGCGCAGGCCACCACGTTGCGGACTCCGACATAGTCGGCCATCTGCCTTTCGAACTCCCGCACCTCCGGTCCGAGGATGTAGGCGCCGCTGTCGATGACGCGGTCGACGGCCGCCTTCAGGCGATGATTGATGCGCGCCCGCTGGGCTCCGAGGTCGATGAACTGCATTGCCGCTCCAGCACTTCCGACGCCGGTTCGGCGCCCCTGTCCGGAACGTCTCTTAGGACGCCGGCCGGATCATTGCCAGACGCATTCGATCACCATGCGTAGGGTGCGGTAACGTGACGTTATGCAAGGAGAAAAACCGGTCTCGCCGGGGTCAGGCCGGCAGTCGCGGCTGCCGCGATTCCTCGACCGCCCGCAGGAAGATGCGACGCGCGATGTGCGGAGAGGCGCGTCCTTCGCCGGCGGCGCGGCAGGCCTGGCGGGCGGCCCAGTACCACTTGCCGCGCGCTTCCGGCCAGCCATGCTCCAGCGCCATCGCGGCCTGCCCGGCGTCGTGGATTTCCAGCGGACGGGCATCGGCGCCGTGGAGCAGTTTCACCGGTTCATGGAAAAGGGACATCGCTGTGCTCGCTGTTTCGGAAACCTGACGACGAACGCGCGGGAATTGCCCCGGTTCCCTGCCGGGCTTCCCAAGACGGAGTTTTCCATGAAAAGCTTTCCCCAACGTGAAGCCGGCCATCGCATTAGACGCTTTTCGATGAAGGCGCGTGCGCTCGCGGTTGTCTGTCCCCGCGGCGGTCCGCATCACTGGCAGGCGGCTCCGATCTGTCGGAGACGGTGAAACGGCGCGGTCCGCGCATGCGTATCGCGGCGCGACGCAAGTCTATGAAAAATTTCGTGAATGACCTGAGACATAGGTGACGTTTTGTACCGGACACATGGGTAACACTTTTCGCTTTGCGGGAGGTGTTGATGCCGTGGAAGGAGAGTTCGGTAATGGACGAGCGGGTTCGTTTTG
>JBKBRJ010000055.1:0-28014 GCA_046292285.1 Mesorhizobium sp. | reverse complement strand
TCTTCTTGCACGGCGCCAGCGGCAACCTGCTCGACCAGATGCTGCCGTTCAGGCCCCTGCTGGAAGGGCGCGCCGAGATGCTCTTCGTCGACCGGCCGGGCCACGGCTGGTCGGAGCGCGGCGCGGGCGGCAACGACACGCCAGCCGGGCAGGCCGAGACGATCGCCGCGCTGATGGATGCCTACGGTATGGAAAAGGCGATCATCGTCGGCCATTCCTTCGCCGGCGCGGTGCTCGCCGCCTTCGGCGTGCTCCGCCCGGAACGCGTCGAAGGCCTCGTCTTCCTGGCGCCCGCCTCGCATCCCTGGCCTGGCGGCGGGACATCCTGGTACTATGATCTTTCCGAAACCCCGGTGATCGGCCGGTTGTTCACCGAGACCCTGGCGTGGCCTGGCGGCGTCATGCGCCTCGGCGCGGCGACCAAATGCGTCTTTGCGCCGAACGCCGCGCCGGAAGGCTATGCACGCGGCGCGGCCATCAGCCTGGTGCTGCGGCCGGAAGCCTTTCGCGCCAATGCCCGCGACGTCGCTGGTCTCTTCGCCTTCGTCGAGAAGCTCGCGCCGCGCTACGGCGAGATCACCGCGCCGACGGTGGTGATTTCGGGCAACCGCGACACGGTCGTCTACGAGGAAATCCACTCGCTTGGGCTGGCCCGCGACATTCCGGGCGCCGAACTGCTCTGGATCGAGAACCTCGGCCACAAGCCGGACTGGATCGCCACCGACCTCGCCGTCGCGGCGATCGAGAAGCTTTCGGGACGGGAGCGCGACCTGCAGGGAATGGCGCGGCAACTCGAGGCGCGCATCTCGGCGGATGCCTTTGGTCCGATCGAGGCCTGCGCCGACGGGCCGCCGACATCGGCGCTTGCGCGGGCCAGTCGGTAGCGGTTCGCCGCGGATCCCGAGGCGGTGCGGTATGACGCCGCCCGGACCCGACCTCAGATGCCGCCGAGGCCGTCCGAACCGATATAGGCGATGCGCAGCATGTTGGTGGCGCCCGGCGTACGCAGAGGCACGCCCGCGGTGACGATGACCCGGTCGCCGGCCCGCCCGAAGCCTTCCGAATAGGTGATGCGGCAGGCTCGGTCGACCATGTCGTCGAGGTCGCTGGCGTCCGGCGTGACGACGCAGTGCAGCCCCCAAACCAGCGACAGCCGTCGCGCCGTCTCCACCACGGGCGACAGCGCGATGATAGGCACCTGCGGACGCTCGCGCGCCGCGCGCAGGCCGGTTGTCCCGGAGGCCGTATAGGTGACGATGGCCGACAGGTTCAGCGTCTCGGCGATCTGGCGCGCGGCAAGCGAGATCGCGTCGGCCCCGGTGGCCTCCGGCGCGGTGCGTTGCGCGTTGATGATGCTCGGATAGTTCGGATCCTTCTCCACCTGCACCGCGATGGCGTTCATCATCGACACCGCCTCGACCGGATACTGGCCGGCCGCCGATTCGGCGGACAGCATGATGGCGTCCGCGCCCTCGAAGACGGCGATCGACACGTCCGACACTTCGGCGCGGGTGGGCACCGGCGCGCTGATCATCGACTCCAGCATCTGGGTGGCGACCACCACCGGCTTCCCCGCCTTGCGGCAGGCGCGGGTGATCTGCTTCTGGATGCCGGGGACCGCTTCCAGCGGCATCTCGACGCCGAGATCGCCGCGCGCCACCATCAGAGCGTCGGACACCTCGATGATTTCGGCGAGCCGCGCGACGGCCTGGGGTTTCTCGATCTTGGACAGCAGCGCCGCCCGGCCGCGCGAGATCTTGCGCACTTCGGCGAGATCCTCGGGGCGCTGGACGAAGGAAAGCGCCACCCAGTCGACCTCCGCCTGGAGGACGGCGTCGAGGTCGCGCCGGTCCTTCTCCGTCAGGGCGCCGAGCGGCAGGTCCGTATCGGGCAGGCTGACGCCCTTCTTGTCGGAGATTTTGGTGCCCGCCACGACGACCGTCTCGATCGTCCGGCCGTCGGTTCGCACCGCCTTGAGCTGCAGCTTGCCGTCGTCGATCAGCAGGCGGTCGCCGGGTTTCACCGACGTCAGGATCTCGGGATGCGGCAGGTGCACGCGGGTGGCGTCGCCGGGAGTCGTGTCGTCGTCGAGGACGAACGTGTCGCCCGCCTTGAGCGCAACCGAGCCCTCGGCGAACTTGCCGACGCGCAGCTTCGGCCCCTGCAGGTCGGCCAGGATGCCGATCGGGCGGCCAACCTGGCGCTCGACGTTGCGGATCATCGCCACCAGCTTGCGCATCAGGTCGTGATCGGCATGGCTCATGTTGATGCGGAAGGTATCGGCTCCCGCCTCGTGCAGCTTGCGGATCATCTCCTCGCTCGAGGAGGCGGGCCCAAGCGTAGCGAGAATGCGGACGTTGCGCTGGCGCTTCATTGCTGCGCCCCGGTCACGGAGGCCGTTCCGTCCGCGGCGGGTTGATCGGTCAACTGCACCATCCAGCTGGCCTGCTCGCCGGTATCGTATTCCTGGAAACCGGCACGCTGGAAGCCGCGCCGGATACAGTCGCTGACCCCAACGATCTTGAACTCTTTTTCGGCGATGCACATGTTGATTGGCCCATCCCAGCGCCCGCCGCGCTCAGCATCTTCTGCATAGAGATAATAATAGCGTGATGACAAAGGGCCTTCGATCAGCGTCTTGCAGGTCGAGCCTTCCACGTGCCACCAACCCTCGGTGATCCAGCCCGCGGGCGCGCGATATCCGATCGCGACGCCGACGAGCGTCTGCGTCGCGTTGCAGACGCGAAAGTCCGCGCGCGCCATCCCTGTCGTCGCCACGACGCCGAGGAAGGCAAAGACGACGATGGAACAGGCCGCAGCGAGGCGCGACGCCCCCCCGACACCCGGCAGAACCATACCCGTGCCCCTTGCCCTTGGACGAAACATTGCTTTGATGCTCCTTTTCGGAGATGCGCGCGCGCATGTCAACGCGCCGTGGCGATATGCTCAAATCGGTTTATCGTGCAAGCAACGATGGCATCTGTCACAAGATTGTCGAAAGGACGGCATTGCCGCAGGCCCGTCCTCGTGAAAGGAAGAACCAAGCCGGAATACCCCTGTGCCCGGCTATCCCATTGCCGATCTGACCCCGGAACCCATGACACGCACCGCAGTCTTTTCGCCGTTTGAAATCATCGAAGGCCGCCGTGACCGCGGGCTCCTGCTCCTTGCGGACCACGCCCGCAACACGCTTCCCGACGAGTATGGCGACCTGGGCCTGCCCGCGGCCGAGTTCGAGCGCCACATCGCCTATGACATCGGCGTCGAGATGGTGACGCGCGAACTCGCGCGGCAACTCGACGCCCCTGCCCTCCTCTGCGGATTTTCCCGGCTGTTGATCGATCCGAACCGCGGCGACGACGACCCGACGCTGATCCGACAGCTTTATGACGGCACGGTGATTCCGGGGAACTACCCATTGTCGCCGCAGGAACGCGAGAAGCGGCTCGACCTCTTCTACCGCCCCTGGCACGACGCGGTCGGCGCGATGACCGCTTCGGTCCATGCCGCCAGCGGCGCCGCGCCCCTGATCGTCTCCATCCATTCCTTCACGCCATGCATGCAGGGCGTCCGGCGCCCCTGGCACGTCGGCATCCTGTGGGACCTGGACGACCGCGCGGTCGAGCCTCTGCTTTCGGCGCTGCGGAAGGACCCCGAACTCGTGGTCGGCGACAACGAACCCTATGATGGCGCACTTCGCGGCGACACCATGTACCAGCACGCCATCACCCGCGGCTATGCGCATGCCCTGATCGAGATTCGGCAGGACCTGATCGCGAGCGACGCCGGCGCGCTGGCCTGGGCCGACCGTCTCGCGCCGATCCTTGACGACATCAACCGCCGCGACGATATCCATCGGGTGCGCCTCTTCGGATCGCGCACCGGGCCGGTTCAGGAGCTGGTCTGACCGGCGCGACAACGACTTGCGAGGAGGCGGACATGGCTGATCTCACCCCCGAACAGCAGCGCGATTTCGAGGCCGCAGCCTTCCGGCGCCTGGTCGAACACCTGCGGACGCGTTCGGACGTGCAGAACATCGACCTGATGAACCTTGCCGGCTTCTGCCGCAACTGCCTGTCGAACTGGTATCGCGACGCAGCGACCGCGCAGGGCCTCGAGCTTTCGAAGGAGGAGAGCCGCGAGATCGTCTACGGCATGCCCTATGCCGAGTGGCAGGCGAAGCATCAGACTGCGGCGTCGCCGGAAAAGCAGGCCGCCTTCGAGCGGAATCGCCCGAAGGAGCATTGAAGCTCAGCCACCCTCGAGTTCCTCCCGCAGCATCTCGAGTTCCAGCCATTCCTCTTCCATGGCCGCCAGCGCGGCGCGCTCCTTGTCGAGCATTTCGGCCGTCTTGCCGAAACCCTTCGGATCGCGGGCAAAGAACTGCGGATCGGCGAGCGTCGCCTCCAGCTTCGCGATGGCGGCGGTCGCCTCCTCCATCTTTTTGGGCAGGCTCTCCAGCGCGAACTTCTGCTTGTAGGAGAGCTTCCTGGCCGGCGCCTTCGGGGACGGCGTCTCACCGCCGGAAACCGCTTCCCGCGTCGGCTTCTCGGGCGCTGGCCTGGTGTCGCCGGCGCGCTTCACGAAGCGGGTGCTGCCGCGCTGGGCGAGAAGGTCCGAGTAGCCGCCCGCATACTCCACCCACCTGCCGTCGCCGTCCGGCGCGATCGTGCTCGTCACGGTGCGGTCGAGGAAGTCGCGGTCATGGCTGACGAGGATGACCGTGCCGGCAAAGCCCGAAACCAGTTCCTGCAGCAGGTCGAGCGTCTCCATGTCGAGATCGTTGGTCGGCTCGTCGAGCACCAGGAGGTTCGATGGACGCGCCAGCACGCGGGCGAGGATCAGCCGCGCCTTCTCGCCGCCCGAAAGCTCGCGTACCGGCGTGCGCGCCTGTTCCGGCTTGAACAGGAAGTCCTTCATGTAGGAGACGACGTGGCGCTCCTCGCCGTTGACGACGACCGTCTCGCCGCGTCCGTCGGTGAGGAAATGCGCCAGCGTCTCCTCCGGATCGAGGGCTGCGCGGCGCTGGTCGAGCGTCGCGATCTCGAGATTGACGCCGAGACGCACGGAGCCGGTGTCCGGCGCAAGTTCGCCCGTCAGCATCCTGAGCAGCGTCGTCTTGCCGACGCCGTTGGGCCCGACGAGGCCGATGCGATCGCCACGCTGGACCCGGATGGAGAAGTCTTTGACGATGGCCGTGTCGCCATAGGTCTTCGAGATCGACTTGGCCTCGATGACGAGCTTGCCGGATTCGGCGGCCTCGCTCGCTTCCATCTTCGCTGAGCCCTCCGCGCCGCGGTGGCCGCGGAACTTCGCCCGCATCGACTGGAGCTCGCCCAGCCGTCGCATGTTGCGCTTGCGCCGCGCGGTGACGCCGTAGCGCAGCCAATGTTCCTCGCGCACGATCTGGCGGCCGAGCTTGTGCTGCTCGCGCTCTTCCTCCTCGAGCACCTGGTCGCGCCATTCCTCGAAATGGGCAAAGCCCCGGTCGAGCCGGCGCGTTACCCCCCGGTCGAGCCAGACGGTCGCCCGCGTCACACGCTCGAGGAAGCGGCGGTCGTGCGAGATGACGACGAAGGCCGAGGACGTCCGCGACAGTTCCTCTTCCAGCCATTCGATGACGGAGAGATCGAGATGGTTGGTCGGCTCGTCGAGAAGCAGGATGTCGGGCTGCGGCGCGAGCACGCGCGCCAGCGCGGCGCGGCGCGCCTCGCCGCCGGACAGCGTGTCCGGCTTCTCCTCGCCCGTGAGGCCGAGATTTTCGAGGATGTAGGTCGCGCGATAGGGATCGTCCGCCGGGCCGAGCCCTGCCTCGACATAGGCGCGAACGGTGGAAAAGCCCTCCATGTCGGGCGCCTGCTGCAGATAGCGCACGGTCGCCGACGGCTGGCGGAAGATTTCGCCCTCCTGCGGCTCGATCAGCCCGGCGGCGATCTTGAGCAGCGTAGACTTGCCCGACCCGTTGCGGCCGACCAGCGCGATGCGGTCGCCCGGCTGGACCGACAGCGACGCACCCTGAAGCAATGGGGTGCCGCCGAAGGTGAGGCCGATGTCGTCGAGGCGGAGGATGGGAGGCGCCATGCGGTGTCAGCCCTTCGAGGCAGGAGTTGTTTTAGGGCGGGCGAGCAGCAGCGCACGGCCCTGGCGCAGCGAAATGGCCAGGTCGCCACGCACCTCGTTGGACATCGTCAGCGAGGAACCGAAGTCGAGTTCGACATCGGACAACGGCCATTTGGCGCCGGCGACCGACAGTCCGGAAAGCGGCGAGAACGCCAGGATCGAAAACAGCGTGCCGTCGGGAAGGTCGAAGCGGTGCTCGCCCGGCAGGAGCGGAGACCCCTCCTCGTAGCCGCTCGACAGGAACACCGGCAGGCCGCGCTGGGCCAGCCGGATGGCCGCCGTCATGTGCAGGAAGGCGTGGTCGGCGCGTTCGCCGCCGAAGGCCCCGACCATGATCAGGTCGGTCGCGCCGCGCAAGATCGCCGCTTCCGCCGCCAGTTCGCCGTCGGTGCTGTCCTTTTCCGGCGGATGCATGTCACGCTCGATGCCGGCGTGCAGGGCGATCTCGGCCGCCGTTACGGAATCGAAGTCGCCGATCCACAGCTCCGGCGTCACGCCGAGCGTCGCGGCATGGCGGATGCCGGAGTCGGCCGCGATCACGCGCGCCTGCCGCAAGGCAGCGTCGAGACGGGGCGTGCGAACGAGATCGCCGCCGAGCAGGATCGCGAATGTGCTCATGGGCGGGCGTGTATCATGCCGAAGGGCGAAAGCGGAAGGGCGGCGGCGCGTGCGGTTCGCCGCGCCTCCAGGCCATGGCCCGCGCGAAACCGCTTGCCGCCCGGCGCGGACCGTCCTAGATGTCGAAGTGCTCTAACGGGGTGCCGGCGGTCGCTTGACTGGCCGGCTGAGAGGCCAAGGGGAGACCCGGCCAACCCGCTGAACCTGATCCGGTTTGTACCGGCGGAGGGATTAGACGCTCTTCCACCAGCGCCTCAATTCCCTTTTCATTCGAACAGAGGAGGCGCGACATGCGCATGACATCGATACCGACCACCGCGGCCCTGGCCGCATCTCTCCTTGCCCTTCCGGCCATGGCGCAGGAGAACGGGACGCTCACGATCTACACCTACGACAGCTTCACCGCCGAATGGGGACCGGGGCCTCAGGTCGAGAAGGCCTTCGAGGCCGAATGCGGCTGCGACCTCGCCTTCGTCTCGGTCGCCGATGGCGTGGCGCTGCTCAATCGGCTGAGACTCGAGGGTGCGGAGACGAAGGCCGACATCGTGCTGGGCCTCGACACGAACCTCACGGTCGATGCGAAGGCGACCGGCCTCTTCGCGCCGCACGGGGTCGATGCGTCGGCGGTCGACGTGCCCGGCGGCTGGACCGACGACACGTTCCTGCCTTTCGACTACGGCTATTTCGCCGTCGTCTACGACACGCAGGCGCTGGACGCCGCGCCGACGAGCCTGAAGGATCTGGTCGAGGGCGACCCGGCGCAGAAGATCGTGATCCAGGATCCCCGCACATCGACGCCCGGCCTGGGACTGCTCCTGTGGGTGAAGGCGGTCTACGGCGACGATGCCGCGACCGCCTGGTCGAAGCTGAAGGACCGCGTGCTGACGGTCACGCCCGGCTGGAGCGAGGCCTATGGTCTCTTCACCGCCGGCGAGACCCCGATGGTGCTGTCCTACACGACCTCGCCGGCCTATCACATGATCGCCGAGGGCACCGATCGCTACCAGGCGGCGAGCTTCGAGGAGGGTCACTATATGCAGGTCGAGGTCGCCGGCATCACGACGAAGGGGGCGGAAAACCCGCTCTCGGCCCGTTTCATGGCTTTCATGACCGGCCCCGGCTTCCAGGACGCCATTCCGGAAACGAACTGGATGTATCCGGCCGGCCCTGTCTCCGAGCCGCTCGACCCTGCCTTCGACAGGCTCGTCAAGCCGGCGAAGACGCTGGTTCTCGCGCCCGAAACGGTGGCGGAGAACCGCAAGGCCTGGGTCGACGAGTGGCTTTCGGCCATGAGCCGGTAGCAGGCGAGCCGCCGCGATGCCCCGCTCCCCGTTGCGATCGACCGTCGCAGGCATGGCGTCGATCGGCTTCGTGGGGCTCCTGGCGGCGGGCGCCTTCGCCGGCCTGCTCGTCGAAGGCGGGCGCGATCTTGGCCGTGCCCTCGCGGGTTTCGACGGCTATCTGCTGCGGGTGGCGCGGTTCACTCTGTGGCAGGCGCTCCTGTCGACGCTGATCTCGGTCGGCCCGGCGATCCTGCTGGCGCGCGCCCTGTCGCGCCATCCCGCCTTCTTCGGGCGCCGGACCCTGCTGATGCTCTTTGCGCTGCCGCTTGCGCTCCCGGCGCTGGTCGCGGCGCTCGGCGTGCTGGCGCTGTTCGGTCGAGCCGGTTTCGTGGCGGATGCCTACCGCTGGCTCGACGGCGGGCAATGGCCCGGCATCTACGGACTGTCGGGCATTCTCGTGGCCCATGCCTTCTTCAACCTGCCGCTGGCGACGCGGCTCTTCCTGCATGCGCTCGACACGATTCCCGCCGACCACTGGCGGTTGGCGAGCCAGCTCGGAATGGGCGCCGCCGCGCGCTGGCGGCTGATCGAATGGCCGGCGCTGCGTTCGACCCTTCCCGGCATCGCGGGACTGGTGTTCATGCTTTGCCTCGCCTCCTTCACGATCGTGCTGACGCTGGGCGGCGGGCCGGCGGCGACGACGCTGGAGGTGGCGATCTACCAGTCGCTCCGCTTCGACTTCGACCCCGCGCGCGCCCTGGCGCTCACGACGCTGCAACTCGCCCTGACCGCGATCGTGCTGGCGATCCTGGTGCGGCTCGGCGCCAGCCTGGCCGGGGATGCGACCCTGTCGGTCTCCCCGAGGCGATACGCCCGGCCGGGCCGGCTCGAATCCGCCATCAACGCAACGACCATCCTTCTTGCCGCGGCCCTCGTCGCCGGCCCCATGGCCGCGATCGTGGCGGCGGGCCTGCGTGCCGACCTCGCGCGCCTCGCGACGGAGACGAGCGTGCACGACGCCGTCACGACCAGCCTGGTTCTCGCCGCTCTGTCCGCCGGCCTCTCCGTGGCGCTCACCCTGTCGATGGTCGGCGCGCGCCATCGGCTGGCGGAGGCGAGGCGCGGAACGCGGCCGGGTGTCCTGGAGCGCGCGCTCGACGGCGGCGCAAGCCTCATTCTCGTCGTTCCGCCGATCGTCATCGGCGCCGGCTGGTTCATCCTGTTGCGGCGCATGGCGGACGTCTTCGCGCTCGCGCCGGTGATGGTGGTGACCGTCAACGCCGCGATGGCCATCCCCTTCGCCATGCGCGCCATACGCCCGGCCCATGACGATGCCGCGACCCGGCACGACAGGCTGTGCGCGCAACTCGGCATCCAGGGGCTCGACCGCTGGCGCCTGGTCGACTGGCCGGCGCTGCGCCGGCCGCTTGCCACGGGCTTCGCTTTCGCAATGGCATTGTCGCTCGGCGATCTCGGCGTGATCGCGCTGTTCGGCAGCGACGCTGTCCAGACTTTGCCCTATCTGCTGTTGCAGCGCATGGGCAGCTACCGGACGGCCGACGCGGCCGGCCTGGCGCTGCTCCTGGCGCTGCTCTGCCTGGCGCTGATGGTGGCCGCGGAGCGGCTGGGCGGGAGGGGACGATGATGACCGCGGATCGTCCGACGAGAGGCGCGGACGTGGTGCTCGACGCCGTCGACTTCGCCTGGCCGGGCGGACAGCGGATGCTGTTCGACCTGATGGTTCCGGCCGGAGAAATCGTCGCGGTCATGGGGCCGAGCGGCTCCGGCAAATCGACGCTGCTCGCCCTGATCGCGGGATTCGAGAGACCGGGCGCGGGCGAGATACGGATCGCAGGCAAGGACGTCTCGTCGCTGGAGCCGGCTATGCGGCCCGTGTCGATGGTGTTCCAGGAGAACAACCTGTTCGCCCACCTCGACGTAGCCGCCAATGTCGGGCTCGGCCGCTCGCCGTCACTGCGGCTGACGGCCGGGGACAAGGCGGAGATCGGGCAGGCGCTCGCCCGCGTCGGCCTTGCCGGTAAGGAACGCCGGCTGCCGCGCGAACTGTCGGGCGGAGAGCGGCAACGCGTCGCTCTCGCCCGCGTCCTGATGCGCGACAGGCCCGTGCTCTTGCTTGACGAGGCATTCGCCTCGCTGGGACCGGCGCTGCGCGACGAGATGCTCGACCTGGTCGAGGAACTCCACGCCTCGAAGGGCATGACGACGATCATGGTGACGCATGACCCGGGTGACGCCAGGCGGATCGCATCCCGGACCGCCTTGCTGGAAGCGGGCCGGATCGTTGCCGTGGGAGGAACCGACGCTATGTTCAGTGGTCCGCGCTCGGCGGCGCTCGAGCGGTATCTGGGACGGGGAACGTCGCGATAACAAAGAATTGCCCGGATCGGGCCATATTTGTTCCGCAGCGGTCGGGCAATGGCGTAGAAGCTTTTGGTAACCGGCGCCGTCGACTATGGCGAACCGCGGCCAGACTGCGGCGGCGGAGTGGTGATTCGGGCAGTCGCGCGAGGCTGGCCTCGACAGGCCGGGAAGGATCAGTTCTGAGACAGGTGAAGGCTGGGGCCATGCTTGGTGCGGGCGCTTCTCTACCCGCTGGACGCACGCTGCGGCTGACGCTCGCCGGCGCGGGCCTGCTGCTGCTCGCCGGTTGCCAGATGCTGAATCCCGGCGTGAGCGAGCAGGGTTTCGTTCCATCGTCGAACCCGGTCACCGTCGACAGCGTCACCCGCAACGACCGCATGGTGGCTTTGGCGCGCGCCCAGCATCCGCGCATTCTCGCGACCTATGGCGGCGAGTATTCCGATCCGAAGCTCGAGCGCATGGTGGCCAAGGTCGTCGGCAGCCTGACGGTTGCCTCCGGCAATCCGGACCAGACCTACCAGATCACGTTGCTCGATTCGCCCAACGTCAACGCCTTCGCGCTGCCGGGCGGCTTTCTCTACGTGACGCGCGGCCTTCTCGCGCTCGCCAATGATTCGGCGGAGCTCGCCGCGGTCATCGCCCACGAAATGGGGCACGTGACCGCCAATCACGGCATCCAGCGCCAGCAGAAGGAGGCCGAGGAGCAACTCGCCTCGCGGGTGGTCGACGACATGCTGACCGACAACCAGGTGGCGCGCGCGGCGATCGTTCGCGGCAAGCTTCGGCTCGCGCAGTTTTCCCGCAACCAGGAGCTGGAAGCCGACGGAATCGGGATCAAGACGATCGGCAACGCCGGCTACGACCCCTATTCCGCGGCCCGCTTCCTGCAGTCGATGGCCTCCTACTCGGATTTCCGCAGCATCAGCGGGGCCACCGATGCAAGCCTCGACTTCCTTGCCTCGCACCCCAACGCGCCGCAGCGCATCGATCTCGCCTTGCGCCACGCGCGACAGTTCGGCGCACCGGGCGCCGGCCGCCGCGACCGCGATTCCTACCTCGCGGGCATCGACGGCATGCTGTTCGGCGACACGCCCGAGGAGGGTTACGTGCGCGGCCGCACCTTCGTGCACCCGACGCTCGGCGTGACGTTCAGCGTTCCGGAAGGTTTCGTCATCGACAATTCGGCGGCGGCGGTGACGGCCGCCGGTCCGGGCGACGTGGCGGTGCGCTTCGACGGCGTCGCGCTCAGCCGCAACAAGAAGCTGGAAGACTACCTGCGCAGCGGCTGGGTGGCCGGGTTGGATCCATCGTCGGTTCGCACCGTCTCGATCAACGGCAACGAAGCCGCCGTCGCCTCCGCCCAGGCCGACAAGTGGAGCTTCCACATCGCCGTGGTCCGCGCGGGCGGTCAGGTCTATCGCGTCCTGACGGCCGCGCCGCGCGGCAGCGCCGACCTGGAGACGACCGCGTCGACGGTGACCGGCAGTTTCCGGCTGCTCGGCGAGGCTGAACGCAAGGAATTGAAACCGCTGCGCATCCGGGTTGTCACCGTGCAGCCCGGCGAGACCGCCGGCAGCATCGCGGCGAAGATGACCGGCGTCGGGCGCGCGCTCGACATGTTCAGGCTGCTCAATGCGTTGCCGCCCGGCGGCAGTGTCTCTCCGGGCGACAAGGTCAAGATCATCACGGACCAGTAACGGAGCGAAGGCTCCGATGGGACCGTCACATCATGGCGGGCGCCATGTCGGGGTTGATCTTCAGCAGCGCGGTGCGCAGCTTCTGCATCGCGCGGTTCTCGATCTGGCGGACGCGCTCCTTGGAGATGCCAAGCTTTTCGCCCAGCGATTCCAGCGTCGCGCCCTCGTCGCGCAACCGCCGTTCGCGGATGATGCGCAGTTCGCGCTCGTTGAGGACGGACAGCGCGCGGTTGAGCCAGAGCACGCGGCGCTCGTCGTCGACGGAAGCCGTCACCACCTCGTCCGGCGTCGGCGCGTCGGAGACGAGAAAGTCCATCCGCTCGGAGCCGGCCTCGCCATCGTCCGAAAGCGGCGCGTTGAGCGACGTGTCGGGGCCGGAAAGCCGCGAATCCATCAGCGCGACGTCGGAGACGGAAACGCCGATCGCATCCGCGATCTCCTTGTACACCGCAGCCCCGCGCAGCGGTTCCGAACCCTGCGCAAGCCGCGCGCGCAGCCGGCGCAGGTTGAAGAACAGCGCCTTCTGCGCCGAACTCGTCCCGCCGCGCACGATCGACCAGTTGCGCAGGATGTAGTCCTGCATCGACGCGCGGATCCACCAGGTGGCATAGGTCGAGAAGCGAACGTCGCGGTCGGGCTCGAACCGGGCGGCGGCCTCCAGCAGCCCGACATGCCCTTCCTGGATGAGGTCGCTGATCGGCAGCCCGAAATACCGGAACTTCGTTGCCATCGAGATGACGAGGCGCATGTGCGCCATGGTGATCCGGTGAAGCGCCTCCTGGTCGCGGTGTTCTTTCCAGCGCACCGCGAGTTCGTGTTCCTCGACCCGGTCGAGGTAGGGCGCCTTGCGCGCCGCGCTGATCATTGAACTCCGGGCTGGCTCGCCATTCATGGACCGCTCCTGAACTTGCGATGGCTTTCGCTGCGCTTTACGCTCGTGCCGTCCTTCTGGATCAGCGCGGCGCGGAGGAGCCGTATCCGGCGACCTGCCGGAGCGGGCGCGCGGTTGCGGCTGATCCGAAACTCCACCAGTCGGAGAACGTTCCATGATCACGATCGACCGGGCCGACCTGGCCTTCCAGTTGCACGACGTTCTCGGCATCGACCGGCTGCGCGCGATGCCCCGCTTCGCCGACTACGACCGCGAGGCCGTCGACGGGGTCCTGGATACCGCCGAGCGAATCGCCATGGAGCATTTCCTGCCGCACGCGGCGCGACTGGACGAGCACGAGCCACGCTTCGTCGACGGCAAGGTGGAGATGGACGGCGCGGTGGCCGCCGCGCTCGCCGTCTATCGGGAGGCGGGTTTCTTCGGCGCCGCCTTCGACACCGAGTGGGGCGGCTCGCAGATGCCGGAGACGCTGCGCGTGGCCGCGGCCTTCATCTTCTCGATGGCTAACATCGCCACCTCGGCCTACCCATTCCTGACGGTCGGCGCGGCGCGACTGATCGAATCCTTCGGCTCGGACGATCAGAAGGAGCGCTACCTGCGCCCGATGGTCGCGGGGCGCTTCTTCGGCACCATGTGCCTGTCGGAGCCGCAGGCCGGTTCCTCGCTGGCCGACATCACCACGCGAGCCGAACCGGCGGAAGACGGGACATACCGGCTGACAGGCCGCAAGATGTGGATCTCGGGCGGCGACCAGGAGATTTCGGAGAACATCGTCCACCTGGTGCTGGCCCGCATTCCCGACGGACCCGCCGGAGTGAAAGGCATCTCGCTCTTCATCGTCCCGAAGATCGCGGTGAACGAGGATGGGACGCTGGGCGAGCGGAACGGGGTTTCGCTTGCCGGCCTGAACCACAAGATGGGCTATCGCGGCACCACCAACACGTTGCTCAATTTCGGCGAGGATCGGCCCTGCGTCGGCCACCTCCTCGGCGAGGCTCACCATGGCCTCGCCTACATGTTCCAGATGATGAACGAGGCGCGCATCGGCGTCGGCATGGGCGCCACCGCCCTCGCATCGGCCGGCTACCGCGCGTCGCTGGCCTACGCGCGGGAACGACCGCAGGGCCGCCCGACGGGCGCCAAGGATCCGGCCGCTCCGCAGGTGCCGATCATCGAGCACGCTGACATCCGCCGCCTGCTTCTGGCGCAGAAGGCCGCCGTGGAGGGCGCGCTGGCGCTCTGCCTCTACTGCGCCGACCTCGTCGACCGCGCCCATGGCGAGCGCGAAGAAGCGGTCGCGAAGGAGGAAGCGCTGCTGCTCGACCTGCTGACGCCGATCGCCAAGTCCTGGCCGTCGGAATTCTGCCTCGAGGCCAACAAGCACGCCATCCAGATCCTCGGCGGATACGGCTACACGCGGGACTATCCGGTCGAGCGGCTCTATCGCGACAACCGGCTGAACCCGATCCACGAGGGCACCCACGGCATACAGGGGCTGGACCTGCTCGGCCGCAAGGTGGGCATGGGCGGCGGGGCGAGCGTCAAGGCGCTCGCCGGACGGATCATGGCCGACGTGTCGGCTGCGCATCAGATGGCCCCGCTGGAGGCCTTCGCCGAGACGCTGGCGACGGAACTCGCCGAGACGGTCGCCACCACGCGCAAGCTCGCGGTCGCCACCGCGGACGATCCGAAGCGCGCGCTCGCCAACGCCACCATCTATCTCGACATGTTCGGTCACGTGGTGATCGCCTGGATGTGGCTGCGCCAGGCGACGGTCGCTGCACGGAAGCTGGCCGAAGGAACGGGCGACCAGGACTTTCAGAATGGCAAGCTTTCCGCCTGCCACTATTTCTTTACCTACGAACTGCCGAAGGCGAGGACGCAGCGCGCCCTGCTCGAGAGCCTCGACGACACGACGCTCGGCATGAAGCCGGAGTGGTTCTGACGCGCCCGCCCGTGCCGTTCGCCGCTATTCGCCCTGCGGTTGCGCGCGCGAGAAGACGCCGGTGACGGCGACGGCGATCCAGCCGAGGATCATCAGTGTTCCACCCGTGGGCGCCGCCATCGGAAACAGCCGCGTTCCGATGAAATCGCGCGCCAGGAGATCGCCGGCAAAGAGAACCAGTCCGACGAGCACGACGGTCGCGGCTATCCGCATCGACTGGCCGGGGCGGGCGAGGCCGACCGCCAGGAAGGCGCCCGCATGCATCAGCAGGAAGGACGCCGCGGTGCCGGTGTTGCCTCCGCCGGCATGCGCAGCCGCTGCCGAGAGCGCCACGCCGGCCGCGCCGCACAAGCCGCCGGCCACCGTCAGTATCCTCGCAAGCGCCATCCTTCATCCTCGCATGTTCGCCGCTCGAACTCGCGGCCGGAAAGCACCGCGTTTACGCTCGCTTTCGGGCGTGGCATAAGCGACCCATTGCCGCCCCGCCGCTTCCGATCCGAAGGCCGCAGCGATGAGTGACGCCGCTACGACGCCGCGAACGGTCACCAAGCCGAAGACCGAGCGCCCTCGCCTGCACAAGGTCATCCTGTTCAACGACGATTTCACGCCGCGCGAGTTCGTCGTCATGGTGCTGAAGGCGGAGTTCCGCCTGAATGCCGAACAGGCGCGCCGCGTGATGATCACCGCGCACCAGCGTGGCGCCTGCGTCGTTGCCGTCTTCACGAAGGACGTCGCCGAGACCAAGGCCACCCGCGCGACCGACGCGGGCCGAAGGATGGGCTATCCGCTGCTGTTCGGCACCGAGCCGGAGGAGTAAGCTTCCCGGGCACGAGTGCCCACCCGAACCCCGTCGCCCGGTCGCGAGGCATCGCCGAAGCGGCCGCCCAAAACGACGAAGCCCGGCCAGTCGCCGGGCCGGGCTTCGAAGAATTTCGCCGCGATGGGGTCGTCAGGCGGCGACTTCCTGCTCGGCGTCGTCGCCTTCGTTGTCGGCCTTGACGCCGCGGCGCGGACCCTTGTTGAGGTTGGTCTCGATGAGACGCACAGCCTCGGTGTCCGACATGCGGTTCACCGCCGCGATCTCGCGGGCCATGCGGTCGAGCGCGGCCTCGTAGAGCTGGCGCTCGGAATAGGACTGTTCCGGCTGGTTGTCGGCACGGTAAAGGTCGCGCACGACCTCCGAGATCGAGATCAGGTCGCCCGAATTGATCTTGGCGTCATACTCCTGCGCGCGGCGCGACCACATGGTGCGCTTCACGCGGGCGCGGCCCTGCACGACCTTGAGCGCGCGCTCGACATAGTCGGTCTCGGACAGCTTGCGCATGCCGATCGTCGCGGCCTTGGCCACGGGAACCTTCAGCCGCATCTTGTCCTTCTGGAAGTCGATCACGAAGAGTTCCAGCTTGTGCCCGGCGACTTCCTGTTCCTCGATGGCCACGATCTGGCCGACGCCATGCGCCGGATAGACGATGAACTCCGCGGTCTTGAAGCCGTTGCGCGCTGCTGTCTTCTTCTGCTGGGTTGCCATACGCCCTGAACTCCTAAGTTTTCGGCAGCGACTCTATACGGCCGCGATCATGCTGCGGCCGAATGCCGCCCGGGTCCGACTGCGCACGCAAACACAATCTCCGGCGTCGAGGCCGACTCAAGCTTTGCAGCCTGAGCCAAGTCACCTTGGACCGGAAACTGTTCGCACCTTTCGAGGATTAGGGCGTCTGCGCCACAAACGGACGATGTCTCACCTGCATGATGTTTTTATGTAACATAAATATGCGAAAGAATCAACAACTTGCTGCACAAGCGAACGGCACTGCTTCCTCGCCGCGCGAAGCGGTGAAGACAGCTCGAATCTGACGCTGCGTCAGATATCCGGGGTCAGTCGCCTTCGCCAGGCTCCGGCGAGAAGAACTTTTCGAACTTGCCCTCGACGCCATCGAACTCCTTGGCGTCCGCCGGGGGTTCCTTCTTGGCCGTGATGTTGGGCCACTTGTCCGCGTAGTCGGCGTTGACCTTCAGCCACTTGTCCAGACCCGGCTCAGTATCCGGGCGGATCGCGTCGGCTGGGCATTCCGGTTCGCAGACGCCGCAGTCGATGCACTCGTCGGGATGAATGACGAGCATGTTCTCGCCTTCGTAGAAACAGTCGACCGGACACACCTCGATGCAGTCCATGTACTTGCACTTGATGCAATTGTCGGTGACGACATAGGTCATGCAGGCGGCTCCGGCAGCGGCGTCTCAGCTTCGAACGGCGTTGAGGTAGCCCCGTTGCGGCAATGGCGCAAGGGGCCGTTTGGCGCACGCCAACCGCTTCGGGGAAAGATTTTCCCGAACATGGCGCCTCACTCGCCGCGCCAGCGATCGATCAGCCGACGATCCTTCTTGGTCGGGCGGCCAGCGCCCCGCTCACGCTCGCCGGCTGGCGCGGGTTCGGTTAGCGCGGCGGCGGGATCGGGCTTCGGCGTTAGATCCTCGTAAAGACCGCGCGCTTCCTCAGCGGGGCCGCGCCGCGTTCCGGTATCGAGCACGCGCCAGACGAGGATGCGCCTGTCGAGCGTGATCGTCAGTCCGTCGCCCACCTTCACCGGATGCGAGGGCAGCGCCACCTTTTCGCGGTTGACCCGCACCGCACCCGAATGGACCAGTTTCGCCGCCAGCGAGCGCGATTTGACCACGCGCGCGAAGAAAAGCCACTTGTCGAGCCGCTGGCGATCGGGACCCGCCATCGGGCCTACTTCTTGAGCTGGTCCCGCAAGGCCGCGAGCTTGGCGAAAGGCGAATCCGGATCGAACTTCACCGGACGTTCCTCGCGCGGCTTCGGCTGAAGCGGGGGACGTCGATCACCCCTGTCGCCCTTGCCGCCGCGGTCGCGCTCCGGCTTGCCGCCGGGGCCGCCCCGGTCCGGCCGGTCGCCACGGGGACGGTCGCCCTTGTCCCTGAAGCGGTTCTCGAACCGACCCTTGCCGCCCTCGCGTCCTTCCGCGGGGCGACCGGCGGGCCGCTCGGCCTGACCTTCATGGCCCTGGCCCTCGCGCGGCTGCCCCTGACGGGCGGCCTGGCCTTCGCGCGGCTGGCCACGACGGCCGCGACCGCGGTTCTCCTGGCGCTGCCGGTCGCCGGCGCGGCCGGGACGCCATAGCATGATCGGCTTCTCTTCCTCGACAGGCCCGGCGGGCGTTTCGGGAGCAGTCGGCGCGGCGGCTGCTTCCGCCGGAGCCTCGACGGAGACCGGATGTTCCGGCGCCTTTTCGACGCCCTCGACCACATGTTCGTCTTCCACGGCGGTGGGCGCCGGCTGCGACGCTTCTTCAACGGTCTCCACACGTTCCGGCACATCGACGTCCGGCGCGGGCGCAACCGCCTCGACGGTAGGGGAAGCACCCGCGTGGTCCATGGAAATGTCAGCCGCGACGTTGTCCGGCGATTGCGGCTCGCCGCCAGAACCATCACCGAGCGGGCCGGCTTGCGCCTCGGCCAGCGGTGCGGCGGCGGCTTCGGCGGCCGCCTTCCTGCGTGCCGCTTCGGCTTCCGCCGCGGCTCGGGCGGCCTGATCCAAGCTGGCGATCTTCGACTTGACCTCGGCGGCAGGCTTCGCCTCGCCGCGATAGCCCAGACCCTTGAGGATTTCTTCCATGTCATCGGCGGTGGCGCCGAGGATCGACATCATCGCCGGCGTCACCACGAAGGCAGCACCATCGTAGCCGCCCTCCGGCCGCGCGCCCGTTCCCGGGCGCCAGGCGAGCGCGGGACGGATCAGGTCGGCGAGGCGCTCCAGGATGTCGACGCGCACGGCGCGGCGGCCGAGCAGGCGGAAACCGGCGAGGCGGTAGAACTCCTTCTCGAAGGTCGTATCGACCACCAGCGAAGTGCGTCCGGTCGCGAGCGCATTGACCACGTCGCCGAAGCCCGGCTTTTCCTTGCCGTCATTGGCGAGCGCCCAGAGCAGCGTCAGCAACC
Source organism: Mesorhizobium sp. (assembly GCA_046292285.1). Classification (GTDB taxonomy): domain Bacteria; phylum Pseudomonadota; class Alphaproteobacteria; order Rhizobiales; family Rhizobiaceae; genus Aquibium. Next base: position 9,120 of record JBKBRJ010000055.1, on the reverse strand, counting down.
CGGCCGGGCCGGGCTTCAGCAGCGCAGGCAGGAACACGTGATAGGCGCCGAAGCGCACGCCGAGCCGGCGCAGCGCCGCCCGCGCCTCCTGATCGAGCGACTTCACGTCGTCGGCGATGTCGCGGCGATTGAGGATGCCGAGGTTTTCCAGAAGCCGGAACGCCACGCCCCGCGCGATGCCGGACAGCTGCTCGGCGTTCTTCAGGTCGGCAAGCGGCTTGAGCAGCGTCTCCACTTGGTAGGCGACATAGCGGTCGATGCGCGCGGCGACGCGATCTCGCGCCGGCCCCGTCAATTGCTCGTCGGCGAGCAGGATGGCGCGCGGCTTCAGCGTGTCCTCGCCAGAGACCAGCGTGGCGACTGGCGCGCCGATCCAGCGCACGACGCCGTCGGAGCCGAGAGCCAGGTCGCCGTTCGCCGAGGCGGCGAAGCGTTCGGCGCGCGCCTCGAACTCGGTCGCAAGCGCCTTTTGCGCGGCCGTGCGGACGGCCTTCGCATCCTCGCCGCCGGCCGACTGGTCGGCGGTGAAACGGAAGCCTTGCAACTCCCCGACGTGGTGGCCTTCGACGAGCACCTCGCCGGCGGGGTTAATTTCTGCCTCAAGCATCGTATTTTCTCTCAGGCGCCTCATGAGCACGGATGTCCTGCGGTCAATGAAGCGTTTCGTCAACCGTTCATGCAGTGCATCGGAAAGTCTGTCCTCGATCTCGCGCGTTTTTTCCTGCCAGTGTGCCGGATCGGCCAGCCAGCCGGGCCTGTGCGAGACGAAGGTCCAGGTGCGGATCTGCGCGATGCGCTGCGACAGCGTATCGATGTCGCCCTCCGCGGAATCGGCGCGGCGCACCTGCTCGGCCATGTAGGCCTCGTCGACATAGCCGCGTTCGGCGAGGTCGGTGAAGATGGAAGCGATCAGGTCGGCGTGCTGGGCGGGCGCGATGCGCCGGTAGTCGGGCAGCGCGCAGGCATCCCAGAGCAGCGCCACGCGTTGCGGCCGGTCGGCGAGTTTGCGGATGTCCTCGTCGCGGCAGACGTGATCGAGCGCCTGGGCATCGACGGCCGGCAAGGCGCGGGTCAGGCCCTCCACCGGCGCCGGGGTTTCGATCGACCGCTTCAGCGCGTCGAGGCTCGCATAGTCGAACTGCGCCGTGCGCCATTGCAGCACGCGCACGGGGTCGAAATCGTGGCTTTCGATCTTCTCGACCAGTTCGTCGTCGAGCGGATCGACCTGCCCCGTCACACCGAAGGTGCCGTCGCGCAAGTGACGGCCGGCGCGGCCGGCGATCTGGCCGAGTTCCGCCGCCGACAGGTCGCGATACTGGAAGCCGTCGAACTTGCGGTTCTGCGCGAAGGCGACGTGATCCACGTCGAGGTTGAGCCCCATGCCGATGGCGTCGGTCGCAACCAGGAAGTCGACATCGCCCGACTGGTAGATCTCGACCTGCGCGTTGCGCGTTCGCGGCGACAGCGCGCCAAGGACGACAGCCGCCCCGCCGCGCTGGCGACGGATCAGTTCGGCGATGCCGTAGACCTCGTCGGCCGAGAAGGCGACGATGGCCGAGCGACGCGGCAGGCGGGTGATCTTCTTGGAGCCGGCGTAGGCGAGGTGCGACATGCGCGGCCGGGTGACAACCGAGATGCCCCGCAGCAGCTTTTCGAGAATGCCGCGCATGGAAGCGGCGCCGAGCAGCAGCGTCTCGTCGCGGCCGCGCAGATGCAGGATCCGGTCGGTGAAGATGTGGCCACGCTCCAGGTCGTTGGCGATCTGGACCTCGTCGATGGCGACGAAGGCGGCGTTGGTCTCGCGCGGCATGGCCTCGACGGTACAGACCGAGTATCGCGCCCCGGGCGGCTGGATCTTTTCCTCGCCGGTGATCAGCGCCACGTTCGCGACGCCCACCTTTTCGGCGACGCGGCCATAGACCTCGCGCGCCAGCAGCCTGAGCGGCAGCCCGATGATGCCCGACTGATGCGCGACCATGCGCTCGATGGCGAGGTGGGTCTTGCCGGTGTTGGTGGGCCCGAGAACGGCGGTCACGTCGCGCCCGGACAGGATCAGCGGCGATGTCTTGGAGGGGTGCACGTTCATGAACTGGAGATGCGGCCTTTCGCGCCTAAGCCCCTACACTGCGCCCCCGCAGGAGTCTGGTCCGGCACGGCCGGCGCCACACGCCGCCGAGACATAGGGACTCCGGCCGGCGATGACAATCGCAAATGTGAGGCGCGGGACGAGAATCGCCGCAACCGGAACGAGTCTGGAACGAAACGGACACGAATCGCTGACTCCGGCTGATTCATGCTTTGTTCGACACATCATCTGGCTGGTGGCGAACGGTGGAACACCAGATGCTGAATCTTTTGAATCACTTGGCGGCGCTTCGCCTCCGCGAGCGGAGTCAATGCCGGAACCCGGTCAAGCGAAAAGAAAAGCGGCCGGACGCACGCGCGTACCGGCCGCCGGATGCTTGGACGGCGTCAGATGAAGTACTGGCCGCCGTTGGCGGTGATCGTCGAGCCGGTAATGAAGCCGGCATCGTCGGAGACGAGGAACACGACGCAGCGCGCGATCTCGGCGGCTTCGCCGAGGCGGCCGACCGGAATCTGCGCGATGATGCCCTCGCGCACCTTCTCGGGGACCGCCATGACCATGTCGGTGGCGATGTAGCCGGGGCAGATCGCGTTGACCGTGATGCCGACGCGCGCGCCTTCCTGGGCAAGCGCCTTGGTGAAGCCGAGGTCGCCGGCCTTGGCGGCCGAGTAGTTCGCCTGCGCGAACTGGCCCTTCTGGCCGTTGATCGACGAGATCGTGACGATGCGGCCGAACTTGCGGTCGCGCATGCCGTTCCACAGCGGATGCGTCATGTTGAAGACGCCGTCGAGATTGGTCCGCATGACGTCGTTCCACTGCTCGCGCGTCATCTTGTGGAACGGCGCATCTCGGGTGATGCCGGCATTGTTGACCAGCACATCGACGGGGCCGAGATCGGCCTCGACCTGGGCGATGCCCGCCGCGCAGGCGTCGTAGTCGGCAACCGACCATTTGTAGGTCTTGATGCCGGTCTCGGCGGTGAACTTCGCCGCCGCCTCGTCGTTGCCGGCATAATTGGCCGCGACCTTGTAGCCCGCTTCCTTGAGCGCCATCGAGATCGCCGCGCCGATGCCGCGCGATCCTCCCGTGACGAGTGCTGTCCTTGGCATTCCGTGTCTCCTCCCTGTGGTCGGGAGGCGGATGGGGAATGGCGAATGGCGAATGGGACACTGCCCCGGCCGCATTCGCCCCTTGTCTTCCCGACCCGCTACTCCCCAGACGCCCTTCGTTTTTTCAGTTCATCGCTTCCACGCACATGGCGACGCCCATGCCGCCGCCGATGCACAGCGTAGCGAGGCCCTTCTTGGCGCCACGACGCTTCATTTCATGCACCATGGTGTTGAAGATGCGCGCGCCCGACGCGCCGATCGGATGGCCGATGGCGATCGCGCCGCCGTTGACGTTGACGATGTCTGGGTTCCAGCCCATGCCCTTGTTCACCGCGCAGGCCTGGGCCGCGAAGGCCTCGTTGGCCTCGACCAGATCGAGATCGGCGGCGGACCAGCCGGCCTTCTCCAGCGCCTTGCGCGACGCCGGGATCGGACCCGTGCCCATGATCGACGGATCGACACCCGCGGTCGCCCAGGAGACGATGCGGGCGAGCGGCACGATGCCGCGGCGCGCGGCCTCCGCCTCGGTCATCAGCAGCGTGCCGGCCGCCCCGTCATTGATGCCGGAGGCGTTGGCGGCGGTCACGGTGCCGTCCTTGTCGAAGGCCGGCTTCAGCTTCTGCATCGCGTCCATCGTGGCGCCGATGCGGATGTACTCGTCCTGATCGACGATCGTGTCGCCCTTGCGGCCCTTGACGGTCACCGGGACGATCTCGTCCTTGAAGCGTCCCGCCTTCTGCGCTGCTTCGGCTTTGTTCTGCGAGGCCAGGGCAAAGGCATCCTGCGCGTCGCGGGTGATCTGGAACTGCTTGGCGACGTTCTCGGCGGTTGTGCCCATGTGGTAACCGTTGAAGGCGTCCCAGAGCCCATCCTTGATCATGGTGTCGACCATCTTGTAGTCGCCCATCTTCACGCCGGCCCTGAGGTGGGCGCAATGGGGCGAAAGCGACATCGATTCCTGGCCGCCGGCGACGATGATCTTCGCGTCGCCGCTGGCGATCTGCTGCATGCCGATGGCGATGGCGCGCAGGCCCGATCCGCAGACCTGGTTCAGGCCCCAGGCAGTGGTCTCGATCGGCAGTCCGGCGGCGATCGACGCCTGCCGGGCAGGGTTCTGGCCGGCGCCGGCGGTGAGAACCTGTCCGAGGATGACCTCATCCACCTCCCCCGGCTCGACGCCGGCGCGCTGCAACAGTTCCCGGATGACGATCGCGCCGAGCTCGTGCGCCGGGGTGTTGGCGAAGGCTCCGTTGAAGGAGCCGACGGCGGTTCGCGCCGCGCTGGCGACGACGATCGACGTTGAAGCGGACATGGAAATCTCCCTGAGTGGATGACCTTGCGGCCGCTCGAACCTCGGTCCGACCGGCCTGTAGCTTTCCGACTTTTCTTGCCCTTTCGTTGATCCGAGTCAAACCGGAAATGGAACCGGCGGCGATTGCGTCCGGGTCGCCGGCTGTCCGCCGGGCTGTCTACGGCGCGGGCACACCGTTGCCGGGTTCCTGCACTGCACAATTCGCTTTCAATTGGCCGGCTTTTGCGCATATCTTGCCCGCTGGGCATGGTGCAATGGTCTGCGGGCCGGCGCATCTCGGTAGAAAGCTGGGAGAGTCGCGTGGCAGCCAAGGACGATCCGGTAGTCATCAAGAAATATGCCAACCGACGCCTCTACAATACCGGCACCTCCACCTATGTGACGCTCGAGGATCTCGCCGAAATGGTTAAGAAGGGCGAGAACTTCACCGTTCAGGACGCGAAGTCCGGCGACGACATCACCCATCCGGTCCTGACGCAGATCATTTTCGAACTCGAGAACAAGGCCGGGCAGAACATGCTGCCCGTGTCCTTCCTTCGCCAGCTGATCTCCTTCTACGGCGACCAGATGCAGATGGTGGTGCCGAGCTTCCTCGAACAGTCGATGATCGCCTTCGCCAAGGAGCAGGAGCGTTTCCGCGAGCAGATGAAGTCGGCCCTGCCGAGGACGCCGATGGAGATGATGAACGTCGCGACCCCGATCAAGGCGCTCGAGGAACAGGCGCGGCGCAACGTCGAGCTGTTCCAGAACGCGATGCGCATGTTCACGCCCTTCCCACCGCAGGGGGGAGGCGCGACGCCGGATGCCGACGAGCCGTCGAAGACGCCAACGGGGCAGAGCGCCGACGAATTGCGCGAGCTGAAGGAACAGATCGCCGCCATGCAGCGCAAGATCGACAAGATGGGCTGACGCGCCTTCGCCCGTCCGCGTTTTCCGACGAGCAGACCCGATCCCGGCGCTACCAGCCTGCCGCGCAGCCATCCTTTCGCGGATCCGATCCGCCGATCATGAAGCCGCTCTCGTGGTCGATGGCGATGATCTGGCTTCCGCCAAGCGGCGCAGCCGCATTGCGGATCGAATGCCCCCTGGCCTCGAGGTCCGCGCGCGCCACGGCCTCGATACCCGTTTCCGCTTCCAGGACGTGATCGTCGCCCCAGAAGAGGCGCGGATGGTCGATCGCCTCCTGCGGGTCCATGCCGTGGTCGAGCATGTTCGACAGGACGGAGGCGTGCCCCATCGGCTGGTAGGCGCCGCCCATGACGCCGAAGGCAATGGAGGGCCTCCCCGCCTTCAGCGCCATGCCGGGAATGATCGTATGCATCGGCCGCTTCGACGGGCCGATCTCGTTTGGATGACCCTCCGCGAGCGAGAAGCAGGCGCCGCGGTTCTGAAGCGCGATGCCGGACTCCGGCGTCACGACCCGCGCGCCGAATCCGGAATAGATCGAGTTGATGAAGGAGACGGCGCGCCGGTCGCGATCGACCACGGTGAGGTAGACCGTGTCCGAGTTCGGCAACGGCGGCAAGACGAGCGCCTCGTTGCGCCTTTCGGGGTCGAAGCCCGTGGCGAGCGCCGCCGTGAAGGCCGGCGACAGGATTTGCCCGACCGTGCCGGACATGGCGGCCGGGTCGGCCACCTCGCGGTCGCGCACCGCATAGGCGAGCCGCGCCGCCTCGATCATCAGGTGATGGCGCTCTGCGCTGCCCGGCGCCAGGCGGTCGGCGCCCAGTTCGGTCATCAGGTTCAGGATGATCAGCGCGGTGATCCCCTGCCCGCTCGGCGGAATTTCGTGAATCGTATGGCCGCGATAATCCGTCGTGATCGTGCCCACCCAGTCCGCCGTGACGGCGGCAAGATCGGCCTCGTCGAGGAAACCGCCCCCGGCCTGGACGGTTCGCGCGATCTCGACGGCGATCTCGCCCTCGTAGAAGGCTCGCGACCCCTCGGCCGCGATCCTGCGCAGCGTCCGGCCGAGAGCCGGCAGTTGGAACCGCGAGAACGCGGCGGGCGCCTTGCCGTCGACGAGATAGTGCCTGCGTCCGCCCTCGTCCGCGGCAAGATCGTCGACATGGTTCGGCCAATCGCTGGCGACGCGCGGGTGGATGGCGAAACCCTCCTCCGCATAGCGGATGGCGTCGCCGAACAACGTGTCGAAGCCCCGCGTTCCGAAACGCCGGGCGAGCGCCTCCCAGGCCTTGATCGCGCCAGGCGCCGTGATCGAATGCGGCCCGTAGGCGGGAACCTTGGCGAAGCCGCGCTCGCGGTACCAGTCGGCCCGCGCCCGCGCGGATGAACGGCCCGAGCCGTTCAGCCCGTGGACGGCGCCATCGGGCTCGGCCAGGATGACGAAACAGTCGCCGCCGATGCCCGTCATGTGCGGTTCGACGACCGCGAGGACCGCGCTTGCCGCGATCGCGGCGTCCACCGCATTGCCGCCGTCGCGCAGGATCGTCAGCGCGGTCGATGTGGCGAGCGGATGCGACGTGGCGGCCAGTCCGTTTTCGGCGATGACGGGCGAGCGGCCGGGCAGGTCGAATTTGCGCATGGATGGCCTCGATCGGTGCGGTCGACCGCGATCAGTTGAAGCTGACGTCCCGGCCAGCCGCCCGGATCGAGATGGAGAAACCCGCGATCAGGTCGATGAAGGCGACGACCATCAGGATGAAGAACACGGAATGCGCGGCCTGCTCGACGAGCAGGAACTCGACGAGATAGGCGACGAAAACGAAAGTCGAAAGCAGGTGGTCGACGACCGAGGCGTTCGAGGTGCGCGTCGACTTCATGATCTCGAAGAAGAGGAGAAACAGGGCGACGACGATCATCAGATCGCCAACCGTCATGGCGAAGGATCCGCCCGACATCATCGGGATCGAGAAGAGAACCTCCTCCCACGGACCCGCCGCGCCGCCGCCCAGAACGCCGGTGAGACCCAGGTTGAACAGGAGGAACGGGATGATCAGCAGCGGGACGATCGCCATGGCGCGGCTTCCGGTTGATGCGGTGGCGCAAACTGTCGCGGCGGCGCGACGGCGTCAAGCCGGGGAAGCCAAATGGATCGTCGATGCACAAAGCAAAAGACCGGCGCGAGGCCGGTCCAGTCTCGGTCGGCTGGAGACGAGGCTCAGCCTTCCTTGGGCTCCAGGACCTGGCGGCCGCGATACATGCCCGTCTTCAGGTCGATGTGATGCGGACGGCGCAGTTCGCCGGAATTCTTGTCCTCGACATAGGTCGGGGCCTTCAGCGCGTCCGCCGAACGACGCATGCCGCGCTTGGACGGCGAGGTTTTCCTTTTCGGGACAGCCATGGTACCTGCTCCATCGATCGATCAAAAGCCCGTCGCGCCCCCGGTGAAGGGCCGTGGCAACAGGCCGTCTTGTGAAAGTCGCGTGCCTATACACGCTCATGCGGCGCTTGGCCAGCCGCAGGCGGCAACTTTTTTGAACCGGCCGCGGCGCGAGCGGCCTCACTTCACGCAGTCGACGTGGCCTCCGGCCTGCCGCGCCCGCCGCTCGATGATGTCGGCGAGCCGGTTGAGGCCGGCGCTGGGCTTGGCCGGATTGCGTACGTGCGGATTGGGAAGCGTCACCGCCAGCAGCGCCGCCTGGCGTCGGGTAAGCTCGGCCGCCGAACGGCCGAAATGATGCCGGGCGGCGGCTTCGGCGCCATAGACGCCGGGCGCCCACTCGACGATGTTCAGGTAGATCTCGATGGTCCGGCGTTTCGAAACCGCGAGGTCGAAACCGATCGCCAGCGGCACCTCCAGCGCCTTGCGCACGAATGAGCGGCCCTGCCAGAGATAGAGATTCTTGACCGTCTGCATGGTGATCGTCGAGGCGCCGCGCGACGGCTCGCCCGACAGGGCGTCGTCGATGACGGAGGACAGGGCGCCCCAGTCGATGCCGCCATGCGAACAAAACAGCCCGTCTTCCGACATGATGACCGAATGGACCAGCACCGGCTGGATGTTCTCGAGGTCGACCCATTGCCGCTCATAGCCGCGCAGCATCACGAGGTCGCGGAGCATCAGCGTCGACACCGGATGCACGAAGGGCAGCAGGCTGAGGAACGTCAACACTACCGGCAGGAGCGACAGCGCGAGCAAGGCAAGCCCGCCACGCCGCAGGATGGAGCCGACCCGCCAGCGTTGGGCTTTGGTCTTCCGGCGTGCCGTACGGCCCTTCTCGGCCTTGGGACTGTTGTCTTGTGTGTTCAAATCCAGCCTGACAGGGTCGTTCCAAGGCTGAATAGAGGGAGCCGGCCGGTCATGCAACGTCGCATGTTCGCATCCCCCGCGGGCGGCTTGACCAGGCACGATTTTGCGGCCATCGCTCATCCATGCAAGCCGATGCCCTCGCCCTGTTCGAAGCCGCCCGCATGGGTCACGCCGACGCCGTGGAAAGGCGCCTGCGCTCGCTGCTCGACGGGCGCGCCCGGGACGGGGAGATCGATCGGCCCGAGCGGCTGATGCAGGCGATGCGCCATGGCGTGCACGCCGGCGGCAAGCGGCTGCGGCCCTTCCTTCTGATGGAAAGCGCCGCGCTTTTCGGCGTGGAGGGCGAGGCCCCGCTTCGCGTCGCCGCCGCTCTCGAATGCGTCCACTGCTACTCGCTGAT
>JBKBRJ010000054.1:2435-29648 GCA_046292285.1 Mesorhizobium sp. | reverse complement strand
AAATCGAAGCTGCCAATCTCCCCCCTTGAGGGGGAGATGGCCGGCAGGCCAGAGGGGGGTGCCTCGCGCCATTCATCGCCATTCATGGGAGGTCTGCATCCATGAGCGCACACCTGTCTGGCAATGAACGTGCCCCCCGCCACGCCACCCAGGACCACTGGCGCGCCATGCGGCGGGAAACCCCGTTCCATCCGCGCCTCTCCGCGCTCGACTTCCGCAACGACTGGTATGCCTGGGCCGGCTGCAAGGCGCCGCTTTCGCTGTGGGACGAGGAACTGGAATATTTCGCCATCCGCAGCCAGGCCGCGCTGTTCGACATCTCGCCGATGGTCAAGTACCGCATCGAGGGGCCCGACGCCGAGGCCTATTGCGAGCGCGTCTTCGTGCGCAACGTGGCGAAGCTGCGACCCGGCCGGGTCCACTACACCGCCTGGTGCGACGACGAGGGCCACGTGCTCGACGACGGCACGCTGTTTCGCCTTTCCGAGGCCCGCTTCCGCCTCTGCTGCCAGGAGCGTCACCTGCCCTGGCTGCTCGACAGCGCAATCGGCTTCGACGTCACCGTCACCGAGGAGACCGAGGCGGTCGCCGGCCTCGCCCTGCAGGGGCCGACCTCCAGCGCGCTCCTCAAGGACGCGGGCTTCGCGGGCATCGAGCGATTGAAGCCCTTCGACCTCGCCGACTTCCCGCACGAGGCCGGCACCGTGACGATCTCGCGCACCGGCTTCACCGGCGACCTCGGCTATGAGCTGTTCGTCGAGGCCGGCGACGCGCTTTCGCTCTGGGACCGGCTGTGGGACGCCGGCCAGCCGCATGGCATCCGCGCCATCGGCTACACGGCGCTCAATCGCGCCCGCATCGAAGCCGGCTTCATCGTCGCCAACGCCGACTTCGTCACCGCCGAGCACGCCGTCCGCGCCGACCGCGTGCGCATGCCCGACGAGATCGGCCTCGGCTGGCTGGTCGACGAGGCCAAGCCGCATTTCAACGGCCGCCGCGCGATCCTGGAGGCCCGCCGCAAGGGGGCGCTCAGGCACATCCTCGTGGGACTGGAGATCGAGGGCAACGTTCCCGCCGAGCACGCGCTGGTCTACCATGCCCGCAAGAAGGAGGTCGGCCTGGTCAGCGCGGCCATCTGGTCGCCGATGGCCAAGCGTAACATCGCCATCGCCAGCCTGCTGCGACCCTATGGCGACATGCGAAACGACGACCTCTGGGTCGAGATCTACGCCATGCGCGAGGGCCAGTACATGAAGCTGATGAAACGGGCGACGGTGGTGCCGCGTCCCTTCGTGAAACTCGACCGGCGCACGGCGACGCCGCCGGCCGACCGCTGATGCCCGCTCCCGACGAGCGCGCGGCGGAGGACGCCGAGAACTGGGCGCTGGTCGACACCCCGCTCGGCGAGCCATGGTCCGGCCGCGCCCGCTACGCGGCGGCGATGCATTTCTACAGGCGCGGCATCATGAACGCCGAGACGCTGGAGGTCTATCGTCTCTGCTCGCGCCTCGACCACCAGGACCCGCTGCCCCTGCTGCGCGAGCGGCGCGTCGGCGCTGCGTGGATGGAACGGCTGGCGGCCGAGCGGGCGAAGCGTTCAGGCTGACCCGACATGGCGCAGCACCGCCTGCCGGCGCGGCGGGCGCCTGTCGCCGATCGCATGGGCGGCCTGCACGGCGGCGATGGCCTCCGTCGCTGACGCCTCGTTTCGCGCGTGCACCAGGGCCAGCGGATCGCCGGCTTGCACCTGCGTCGCGACCGGCAGGAGCCCGCTCAACCCGACCGCCGGATCGATCGCGTCGCCCGGCCGCACGCGGCCGCCCCCCAGCGCCACCACGGCGACACCGACGGCGCGGGTATCGATGCCGGTCACGTAGCCCGTTGCCTGCGCCGGCACGGCGCGGATCACGGGCGCCTCGGGCAGGTGGCGCCGGCAGGACGCGACGAAGTCCCTCGGACCGCCAAGGGCGGCGACCATGCGGTCGAAGATCTCCGCCGCCTTGCCCGACTCCAGCGCGCGGCGCGCCATCGCCTCGCCCTCGACGGCCGAGCCGGCGAGACGGGCGGCGACGAGCATCTCGGCCGCCAGCGCCAGGGTCACGTCGAGCAGCCGCGCGTCGCGCGCGCGGCCGGTCAGGAAATCGACCGCGTTGACGACCTCGAGCGCATTGCCGGCGGCCGACGCCAGCGGCTCGTTCATGTCGGTGATCAGCGCCGTGGTGGCCATGCCCGCGCCATTCGCCACCTCCACCAGGCTCCTCGCCAGCAGGGCGGCGTCGCGGCTCTTCGCCATGAAGGCGCCGTTGCCGGCCTTGACGTCGAGCACCAACGCCTGCAGCCCCGCCGCCAGCTTCTTCGACAGGATCGAGGCGGTGATCAGCGGGATCGACTCCACCGTCGCGGTCACGTCGCGGATCGCATAGAAGCGCCTGTCGGCCGGCGCGAGGTTGCCGGTCTGGCCGATGATGGCGCAGCCGACGGTCCTCACGACATCGCGGAACAGGTCGTTAGCCGGCTGACTTGTATATCCCGGGATCGAATCCATCTTGTCCAGGGTGCCGCCGGTATGGCCAAGGCCGCGCCCGGAGATCATCGGCACGAAGGCGCCGCAGGCCGCCACGATCGGCGCCAGCATCAGCGAGACGTTGTCGCCGACGCCGCCGGTGGAATGCTTGTCGACCACCGGTCCGGGCAGTTTCCAGGCGAGCACATCGCCGGAATCGCGCATGGCGAGCGTCAGCGCCACCGCCTCGTCGCGGCTCATGCCGTTGAAGAACACCGCCATCGCCAGCGCGGCGACCTGCCCCTCGGTGACGCTCTCGTCCGCGAGACCCGTTACGAAGAACGCGATCTCCTCGGCCGACAGCGCCCTGCCGTCGCGCTTCCTGCGGATGATTTCCTGGGGGAGCATCAGGCTACATGCTCCCGGGTTCTCGCGATCCCGCGCTCGACGACACCCCCCTCTGCCCTGCCGGGCATCTCCCCCTCATGGGGGGAGATTGGCTGTCGCGGGCGCTTCACCCATTCGCCAGCGCTACAGGACAGGCGCCAAGGCCGAAACTGCCGATCTCCCCCCTTGAGGGGGAGATGTCCGGCAGGACAGAGGGGGGCGCCGTCGGGCGACAACATCACGATGAGACCCCTCGAACTCACACCCCGAACGGCGTCCAGATCGACTTGATCCGCGTCGCCCGGAACAGGAATTCCTCGCCCTGCCCTTGCGCCGGATCGAGCCAGTCGCGCGCCTTGCCGTGGTTGACCCAGGTGGCCTTGAGGTTGCCGGCCGACTCGCGCTCGACCGCCGCGCTGCCTTCCGCCGAGCCGACATACCAGCAGGCGGCGATGTCGTCATGCTTCGCCATCACGCTCGCCAGCTGGTCGCGGTCGCCGGTGACGATGTTGACCACGCCGTCCGGCACGTCGGACGTATCAAGCACCTGGTAGAGGTCGCAGGCCGCGAGCGGATGGTGCTGCGAGGGCGTGACCACGACGCGGTTGCCCATGGCGATCGCCGGCGCGACCAGGGACACGAAGCCGAGCAGCGGCGCCTCGTCCGGGCACGAGATGCCGATCACCTCGTAGGGTTCCGGCAGCGCCAGCGCCAGCATGCGCCCCTGCGGCGCGCGCACGCGGCCGTCATGCTTGTCGGCGCGGGCGGCGTAATGGACGATGCGCGCCACCGACGCGGCCACCTCGCGCGCCGCCTGCTTGGAGCCGACGCCCGTCATCCGGTCGATGCGGGCGGCGAACTCTCCGGCCCGCAATTCGAGGTTCTCGGCCAGGAACCACAGCACCTGCGCGCGGGCATGGCCGGTCATGTCGGACCAGGCCTCGGCCTTGCGCGCCGCTTCCACCGCGTTGCGGATGTCCTTGCGGTTGCCGTGGCCGGCTTCGGTGATCAACCGGCCCTTCGCGTCGAGCACCGGATAGGAATAGCCCGAATCGGGCCGAACCTGCCTGCCCCCGATGTAGAGCTTCACCGTGCGGTCGAGCGTGCCGCCACCCAAGCCCGGCCCGGCGTCGCCGTCCACAGGCACCGGCGCCGGCAGCGCCTTTGCCGCGGGCAGCGCACGCGCCTTCTTCTCCCAGGCCGGCACGAGATATTCGAGCATGCCTTCGCGGCCGCCCTCGCGGCCGAAGCCGCTTTCCTTGTAGCCGCCGAAGCCGACGGCGGCGTCGAACAGGTTGGTGGAGTTGATCCACACCACCCCCGCCTTCACCTTGCGCGCCGCGTCGAAGGCGACGTCGAGGTTCTGCGACCAGATCGAGGCGGCAAGGCCGTAGCGGCTGTTGTTGGCGAGCGTGACCGCTTCGCCCGGCGTGCGGAATGTCATCGACACCAGCACCGGGCCGAAGATCTCCTCCTGCGCCAGCGCGGAAGCCGGCGAGACGCCGGTGAACAGGGAGGGCGGGAAGAAGCAGCCCTTCTCGGTCGCCCTTGCAAAATCCTCGTCGGCCCAGGACGGCTGCCACAGCGTGGCGCCTTCCCTCACGCCCGCGTCCACCTTGGCGCGGATCGAGGCGATCTGCACCGGCGCGACGACGGCGCCGATGTCGGTCGACTTGTCGAGCGGCGATCCGACCCGCAGCGTCTCCATGCGGGCGCGCAGCCTGGCGTGGAACCGGTCGGCGATGCCTTCCTGCACCAGCGCGCGCGAACCCGCGCAGCAGACCTCGCCCTGGTTGAACCAGATCGCGTCGACCACGCCCTCGACGGCGGCGTCGATGTCGGCCGTATCGAAGACGATGAAGGGCGACTTGCCGCCGAGTTCGAGCGACAGCTTCTTGGCCGTGCCCGCCGTCTGGCGGCGCAGCAGGCGGCCGACCTCGGTCGATCCGGTGAAGGCGAGCTTGGCCAGCCCCGGATGCCCGGCCACCAGCGCGCCGGTCGTGCCGCCGCCGTTGACGAGGTTGAACACGCCCGCCGGCAGGCCGGCCTCGGCGCAGAGTTCGGCGAAGGCGAGCGCCGTCAGCGGCGTGTGCTCGGCCGACTTCAGCACCACCGTGCAGCCCGCCGCGAGCGCCGGCGCAACCTTCCAGGCCAGCATCAGCAGCGGAAAGTTCCACGGAATGATCTGGCCGCAGACGCCCGCCGGCACATGGCCGGGAAACTCCTCGTCGCGCAGTTCGGCCCAGCCGGCATGATGATAGAAATGCCGAGCGACCAGCGGCACGTCGATGTCGCGCGTCTCGCGGATCGGCTTGCCGTTGTCGAGCGTCTCCAGCACCGCGAGGAAGCGGGCATGCTTCTGCACCTGGCGGGCGATGGCGTAGAGATGGCGCGCCCGCTCGCCGCCCGAAAGCGCCGACCACGACTTGAAGGCCGATGTCGCCGCCTTCACCGCCGCCTCGACGTCCGCCTCGCCGGCTTCGGCGACCTCGGCCAGCAGCTCGCCGTCGGCCGGGTTGCGCACCTCGAACGTCGCCTCGCCGACCTTCGTGAATCGCCCGCCGACGAACTGGCCGAACCGCCCGCCATGCCGCTTCAGCCAGGCGCGCACATGGCCGTCCTCCTCGGGAGAGGGGCCGTAGTCCATGCTGTCGAGAATGGTCACGATCTTGTTCATCCGTCAGGCCTCACGCCATCCCGTGCCGATCCGTCGCCGAATAGCGCCCCGTCACGAAATGCTCGAGCTGCCGCTCGATGTCGGACAGAAGCGCGCTGGCGCCGAAGCGGAACATGTCGGGCTCCAGCCAGTCGCGGCCGAGCTCCTCCTTCATCAGGATCAGCCAGGAAAGCGCGTCCTTGGCGGCGCGGATGCCGCCGGCCGGCTTGAAGCCGACGCGCTGGCCGGTCCGCTCCAGGAAGTCGCGGATGGCGCGCACCATGACCAGGCTCACCGGCAGCGTGGCGTTGACGCCCTCCATGCCGGTGGAGGTCTTGATGAAGTCGGAGCCGGCCATCATCGCCACCATCGAGGCGCGGTAGACGTTGGTCAGCGTCTTCAGTTCGCCCGTGGCGAGGATCGCCTTCATGTGCGCCTCGCCGCAGGCCTCGCGCATCACGGCGATCTCGTCGTAGAGCGCCTGCCAGTTGCCGGTCAGCACATGCGCGCGGGTGATCACGATGTCGATCTCGCGCGCGCCCTCGCCCACCGCATAGCGGATTTCGGCCAGCCGCTGTTCGAGCGGCGTCAGGCCGGCGGGGAAGCCCGTCGCCACCGAGGCGACAGGAATGCCGGAGCCTTCGAGCGCCTTCACCGCCGTCCTCACCATGGTCGGGTAGACGCAGACCGCGCCCGTTGCCAGCCGGCGGCCGGAAAGGCCGAGCGCCTCGACGAGATCGTCGCGCAGCGGGTGCCTGGCCTTGGCGCAGAGCCGCTGGACACGGCCCGGCGTGTCGTCGCCGGCCAGCGTCGTCAGGTCGATGCACTGGATGGCCTTGACCAGCCAGGCCGCCTGCCATTCCTTCTTCACCGAGCGGCGGGCGCCGAGCGTCGCGGTCCTTCGCTCGACGGCCGACAGGTTGACCTCGACGGCGTCGAACCAGTCGGCCTGGAAGGGCACGCCCTCGACGCGGGCATGCGGCTGATCGATCCTGACGAGCCCGGTCGCCATGCCGGGCGTCGGCTCGGCCGTTCTCGCGTTCATCACAGTTCTCCGATCGCCTTGCGCAGGATGGCGGCCAGGCGCGCGCCGCCGAGCGGGGCCATGTCCTTGGTCTCCTGGTGCGACAGTTCCTGGCCGGTCATGCCGGCCGCGAGGTTGGTGATCACCGAGCAGGCCGCGACACGCAGGCCGAGGAAGCGGGCGAGGATGACCTCCGGCACGGTCGACATGCCGACGGCGTCGGCGCCGACGATGCGCGCCATGCGGATTTCGGCCGGGGTCTCGAAGGACGGGCCGGAAAACCACATGTAGACGCCCTCGTGCAGCGGCGTGCCGGTGGCTTCCGCGGCCGCTTTCAGCGCGGCGCGGAAGCCGGCATCGTAGGCCTCGGTCAGGCCGACGAAGCGGCGGTCGGTCTGCTCGCCGAACAGCGGGTTGGAGCCGGAGAAATTGATGTGGTCGGTGATCAGCATCACCGAGCCCGGACCCATCTCCGGGCGCAGCGAGCCGGCGGCGTTGGTGAGCAGAAGCTTGGTCACGCCGATCCCGGCCAGCGTCTCCAGCACCGGGCGCATGGCGGCGGCGTTGCCGTGCTCGTAGTAGTGCGCTCGGCCGGCGAGCATCAGCACCGGCACGCCGCCGAAGCGGCCGGCGACGACCTGGCCGGCATGGCCCGACACGCCGCTGAGAGGAAAGCCCGGCAGGTCGCCATAGGGGATGCGCACGGCGTCATCGAGCTCGTCGACGAGGCCGCCGAGGCCGGAGCCGAGCACGAGCGCCGTATCGGCCGTCCGCCCGCCCAGCCTTTCGACGAGATGATCGACCGCGGTCCTCATTTCAGAATGTCTCCCTGGAAGCCGAGGGGCAGCATGGCCCCCAGCGTCGTCGTCTCGACTATACCGGTTTCGTCGCACAAATGCAGCTTGGTGTCGGGCCGGCCGAACTCGGCGAGCCGCTGCCGGCAGCCGCCGCAGGGCGTGATCCGCGCCATCCGCTCGGCCACGACCGCCACTTCCGCGATCTCGCCGCCGCCGGCCATGACGTAGTGGCCGAGCATGGTGGTCTCGGCGCACCAGCCCTCCGGATAGGACGCGACCTCGATGTTGGCGCCGGCATGGATGCGCCCGTCGGCGGTGCGCCGCGCCGCCCCGACCGGGAACTTCGAGTACGGCGCATGCGCTTTCGCCATGGCTTGCCGGGCGGCGAGGAAGAGATCGTGGGACATGGGGGCTCCGGGTCGGTTCGATTCAGCTGTCGGCGACCGATATTGTTTCTTTCGCCTGCGAAGGCAGCGGATCCTTGGTGGGTGGCGGTCGGATGACGACAGGTTCAGGCTTGGGCGTCCACTTGCCCCTGACTGCCCCCGACCGCCTCACCTCTCCTTCACATAGGCCACACCGCCCGCCTTCGGCGGAATGGCGCGGCCGATGAAGCCGGCAAGCAGGATCACGGTCAAGACGAAGGGCAGCGCGTTGATCAGCTGCACCGGCACGCGGCCCACCAGCGGCCAGTCCATGCCCTGGAAGCGGATCGACGAGGCCTCGAGGAAGCCGAACAGCAGGCAGGCGAACATGGCCGGAACCGGCTTCCACTTGGCGAAGATCAGCGCCGCCAGCGCGATGAAGCCCTTGCCCGCCGTCATGTCCTTCACGAAGCCGGCGTTCTGCGCCACCGACAGGTAGGCGCCGGCGATCCCCGTCAGGACGCCGGTGATGATCACCGCGCGGTAGCGCAGCCAGGTGACCGAAATGCCGGCCGTGTCGACCGCCGCCGGGTTCTCGCCGACGGCGCGCAGGCGCAGGCCGAAGCGGGTGCGGAACAGCACCCACCAGGTGAAGGGCACCATCAGGAAGGCGAAGTAGACCAGGATCGAGTGCCCCGAGATGATCTCCGAATAGATCGGCCCGATCACCGGCACGTCGCGCACGGCCGCCGCGCCCGGAAGCTCGATCGGCGAGAAGCGCGCGTCGCCCGCCAGCGACGGCGTGCGCCCGCCCTGCCGGAACCAGGCCTGTCCGAGGATGATGGTCGAGCCCGCGGCGATGAAGTTGATCGCGACGCCGGAGACGATCTGGTTGCCGCGATGGGTGATCGAGGCGAAGCCGTGCACGAGCGCCAGGAACACCGCCACCAGGATCGCCGCCGCAAGCCCGATCCAGGCCGAGCCGGAGGCGGCCGCCGCCGCCGCGCCGGCGAAGGCGCCGGCCAGCATCTTGCCCTCGAGCCCGATGTCGAACACGCCCGAGCGCTCCGAATAGAGCCCGGCGAGGCAGGCGAGCAGCAGCGGCACGGAGACCCGCACCATCGCGTCGAGGAGCTGGACCAGCATATCCATGTCAGGCTCCTTCCCGCTTGGTCGCGTTCATGCCCATCGACCCCGGCGCAAGGCTCGCCAGCGCCGCCTGCAGGCTCGGCCTGAACATGTGCTCCAGCGCGCCCGCGAACAGGATCACCAGGCCCTGGATGATGACGATCATGTCGCGCGAGATGTTGGGCATGACGAAGGAGATCTCCGCGCCGCCCTGGTAGAGCATGCCGAACAGGATCGCCGCCGGCACGATGCCGGCCGGGTGCGACCGGCCCATCAGCGCCACCGCGATGCCCACGAAGCCGGCGCCGGTGACGAAGTCGAGCTGCAGCCGGTGCTGGTCGCCCATCACCGGATTGAGCGCCATCATGCCGGCGAGCGCGCCCGAGATCATCATGGTGATGATGATGATGCGCGCCTCGCCGATGCCGGCATATTTCGCCGCCTTGGGGCTGAACCCGTAGGTGCGGATCTCGTAGCCGAGCTTCGTGCGCCAGATCAGCACCCACACGACGACGGCCATCACGAGCGCCAGCACGAAGGACAGGTTCAGCGGCGTCGAGCGGATCGAAGCCCCGAACAGTTCCAGCACCCAGCCGAGCTTGGGCAGCCAGGCGTCCTGCGCGAAGGTGCGGGTCTGCGGCGCCATCGAGTTCGCCGGCTTCAGCGGCCCGACCAGCAGGTAGACCATGAGGCTGGCGGCGATGAAGTTGAACATGATCGTCGTGATGACGATGTGGCTGCCGCGCTTGGCCTGCAGGATGGCCGGGATCATCGCCCAGAAGGCGCCGATCGCCGCGCTGCCGAGGATGGCGAGCGGGAAGTTCACCCACCAGGGAAAGACGCTGTCGAAGGACAGGCAGACGATGGCCACGCCCAGCCCGCCGACATAGGCCTGGCCCTCGCCGCCGATGTTGAACAGCCCGCAATGGAACGCGACCGCCACCGCGAGCCCGGTGAAGATGAAGCTGGTCGCGTAGTAGAGCGTGTATCCGATGCCGGCGCCCGACCCGAACGCGCCCTTGATCAGCAGCGTCGCGGCCTGGATCGGGCTCTCGCCCACCAGGAGCACGACGAGGCCGGCGACAAGGAAGGCGACCGCGAGGTTGATCAGCGGGATCAGGCCGTAGTCGGCCCAGGCGGGCAGCTTGGCGTATGGGGTGCTCATTACTCCGCCGCCTCCCGGGCTTCGACGCCGGCCATCAGCAGGCCGAGTTCGCCTTCGGTCGCGTCGGGACCGCGTTCGCCCACCACGCGGCCGTCGAACATCACCAGGATGCGGTCGGACAGCGAGCGGATCTCGTCGAGTTCGACCGAGACCAGCAGCACGGCCTTGCCGCGGTCGCGCATGGCGATCAATTGCTTGTGGATGAATTCGATGGCGCCGACGTCGACGCCGCGCGTCGGCTGGCCGACGATCAGCACGCCCGGATCATGCTCCATCTCGCGCGCCAGCACGATCTTCTGCTGGTTGCCGCCGGAAAAATTCGCCGTCTTCAGGCGGCAGTCGGCAGGACGGATGTCGAATTTCTGGATCTTCTCGCGTGCATCGGCGCGGATGGCGTCGATGTTCAGGAACGGCCCGTTCAGGAACTTCGGGTCGTCGTGGTAGCCGAGCATCGAGTTCTCGTTCTGCTCGAAGGGCAGGACGAGGCCGACATGGTGGCGGTCCTCCGGCACGTGGGCGAGGCCGCGGTCGCGAAGGTCGGCCGGATCGGCCGCGCCGGTCACGTCGATCGGCTTGCCGTCGAGCGTCACGCTCCCGGACACGGCCTTGCGGATGCCGGCGATGGTCTCGATCAGTTCGGACTGGCCGTTGCCGGCGACCCCGGCGATGCCGACGATCTCGCCCGCGCGCACATCGAACGAGACGTTCTGGACCATCGTGACGCCGCGGGAATCCTTCACCGTCAGGTTCTTGACCGACAGCTTGACCTCGGCCGGCCTCGGCTCGCCCTTGTCGACGCGCAGGAGCACGCGGCGGCCCACCATCAGCTCCGCCAGTTCCTCGACCGTGGTCTCGGCGGTCTTGCGGGTGGCCACCATCGTGCCCTGCCGCATGACCGAGACGTTGTCGGTCACCGCCATGATCTCGCGCAGCTTGTGGGTGATCAGGACGACGGTCTTGCCCTCGTCCTTGAGCATGCGCAGGATGCGGAACAGGTGGTCGGCCTCGGCGGGCGTCAGGACGCCGGTCGGTTCGTCGAGGATCAGGATCTCGGCGCCGCGATACAGCGCCTTCAGGATTTCGACGCGCTGCTGCAGGCCGACGGCCAGTTCCTCGATCACGGCATCCGGGTCGACCTCGAGGCCATAATCCTGCTCCAGCCGGTGCAGTTCGGACCGCGCGCGCGAAATGCCGGCCCCGAGAAGCTGCGAGCCCTCCGCGCCGAGGATGATGTTCTCCAGGACCGTGAAGTTCTCGACGAGCATGAAATGCTGGTGCACCATGCCGATTCCCGCCGCGATGGCGTCGTTTGGCGTCCTGATATCGGTCTTTCTGCCGTCGACGAAGATCTCGCCGCTGTCGGCCTGGTAGAAGCCATAGAGGATCGACATCAGCGTCGACTTTCCGGCGCCGTTCTCACCGATAATGCCGTGGATCGTGCCCTTCGGAATCTCGATGTGGATGTCGCGGTTGGCGTGAACCGCGCCGAAACTCTTGTTGATGCCTTTGAGTTCGATTGCAGCTTGCGCCATGCAACCGGGTCCCCTCATTTTTTATCGTTTGATCAAAGTTGCTATCACGCGGAACCGCGGTTGCCAATCGCCCGTTCGCCACTCTCGACAAAAGGCTCGCGGCTTGTCAATTTCCGCGCCATGACAAATCCGGCATTCTCCCCCTTCACCTTCAACACCACTCCCTCCATCGTCTTCGACAACGGCGCCGCCCGGCGCCTCGGCCAGATCGCCGGCCGGAGGCTCGGCCGGACGGTCCTGTTCGTCACCGATCCCGGCCTGCGACGGTTGGGGCTCTGCGACCCGGCGCTGGCCTCGCTTTCCGATGCCGGCATTTCGGTGACGATCTTCGACCAGGTGGAGGCCGACCCTTCGCTGGCGACCCTGATGAAGGCGAGGGACGCCGGGCTGTCGGCGGGCGCGACCGGCATCGTCGGCTTCGGCGGCGGCTCGTCGCTCGACGTCGCCAAGCTCGCCGCGCTGCTGATCGGCTCGGGCGAGGATCTCGACGGGGCCTGGGGCGTGGGCAACGCGCAGGGGCCGCGGCTGCCGCTTGTGCTGGTGCCGACGACGGCGGGCACGGGATCGGAGGTCACGCCGGTCTCCATCATCACCGTCGGCGAGGAGGAAAAGCGCGGCGTGTCCTCGCCGGTGATCCTTCCCGACGTCGCCGTGCTCGACGCGGAACTGACGCTCGGCCTGCCCCCCGCGATCACCGCCGCGACCGGCATCGACGCGATGGTGCACGCCATCGAGGCCTATGCCTCGAAGAACGCCAACAACAACCCGCTGTCGCGCAGCCTGGCCAGGCAGGCGCTGCAACTCCTCGGCGCCAACATCGAGACGGCGGTGTCCAACGGAAAGGACATCGCGGCGCGCGGCGCCATGCTGCTCGGCTCGATGCTGGCGGGCCAGGCCTTCGCCAATTCGCCCGTGGCGGCGGTCCATGCGCTGGCCTATCCGATCGGCGGAACCTTCCACGTCCCGCACGGGCTGTCGAACGCGCTCGTCCTGCCGCACGTGCTGCGCTTCAACGCGCCCTACGCAGCCCACCTCTACGCCGAGATCGCGGCCGACGCCTTCCCCGACCTGTCGCGCGAGGAAGGCGTGCAGGGCCGCTGCGCGGCCTTCATCGAGGCGCTGGCGGCTCTTTCGGCGAGGGTCGGGCTGCAGCAGCGCCTGCGCGACGTCGGCATCGGCGAGGACCATCTGGCCAGGATGGCGTCGGACGCCATGAAGCAGCAGCGGCTGCTGGTGAACAACCCGCGCCCGGTATCGGAAGCCGACGCGCTGTCGATCTACCGGGCGGCGTGGTGACGACGCGCCCCGCCGCCGGCACGCGCGCCGACTACCGCGCCTTCCGCGCCATCCCGACGCGGTGGATGGACAACGACGTCTACGGCCACATGAACAACGTGGTGCATTATTCGCTGTTCGACACGGCGGTGAACGGCTGGCTCGTCGACCAGGGCGTTCTCGACTTCCACGGCGGCGACCAGATCGGCCTCGTCGTCGAGACCGGCTGCCGCTATTTTTCCGAAATGGCCTTTCCCGACATCGTGACGGCCGGCATCCGGGTCGCCCGGCTCGGGTCGAGTTCGGTGCGCTACGAGGTCGGGCTGTTCAAGAACGCGGAGGAGACCGCGGCGGCGGAAGGCTTTTTCATCCACGTCTATGTCGACCGGCAGGACCGCCGGCCGAAAGCTCTGAACGCGGCGTTGCGCGCCGCGCTGGAAGGCATCGCCGCATGAGCGACGAAGACCGCATTGCCAGGCTGGAAATGATCGTCGCGGAGCAGGAACGCACGATCGAGGACCTGTCCGGACAGATCGCGGAACAGTGGACCGTCGTGGAGAAGCTGCGCAAGAAACTGGACCTGCTGACGGAGCGGTTCCTCGCCGTCGAGGAGCAGGCGGGTCCGGACGTCCCGGTCACGAAGCCGCCGCACTGGTAGGCGGCGCGGGGTTCCTGCCCTGCGAGGCGATCAGCTTTCCGCATTTCCCGCATGCCGGCGGACTGGACATCGAGGTCACCGTCTCGCTTCGCGAGCCACTGTCAGGGCGGGCCGCTTGTCTCGCCCGTCGAAGCACCCCCTCACTGACCCTTCGGGCCACCTCTCCCCCTGCCCGGGGGATAGGAATCGCAGCTTCGGCTTCCCGCCAAGACCATCGACGACGAGCGATCTCGACCGCGCGCCTTTCCTCTCCCCCGGCAGGGGGGTCCGTAGGACGGGCGAGACAAGCGGCTCGCCCCGGAACGGTGGCTCGCGAAGCGAGACGGTGAGGGGGTGCTTGGCCTTGACCTCTATGTCCAAGGCAAAGGTGTCTGAAAGCGGCAGCCTGCGAAGCAAGAGCGGGGGCGAATTCACGGGCGATTGCCCCGTCTGCCCGGCCATTCCACTGTTTCTCGCCGACCCGCGATGATCTATCATGGCCCCGTCCCGGGAGGACCGGCTTCGGATCGGACGGCATGAGCAGCGACGGCGAACGTTACGGACGCGCGGGGGACTATGTCATGGGCCGGATGGAACCGGCCGAGCGCGAGCGCGCGGAACGCGACCTCGAGCGCGATCCCAAGTTCCGGGAGGCCGTGCTGCGCCTTTCGGAGCGGATCCGTCGCCACGACGGCACCGCGAACCTGGAATTGTGGCGCTCCGTCGAAGCGGGACTGAACAGCCTTCCCCAAATGCGCGCGGCGGCCTCCCCGCCATCGTCCCGCGCCGGCCCGACGAAACGCCGCGAAACCGCGCGGCCGCATCCGCTGGCTGGCTGGAAGGGAGCGCTTCTGGTGGCCGGCGTCGCCGCCGCCTGCGGCGCGAGCTACGTCGCCGGCAAGGCGAGGGCGCGCGCCGAGACGCCCGAGATGGTCGTGACCCTGACCGATCCGGGCGGCGCCATCGGCGGCATCCTCGAGATCGCCGGCGACGACATGCTCCGTTTCGTGCCGCTGGCGCTCGGCGGCGCGGCCGCCGGCAGTTCCTTGCGGCTGTGGACGATCTACGACGAGACGATCGGCTTCGTGCCGCTGGGAACGCTCCCGGTCTCCGGAGCGGCCCGCTGGAGCGGTCCCGACCTGCCGCCGCCGCGGGCCGGCCAGCGCTACCGCGTCACGGCGGGAGACGACGGGTCGTCGGCGCCAATGGAGCCGGCCCTGTTCGAAGGCGCGGCCCTGCCCGTCGGCGAGCTGTGATCCGCGGCCAGCCGGCCCGGCGTCACGCCGAGGCCGGCCGAGTCCGCAGCATCGGCGTCAGGCAGACGACGCCGAGGACCGAGACGCCGGCCAGGAACCAGCCGAAGCCCGGCCAGGCGAATTCGGAGATCACGTAGCCGGCGAGCGGCGGGCCGACCAGCGTGCCGACGCCGCCCGACTGGGCGACGAGGCCGATGCCGACGGCGACGGAGCCGCCGGCGGGCACCACCGAGGGGATGCTGGCGAAGAGCGCCGACGCCACCACCCCGCCGGCAATGGCGAAGACGACGGCGGCGGCCGTCGCGACCATCGGATCGGGCGAGGAGAAGAACGGTACCGCCGAGGCCGCGCTCGCCAGGAAGCCGGCCACCGTAAGCCAGGCGATGAAGCGCGGGCCACGGCCCTCGACGAGGATGCCGGCAAGCACGTTTCCGAACGGCACCAGCAGCGCGACGAACCCCGCCGAGAGCAGGATCGCCCCGGTGCCGTCGCCCGCGAAACTCGGCAGGAACGAGAAGAAGCCGAGCGACAGGACGACATAGGCGCCGAAGGAAGCGGCCACCGCACCGACCGGGAGGTTGAAGGTCGATCCGAGCGACGCCGAGGCGCGGTCCTGCGCGCCCTCGCCGACCGGCTTCAGGCCGAGCGACAGGATCGCGGCGGCGGCGGCGGACGCGGCAAAGCACAGGGCGACGACCATCAGGTAGGCCTGCGGGTGCACCGCCGGCAGCAGGGCGGCGGCCGAGAAATCCGCGAAGGCATAGCCGAGCGGGACGAAGCCGCCCCAGATCGCGAGCGCGGGCGCCTTGAGCCGCTCGGGCGCCAGCGCGGCCACCAGGGCCGGCGTGGCGATGACGATGGCCAGGTAGCCGAGCGCCTCGACGAGACGGCCCGCCAGGACGGCCGCGGGCGCCTCGAAGGCGGCGAGGACGACGCCGCCCACCGCCATCGCGGCCGACGAGCCGACGAAGGAGGCGTACATGCCGATGCGGTCGATCGCGAAGGCCGCCGGCAGCGCCACCAGGGCGACGAAGAGGCCGAGGATGGAGGTCAGCCAGCCGATCGTGACCAGCGAATAGCCGGCCTCGCGCTGGTACCAGTCGACCAGCGGCGCGATCTTGGCCAGCTGCGCGCCGGCCAGCACGCCGGCCAGCAGGAGCATGACGAGGGCCGCGATGCGGCGAGCATTTCCATTCATTCCCTGGTCCAGTCTTGCCGTCGTCGGGGCGGTCGGACGGTCGGGTCCGGTTGCCTCGGCCGCCGGAATCGGGCAGCCCGCATGGGTAGCGCGCCTGCGGCGGCGCACACAACCGGTCCGGGCTCGTGGCCCAAAAACAAAACCGCCGGGCGCGGGGCCCGGCGGCTTCGATGCAGTGCGCCGTCGATCAGTACGGGCAGGAATTGTCCGACATGTAGTCGTGCACCTGGATGGTGCCGGCGATGATGTCGGCCTTGGCCTTCTCCACCGCGTCGATCATTTCCTGGCTGACCAGGTCCTTGTTGTTGTCGTCCATGGCGTAGCCGACGCCGTCCTCGGCCAGGCCAAGCACGTTGAAGCCGTAGGAGAACTGGCCTTCCTTGGCGTCGTTGAAGGCGTTGTAGACGGCCACGTCGACGCGCTTCAGCATCGAGGTGAGCACCTTGCCCGGCTGCAGGCCGTTCTGGTTGGAATCGACGCCGATGCCGAGCTTGCCCGCGTCGGCGGCCGCCTGCAGCACGCCCACGCCGGTGCCGCCGGCCGCGGCGTAGATCACGTCCGCGCCCTGGCTGATCTGCGACTTGGCGATCTCGCCGCCCTTGGTCGGGTCGTTCCAGGCCGCCGGCGTGTCGCCGGTCATGTTCTGGATGACGTCGGTCGCGCCGGCCGCCTTGGCGCCGCCGACATAGCCGCAGCCGAACTTGCGGATCAGCGGGATGTCCATGCCGCCGATGAAGCCGACCTTCTTGCTCTCGGAGGCCATCGCGGCCATCACGCCGACGAGGTAGGAGCCCTCATGCTCCTTGTAGACGACCGAACGGACGTTCGGCGCGTCGACCACCATGTCGATAATGGCGAAATTGGTGTCCGGATACTCGGCCGCGACCTTCTCCAGCGCGGCCGCCCAGGAGAAGCCCGCCATCACGATCGGATTGCGGCCGTCGCCGGCGAAGCGCTGCAGCGCCTGCTCGCGCTGGGCGTCGTTCGAAATCTCGAACTCGACATATTCGATGCCGGTTTCGGCCTTGAACTTCTCGGCGCCGTTGTAGGCCGCTTCGTTGAACGACTTGTCGAACTTGCCGCCCAGATCATAGATGATCGCGGGTGCGATGTCGGCCGCGAAGGCCGGCACGGACAGAACTGTTGCGGCCATCAGGCCAAGGACGAGACGCTTCATGTGATCCACACCCTGTTGGTTTTTCCAAACGGTTTCTTGGCAGGTCCGACCGCGCCGGCTTTGCCCGCGCAAGGACCCAGGCAGGGGTTGGAGCCCCCGCTCGACGTCACTCTTGCACGGCCTATGGCAAATTTCACGCGGATTTTTTGACCTTTCGGAAAAGACGCCGATCGACGCGGGGCTAGACTATTCGGCGGCGAGACCCGGCATCGGACAGGAGACCCCGGTGCCGCGCAGGCCGCAATAGCCGCCGGGGTTCTTGCTGAGGTATTGCTGGTGCTCGGTCTCGGCATGGTAGAACTCCGGCGCCTCGGCGATCTCGGTCGTGATCCTGCCGCGGCCCGCCGCGCGAAGCTCCCGTTCGTAGGCGTCGCGCGAGGCGAGCGCCTGCTCGAGCTGGTCCGGCGTGGTCGTGTAGATCGTCGAGCGGTAGGTCGTGCCGACGTCGTTGCCCTGGCGCATCCCCTGCGTCGGGTCGTGGCTTTCCCAGAAGATCTTCAAAAGGTCGGCGAAGGAGACCTGGGTGGGGTCGTAGACCACCTTCACCACCTCGGCGTGGCCGGTCATCCCGGTGCAGGTCTCGGGATAGGTCGGGTTGGGCGTGTAGCCGCCCTGGTAGCCGACCGCCGTCACCCAGACGCCCGGCGTCTGCCAGAACAGGCGCTCGGCGCCCCAGAAGCAGCCCATGCCGAAATAGGCGATTTCGAGGCCCTCCGGATAGGGACCCTTGAGCGGCCGTCCGCTGACGTCGTGCACCGTCGCCGTGGGCAGCGGCGCATCGCGTCCGCGCAGCGCGTTCTCGGGGGTCGGCATGGTCTGCTTCTTGTTGAGGAGATCGCCGAGGAAGAACATGTTGATTCAGCTCCTTTGAATGACGGCCGGGCTGTTTCAGGCGCCGATGCGGCCAGGGCGCCCGAGGCGGCGCGACGGCCGGCGGCCGATCATGGCAAACAGCAGCGCCAGCACGAGAAAGACGACGAAGCCCGGCAGGGTGAGGATCGTCACGATCACCGGATCCCACAAGGCCGGAAAGACATAGCGCTGGACCATGGCCTGGGCGAGGTTCAGCGTCTCGGGCGAGACGGCGAACCAGCTTGTGCCGAGCGGCGTCAGGACCAGGTCCGATGCCGCGATCGACCGCGTGGCGTCGACGACGGCGAGGATGACGGCCACCGCCAGCGAAACCACCGCGAGGAATCGAAAGAAGAACCGTATCACGCCTGTCGCCCCGGATCGTTGCCGCGGCCAAGTCTAGCTTCCCCGCGGATGTATGGCCATGGCCGGCCGGCTTCAATCGCCACACGCGAATGTGACGGTCCCCGGTTCACGCGGCCGGACGGCGCGCTTTGCTGCCCGTCCGCAGCACGGCGACGACGATGCCGACGATGAAGCCCACCAGGATGCCGAGAAGACCGATCGCCGCGGCGAAGTAGCCGCAGCCGCCCTCGAAGCACGAGATGTCGAGAACGTCCGCCAGCAGGGCGCCCAACGGAAATCCCGCAACCCCGCCGATGACGGCGCCGGCGATCGCGCCGATGACGGCGTTGAACAGGTACCGCCCCGTCGACGGCGGCTGGCCCGCGGCCCCGGAGAGCGTAGCGCCGACGGCCGACGCCGCAGCATCGGGCAGCTTCAGCGCATAGACGATCAGCGCGATCCCGACCGCGAACTCCACCACCGGGATGAGGAGGCCGTAGGCGGTGACGACGAATTCGGCGACGAAGGCGGTGTAGC
Organism: Mesorhizobium sp.; assembly: GCA_046292285.1. Lineage (GTDB taxonomy): Bacteria > Pseudomonadota > Alphaproteobacteria > Rhizobiales > Rhizobiaceae > Aquibium. Next base: position 10,814 of record JBKBRJ010000054.1, on the reverse strand, counting down.
CGACGGAGGCGGCGATCGCGACGAGATTGAACGACTGCCAGGTGAGGAAGCCGCGCCGCAGCGCCCGCGACCCGGTCCGCGCTGCGAAGAGGATCCAGCCGCCCCACAGGAGGTTGACGATCGCGATCGCGACGCTGGTCTGGAGATACGCCGTCACCGACGCCGGCAGCTCGGCATCCCAGCTGAACGTCAGCATGGAATAGAGACCGCGCACCGCCAGGAGCATCGTCAGCCCAACCCAGGCGAGCGGCGGCGTCCAGCCCCAGCCTCCCTCGACCGTGCCTCCGGTAGGCCCGGTGGGCCTCGCATTCGTTCCGTCCATCACCAGCTCCCACCCCGTCGCGCCAGCGAACGCCACGCCGGGCGCACTGTCAAGCATCGCCCGACGGCGACGGATCCGCGAAAAGCCGCCCGTCCGGGCCGGGCTCGCGCCGGCGAAACCGGCTCGCGCATTGACCCCCGGTCGGCATCGCGATAAGCGCAGGCGACAATTGCGGCGACACGGGCAAGTCGCGACCTGATCGGCAGGAAGCCGGCGACGGAGGGAAGGACCACATGGCGGAGCAGAAATCCAGCTACGGCTACGAGGACCTGCTGGCTTGCGCCCGGGGAGAACTGTTCGGCCCCGGCAATGCGCAGCTGCCCGCGCCCCCCATGCTGATGTTCGACCGCATCACCGACATCAGCGAGACCGGCGGCGAGCACGGCAAGGGCTATATCCGCGCCGAATTCGACATCCGTCCCGACCTCTGGTTCTTCCCCTGCCACTTCATCGGCAATCCGATCATGCCGGGCTGCCTGGGTCTCGACGCGATGTGGCAGCTGACGGGCTTCTTCCTCGGCTGGCTGGGCGAGCCGGGCAAGGGCATGGCGCTGTCGACCGGCGAGGTCAAGTTCAAGGGCATGGTGACGCCGTCGGTGAAGCTCGTCGAATACGGCATCGACTTCAAGCGTGTCATGCGCGGTCGCCTTGTGCTCGGCATCGCCGACGGCTGGCTGAAGGCCGACGGAGAGACCATCTATCATGCATCCGACCTGAAGGTCGGACTGTCCAAGCAGGGCGCGGCCTGACAGGATCGCGGTCGAGCCGCTGCCGCGGCTCCCGGGACGGCACAGCGGAAAGGAAGCCATCATGAGACGAGTGGTCGTGACCGGGCTGGGGATCGTATCCTCGATCGGCAATGACGCGGCGGAGGTCGAGGCATCGCTGCGCGAGGCCCGTTCCGGCATCAGCTTTTCGGACTCCTTCGCGGAGCACGGCTTTCGCTGCCAGGTCTGGGGCCGGCCGACGCTCGACCCGACGGACCTGGTGGATCGCCGCGCGATGCGCTTCCTGTCCAAGGGCGGCGCGTGGAACCACGTCGCCATGGACCAGGCGATCCGGGATTCCGGCCTGGAGCAGGTCGACATCACCAACGAGCGCACCGGCATCGTGATGGGCTCGGGCGGTCCGTCGACCCGCACCATCGTCGAAGCCGCCGAAATCACCAACAAGAACAACAGCCCGAAGCGGATCGGCCCCTTCGCCGTGCCGAAGGCGATGTCGTCGACGGCCTCGGCGACGCTCGCCACCTGGTTCAAGATCCACGGCGTCAATTACTCGATCTCGTCGGCCTGCTCGACCTCGGCGCACTGCATCGGCAACGCCTATGAGCTGATCCAGTGGGGCAAGCAGGACGTGATGTTCGCCGGCGGCCACGAGGATCTCGAATGGTCGATGTCGAACCTGTTCGACGCGATGGGCGCGATGTCGTCGAAGTTCAACGACCGCGCCTCGGTCGCCAGCCGGGCCTATGACGTCGACCGCGACGGCTTCGTCATCGCCGGCGGCGCGGGTGTCCTCGTCCTCGAGGAACTCGAGCACGCGAAGGCGCGCGGCGCGAAGATCTATGCCGAGATCGTCGGCTATGGCGCCACCTCCGACGGCTACGACATGGTCGCGCCGTCGGGCGAGGGCGCGGTGCGCTGCATGAGGCAGGCGACCGCGACCGTCGACGGCCCGATCGACTACATCAACACGCACGGCACCTCGACGCCGGTCGGCGACCAGCGCGAGATCGGCGCGATCCGCGAGGTGTTCGGCGACCGCATCCCGCACATCTCCTCGACCAAGTCGCTCACGGGCCACTCGCTCGGCGCGGCCGGCGTGCAGGAATCGATCTATTCGATCCTGATGATGCAGGCGGGCTTCATCGGCAAGAGCGCCCACATCGACACGCTCGACCCCGAGTTCGAGGGCGTGCCGATCGTGCGCGAGCGGATCGACGACGCGAAGATCGACACCGTGCTCTCCAATTCGTTCGGCTTCGGCGGCACCAACGCCACCCTCGTCTTCCAGCGTCACGCATAAGGCATTCCGATCATGCAGGATCTGATGAAGGGCAAGCGCGGCCTCGTGATGGGCGTCGCGAACGACCATTCGATCGCCTGGGGCATCGCCAGGCGGCTGGCCGCGCAGGGCGCGGAACTGGCCTTCACCTACCAGGGCGAAGCCTTCGGCCGCCGCGTCAAGCCGCTGGCGGAATCGCTCGGCGCCAGCCTCGTCCTGCCTTGCGACGTCGAGGACACCGCGTCCATGGACGCGGTCTTCGGAACGCTGAAGGAAACCTGGGGCGGCATGGATTTCCTGGTCCATGCGATCGGCTTCTCCGACAAGAACGAGCTGAAGGGCCGGTATGCGGACACCACGCGCGACAATTTCGTGCGCACGATGGTGATCTCGTGCTTCTCCTTCACGGAAGTGGCGCGCCGCGCCGCCGAGTTGATGACCGACGGCGGCTCGCTCTTGACCCTGACCTATGCCGGTTCCGTGCGCGTGATGCCCAACTACAACGTCATGGGCGTCGCCAAGGCGGGGCTGGAAGCGAGCGTTCGCTACCTCGCCAACGACTTCGGCCCCTCGGGCATCCGCGTCAACGCGCTGTCGGCCGGTCCGGTGCGGACGCTCGCGGGAGCCGGCATCGCCGACGCCCGGCACATGTTCTCCTACCAGGCCCGCAATGCGCCGCTGCGGCGGACGGTGGACATCGACGAAATCGGCGGCTCCGCGCTCTATCTCCTCTCCGACCTCGCCTCCGGCGTGACGGGAGAAATCCACTACGTCGACAGCGGCTATCATATCGTGTCGATGCCGGCGCTCGACGAGCTCAAGAAGGCGGATTGAGGGCCCGACTGTCCGACAATTCGCGCCATTGCTAAAAGTTTAGACGTGCGCTGCACCGAAACTTCAGTGACACCGGCCTAAGGTCCGGTCGGAATTTGGGGAATTCGGGAATGACGGCGGCAAGCAATCCGAACAGGTCACCTGTCTTCAGGCTGATCACGATCGCGGCGGCGGGCCTCGGAAGCCTGCTGCTCGGCATCTGGGCGCTGAAGTTCGGCCTGCTCGCGAACGTGACACGACTGGATCCGACGTTGATCGGCGGCGTCATCGCCGCGCTATGCGCGCTGGCGGCGGCCGGAACGGCGCTGTCCTTCTTCGCCGGGGTCGACGAATCGGCCAACTACGTCTTCCAGGAAACCCAGGTCGACAAGCTTTCGGGATTTCACTCGCGCAACGCCATGATCGGCAAGATCGCCGAGGCGGTCGCCAGCACGGCCCGCACCGGCGAGCCCGTCTACATGCTCGACCTCGACATCGACCGGTTCAAGCAGATCAACGACGCGATCGGCTACAGCCAGGGCGACCAGCTGATCCGCGCCTTCGCCCGGCGGCTGAAGCAGAACCTGCCGGACGGACTGGAACTCGGCCGCATCGGCGCCGGCGAGTTCGCGGTGCTGGTGCCCGAGCGCAAGGTCGTCGACCGGATCGATCGCATGGTGGAACGGCTGCTCGAGGAGCTGGCCAAGCCCTACAGTCTCCCGACTCACCAGCAGACCGTCAACCTGTCGGCCGGCCTCGTGGCCATGCCCAAGGACGGTGGCGACCCGATCATCCTGCTGCGCCGCTCCAACCTCGCGCTGCAGAACGCCCGCGCCACCGGCGCTGGGAACTGGGCGGTCTTCCAGGACACGATGGGGCAGGTCGCCGACTACCGCCAGTGGCTCGAGTCGGAGCTCCACATCGCCTTCCAGCGCGGCGACTTCGACCTGCACTACCAGCCGCAGATGGACCTGATGAAGGGCCGCGTCGTCGGCTACGAGGCGCTCCTGCGCTGGAACCATCCGGAGCGCGGCTCCATCCCGCCGATGGAGTTCATCCAGATCGCCGAGGAGACGGGCATGATCGGCCCGATCGGCGAATGGGTCCTGCGCAAGGCCTGCGCCGATGCGCATTGCCTACCCGACGATTGCTTCGTCGCCGTCAACATCTCGCCGGTGCAGTTCATGACGAAGGACTTCGTCAGCTTCGTAAGGTCCGTGCTCGACGAGACCGGCCTCGATCCCAGGCGGCTCGAGCTCGAGGTCACCGAGACGGCGATGATGCAGGACAAGGAGCGCGCCGCCGCAATGCTGCGCCAGCTTTCCGCGATCGGCATCTCGGTCGCGGTCGACGACTTCGGCACGGGCTATTCCAACCTGTCCTACCTGATGGACTTCCAGTTCCAGAAGCTGAAGATCGACAAGTCCTTCGTCAGCCGGATCGACAAGGACAATGGCGGCGCCGTCGTCTCGACGATCGTTGGCCTGTCGCGGGCGCTGGGCGTGCACACCATCGCGGAAGGCGTGGAGACGGAAAGCCAGGCGACCCTGCTGCGGGCGGCGGGCTGCGACGTCTTCCAGGGCTATCTCTACGGCCGGCCGGGACCGCTGGTCATCCGCGGCGGCGAAGCGCTGGAACTGCCCTCGGCGGCCATCCACTGAGCCGGCGCGCCGGCGCTACCGCTTCGCCCACAGCACCTTGAAGCGGTCGTCGCGGCAAATCTCGCCGGTCGCGGCGAAGGCGGCGGCCAGCACCGGCTCGTAGGGCATCCCCCGGTTCGCCACCATCAGGAGGCGTCCGCCCGGCTTCAGCGCGGCGGAGGCGGCGCGGATCATGCCCTGGCCGATCGCCGGTTCGGCCGCCCGTCCCTGGTGGAACGGCGGGTTCATGACGATCAGGTCGTACTGCCGCGCCACCGGCTCGCTCAAAAGGTCGCGCCAGTGAAAGGCGACCGGAACAGACCCGGCGACATCGGCCAGGTTGACCTTCGCCGCTTCCAGGGACTCCCAGTCCGCTTCATGGAGGTCGAGCGCCACGAGACCGTCGCCCCGCTTCAGCACTTCCGACGACAGATAGCCCCATCCGGCGCCGAAATCCGCCACCCGGCCCTTGATCAACGCCGGGAGATTGTCGGCGAGCAGCTTCGAGGCGGGGTCGATGCGGTCGTGCGAGAACATGCCCGGCGCGGCAAGGAAGCGTCCGTCGATCCGGTCCGGCGCCGGGGCGACCATGAAGGGCGAGGCCGCCAGGTCGCCGTCCGACGGCCGCTCGAACCAGAAGACCACGCCATGGTGCTTCGGCAGATGCCCCGCCGGCGTCAGCACGCCCTCGAAGCGCTTGCGCAGGCTGTCCGCGCCCTCGGTCTTGCCGCCGGCCGCGACCACAAGCCCGCCCTCCCGCGCGCGCGCGAAGGCCTCGCGCAGCCAGGCCTCGTTCTGGCCGCGATGCCGGCCAAGCAGCACCAGCGCAAGGTCGTAGCCCGATCCTTCCGCGCGCGGCTTCACCGCGATTCCGGCCTTCTCCAGCACGAGGAAATCCGGGCGAAACCCCTGCACGGCAATGAGGTCGAGGTCCATCGATCGGGGGACGCGGAAACCCGCGCGCGCGCCGAGCACCAGCGCACGGCGGCCCGACGCGTCGAGGATGCCCGCGTCGAAGGGATGGAACAGGGTCTTCTGGGCGTCGTCGGTCATCGTGGTCGCACCATCATCCGGGTTGCCGCCATCACGAACCGATGGACGCACCCACACGTCGGCCTGCCGGGCCGCCATGCGAAAACGGGCGCACCGATGGCGCGCCCGTCCTGTTCAGCCGATCGCCAGGCGATCAGGCGGCGTCTTCGTCGCCGTCCTGCTTCTTCTCGCGGACGATCTCCTTGCCGGTCGCCTGGTCGACGACCTTCATGGACAGGCGGACCTTGCCGCGCTCGTCGAAGCCCATCAGCTTGACGAAGACCTTCTGGCCTTCCTTGACCACGTCGGTGGTCTTCTGGACGCGGTCGGCGGCCAGCTGCGAGATGTGGACGAGGCCGTCCTTCGGGCCGAAGAAGTTGACGAAGGCGCCGAAGTCGGCGGTCTTGACGACCGTGCCCTCGTAGATCTCGCCCACCTCGGGCTCGGCCACGATGGTGTGGATCCACTTCTTCGCCGCCTCGATCTCCTTGGCGTTCGACGAGGCGATCTTGACCGTGCCGTCATCCTCGATGTTGATCTTGGCGCCGGTCTTCTCGACGATCTCGCGGATGATCTTGCCGCCCGAGCCGATCACATCGCGGATCTTGTCGGTCGGGATCTGCATGACCTCGATGCGCGGCGCGAACTCGCCGAGCTCCGAGCGGCCCTTGCTGATGGCCTTGGCCATCTCGCCCAGGATGTGCGTGCGGCCGCCCTTCGCCTGGTCGAGCGCGACGCGCATGATCTCCTCGGTGATGCCGGCGATCTTGATGTCCATCTGCAGCGACGTAATGCCGTCCTGCGTGCCGGCCACCTTGAAGTCCATGTCGCCGAGGTGGTCCTCGTCGCCGAGAATGTCGGACAGCACCGCGTAGCGGTCGCCCTCGAGGATCAGGCCCATGGCGATGCCGGCCACGGGCTTGGCCAGCGGCACGCCCGCGTCCATCAGCGCCAGCGAGGTGCCGCAGACGGTCGCCATCGAGGACGAGCCGTTCGACTCGGTGATCTCGGAGACAACGCGCAGCGTGTAGGGGAACTGGTCGGCGGCGGGCAGCATCGGGTGGATGGCGCGCCAGGCGAGCTTGCCGTGGCCGATCTCGCGGCGGCCGGGCGAGCCCATGCGGCCGGTCTCGCCGACCGAATAGGGCGGGAAGTTGTAGTGCAGGAGGAAGGTCTCCTTGTAGGTGCCCGTCAGCGCGTCGACGAACTGCTCGTCCTCGCCGGTGCCCAGCGTGGCGACGACGATCGCCTGCGTCTCGCCGCGGGTGAACAGCGCCGAGCCGTGGGTGCGCGGCAGGATGCCGACCTCCGAGACGATCGGGCGGACCGTCGAGAGGTCGCGGCCGTCGATGCGCGAGCCGGTGTCGAGGATGTTCCAGCGCACGATCTTGGCCTGGAGTTCCTTGAACACCGTGCCGATCTGCTCGGACGTCCACTTCGCCTCCTCGCCCTCGGCGGGCGCGAAGGCGGCCTTGACCTTGGCCTTCACGGCGTCGACGGCGGCGTAGCGGGCCTGCTTGTCGGTGTTCTTGTAGGCGGCGCGCAGCTCGCCCTCGACCAGCTTCAGCATCTCGGCCTCGAGCGCCGAGTAGTCCGGCGCGGTGAAGTCGCGCGGATCCTTGGCGGCCACCTCGGCGAGCTTGATGATGGCGTCGATGACCGGCTGGAAGGCCTTGTGGCCGAACATCACGGCGCCGAGCATCACGTCCTCGGACAGCTCATGGGCTTCCGACTCGACCATCATGACGGCGTCGGAGGTGCCGGCGACGACGAGGTCGAGCTTCGATTCCGGCATCTCGTCGATGTGCGGGTTGAGCACGTACTCGCCGGCGATGAAGCCGACGCGGGCGGCGCCGATCGGGCCCATGAAGGGCACGCCCGACAGCGTGAGGGCCGCCGAGGTGGCGACCATCGCCAGGATGTCGGGATCGTTCTCGAGGTCGTGCTGGACGACGGTGACGACGATCTGGGTGTCGTTCTTGTAGCCCTCGGCGAAGAGCGGGCGGATCGGGCGGTCGATGAGGCGCGAGGTCAGCGTCTCCTTCTCGCTCGGCCGGCCTTCGCGCTTGAAGAAGCCGCCGGGGATCTTGCCCGCCGCGAAGGTCTTCTCCTGGTAGTTGACGGTCAGCGGGAAGAAGTCGAGGCCCGGCTTCGGCTCCTTCATGGAGACGACGGTGGCGAGCACGACGGTCTCGCCGTATGTCGCCAGCACCGCGCCGTCGGCCTGGCGCGCGATCTTGCCGGTTTCCAGGATGAGCGGACGGCCGCCCCACTCGATTTCCACTTTGTGGTGATTGAACATGTTTCGTCTTTCTGTGCGGAAAGGGGCCGCGCGGTCGGCGCGGGCGGCCTTTCCCCCTTTGGCTTCGTTCGGCCGAGCCACGGGCAAGACAACGGGAGGCTCCAATCCGGCGCGACGTCCGCGCGAGCAACCTGCAATCCTGCCCCATGACCTGGCCATGGGCGGTTTCCATGGTCGCCTTGTGCAACCGAAACCGGGCGGGCCGGCATTTCGCCCGGCCCAGAAAACCGGCCGGGGGGCGCCCCCGGGGCGCGCGCCCGCGC
>JBKBRJ010000054.1:0-2425 GCA_046292285.1 Mesorhizobium sp. | reverse complement strand
GACACTGGTCGTCCTGCGCGACGGAAAACGGGGGGGGCCGGCATGTTCGGCCCGGCCCAAAAAACCGGCCGGCGGCACCCGTTGGCGCCGCCGGCCGGAAGATTGTCAGCGACGCAGGCCGAGCTTCTCGATCAGCGTCTTGTAGCGGGCCTCATCCTTCCCCTTCAGATAGTCGAGGAGGCTGCGGCGCTGCGACACCATCTTGAGAAGGCCGCGACGGGAATGGTTGTCCTTCGCGTGGCCCTTGAAATGCTCGGTCAGGTTCTTGATGCGCTCGGAGAGAACGGCAACCTGGACTTCCGGGGAACCGGTGTCGCCCTGCTTGGTCGCGAATTCCTTGACAAGCTCCTGCTTGCGCTCGGCAGTGATCGACATCGTGCTGTCCTTTCTGTTTCTGGATCAGGAAATCGGGTCGCCCGCGGCCGGGATGTCGTCCAGCAGGGGCCATGTGCACACGGCGCGAAACGCGCGATGTGCGGCGCATATAGTGGAAAACAGGTTGGAATGCCAGCGGCAATTTCCCCGGGGAAAGCCGGCGCCGGCTAAGAGCCGCGACGGCGGACGATCCTACTGCTCCAGCAGCAGTTTGCCACGCTCGACGCGGAAGTTGGACAGGCGATTGAGAAAACTCATGCCGACCAGCGTCTGTTTCAGCGACTTGTCCTCCAGCACGGCGGCCTGGACGCCATCGACGCGGATGCGGCCGATCTGGAGGCTGTCGATGACGGCGGCCGCGGCGAGCGCCGGTCCGTTGGCGGTGTCGACCTTGTACTTGAAATCCTTGGCCGTCAGCTTCAGGCCAAGCCGCGCGGCCGTGCTGCGGTTGATGGCGACCAGGGTGGCGCCGGTATCGATCATGGCGTCGATCCGCGCGCCGTTGAGGCGGAACTCGGCAGTGTAGTGGCCGCGCGGTCCGATCGGAATTTCGACCCGCCGGCCCGTCAGCCGCCTTGCGCCCGGCTCCGCCGGCGCGGCCCGCAAGACCACCGGAACCGGCGCCGGCTCGGCCGGGCGCAGCGCCCAGGACGCCATGTCGTGGAAGCGTTGCGGGTCGGACTGGTAGACCAGCGGCACCGAGGCGGCGGAACCGACGATCACGGCAAGCGCGAGCAGTTGTCTCTTCATCGAAAGACCTCCGCCCGCGATCCTAGAGGCCTGGCGTTGAGGGCGGTTTAAGGCCGCGGCCATCGACGGACGAAGCCGAGTCATGGTGAACGAAGCGTTTCGGACCGCTGCTACTTGGTGCCGTACATGCGATCCCCGGCGTCGCCGAGGCCGGGCACGATGTAGCCCTTCTCGTTCAGCTTCTCGTCGATCGAGGCTGTGAAGACGGGAACGTCGGGATGGGCGGCCGTGAAACGCGCGATGCCTTCCGGCGCGGCCAGCAGGCACAGGAAGCGCAAATTGGTGGCGCCGCGCTGCTTCAGCTTGTCGATCGCGGCGATGGCGGAGTTGGCGGTGGCCAGCATGGGATCGACGACGATGACGAGGCGGTCGCCGAGGTCGCTCGGGGCCTTGAAGAAGTATTCGACGGCCTCCAGCGTGTCGTGATCACGATAGAGCCCGACATGGGCGACGCGGGCGGCGGGCACCAGGTCGAGCAGGCCCTCGAGCAGGCCGTTGCCGGCGCGCAGCACCGAGGCGAAGACCAGCTTCTTGCCCTCCAGCGTCGGCGCCTCCATCGTCTGCAGCGGGGTTTCGATCGTGGTCGTCGTCAGTTCCAGCTCGCGCGTCACCTCGTAGCCGAGCAAAAGCGAGATCTCGCGCAGCAGGCGGCGGAAGCTCGCCGTCGAGGTCTCCTTCTTGCGCATGATGGTGAGCTTGTGCTGGACAAGCGGGTGGCTGACGACGGTGACGCCTTTCATGGGGGGCTCCTCGGACTGCGCGCGCATCTTTCTCGATCTGGTCCCTTAGCGCATCGGCGGCGGCGGGGGAACGCGCGGCGTGGCATTCCTCCCGGCTAAAGTTCGGGACGGGAGTCCATTAAGGCTTGTGCGTGGTGCGCTCGATGTTCCGGTGTCGTGCGTCCTTCCGGGGCCCGCCCTCCACCACACGGCGTCATCCCGGAACGGCTTTCGAGCGGAGCGAAGGAGGCCGTATCCGGGATCCAGAGCGCCGCCGCTCGCGAATGCGCTTTGTCGGTTGGAATGTCGCGTTCTTCCGCCGACGTCCAGTGCTGGATTCCGGGTCCCGCTGCGCGGTCCCGGAATGACGCCGCGCGAAGAATCTCCATCGCTACAGTGGATATCCTGCGCCACCATCCGCAACGAATCCAACCGCTTGCACGATTTCCGCCTGCCTCCCGTCCACGCCCCTCCGCCCCGCCTGCATACTCCCGCCCGTCTCGTCCACCGGGCCTTGGGTGGCTGCCGGGCCGACCAGGGGGACGGGATGGCGTGCGGGATTGGCCTCGTCCGGTTGGCGG
>JBKBRJ010000053.1:0-29769 GCA_046292285.1 Mesorhizobium sp. | reverse complement strand
CGTCCATGATCACTGTCTCTCCAGTCGCTCGCCACGCATGGGCCACGGAACGCGACCGCCCTCCGGATCGAGCGGCCCTCGCAGCGTGGCACGTTTGAGACTTTGTGTGTAGCATCGGCCGGCGCGGCGGCGCGGCGCGAGGAGCGCGCCCGTCACGAAGAACGTCGGGAAAGCAGAAGGCCCGCCTCCGGGGAAGGCGAGCCTGGTCGTTCAGCTCAGGTGGAGCCGAGGGTTAGAAGTCCATGCCGCCCGCCGGCATGGTCGGCGCGGCTTCCTTCTTCGGCTTCTCCGCGATCATCGCCTCGGTCGTCACCAGGAGGCCAGCGACCGAAGCGGCGTCCTGCAGCGCGGTGCGCACGACCTTGACGGGATCGATGACGCCCTGGGCATAGAGATCGCCGTATTCGCCGGTCTGGGCATTCCAGCCATGACCGAACGCATCGGTCTCGCGCAGCTTGCCGACGACGATCGAACCCTCCGCGCCGGCGTTCTCGGCGATCTGGCGCACCGGCGCCTCGATGGCCTTGCGGATGATCTCGATGCCAAATTTCTGGTCGGCATTGTCGGTTTTCACCGCGTCCAGGGCCTTGGCCGCCCGAAGAAGCGCAACGCCACCGCCGGGCAGGATGCCTTCCTCGACCGCCGCGCGGGTGGCGTGCAGAGCGTCGTCGACGCGATCCTTCTTCTCCTTGACCTCGACCTCGGTCGCGCCGCCGACACGGATCACCGCGACGCCGCCCGCGAGCTTGGCCAGACGCTCCTGGAGCTTCTCGCGGTCGTAGTCCGAGGTGGTTTCCTCGATCTGCGCCTTGATCTGCTTCACCCGGCCGTCGATCTCGGCTTTCGAGCCCGCGCCGTTGACGATGGTGGTGTTTTCCTTCTCGATCACGACCTTGCCGGCGCGGCCGAGCATGGCAAGCGTGACGTTCTCGAGCTTGACGCCGAGATCCTCGGAGATAGCGGTGCCGCCGGTGAGGATGGCGATGTCCTCGAGCATGGCCTTGCGGCGGTCGCCAAAGCCCGGCGCCTTGACGGCGGCGATCTTCAGGCCGCCGCGCAGCTTGTTGACGACCAGCGTGGCGAGCGCCTCGCCTTCCACGTCCTCGGCGATGATGAGCAGCGGCTTGCCCGACTGCACCACCGCCTCGAGCACCGGGAGCATGGCCTGCAGGTTGGAGAGCTTCTTCTCGTGGATCAGGACATAAGGCTCCTCGAGTTCGACGCGCATCTTGTCCTGGTTGGTCACGAAGTAGGGGGAGAGATAGCCCCGGTCGAACTGCATGCCCTCGACGACCTCGAGTTCGGTCTCGGCGGTCTTGGCTTCCTCGACCGTGATGACGCCCTCGTTGCCAACCTTTTCCATGGCCTCGGCAAGGAATCGGCCGATCTCGGCGTCGCCATTGGCCGAGATGGTGCCGACCTGCGCGATCTCGTCGTTCTTCGTCACCTTGCGGGCATTGGCCTTGAGTTCCGCGACCACCGCATCGACCGCCTTGTCGATGCCGCGCTTGAGGTCCATCGGGTTCATGCCGGAGGCAACCGCCTTGGCGCCTTCCTTGACGATCGCCTGGGCCAGCACCGTGGCGGTGGTGGTGCCGTCACCCGCCAGGTCGTTCGTCTTCGAGGCCACTTCGCGCACCATCTGCGCGCCCATGTTCTCGAACTTGTCCTCCAGCTCGATCTCCTTGGCGACCGATACGCCGTCCTTGGTGATGCGCGGGGCGCCGAAAGACTTTTCGATGACGACGTTGCGGCCCTTGGGACCCAGCGTCACCTTCACCGCATTGGCGAGGATGTCGACGCCGCGCAGCATCTTCTCGCGCGCGTCGGAATGGAATTTCACTTCCTTTGCAGCCATCTCTTCACTCCTCGAATAGGCAGCCTTCGTTGACTGTGATCGCGCAAGAAGCCGTCAGGCGGCCTTCTTCATCGCGGCGGGCGTCTCGATGACACCCATGACGTCGCTTTCCTTCATGATCAGCAGGTCCTCGCCGGAAAGCCGGATCTCGGTTCCGGACCACTTGCCGAACAGGATGCGGTCGCCGACCTTGACGTCCAGCGGCTGGACCTTGCCGGCGTCGTCGCGCGCGCCGGGGCCGACGGCGATCACCTCGCCCTCCATCGGCTTTTCCTTTGCGGTATCGGGAATGATGATGCCGCCAGCCGTCTTCTCCTCGGCTTCGATGCGGCGGACCAGGATACGGTCGTGCAGGGGACGGAACGTCATGTCTTTCTCCTCGTGGGACAAACAGATTGAGAGGTTCCTCCGTCCCGGACCGAAAGCGACCGGGGCGGGGCGCGCGACCCGGTTCGGCATCGCGCGGCGGTGATCTATTTTTTGCGTTTTTCCGTTTCAAGAGGGGCGCGGAAAAAAATGGCACTCTCGATCGAGAGTGCCAAGCCGGTTATCGCCATCGGTTCGATGGCAGCCGTCAGGGTCGACGATGCCGCATCGCCGACGCGGCGCGCCGGGGCGCGGAACAGACGATCAGGCGGCCGAGTTCTTCCTCGCCAGGCTGTCTTCCCAGGCGAGCGAAGTCTCGATGATGTCGTCGATCGCGTCGAATCGCGGCGTCCAGGCCAGTTCCTTGCGCGCCCGGGCCGCGTTGGCGATCACCGAGGCGAGGTCGCCGGGCCGGCGCGGCGCGAAGGCGACGGGAAAATCGCGGCCAGAGACCCGCTTGGCGCTGTCGATGACCTCGCGCACCGAGTACCCGCGTCCGTAGCCGCAATTGGCGACGAGGTTGCCGCCGCCGCTCCGCAGGCGCTGCAAGGCCAGGCGGTGCGCCAGCACCAGATCGGAGACATGGATGTAGTCGCGGATGCCGGTCCCGTCGCGCGTTTCCCAGTCGGTGCCGTAGACGTCGACCTGGCCGCGCCGGCCGTGGGCTGCCTCGCACACCACCTTGATCAGATGGGTGGCGCCCTTGGTCGACTGTCCGGCGCGACCCTTCGGATCGGCTCCGGCGACGTTGAAGTAGCGCAGGATCGCGTAGTGGATCGGATGGGCGATTGCGACGTCGCGCAACATCAGTTCGACCATGAATTTCGACATGCCGTACGGGGTCTGCGGCGCGACCAGGGCGTCCTCGTCGAGCGGCCGCGAATCGCCGGCCGCGTAGATGGCGGCGGTGGAGGAGAAGATGAAATGGCGGACGCCGCCGGCCACCGCCTGCTCGATCAAGGCCCGCGACTTGCAGGTGTTGTTCTCGTAGTAGAACAGCGGCTGCGCGATGGACTCCGGCACCACGACCGAACCGGCGAAATGGATGATCGCGTCCACCGAGTGGTCGCGCAGGATGCGCCGGACGAGGCGCTTGTCGGCGACGTCGCCCTTGTAGAACACGGCTTCCGGCGCCAGCGCCCATTCGAATCCGGTCGAGAGGTTGTCGATGACGACGACGTCTTCCCCGGCATCGAGCAACTCCCATACCATGTGGCTGCCGATGTAGCCGGCGCCACCCGTGACAAGCACAGCCATATGAAGAGATCCGCCTGTTGTCCCGGCACACGTCTCCGGTGCGCCAACAAGCGGACAATGCGCAGAAATCGTCTGAGTTGCCGTTAAGTCAGCCTGCGCAATTTTAACGATCGGGTCTCAGCGGGTGCGGATCCATTGGGCGAGGCGTTGCGCCGCTTCCTCCACCTGGTCGAGACGACGATGGAAGCAGAGCCGCAGATACCCGTCGCCGCCGGCGCCAAAGGCGGTGCCGGGGGCGAGGCCGACATTGGCCCGGTCCACGATCTCGCGCGCGGCGGCGCGCGCATCGGGCAGTCCATCGACGGCGAAGAACAGGTAGAAGGCGCCGGCCGGCGGCGACAGCCTGACGCGGTTGGTGGCGCCGAGGATGCAGCAGACCATCTCGCGCGCCGGCGCGGCGCGCTCGACCTGGCTGGCGACAAACTGGTCGCCGCCCTCGAGCGCGGCGACCGCACCGCGCTGCAGGAACTGCGGAACGCCGGAATTCGAGTACTGGATCAGGTTCTCGAAGGTCTGCTGCAGGCTGGGGTGAATCCGCATCCAGCCGACGCGCCAACCGGTCATGGCCCAGTTCTTGGAGAAGCTGTTGACGAAGATGACCCGGTCGTCCGGCTCCATCACGTCGAGGAAGGAGGCTGCGCGGGAGCCGTCATAATGGAACAGGGCGTAGATCTCGTCGGCGATGATCCAGAGCCCGTGCTTGCGGGCAAGCGACAGGATCGCGCTCAGCGTCTCCCGGTCGGCGGTCCAGCCGGTCGGGTTCGAGGGCGAGTTGACGAAGAGCACGCGCGTCCTGGGCGTGATCGCCGCGGCGAGGCGTTCGATGTCGAGGATCCAGCCCCGATCGGAGAACGAGAGCTCGACCGGAACCGGTCTGGCGCCCATCACGCCGGCCGCGGCGGCGAAGTTCGGCCAGGCCGGCGAGAGATAGACGGCGTCGTCGCCCGCGCCCGCCGTCGCTTGCAGCGCCATCTGGATCGCGTGCATTCCCGATCCCGTGACCAGGAACTCGTCCGGCGCGGCCGGATGGCCGAAATGGCGGCGGTGGTAGTCCGCCAACGCTTGGCGCAGGTCGGGCAGGCCGCGCTGCCAGGTGTAGAACGTTTCGCCCGCCTGCAAGCCCGCGATGGCGGCGTTCGTGATGAAGTCCGGCGTCGCCAGATCGCCTTCGCCCGCCCACATGGGAATCAGGCCCGGCCGCCCGCGACCGTAGTCGATGATCGTCGAGATCCCGCTGTCGGGCGCGAGCCGGGCTTCGGCCCTGAGGTCTTTCAGGAGGCTCATGGAATTCCATCCGTGTGCGAAGGGCGCACGGAATACGCCCGCCATGGGCCGGCTTGCAATAGGCCAGCGCGGCGGAAGTGCTCCGCCGCGCCTGGTCTGGTCAACCGATCCGGGTCTGATCGTCGCGCCTGGCCAGCAGATCGCGGATTTCGGTCAGGAGGAGGATGTCGGCAGGCGGCGGGGCCGGCTGGTCCGGCGTCGCCTTCGGCCGCTCGATCGTCCGGCGCATCCTGTTCACGGCCTTGATCATGACGAAGATGATCCAGGCGAGGATCAGGAAGTTGATGACCACCGTGATGAAGTTGCCGTAGGCGAAGACCGCCCCCTGCTGGCGCGCCGCTTCCAGCGTCGTGGCCGTCACGCCCGAGGCGAGCGGCAGGAAGTAGTTCGAGAAATCTACGCCGCCGAAGATGGCGCCGACGATCGGCATGATGATGTCGTCGGTCAACGACTTCACGATCAGGCCGAATGCGCCGCCAATGATGACGCCGACGGCGAGATCGATCACATTCCCCTTCGAGATGAATTCCTGGAATTCCTTGAGCATATCCCTCGTTCTCCCCGGCGGGCGCCCCTCGCGGCCGATCCGGTAAAGGATTATAGCGCGACGCGCGACGAATGAAACGTGCTTCGGTCGACCCCGACGGAACGTCCCGGAGGAGTGATCGACTCAAGTCTGGTTTGCTTTTCGCCGAGAGTTGACGAAACATCGCTTCCGGGGAGGACAGGGTGAATGCGCGGCTGGGTCGTCGTCATCATCGCCATCGCCTACGTGACGCTGCTCTTCGTCATCGCGAGCCTCGGTGACCGCAGGGCATCGCGCGGGCCCGATCGCGTCCGGCCCTACATCTATGCGCTCAGCCTCGCCATCTATTGCACGTCCTGGACCTTCTTCGGTTCCGTCGGCCTTGCCTCCGAGCGTGGGTTGGAGTTCCTCGCGATCTACATCGGCCCGATTCTGGTGTTCCTGTTCGGATACCCGTTGCTCCATCGCATCGTGCGGCTTTCGAAGGCGGAGAAGATCACCTCGATCGCCGACTTCCTCGCGGCGCGCTACGGCAAGAGCTTCGTCGTCGCCTCGATCGCCACGATCATCGCCACGGTCGGCGCGGTGCCCTACATCGCGCTGCAATTGAAGGCGATCTCGGATTCCGTCAGCCTGATGGTCGAGCACTACAATGGCCGGCCGCCCGAGATCGATCTCTTCCTCGGCGACATCTCTCTCCTGGTCGCCATCCTGCTCGCGCTGTTTGCGGTGCTCTTCGGCACCCGGCACGCCGACGCGACCGAGCACCAGGACGGGCTGATCCTGGCGGTCGCCGTCGAATCGGTGGTCAAGCTCGCCGCATTCCTTGCCGTCGGCATCTTCGTCGTGTTCCTGTTCTTCGACGGTCCGGCCGACCTGATAGAGGCCGTGCGCAACAATGCGGAGGTTGCGGCCGCCTCCGCCTATCCGACCTCCTTCGCCACCTGGTTCGTTCTGACGCTGCTCAGCGCCTTCGCAATCATCATGCTGCCGCGGCAGTTCTACGTCATGATCGTGGAGAACCGCGGCGCCGTCGAGCTGCGCACCGCGACCTGGCTGTTCCCCATCTACCTCGTCTCGATCAATCTCTTCGTCATCCCGATCGCGTTTGCGGGGATCGTGACCGTCGGCGGCCAGACGAGCGCCGATCTCTACGTGCTGTCGCTGCCGCTGCTGTCGGGCAACGACCTGCTGGCCATGGCCGCCTTCATCGGCGGGCTGTCGGCGGCCACCGCCATGGTGATCGTGGCCAGCGTGGCGCTGTCGATCATGATTTCCAACGACCTCGTCATCCCGCTGCTGTTTCGCCGTCTCATCCGGTCGGGGCGGACGGGCTACGAGGACTGGTCGCAGATCATCCTCAATGTGCGCCGCGCGGCCATCTTCCTCGTGCTGTTCGCCGCCTTCCTGTACTATCGAGAAACGACCCACAACACGCGGCTCGCTTCGATCGGACTGATGTCGTTCGCCGCCATCGCCCAGTTCGCGCCGGCCTTCTTCGGCGGGCTCCTGTGGCGGCGCGCCAATGGCCGCGGCGCCATCATCGGCATGAGCGGCGGCATCCTGGTCTGGGCCTACACGCTGCTTTTGCCTTCGCTCGCGCCGGCGGATTTCCCGCTGGTCGTGCACGGCCCGTTCGGCGTCGAGGCGCTGCGCCCGCAGGCGTTGTTCGGCGTCGTCGCGCAGCCGCTCAACCACGGCGTCTTCTGGAGCCTGCTCGTCAACACGCTGGGACTGGTTCTCGGATCGCTTTCGCGCGCGGCACGTCCGCTCGAGCGCATCCAGGCCTCGATCTTCGTCCCGCGCGAGGTGGGTCCGATGCCCAGCCTGCGCAGGTTCCGCACCACGGTGACCGTCGACGACCTCAAGGACACGATCGCGCGCTACCTCGGCGCCGAGCGCACGGAGCGTTCCTTCGAGAGCTTCGCCCAGCGGCGCGGCCGCGCCATCGACGGAAGCGAGACGGCCGACATGGCCGTGATCCGCTTTTCCGAGCAGCTCCTGACCAGCGCGGTCGGGTCGTCGTCGGCCCGTCTCGTGCTGTCGCTCCTGCTGCAGCGGCGCGACAAGACCGTCCGCGACGCCTACAAGCTGCTCGACGACGCTTCCGAGGCGCTCCAGCACAACCGCGACCTGCTGCAGACCGCGCTCGACCAGATGGGGCAGGGGGTGTCCGTCTTCGACCGGGATTTCCGGCTGATCTGCTGGAACCGGCAGTACCGGCTGCTCCTCGACCTGCCCGACGAACTGGGGCAGGTCGGCGTATCGCTCGCCCAGGTGCTTCACCATCGGGCCGAGCGAGGCGACATCGAGCACGGGTCCGAAGGCGTGGCGCTCGAGCGCCTCAACACCTTCGCCAGTCCCTGGCAGATCGAGCTCAAGGCCAGCGGCCGCATCCTGGAGGTCCGGTCCAACCCGATGCCGGACGGCGGCATCGTCGCCACCTACGCCGACATCACCGCGCGCGTGCTTGCCGACATCGAGCTGAAAAGCGCCAACGAATCGCTGGAACAGCGCGTCGCTCGCCGCACCGCCGAGCTGCTGCGGGTGAACGAGGAACTTGCCCAGGCCCAGATGCTGGCGGAGGAGGCCAATCTCGGCAAGACGCGCTTCCTGGCGGCGGCGGGCCACGACATCCTGCAGCCGCTCAACGCGGCCCGGCTCTACTGCTCCTCGCTGCTGGAACAGGCCGGCAAGGGGCCGACTGGCGCGGCCGCCGCCAACATCGAATCGGCGCTGGAGTCCGTCGAGATGATCCTCGGCGCGGTGCTCGACATCTCGCGTCTCGACGCCGGCGCGATGCGGCCGAAGGAGACCTCGTTCCGGCTTGACGGGCTGCTGCGCCAGATCGGCACCGATTTCCAGCCCATGGCCAAGGAAAAGGGACTGCGCCTGCGCATCGTGCCCTGCTCGCTGACGGTGACGACCGACCGCAACCTGTTTCGACGGCTGATCCAGAACCTGGTCTCCAACGCGATCAAGTACACGCGCAAGGGCACGGTGCTGGTCGGCGCAAGGCGGCGCGGCGAGCTCGTCGAAATCCAGATCCTCGACAGCGGCATCGGGATCGCGCCCGACAAGCTCAACACGGTCTTTCGCGAGTTCACCCGGCTCGACGAAGGCATGCGCGAGGCGCAAGGACTGGGGCTCGGCCTGTCGATCGTCGACCGCATTGCCCGGGTGCTGCGGCTGGAGATCCAGATCCTGTCTCACCAGCACCGCGGAACCCGCTTTTCGGTCATCATGCCCGTGGCCGAGCCGATGGCGGTGGAAGCGGCCGTGACGCCGCTGCGCGCCGCCGAAGCCGGACAATCGCTCGCCGGGCTCGACGTCCTTTGCATCGACAACGAGCCGCGGATCCTCGACGGCATGCGGCTGCTGCTTGAAGGCTGGGGCTGCCGGGTCACCACGCACGGCGCGATGCCGGACGTCTCGGACGACGCCCTGGGCGACCCGCCGGACGTCATCCTCGCCGACTACCATCTCGATCATGACGACGGCATTCGCGTCATCCGTCGGCTTCGCGAGGCCTACGGCGTGGATGTCCCGGCGGTGCTGATCACGGCGGACCGGTCGAGCGAGGTGCGCGAGAAGGCGGCCGCGCTCGACGTGGTGATTCTCAACAAGCCGGTGAAACCGGCGGGCCTGCGCACCGTGCTCCGGCGCTGCCGCAAGATGTCTCCGGCAGCCGAATAGTCAGCATTCCGAAACGGTTGCGGCAACGTCCTCAGTTCGCGGGCGCGGCAATCGTGTCCGTACCGATCCGGGAAAGCTGGATCACCGCCTGGGTGCGGCTGTCGACGTTGAGCTTCTGAAGCACGGCCGAGACATGCGCCTTGACGGTCGCTTCCGAAACACCGAGTTCATAGGCGATCTGCTTGTTCAGCAGCCCTTCCGCGATCATCGACAGCACCCGGGCCTGCTGCGGGGTCAGGCTGTGCAGCCGCTGGATGAGGTCCGCGATCTCCGGGTCGGTCTCGACGCCGAGATCGCCATCGGTGGGCGCGTGCACGCCGCCGTCGAGGACGGTCCGCACCGCGTTGCGGATCTCGTCCATGCTCGCGGACTTGGATATGTAGCCGGAGGCGCCGAGGTCGAGCGCCCGGCGGATGGTCTCGATCTCGTCATGCGCCGACACGATCATCACCGGCGCGCCGACATTGATCGCGCGGATGGCGACGAGCCCCGACAGCCCGCTTGCGCCAGGCATGGTAAGATCGAGAAGGACGAGGTCGATGTCGTCGCTGCCGGCCACGATTTCCTTGGTCTCGGCGAAGGTGCCGGCCTCGAGAATGACCGGATCCTTCGCCACGCTGGCCAATGCCTGTTTGAGCGCGCCGCGAAAAAGCGGGTGATCGTCGGCGATCACGATTTTGAGGCCCGATGACACTGGCCGTCCTCCCCTGGGCCCGTATCCGATTCTTGTTCTGTCGGTGGATGACGGGACCGTGATTATGCGGCGTTGCCAGCGCATTTCAAGCAGCAAGCACGAAACGGGCCGTCGATCGCGCGTTTGTCCGGCGTTTCCTGTCGCTCCGAGGGAAACCTTTCCCCCGTTCCGCCGTTCGAGCATGCGAGTTGTGCGACGGAGGTACGCCGTGGAGCCTGTCCGCCAAATAGCGCTTGCCTGCGTCGGCAGAGCCGTGGGTTTCGGCGCGCTCGCCATCGCCCTGGTGATGCTTTCCCTTGCTTTCGAGCCCGCGCTGGCCTTTCGGTCTGGCGCGATCTGCACGCTGCTGATGGCGGGGATTCTCACGCGGAAAGCGCTTCTGGCGGATCGCCAACCACCGCGCAGGACGGAAGTGTGGCTATACCTCGACGAGCGCTCGCGCCCGAACAGCGAACGCGCCAACCGCGTTTTCACGGCTCTGCTGCGCGACATCTACGGTCAGTTCGCCCGGCTGGCGTTGAACGTCGCTTGCGGCTTCTTCGCGTTCTCGTTGGCGTTGTCGGTCGTGTAAACGCAGCTAACCCGGCTCTCTTGCGTCATCGGCCGCTGCGGAGGATGGAGGCGGATCACGATCGATACCTGGTTGCGCAGCTCCTTCCGGCATGCCAACGAACACCGGGTGCATCGAGGGGCAAGGGTGTCGTGCGGCAGTTGAGCGATGATGGACAAGACCACGTGACCGGCTTCGTCGAGACGCACCGGTCCTTCGTCAACACGTGGGAGTGCGACGACAACGCCCACATGAACGTCCAGTTCTATTTCAAGCGCTTCGACGAGGCGGCGCGCTTCTTCGCGGGCATGAATGGGGGCGACATGGCCGGCCCCCTGCCGCGCACCCGCCACGTGCGCTATCACGCGGAACTGCATGTCGGCGGCATCACGCGCATGCGATCGGCGATTCTGGCGGACGGCCGCTTCGCCGGCCATGTCGTGCATGTGCTCGACGACCTGGAGACGGGCCGGATCGCCGCCACGGCGATCGACGCGCCCTCAGGCTTCCGCGCGGACGCGAACCGGGTTTCGGAGCGCGAGGTCGAACTGGCGTTGCCGAAGGGCATCGAGCCCGATCCGAGCAATCCGATGAAGGCCGGGGACGTGCTCGCGCTCGGCGGCCTCGTGTCGAGCCGGACCATCGTCCAGCCGATGCTGTGCGACGCGGCCGGCGAACTCTTGTCACAAGGCTTCGTGGGGCGGCTGTCGGATGGCGCTGCGCATGTCTGGGAGGTGGCGGGCGTCGGCATCGCGCGGCTCCGGGAACTCGGCTACGGCCGCGTCGCGCTGGAGATGAAACTCACCCATCACCGGCCGGCGAAGGCCGGCGACGCGCTGCTGATCCATTCGCGTCCGATCATGACGGGCGGCAAGGCGATGCAACTCCACCACGAGATCACGCGCTTTCCCGATGGGGCTCCCGTGGCGACGGCGCATGTGATGGCGGTGATCCTCGATCTCACGACGCGCCGATCGGTGGCCATGCCTCTCGCGTCGGCGAGCGCGTGACTCAGGTCCGGTCGGGCGCTGGCTTCCCGCCCTCGAATTCCTTGACGAGGTCCATGAAGCGACGGAAGAAGCGCTCCATGTAGCCCAGTCCCTGCTCGAACTCGTCCTCGCCCGGCAGGCCGGACGCGGGCGAGCCTTCGAGCGCGGACAGCCGTTCCTCGATCGCTGTCAGGCGAGCCTGGAGCGCGTCGAGATCGTCCTGGTAGGCATCCCGGTCATCCACGGCCAGACGACAGACCAGTTGGCCCGACCGCTCGGTGCAGATCGACATCCGGCCCGTGCGCGTGTCCATCCGCACATAGCCTTCCTCCGTCCGCTCGAGCGTGTAGCGTTCCTCCTGCGCGGAGGCGCCCGCCGTCGCAGCAAGCGTGAAGACCACGGTTGCGGCTGCAAATCTCGTCGGCATGGCACACTCCTGCGGCGGTTTGCCCAGAAGCTGCATGGCAATGCGCCGGAATTGGGACGGCGATGGCCGAGGGCGGCTTCCGCCACGGCCGCACCTGTCCTATAGAACGGTCATGAGGGACCTGATCTACAAGATCTGCACGGCGGCGCAGTGGCGGGAGGCCGAGGACAAGGGCGTCTTCCATGGCGCTCCGGTCGATCTCGCCGATGGCTACATCCATTTCTCGACCGCGGGCCAGGTCGCGGAAACGGCCGCGAAACATTTTGCCGGGCAGGGCGATCTCCTCCTCGTCGCAGTGGACGCCGCGGTGCTCGGCGACGCCCTGAAATGGGAGGTGTCGCGTGGCGGCGAACCTTTCCCGCATCTCTATGCGCCGCTCGACCCGCGCAGCGCGCTCTGGGCGAGGCCGCTGCCGCTCGGCGACGACGGGCGCCATGTGTTCCCGGACCTCGCCGCGTGAAGACGGTCTTCGAGGCTGTCGGTCGCCGCGCGCTTTTTGCCTTCGACCCGGAGACGGCGCACGGGCTGTCGATCGCAGCGTTGAAGACAGGCTCACCGCTTGGCTGCCGGCCGAAGGCCGATGCCCGGCTGCGGACGCAGGTCGCGGGCCTGACCTTCCCCAATCCGCTCGGCATGGCAGCCGGCTTCGACAAGAACGCGGAAGTGCCCGCCGCGCTGCTGCGCCTCGGCTTCGGCTTCGCCGAGGTCGGGACCGTCACGCCGCGGCCGCAGTCCGGCAACCCGAAGCCCCGGATCTTCCGCCTGACGCGGGACCAGGCCGTGATCAACCGGCTCGGGTTCAACAACCAAGGCCATGACGCCGCCTTCGCGCGGCTGTCGTCGCTGCCGGCCGGGCGCGGCATCGTCGGGGTCAACATCGGCGCCAACAAGGACGCGGACGACCGCATCGCCGACTACGAGGCCGGCGTCGGGCGCTTCGCCGCCATCGCCTCCTACCTCACGGTCAACATCTCCTCCCCCAACACGCCGGGCCTGCGCAATCTGCAGGGTCGCGAACAGCTCGCCGAACTCCTTTCGCGGGTGGCCGAAGCGCGCGCGGCGAGCGCGAAGCCCGGCGTCGCGATCTTCCTCAAGATCGCGCCGGACCTGCATGAAGGCGATCTCGACGACGTCGCGGCGGAAGTCGCGGCCAAGGGGATCGACGGCGTCATCGTCTCCAACACGACGCTCTCGCGCGCCGGGCTCGTGGCGTCGGAGAAATCGGAGGCGGGCGGGCTGTCCGGCCGACCGCTGTTTGCCCGCTCGACCGCGATCCTCGCGCGGATGCGCCAGCGGCTCGGCCCACAGGCGGTCCTGGTCGGCGTCGGTGGCGTCGATTCGGCCGAGACCGCCGCCGAGAAGATCCGCGCCGGCGCTGACCTCGTCCAGCTCTACACGGGGATGATCTATGCCGGGCCTGCGCTGCCCGGCCGGATCGTCGAGGGCTTGTCGGCCGTCCT
The DNA here is from genome assembly GCA_046292285.1 of Mesorhizobium sp. GTDB lineage: Bacteria > Pseudomonadota > Alphaproteobacteria > Rhizobiales > Rhizobiaceae > Aquibium. Next base: position 16,662 of record JBKBRJ010000053.1, on the reverse strand, counting down.
CGATCGGGAGGGCGCGGCGTCGTTCGCCGACCTCCGCGACAGCCGGGTCTTGCACTGGGCGGCGGTCCCGCTCGACTGATCAGGCCGGATTCGGCGCCGCGGCTGCGAAGGTCTGGCGCAGGCGCAGCGGCACCATCGCCGAAAGGCTCAATCCCCGCGCGACGAGGAACAGGTGCAAGGCCGCCCACAGGCCGTGATTGCCGTAGAGCCCCGGCAGCACGAACAGCGCCGCCACAAACAAGGCGAAGGACAGGAGCATCATGTTGCGCATGTCCCGCGACCAGGTCGCCCCGATGAAGACGCCGTCCATCTGGAAGGCGAGGACGCCGGAGACCGCTGTCAGCGCCGCCCAGGGCAGATAGATCGCGGCCTGCGCGCGAACGTTCGGCTCGGTGGTGATGAAGGCGACCAGGGCATCGCCGAACAGGATCACGAGGACGGCCACCACGCCGGACATGACGAAGCCCCAAAGGCCGGTAAGCCAGATCGCATCGACGAAGGATTTGCGCTGCCTGGCGCCGACCGACCGTCCCGCGAGCTGCTCGGCCGCGGTCGCGAAGCCGTCGAGGAAATAGCCGGCCACCAGGAAGAAGTTCATCAGAACCGCGTTGACGGCCAGGGTCAGCGTGCCGAGCTGGGCGCCCTGGCGGGCGAACAGCGCGAAAGCGGAGAGCAGCACGAAGGAGCGGATCATGATGTCCCCGTTCATGGCAAGCATGCGCTTCAGGGCGAGACGGTCGAGCAGAACGGCCATAGAAAGCCGCGGCAGCGCGGAAAAACGCCGAACCACGATCGACAGGCCGATGACGCAGGCGATGAGTTCGCCCCAGACCGTGCCCCAGGCGACCCCTTCGATGCCCCAACCCAGCACCAGCCCGAGCCAGATCGACAGAACGATGTTGGCGCCGTTGAGCACGATCTGCAGGAACAGGCCGAGCATGCCTTCGCCGCGCCCCAGCACGTAGCCGAGGATGGCGTAGTTGGCGAGCGCGAAGGGCGAGCAGAGCAGACGCACGATGACGTAGCTCTTCATCGCATCGCTGACGGAGGGCTCGCCGGCGATGAAGATCGCGCCGATCCAGGCGATGGCCGGGCCAGCGAGCGCGAGGACGATGCCGATGGCGATGGCGAGGGCGAAGGCGCGCCAGAACGACGCCTGCTCGGCACGGTCATCGCCGCTACCGAAAGCCTGGGCGACGAGTCCGGACGTGCCGGAGCGGAGGAAGTTGAAGGTCGCGAAGACGAGATCGAAGATGATGGCGCCCGCGGCGAGACCGCCGAGCATCGCGGCGTCGCCGAACTGGCCGACGACGGCCGTGTCGGTGATGCCGAGCAGGGGCGTCGTCAGGTAGGCCAAAGTCATCGGCACGGCGATCGACAGGACGAGCCTGTTCGTGACCGTGAAAGGCCTGCCGGACGCCGGCGCGTGTTCCTCGACGTCAGACCGCATGAGCCCGCTTTCCCCAACCGCAATGACCCTGTGTAGAACAAAGGCCGCGCGGATAGAACCGGCGGATGGTTCGATCCCGACATTGAGGTCGGGTGGTGCAATCAGGCGTCCGAGGCTCTTTTCTTCGGACCCTTGCAGACCTAGGTAGGGGTGGATGCCGATCGATATCGTCCACCATCCGGATTACGATGCCAGGTTTCCGACGCATCACCGTTTTCCAATGGGGAAGTACAGCTTCCTCATGGAGGCGCTGAGAAGGCGCGGATTGGTCGATCCATCCCGCCTGCATGTTCCCGAGCCGGTCGGCGCGGACCTCCTGTCGCTTGCCCATGACCCGAATTATGTCGAGCAGGTGCTGACGCAGACCGTTCCGGCCGACATCGAGCGCGAGATCGGCTTTCCCGTCGACCAGCGGGTGGCGCGGCGCGCGCATCTCGCGGCCTCGGGCACCTTGCTGGCCGCGCGCCTCGCGCTCGCCAAGGGCCTTGCCTGCAACACCGCCGGGGGTAGCCATCACGCGCGCCGGACCCGAGGGGCTGGGTTCTGCACCTTCAACGATGTCGGCGTCGCCGCCCACACCCTCCTGGCCGAAGGAGCCGTTCGGCGCGTCCTGGTGGTGGACCTCGACGTTCACCAGGGCGACGGAACGGCGGATGTGTTCGCCGCCGAACCGCGCGTGTTCACCTTCTCCATGCACGGCGAAAAGAACTATCCGGTGCGCAAGATACCATCGGATCTCGATGTCGGATTGCCCGAGGGCGTCGGCGACGCGGCCTACATGGCCAAGCTGGAGCCGCTCCTGCCGCTTCTCTCGCTCTATGCGCGTCCGGACATCGTGTTCTACAATGCCGGGGTCGACCCTCACGTCTCCGACCGGCTGGGCAAGCTGGCGCTGACAGATGACGGCCTGCGGCGGCGAGACGAGGCGGTGATCCGCCATTTCCGGCAGGCGGGCGTTCCCGTCTGCGGCGTGATTGGCGGCGGCTATTCCAACGACGTCCCCGCGCTCGCCGAGCGTCACGCGATCCTGTTCGAGGTTGCGGCGGCCCTAGCGGAGGCGGGTGCGCCGGAGACGCTCAGCGCCTGAAGCTCAGCAGGCGGATGACGATGAAGATCGGCACGACGATAATAGCGCCGATGACGAAATAGCTGAAAAAGCGGCCCAGCGCGTCGAAGCCCATGCGCCAGACCTCGAGTGCGGCGTCACGCAGCGCGTACCAGACGTCGAGCGGAGTCCAGCCGAAGGCATGCATGGCGAAGCCGACGAGGAAGGACAGGACGACGAGCTTGACCAGCACGCGCAAGGGGCTGTCGCCGAGAAAGCGGGAAACGGAACCGGACACTGTCGGGACATCCTCTGCGTGGCGCGTTCGACCGCGAGATAGGACTTTATCGCGCCGGCATCAAGACGAGCGCCGGTTCATGCGCCGCGCGACGGCCTTGGCCAGCGGCGGCCCTACGAGCAGCACGATCAGGAAGCGCGTCATCTGCAGCGTCATGACGAATGAAAGGTCGACGCTGCCGGACGCGGCCGCGATGATGGCGACCGAATCCATGCCGCCGGGGCTGGTGGCCAGGAATGCGGTCAGCGGATCGACACCGAAAGCGGCCGCGAGCACCATGCCGATTGCCGCGCAGAAGCCGATCAGGACGAGAATGGCGGCGACGATCTGGGGCAGGGAACGCGCGGCGTGGACCAGGATGGGGCGCGTGAAGCGCAGGCCGATCGACCAGCCGATGATGGCGTAGCTTATCGCGAGCAGCCATTCGGGGAGTTGCAGGTCGAGCCCGAGTCCAATATGCAGCGGGATGCCGAGGACCAGGGGACCGAGCAGGGTGGCTCCGGGGATGCCGCTCAGCCGACCGCCGAACGCGCCAACGAAGGCGATGAGGAGGGTCATCGGGAAATCGGGAACGACGAGTCGCGGAAACCACTCGACCGGAGGGAGGGGGGCGTCACCGACGTCGACCCAGATTCGCGCGAGCAAGGCCGCCGAAATCGAAACGATGATCATCCGCAGGTATTGCATGAAGGCGACGAGGCGGGCATCCGCCCCGAAGGCCTCGGCCATCACCACCATGGCGCTCGCCGCGCCCGGCGCCGATCCCCAGACGGCCGTCGTGCCGGGCAGGGATCCCCATCGCGCCACCATCGCGCCGAGCACGCTCGACGCGGCAAGCGTCGAGAGCACCGCGCCGAGGATGATCGGCCACCCGGAAAGCAGGGTCCGGAACAGCGCCGGTTCGATGGCGCCGACGATCATGCAGCCGATAATCCCTTGCGCGGCCACGAAAAGCGGTGGCGCCGGACGGATCGTGGCGCCGGAGACGCCAATCATGATCGCGGCGATCATCGGCCCGATCAGCAGGGCGGCGGGAAGGGCGGCGACCTCCAGAACGATCGCCAGAACGAGCGAAAGGGCGCCAAGCAGCAGCCATTGCCATGGCGCGGCGACGGTGGCGAGACGGGCGGGCGGTTCGGTGTCGGCGACCATGACGCACTGCGAAAAAGAGGCTTGCGTTATGCGCGCTGTTTCACCGAATTCCAATCGAAGGTTTGAAGGATCCGGGAAAAAAGAGAACCCGCAGGTCGCGCTCGCGCGGGTCTTCGCGAACCGATTCCGCCGACGCCCTCAACGTCCTGAGGAGACTGGCGAAACCGGTCTGGGCCGCAGATAGGATCGGATCCGCTCTACCACGTCGACCGAGACGTCCACCCCTTCGGATGCCGCACGCCGACGCGCGGCCGCCTTGGACCGGCCTGGAAAATGGACGCCTTCTGCTTCAAGACGCTTGGCTTGCGCCGAAAGTCGGTCCTCGAAACCGGATCCGAACGCCCGAGGTTCGATGGCGAGCACGAACAGGCCGGTGCCCGGAGAGAGTTCGCCTTCGCTGATCGACGGTGCGTCGAGCGACCAGTTCGCGCCGGTCAGCCCCGCCGACAGCACCTCGACCATCAGCGCGATGTTGGCGCCGCGCGCGCCGCCGTAGGTGAGGAGCGCGCCCTTCAACGCCGCGCCGGGATCGGTCGTCGGGCGTCCGTCCGCATCGATCGCCCATCCCTGCGGCAATGTTTCGCCGCCCGCCGCCGCGTCGCGAATTTTGACATAGGCGGTCTGGCTCGAGGCCTGGTCGATCAGCAGGGTCTCGCCGCCGGCCATGGGCGCCGCGAAGGCCAGCGGGTTGGTGCAGTAGACCGGCCGCCGGCCGCCCGGCACGGTCATAAGCGCCGGGCCGTTGGTGGCGGCGAGAGCCACGAGGCCCACAGCGGCGAGGCGTTGCGCGAAACTACCGAGCGATCCGCAGGTGTAGGCGTTCTTCTGGGCGAAAATTCCGATGCCGAAGGCGCGGGCCGCGTCCACGAGCCGATCGAAGGCGCGGTCATAGCCGAGATGCGCCGTGCCGCCTTGCGCGTCGACATGGATGATGGCCGGCAGCGGCTGCTGGATGATCGGCTCGGCGCGGCCGTCGATCCGGCCTTCGCCGAGCGCATCGAGATAGAAGGGCAGGTGGTCGAGACCCACGGCCCGGTTTCCCTCGGCTTCCGCCTCGACGCTCGCGCGGGCCAGCGAGATCACAGCGTCGGCGCTCGCGCCCGCGGCCAGGGCGGCGTCGCGACAGAGCGATTCGAGGTCAGCCATCCCCATGCGGATCGTTGCGGTCATGACCGAAGACGTAGCTTGGAAGCGATGGTGAGGGGAAGGGCTCGTACCGTCGCGGGATCTGCCCGACGCGGTGAAATCGCCCCCCGCCGCATCGCAATTCGATCGAAGGCCGCCTGCGAATGCCCGCGCACGGCTTCGTTGTTTGACAATTCCGCCGTTTCTTCTGCTATCAGCGGCTTACCAGTTCAAACAGCCGGACCTCTTTCATGACCAACGTCGCCCTGACCGGGTTTGCCCGCGACCTCGCCCGAAGGGCCGACGAGGGACGGCCGGTTCGGATCGGCGTCATCGGTTCGGGCGAGATGGGAACCGACCTCGTCACGCAGTGCATGCTGATGAAGGGCGTCCACCTCGCGGCTATCTCCACCCGTCGGCCGCACACCGCAAGGGAGGCCATTCGCATCGCCTATGGCGACGAGGCGATGGCCTGCGAGGCCGACACGGAATCGAAGGTGACGGCCGCGATCGAGGCCGGCCGCATCGCGATCACGTCCAACGAGCGGCTGGTGACCAACCCGCTGATCGACGTGGTGATCGACGCGACCGGCAAGCCGGGGGTTGCGGCCGACTTCGACCTGATGGCGATGGAGCACGGCAAGCACGTCGTCATGATGAATGTCGAGGCGGACGTCACGATCGGACCCTGGCTGAAGAAGCAGGCCGACCGGCTGGGCGTGGTCTATTCCGTCGGGGCTGGAGACGAGCCGTCCTCCTGCATGGAACTGATCGAGTTCGCGTCCGCGCTCGGCTACACGATCGTCTCGGCCGGCAAGGGCAAGAACAATCCGCTCAACCACGACGCGGTGCCCGACGACTACGCCGAGGAAGCCATCCGCCGAAACATGAACCCGCGCATGCTGGTGGAATTCGTCGACGGCTCGAAGACCATGGTGGAGATGTGCGCCATCGCCAACGCCACCGGCCTGGTGCCCGATGTGCCCGGCATGCACGGGCCGAATGCCGGGCGCGACGAATTGGCGAAGGTGCTCATTCCCCGCGAGCATGGCGGCGTGCTGTCGAAAAAGGGCGTCGTCGACTACACGATCGGCAAGGGCGTCGCGCCGGGGGTCTTCGTGGTCGTCGAGGCCACGCATCCGCGCATCATCGAGCGCATGGACGACCTGCACGTCGGGAAGGGGCCGTACTACGCCTTCCACCGGCCCTACCACCTGACCTCGCTGGAGGTGCCGCTGACGGCGGCGCGCATCATGCTGACCGGCCGTCCCGACATGGTGCCGCTGCCTCGCCCGGTCGCCGAAGTCTGCGCGGTCGCCAAGCGCGATCTCAAACCCGGCGAGGCGCTCGATGCGATCGGCGAGACCTGCTACCGCTCCTGGACGATGCTCGCGGGCGACGCGCGAGCGGCCAAGGCCATTCCCGTCGGCCTGCTCGAAGGCGGGACGGTAACCGGACCAGTGCGAAGGGGCGAACTGCTGACGAGCGAAAACGCGACGCCCGACACCACGACGCGACTGTACGCCCTGCGACAAGCCCAGGATGCGATGATCTACGGCGGAAGCTAAAGACAGCGAATTCGCCGCGGCGGTTATTTTCCAAGTTCGACCGAACGCGCGCGGGCGGCCTCGACGGCTTCGGTCACCAGCTTCGTCAATCCGTCATCGGCCATCAGCACGGCCAGCGCGGCGGCGGTCGTGCCGTTGGGGCTCGTCACCTGCTCGCGCAGCCGGCCGGGCTGCTCGCCGCTCTCCTTTGCCAGGCACGCCGCGCCGTAGACGGTCTGCATGGCGAGGAGCTTCGCCGTTTCGTCCGGCAAGCCCGCCGCCTTGCCCGCCGCCGTCAGGCTTTCGATGAAGTGGAAGATGTAGGCCGGCCCCGAACCGGAGACGGCGGTCACCGCGTCCATCAGGTCCTCGCTTCCGATCTCCGCCACCGCGCCGCTGCTTTCGAGCAGTTCGGACACGAAAGCCTTTGTCTCTTCCTTCACCAGGGGACTGGCGAAGGTAACCATCATGCCCTTGCCGATGGCGGCCGGGGTGTTGGGCATGCAGCGGATGATCGCCGCGCGGTCGCCCAGAATCTCCTGCATCGTCGCGATCGGGACGCCGGCGGCGATGCTGAGGAAGGCGGCGTTGTCCGCGAATCGCCGGTAGTCCGGCACCACCGCGCGCATGACCTGCGGCTTGACGGCGAAGATCACCAGGGTGGGGTCGATGCCTGCCGGTAGATCGGTCGCCGCCGTCGCCGTCGCGGCGCCAAGACGCTCCGCGCGGTTTCTCAGGGACTCGTTCGGCTCGACGACGATCACCTCGCCCGGCACAAGCCTGCCGGAGCGGAGCCATCCGTCGAGCATGGCATGCCCCATGTTGCCGCAGCCGACGAGGATCAGTTTGACGCTCATGATCGCTTCCCTCCGTTTGCCCGCGCGTAGCATCGCGGCGGCGTACGGCGCAAGGCGCGGCGAAAGCGGCCTATCCCGAAATCGCGTCGCCGTCCCGCCAGCCTCGCTTGCCCCAGTTGCGCACACGCATGCGCGGCGCGATCAGGCCGCCGATCACGGGCGCCAGCGCGAAGCTTGCCACCACAACCGCCGGAATCAGATACTTTGCCTGTTCGGCCAAGGCGGGGATGGACAGGACGGTGATGGCGCCGAGCCCGAACAGCACGGCGTTCACATGCATGGAACAGACGATTCTGAGCCAGGTGTTGGTCGAAAACATTGCCAGTCTCCTATCAAGGTTCTGCTGGTCAATGCGAATTCGGGGTCAACGGTTCCCGGCCGGGTGCGTCTGGACGGATTGAGCCAGGCGCGAGATGTCGAATGCGCGGCCTGTTTCGCGCCGCGCTTCTTTCGGCGAAACGTTGCTGGGAATCGTGAATCGCGCCACGTAGCGCAACCCGAAAACAGCCAGCACGAACAACAGCCAGACGGGATCAACGCGGCGAAAGAAGAAGCTCTCCAGGAAGGCGTTGAAGGCGGTGAACATCAGCGTCATCATGAAGAAATCGGCTAGGAGGACATTCTCGCGCCTGGCGGGGACACGGAGGAAATCCGACATCGGCACGAGCAGAAAGGCGATGACCGCGACCGCCAGCGCCGGCAGTCCCATCAGGACCGCGATGTCCAGATAGCCATTGTGTCCGTGGACGATGCCGCGGATATCCCAGTCGCTGTCGAACGGCATTTCCTGGAGTTGAACCACCGGCGTGCCCCAGAAACTCTCGTAGCCGTAGCCGAACCACGGCTTCTTCGCGATCATCTCGAGCAGGAACGACCACAAGGTCGTGCGCCCGGTGTAGGTCAAGCCGGGCGAGAGTTGCTGGGACAGGTCCCAGAGCGCCGGCGACACGACGATGCCGATGGTGGAAACCGTCGCGACGACCAGCGCCGCGGCGAAGATCAGCGGCACCGCGCGGCGCAGTCCCATCAGGCTCGGTCCCATCACCAGCACGATGGCGAGCGGCACCAGGCCCGTCGTCGTCTTCGAGCCGGTGTGCGCGAGGAAAATGAGGGCGGAGACGAGGAGCAGCCCTCCGGACCAGCGCCATCCCCGCCGGAGCAGGTAGAGGCCGGCGAAACTCAGTCCCGCCATGACGGGCCCGGCGACGTTCTTGTGCGAGAAGGCGCCGCGCCAGAGGCCGGCGTGTTCCGGCTCGAGCGAGTCGGCGGTGTGGCGCGCGACGTCGGGATAGAGGACGAGCCCGGCATAGCACAGGCCGACGATCGCGAGGCCCGCCACCGCGAGCACGGTCGACAGGGAATCCGCGTCGCGGGGCGTCGTCAGCACCGCCTGCATGGTCAGCATGCCGATCAGCGTGAAGATCGCGGTGCGGAAGGCCGCGGAAGGGTCGGCGGCGTTCGCGACAGACAGCAGGAAGAAGCCGAGGAGAAGCGCCCACCAGAAGCCGACCAGGCCTGCGAGCACACGCCGATCCACGAAGGCCAGCAGGCAGAAAAGGGAGGCGGCCCCCACCGCGCCGAAGCCGAGCTGATTGACGATGTCGCCGCCCGTCGCCTCCGCGGCGCTGGGCGAGAAGGGCCGGAGCGAAATCATCGCGACGCCGAAGAGCAGCGTCGCCAGCATCGTCGCCACGCTACGGCGGTCCATGGGTGCGGCCCAGCCCACGATCTCAGTTCTTCTCGGCCTGGCGGTACTGCTCGTTCGCGTATCCGAACTCCGCGAGCACGCGTCCCAGCGCGACGTAGAATGGGTAGAGTCCGATCGACAGCGAGCCGGTCCGAGCGAAGCGGATCGCGCCGCGAACCGGGGAGGCGGCGAGAAGGGCGAGACTCTTGCCCGCCACCCGCAGCCTCGCCGCGAGCGACCCGCCGCGCTTGCGCTTCTCCACCCAGGTGGACAGCACGCCCTCGCGCAGCGAGCGGGAGCGGATCCAGTCCGGCTCCAGGCGGCGCGCCGGGACCGTCTCCAGCACCGGCGCGTCCGCGCACCAGCCGAGGATGAAACCCCTGGCCGCCGCGCGGCTCAGGAAATCGGAGTCCCCGCCGCCGGTGAAGTTGAACGACAGATCGAGGAAGGGGCGCGGCATTGCATCGAGCACGCGTCGCCCGACGAGGAGATTGCCTGACGAATAGAGCGCCGGAACGAGGCCGGTCGCGCGATAGGGCGGGGCAAAGACCGGATGGTTGGCCCAGCGCTCGTGTCCGGGTTCGTGGAAGACGGGAATCTGCGGCCCGCCGACAATGTCGGCGCCAAGTTTTTCCGCGGTCCCGCACATCGTCTCCAGCCAATCCGGCCCGGCGACTTCGTCATCGTCGATCACCTGGATGTAGCGGAGGTTCGGAAACTCGGCGAGGGCAGTCGTCCATCCGGCGTTGTAGGCGCAGCAGTTGCCCCGGTCATGCGCGATGAGGAGCAGGCCGGGAGCCGTCCCATTTTCGAACAGGGGTGCCACCGCGTCGGCGCCGGCGTGCCATTCCGCGTCATTCTCCATGACGATGATCGCGAAGGGACGGGGCGTCCGCTGTCCGATGACCGACTGGAGCGTCGCCAACACCTGCTCCGGCCGCTTGTAGGTCGGCAGCGTCACGACGATCTCGACGTCGTCGGGGCAAAGCCCAGGGGATCTGGCCACCACGGTGACTTTGCTGGCGCTGGAAATGGGCTTCATCCGCGGAACTTTCGGGCGATCGACCCATAAAGACAGCCCGCCGTTAAGACATGGTTAAGCACTGCGCGAGGTTGGTTGTCCGCCTTTGCGGCCAAATCCGTCCGCGGCACGGCTATTGCGTGTCCTCAAGCATGGCTTCACCGGCCCCTTGCCAGGCAGGCTACCGACCCGGACAGACACCATGCACTTGATTTTCGTCACATCGCTCGTTCCCGACGGCGACCCAGCGACCGGATACGAGATCGCCAACGCCGCGATCATCGCCGCCCTGCGCCGCACCGGCGCGCGGGTCACGGTGCTCGGCTACACCTGGCCGGGCAAGACGCCGTCCGATCCGGAGAACACGATCTCGCTCGGTGAGGTGGATGTCCGCACGGAGGGCGCCGGCGCCTTGCAGAAGGTACGCTGGCTGGCCGGAGCAGTGCTGACGGGGCTGACTTTCGCGTCCGCAAAGTTGCGGGCCGCCAGCGAGGCCGACATCCGCGCCGCGCTGAAGCGCGCCGAACCCTATGACGGCTATGTCCTCAACGCGGCCCAGTTCGCGGGAGCGTTCGAAAATCTCTTCACCGACCGGCCGTATGTCTTCGTGGCGCACAATGTCGAACACCGTTCGGCACAGGAGAATGCGGAAGCGGTCCGCGACATCGTCCAGCGCACGCTATTCCGGCGCGAGGCGCGGCTGGTGCGGGCCGTCGAGCAGCGGCTCTGCGAAAGCGCCGCATTCGTCTACACGCTCGCCGACGAGGACCGCGCGGCCCTCGGCGTGCCGGGCGATCATCGTTCCGCCGCGCTGCCACTCGTCACGCGCGAAGCCGCGCCCCAGCCGTCCGGGCGGCGCGACATCGTCTGCGACGCGGCTCTGGTCGGCACATGGACCTGGCAGCCGAACCGCATCGGCCTCGAATGGTACCTGCGCGAGGTGACGCCCTGGTTGCCGCGGAATTTCCGGACGCGCATCGCCGGGAGCATTCCGGCCGATATGCCGTGCCCGCCGGGCGTGGAATTCGTCGGGCGCGTGCCAAACGCCGTCGCCTTCGTGCGTGGCGCAGCGGCGGTGCCACTGATCGCGCGAGCCGGCACCGGCGTCCAGTTGAAGACGATCGAGGCGTTCGAGCAGGGGCTTCCCTGCGTCGCGACCAGCCGATCGCTGCGCGGCATCGCCCATCTGCCGTCGAACTGCCGGATCGCCGACGACCCGGCGGCCTTCGCGGCGGAACTCGCGGCGATGGCCGCGGACCGCGTGGACGACGTCGACGGTCGCGCTTTCCATGCCGCCCAGCTCCGGGTCCTCGACGAACGGATCGTTCGCGGTCTCGCGGCCATGGGCACCGGCGCGGCCCGGCAGGCGGTGGCGGCATGAACATCCACATCGGGAAGCGCAGGCGGACGACACTTCCGATCGAACGCTCCATCCTCGGAGTGGACGTCATGCCATTGACGCAGCAGGAAGCCATCGCGTTCCTCGGCGAGAGGATCCGCAGCGGGGAGTTCACGAAGATCGCCTTTCTGAACGCCCACGTCGCGAACCTCGCGACCGCCGACGAGACGTTCAGGGAAACTCTCGACGATTTCGTCGTGTTTCCCGACGGACTCGGGGTCGACATCGCCTCGGCCCTGCTGCACGGTCATCCCTTTCCCGCCAATCTGAACGGGACCGATTTCGTCCCGGCCTTCATCGCGTCCCATACGGCGCCGCTGCGGATCGGGCTGATCGGCACGACGAGAGCAAACGTCGAACTGGCCGCAAACCACCTGCGCGCCTTCGCGCCGCAGCACGAGATCGTCATGGTGCAGGACGGGTTTTTCGCGAAGGCCGACGAGCCGGAAATTCTGGCGCACCTGGAGGAGGTACGACCCGATATCCTGCTCGTGGCGATGGGCGTGCCTCGGCAAGAGAGGTGGATCGAGGAGCATCTGACGGAGAAACATTGCACCGTTGCCCTGGGAGTCGGCGCTCTGCTCGACTTCATGAGCGGAACCATTCCGCGCGCGCCGCTCCAGGTGCGTCGCCTCGGGCTCGAGTGGCTCTTCCGGCTGATCATGGAACCGATGCGCCTGTGGCGACGATACATCATCGGCAACCCGCTCTTCCTGATGCGCGTTCTCGGGCGCAAGCTTTCGAGGGGCGACGGATCGCGTTGACGACCATCGTATCACCCCGGCAAACGCCGTCGCATCCCGCTACCGCCATCGTCACGGCGAGCTACGCTCCGGACCTGGAGCGGTGCCGGTTGCTGTGCGAGACAATCGATTCCCGCGTGACCGGATTCACCCGTCACTACATCCTCGTCGAACATTCCGATGTCGCGCTGTTTCGCCAGTTCGAAGGGCCGAACCGGATCGTCGTCGACGAGCGCGATCTCCTGCCCGGCTGGCTGCGGTCGTTCAGAGACCCGACGAGCCGCTTCCGTCGGCGGATCTGGCTCAGTGCGCGCACGATGCCGCTCCGCGGCTGGCATGTGCAGCAGCTCAGGCGCATCGGGATCGCCCTTCACGCTCCGGAGGAGGCGTTCGTCTATTGCGATTCCGACGTCGCCTTCGTGCGGCCTTTCGACTGTGGCAGCTTCTGGCACGGGACCGACCTGGGGCTGTTTCGGCGCGAGGACGCGCTGGCCGGCACCCCACGCAGCGAGCAGCAGGACTGGTCGGCGCATGCCGGCCGCATCCTTGGCATCGCCAGCCCCGAGACCTCACCACATGACTACATCGCCACGCTGATCGCCTGGCGGCGCGATTCGACGATCGCCATGTGCCGCAGGATCGAAGAAGTGACGGGCCGGCACTGGGTGGCGGGGATCGCCTCCCAGCGCATGTTCTCCGAATGCATGATCTACGGTCGATACGCCGCCGAAGTGGCCGGACTCGAAGGCCACTACCTGTCGCCGGACGAACTCTGCCGGGTCTACTGGACCGGTCCGCAGATGTCGGAAGCCGATATGCGGGATTTTCTGGACAATCTCGCGCCGCATCAGGTGGCGGTGGGCATGCAATCCTTCATCGGCACCGACATCGGGACGATCCGCAGGCTCGTCGCCTGACCGCCCTTCGTCAGAACTGCCGGGCCGGCATCCTCAACGCCGCGTAGGTGAGCGCGGACGACGCCAGGTAGATCACGGCAAAGACGGCGTTCAGGAGCAGAACCATATCGGCGTTGTCCGTCGTGTGGAGCAAAAGCGTCGCCAACAGCAGCGCCTTCAGGCCGGCGAGAAGCGCGAGGTTCAGCGCGCGCAGCAGCGTCTGGCCGCGTGCGAAGAGCAGTTCCGCCTGGTACTCGACCAGATTGCGCAGCCCGGGGACGAAAAGGGCGAACAGGACCATCGGCGCGACGACGGCGACATTGGCGCCGAGCAGCGTCGGAAAATACCGCAGGATGAGGGCGAGCGCGAGGAGTCCGGCCGTCGAGACCACGAAGACGCCGGCCTCGATCCCCAGTTTCAGCCTCAGCCGGGAAAGCATCTCGGGCGTCCGCATCATGCGCTGCACCAGCATCATGGTGAAGGTGCGGATGGGAATTGCGGTCAGATCGATCAGTCGCATGATGATGGCATAGATGCCGGCCAAATGCGGCCCGCCGATCGCCAGGACGAGAAGCTTGTCCATCTCCATCTGGAGATAGAAGATCATCTCCGCCCCGGCGACGTAGATGCAATCCGCGAGCCGGCGCGAATAGAGCGGCAGTCGGAAGCGGATGCGCTGGCGCGGGTAGAAGAAGCCTGCCGCGATGACGAGCGACAGGGCGTTGGCCGCGAGGTAGAAGCCGGCCCAGTTGGCCAGGTCCCTCGTCGACCAGAAGGCGAAGAGCAAGGCCGCAAGCGCGCGCAGCGCCGTGCCGAGGATCGCCAGGAACGCAGCCCGGCCGAAACGGCCCATGCCGTTGTTGACGATGATGACAACCTCGACCGGACGCCAGAGCAGCGTCTCGGCGACGATCAGGAGGGCGAAGACGCCCGGCATCATCTCCCCGCCGAAGAAGACGCGCCAGACGGCGTAGCTCGCCGCGGCGAGGACCGGCAGCGACAGGAGCGCCAACGCCAGAAATCCGCCGGTGAAGACCCCCAGCAGCAGGGGCTTCACCGTCGCAGCCCGATAGAGCGCCGAGATGAAGCCGAAAGCGAGGATGCGGGACAGCATCACGCCCGCCGCCGACGCGGTCGCGAAAAGGCCGAACTCGGCGATCGACAGCGTATTGGCGAGGGCGATGAAGTAGACGAGCGAAAACACAAGGCGTCCGGCCGAGCCGCTGACGGCCGTCGCGTAGTCGCGCAGCAGGGTCGACCTGGTGGAAAGGAACTGGCTGATCCGTCGCATGGGCCCCGTCTCGAGGACCCCGCCTGCCCATGTCACGATGCGGGTTCCCGATGGCGTCGATCGTTGAAAGGCATGTGTAGCAGGCATTCCTTAATGTCGCGTGATGCCGTGGATGGCAGTCTTTCGCGGTTGTCCCGCCCGGATAGCGGCGGCCCAGGCACTCGTCTTGTTAACCATTTGTTTTCCACACCTCTTTAGGTTGCTTTAACGAACGGCGCCGCTTCGCGCCTCGAGATTCCGGAAGTGCAGCGCGTCATGCCCGACCACGACAACCGCGATCGGAACGACCGGATCGGTTCGCTCCTGAGCCTCGTCCCGGCTGCGTCGGACGAGACGGCCGCGGAGGCGCGCCCTTCGTCGGACGAACGGAAGCGCTCCGCACCCGAGCGGCATCGGATGGCGCGGTCGCGCCGGGAGGCTGTCGCGAGCCCGCTGCTGGCGGCGCTCGCGCAGGCGAAGGCCCGAACCTTGCGCGAAAGGGACGAGCCCGTCGCGCGTGAACCGGATCCGTTCGCCGAGCAGGAGCGCGAGCTTCGGGAAATCCTCCGGTCGGGGGGGCGGCGACCCGAAGCGGACGACATGGTCGAGGTCGCGCCGAATGCGAAGGACGCCGGGACGCATGAGCGGATGATGCGAAACGTCGAGCCGACGGAGCAACGGACGCCCCCGATTCCCGAGCGGGTCGTGGCGCCCGCGCCGGCCGTCCGTGCAGGGCCGCAGCCCTTGCAGGCCGATGACGATCCCTACTGGCGCCCGCTCATCGATCCGGTGAAGGTCGTGCGCGGCGTCATCCGGTCGGGATGGATCATCGCCGCGGCGACGGTCTGCGGAGCCGCCATCGCTGCCGGCATCGCGCTCTCCACGCCGAAACAGTACGTGGCGTTATCCGAACTGATCATCGATCCCCGCCAGTTGAGGATCGTCCAGAACGAACTGACGGACGGCGGCCTGACGAACGAGGCCATGCTGGCGGTGGTGGAGAACCAGGTGCGGGTGCTGAGGTCCGGCGTGGTGCTCGGCAAGGTGGTGGACACACTGGGGCTCGACCGGGACCCGGAGTTCAACGGAACGCGTGAAGGCGGCCCGTTCAGCATCCTGACCGATCTCCGCGCCCTTCTTTCGTCGGCCGGGACGCAGGGCGACCCCTCCGTCCGGGGG
Source organism: Mesorhizobium sp. (assembly GCA_046292285.1). Classification (GTDB taxonomy): domain Bacteria; phylum Pseudomonadota; class Alphaproteobacteria; order Rhizobiales; family Rhizobiaceae; genus Aquibium. Next base: position 993 of record JBKBRJ010000053.1, on the reverse strand, counting down.
CGGGCGCTCGCCATCGAACATCTCGGTGGGGCGACCGACGTCGTGCGCGGCGGCAAGACCTTCGTCGTCGCGGTGACGGCTCGGACCGAAAGTCCCGACAAGTCGGCGCTGATCGTCAATACGCTGACCGATGCCTTCCTGGAGACCTACGGATCGATCCAGGCCGGTGCGGCGGGGAGGGCCTCCGACGAGATCGCCGCGCGGCTGACGGAGTTGCGCAACGGCGTCGAGGACGCCGAACGCAAGGTCGAGACGTTCAAGTCGCAGAACGACATCGTCGATGCCCAGGGGCGCCTGATCACCGACGACGAGATCGTCAAGCTGAACGACCAGCTGTCGACGGCGCGCGCCCGGACGCTCGAACTCCAGGCGCGGGCCGATTCGGCGCGCGCGGTCACGGTGGATGCCGCCCTGGCCGGCAACCTGCCGGAGCAGATGAACTCGCCGGTGCTCACCGAGATGCGGACGCAATATTCGCTCCTGCGCCAGGAGGCCGACCGGATCGGGACGCGACTGGGTCCGCGTCATCCCGAACGCGTCGCCATCGATGCCCAGGTCGGCGCCGCGCGCCAGCGGGTCGAGCAGGAATTGCGTCTCGTCGCGTCATCCATCCAGGTCGAACTGCGCCGCGCGGTCCAACTCGAACAGGAACTGGCCGCCCGGCTGGCGCAGCTCAAGGCGCGGCAGGCCGGGCTGAGCGGCGATCTGGTGACCTTGCGCGAACTCGAGCGCGAGGCGTCGGCGAAACGCGCCGTCTACGAGGCCTTCCTGCTGCGCGCGGGAGAGACAGGGCAGCAGCGCGACCTCAACACCGCCAATGTCAGCGTGATTTCCAAGGCCACGCCGCCGCTGGAGCCGACCGGTCCGTCGCGCACGATGATGACGCTTCTCGGGGCTTTTCTCGGTTTCGGTGCAGGGGTCGGCAGCGGCGCGACGCGCGGCGCCGTCGACAGCCTTCGCGCGGACGGCGCGGGCGGACGGCCCGGGCAGGCG
>JBKBRJ010000052.1:0-30099 GCA_046292285.1 Mesorhizobium sp. | reverse complement strand
GCCGGTCCCTTTGCGCGGCTGAGGCCCGGCGCGCGGCTTTCCAGGAAGGCCAAGGTCGGCAATTTCTGCGAAGTGAAGGAGGCCGACGTCCAGGCCGGCGCCAAGATCAACCACCTGACCTACATCGGCGACGCGACCGTGGGCGCCGAGGCCAACATCGGCGCCGGCACGATTACCTGCAACTACAACGGCTACACCAAGGACCGCACCGAGATCGGCGCGGGCGCCTTCATCGGCTCCAATTCGTCGCTGGTCGCCCCCGTCAGGATCGGCGACAACGCCTACGTCGCGTCGGGCAGCGTGATCACCGCCGACGTGCCCGATGACGGGCTGGCCTTCGGCCGCGCCCGCCAGGAGGTCAAGCCGGGCCGCGCCCCGGTGCTGCGGGCGCTCTACAAGGCCGAGAAGGAGCGCAGGCAGGCGGAGAAGGACAAGGCGTGACGCGAGGCGAAAGACGCAACGTCACGGTCTGAAACGAAAATTTAGTTCCGTTCGGCCAACATCCATCTAACCATCGGCGCCATCGGACGGCGCGAATCCCCGGGGGCAGTTACATGTGCGGCATCGTTGCAATCGTCGGCTCGACGCCGGTCGCTCCGCTCATCGTCGACGCGCTGAAGCGGCTGGAGTATCGCGGCTATGATTCGGCGGGCGTCGCCACCATCGACCATGGCCGGCTCGACCGGCGGCGCGCCGAGGGCAAGCTGGTCAACCTGGAGAACCGGCTGAAGGCCGAGCCGCTGGCCGGCCTGATCGGCATCGGCCACACGCGCTGGGCGACCCACGGCGTGCCCAACGAGACCAATGCGCATCCGCATTTCGGCAAGGACGTCGCCGTCGTCCACAACGGCATCATCGAGAACTTCGCCGAACTGCGCGACGAGCTGAAGGCGGACGGCTACGCGTTCGTCTCGCAGACCGACACGGAGGTGGTGGCGCATCTGGTCTCGCGCGAACTCGCCCGTGGCGCTTCGCCCGAGAAGGCCGCTCACGCCGCGTTGAAGCGCCTGCAGGGCGCGTTTGCGCTCGCCATCATTTTTCGCGGCGACGAGGACCTGATCATCGGCGCGCGCTCCGGCCCGCCGCTGGCGGTCGGCCACGGCAAGGGCGAAATGTATCTCGGCTCCGACGCCATCGCGCTGTCGCCCTTCACCAACGCCGTCACCTACCTGGAGGACGGCGACTGGGCGGTGGTGCGGCGCGGCAGCCTGAAGATCTTCGACATGGACGGCAACCCGGTCGAGCGGCGCATGCAGAAGTCGGTCGGCACGGCCTTCCTGGTCGACAAGGGCAACCACCGGCACTTCATGGAAAAGGAAATCCACGAGCAGCCGGAGACGATTTCCCACACGCTGTCGCACTACCTCGATTTCGCCGAGGGCAAAGCGAGGCGCGAGGCGCTGCCGTTCGACTTCGCCCGGCTCGAGCGAATCGCGATCTCGGCCTGCGGCACGGCCTACCTGGCCGGGCTGGTGTCGAAATACTGGTTCGAGCGCTACGCCCGCCTGCCGGTCGACATCGACATCGCCTCGGAGTTCCGCTACCGCGAGATGCCGATGCCGAAAGCCAGCGCCGCCTTCTTCGTGTCGCAGTCGGGCGAGACCGCCGACACGCTGGCCTCGCTGCGCTACTGCCGTTCGCAGGGCATTCCGATCGGCGCGATCGTCAACGTGCAGGAGTCGACCATCGCCCGCGAGGCCGACTGCATCTTCCCGACGCTCGCCGGTCCCGAGATCGGCGTCGCCTCGACCAAGGCCTTCACGTCGCAGCTCTCCGTGCTCGCCGCGCTGGCCGTTCGCGCGGGTCGCGAACGTGGGACGATCTCGTCCGAGGACGAAAAGCGCATGGTGCGCGAACTGTCCGAAGCGCCGCGCTACGTGCGCCAGGCGTTGAAGCTCGAGGACCAGATCGACAAGGTCGCGCGCAAGCTCGCGCAGTACCGCCACGTGCTCTATCTCGGCCGCGACACCAGCTATCCGCTCGCCATGGAAGGCGCGCTGAAGCTGAAGGAGATTTCCTACATCCACGCCGAGGGCTACGCCGCCGGCGAACTGAAGCACGGGCCGATCGCGCTGATCGACCGCGACATGCCGGTGATCGTCATCGCCCCGCACGACCGCATCTTCGACAAGACGGTGTCGAACATGCAGGAGGTCGCCGCGCGCGGCGGCAAGATCATCCTGATCACCGACCAGGAAGGCGCGCGCCGGGCTTCGATCAATGCCTTCGAGACGATCGTCATGCCGGATGTTCCGGAGTTCATCGCGCCGATCGTCTATGCCCTGCCGATCCAGATGCTTGCCTATTTCACGGCCGTTTTCATGGGCACCGACGTCGACCAGCCGCGCAATCTTGCGAAGTCGGTCACCGTCGAGTGACGCGCCGCGGACGGCGGAAAACGCCGTCGCCCTGATGATTTGACATTCATAATTTCGTCGCGTTGGCCTATCTATGGTGAGGTTCGCGCCCCGGAATCCCCTGCATGTCCGACCACCCGAAAAGCCTTGGAATGATGCGGATAAGGAACTACTTCCTGACCGGATTCGTCGTTTGCGCGCCGCTGGCGATCACGGCCTACATCGCCTGGTCGTTCGTCGGATGGGTGGATTCGTGGGTGAAGCCCTACATCCCCGCGCGCTACAATCCCGACTATTACCTGCCCTTCGCCGTACCGGGCTTCGGCCTGATCGTTGCGCTGGTCATCATCACGCTGGTGGGCTTTCTGACGGCCAACTTCATCGGCCGCTCGATCGTCTCCTACGGCGAAAACCTGCTCGACCGCATGCCGCTGGTGCGCAGTCTCTACAAGGCGCTGAAGCAGATCTTCGAGACGGTGCTGTCGAACAAGTCCGAGGTCTTCAAGAAGGTCGCGGTGATCGAGTACCCGCGCCGTGGGCTGTGGGCGATCGTCTTCATTTCCTCGGAAAGCAAGTCGGAGGTGAACCACAGGCTGGAGGAGCCCGCATCCGACACCGTCGCCGTGTTCCTGCCGTCGACGCCGAACCCGACGACGGGCTTCCTCATGTACGTCCCGCGCGCCGACGTCATCGAACTGTCGATGTCCGTCGAGGAAGCCGCCAAGCTGATCATTTCCGCCGGCCTGGTGACGCCCGATTACCAGAAGAAGGTGGACGAACTCGCGCGCACCGCGCAGGCCAAGCAGCTTTCGGCGGCCGAATAGGGCAGGCGTTCTTCCCTCAGCCGGCGCGCAGCAGCCGCACCGCCTCGTCGCGCCCAAAGACATAGAGCAGGAGCCTCAGGGCCTCGCCTCGCGGCGAGTCGAGGTCGGGGTCGCGCTCCAGCACGAGCCGGGCGTCGCTGCGCGCGATCTCCAAGAGGTCGCCATGGGCTTCGAGCCTGGCCACCTGGAAGCCGGGCGTGCCCGACTGGCGCGTGCCGAGCAGTTCGCCCTCGCCGCGCAGCTTCAGGTCCTCTTCCGAGATGACGAAGCCGTCTTCCGTCTCGCGCAGCACGGAAAGCCGGCGCTTGGCCGTCTCGCCCAGCGGCCCTTCGTAGAGCAGCACGCAGGTGGAGGCCTTGTCGCCGCGTCCCACGCGACCGCGCAACTGGTGCAACTGCGCCAGGCCGAAGCGCTCGGCGTGCTCGATGACGATGATCGTCGCGTCCGGAACGTCGACGCCGACCTCCACCACCGTGGTGGCGACGAGGAGGCGCGTCTCGCTGTCCTTGAAGGCGCGCATCGCCTCGTCCTTCTCGGCGGCCTTCATCCGGCCATGAACGAGTCCGACGAGCGGGCCGAACACCTCGCGCAGCGATTTCGCGCGATCCTCGGCGGACATCAGCTTGACCTCCTCCGATTCCTCCACGAGCGGACAGATCCAGTAGGCCTTCTGCCCGTCGCGCACCGCCTTGCCGATGCGCTCGACGAGTTCCGAAAGTCGCTCGATCGGCAAGGTCACCGTCTGGATCGACTGGCGGCCTGCGGGCTTCTCGGTCAGGCGCGAGACGTCCATGTCGCCGAAGGCAGACAGCACGAGCGTTCGCGGAATGGGGGTCGCCGTCATCACCAGCATGTCGGGCGCGTCGCCCTTGGCGGTGATCGACAGTCGCTGGTGGACGCCGAAGCGATGCTGCTCGTCGACGATCGCGAGCACGAGGTTGCGGTAGGCGACGCTCTCCTGGAACAGTGCGTGCGTGCCGATGACGAAGTGGATCGAGCCGTCGGCGATGCCAGCGAGGATGTTGGCGCGCTCGCGGCCCTTCTCGCGGCCCGTGAGCACGCGGGTAACGAGGCCCGCCTTCGCGGCGAGCGGGGCGATGGTGGAAAAATGCTGGCGCGCCAGGATTTCGGTCGGCGCCATCAGCGCCGACTGGCCGCCAGCCTCGGCGGCCCGGGCCATGGCGAGTAGCGCGACCACCGTCTTGCCGGCGCCGACGTCGCCCTGCAGCAGCCGCAGCATGCGCTCGGGGCGCGCGAGGTCGGCGTCGATCTCGGCCACCGCCTGTTCCTGGCTGCCGGTCAGCGAGTAGGGCAGCGCCGCCCGGATGGCCGCCACGAACCTGCCGTCGCCGACCAGCGGCCGGCCGGACAGGCGGCGGATGCGGGCGCGCACCAGCGCGAGCGACAGCTGGCCTGCCAGCAGTTCGTCATAGGCGAGGCGCCGCCGCGCGGGATTGTCGAGCGACACGTCGAGCGCGTCCTCCGGCGCGTGAAGGCGCTTCAGCGCGCCCGCGAAATCCGGAAACGACTGCCGCCGCATCAGCTCGGCGTCCTGCCATTCGGGCAGGGAGGGCAGGCGGGCGATCGCCTGCGCGAGGATGCGGCGCAGCACGCGCGACGACAGGCCGGCCGTCAGCGGATAGACCGGCTCGACCAGCGGCAGGTCGTCCGCCTTTTCGGCCGGCACCATGTGGTCGGGATGGACCATCGAGGGGCGGCCGTTGAACCATTCCATCCGGCCGCTGACGAGGAAGCGCTCGCCGACCGGCAGGGCTTTTTCCAGCCAGGCGCCCTTGGTGTGGAAGAAGGTGAGGGCGATCTCGCCGGTCTCGTCGAAGGCGAAGACGCGGTAGGGCATCGCACCCTTGCCGCGCGGCGGCGGCTGGTGGCGGTCGATCGTCACCTCCAGCGTCACGATCGTGCCCTCGGCGGCAGTTGCGATCTCGGGGCGGCTGCGCCGGTCGATCAGCGAATGCGGCAGCACGAAGAGCAGGTCGCCCACCCTGAGCTCGCGTTCGGCGACATCGGCCGGCGTGACCTTTTCGAGGAGTGCCACGACCTTCGGTCCGACGCCTTCGAGCGAGGTGGCCGGCGCGAACAGCAGGTCGAGCAGGGACGGGCGCATGCGTCAGCACCCGTCCCGGCGCAAGACGGAAGACGGCAGTCGAGCGAGGCCCGGCGAGGCGGCGAGGGGGCGAGACGTTGACACGCGCGCACCTTATCCGCCTGCGCGGTCGCTGCAAGGCTGACTCCGGCTTCGTTCCGTTCTATATGCCAGCCGAACCAGACAGGCGATCACCGTCAGATGACCAGCAGCGGCACACTCAGCATCCGGCGCAAGAAGGCGCTCTACCGCGCCCAGCATCGCGGCATGCGCGAGATGGACCTGCTGCTCGGCACCTTCGCCGCGGCCAGTCTCGATGGCCTGAGCGCGTCCGAACTCGACGAGTTCGAGATGCTGCTCGACATCCAGGACGGCGATTTCCTGAAATGGCTGACCGGGGAGACCGCGGTCCCGACCCGATACGACACAGACCTCTTCCGCAGGATCCGGGCGTTTCGCCAGGTGATGCCCTTCTGACGATAGCGAACGCATGAGCCTCATCGATTCCTTCGGCCTGAAACCGGGCCGTACCGGTTCCGTCATCATTGGCGGGGTCGCCGACGGCTACGAAGCCTTCGTGCTGGCGCAGATCGCGCGCGAGGCGGCCGGCGACGAGCCGGTGCTCTACGTGGCGCGCGACGGCCAGCGCATTCCAGCCCTCGTGGAGGCGCTCGGCTTCGTGGCGCCCGGCCTGCCGGTGCTGGAGCTTCCGGCCTGGGACTGCCTGCCCTACGACCGCGTCTCGCCCGGCGCCGATGCCGCCGCGCGGCGGCTCGACGCGCTGTCGGCGATGATCGCGCTCAAGGAGAAGCCGCATCGCGCGGTGATCCTGACCACCGTCAACGCCATCCTGCAGAAGGTACCGCCGGCGAAGCTTCTGGCCGCGCAGTCATTCTCGGTGAAACCCGGCAACCAGGTCGACATGAACGCGCTGGTGGCGCGGCTGGAGACCGGCGGCTTCGACAGGGTGGGCACCGTGCGCGACGTCGGCGACTATGCCGTGCGCGGCGGCATCCTCGATCTCTACGCGCCGGGCTGGGCCGAGCCGCTGCGCCTCGATTTTTTCGGCGACACGCTGGAATCGATCCGCGCCTTCGATCCCGCCACCCAGCGCACCACGAGCCAGTGCGGCGCCATGACGTTGCAGGCGGCGAGCGAGGTGACGCTGACGCCAGAGACGATCAGCCGCTTCCGCCGCAACTACATCGAGACCTTCGGCGCGCCGTCGCGCGACGACGCGCTCTATGTCGCGATCTCGGAAGGGCGCCGCTTCGCCGGCATGGAGCACTGGCTGCCGTTCTTCTACGAGAGTCTCGACACCGTCTTCGACTACGTCCCCGAGGGACCCGTCGTCTTCGACGCGCTGGCGCAGGAGGCGCTGGTCGAGCGCCACACGCTGATCCTCGACCACTACGACGCCCGCAAGCGGCAGGCGGCGGGCAAGGGGCTCGGCGATTCCACGCCCTACAACCCCACGCCGCCCGAACGGCTCTACCTCGCGCCCGACGCGGTGCGGGCGGCGGCGGGCGAGCGCCTGATCGCCGACCTGTCGCCCTTCGATGCGCCGCCGGCCGAGGGCAGGGCGGTGCTGAAGGCGAAGTCGCGCGCCGGGCGTTCCTTCGCCGCCGAGCGCGCCGATCCGAACGCCAACGTCTTCGACCACGCCGTCCGGCATATCGCCGAGGTGCGCGCCGCCGGCCGCAGGACGCTGGTCGCCGGCTGGTCGGAAGGCTCGCTCGACCGGCTGAGCCAGATCCTTGCCGAACACGGCCTTGGCGGTCTCGAGCGCGTCTCGCGCCTCGACGAACTGGAGAAGCTTCCGCCCGGCAAGACCGGCATCGCCGTGCTGCCGCTGGAAACCGGTTTCGAGACCGACCGGCTGGCGGTGATCGGCGAGCAGGACATCCTCGGCGACCGCCTCGTGCGCCGATCGAAGCGAAAGCGGGCGTCCGACTTCATTTCCGAGCTGGCATCGCTGGCGGCGGGCGACATCGTCGTCCACGCCGACCACGGCATCGGCCGCTTCATCGGGCTGAGGACGATCGAGGCGGCCGGCGCGCCGCACGATTGCCTGGAAATCCACTATGCCGGCGACGGGCGCCTGTTCCTGCCGGTGGAAAACATTGACCTGTTGTCGCGCTACGGCTCGGACGCGGCCGACACGACGCTGGACAGGCTGGGCGGCGGCGCCTGGCTGTCGCGCAAGGCCAAGCTCAAGAAGCGCCTGCTCGACATGGCGGGCGACCTGATCCGCATCGCCGCCGAGCGCCAGATGCGCGGCGCGCCGGCCTTCCATCCGCCCGAGGGGCTCTATGGCGAATTCGCCGCGCGCTTCCCCTACGAGGAGACCGAGGACCAGCAGGCCGCCATCGACGCCGTCATCGACGATCTCGGCCTCGGCCGGCCGATGGACCGGCTGATCTGCGGCGACGTCGGCTTCGGCAAGACCGAGGTGGCGCTGCGCGCCGCCTTCCTCGCCGCCATGGAGGGCGTGCAGGTGGCGGTCGTGGTGCCGACGACGCTGCTCGCCCGTCAGCACTTCAAGACCTTCTCGCAGCGCTTCGCCGGCCTGCCGGTGACGGTGCGCCAGGCCTCGCGCCTCGTCGGCGCCAAGGAACTGGCCGAGACCAAGAAGGGGCTGGCCGACGGCACCGTCGACATCGTGGTCGGCACGCACGCGCTGCTCGGCGCCTCGATCCGCTTCAAGAACCTCGGCCTGCTGATCATCGACGAGGAGCAGCATTTCGGCGTCAAGCACAAGGAGCGGCTGAAGGACCTGAAGAGCGACGTCCACGTGCTGACGCTCTCGGCCACCCCGATCCCGCGCACGCTGCAACTGGCGCTGACGGGCGTGCGCGAACTGTCGCTGATCACCACCGCGCCGGTCGACCGCATGGCGGTGCGCACCTTCATCTCGCCCTTCGACCCGCTGGTGGTCCGCGAGACGCTTTTGCGCGAGCGCTATCGCGGCGGCCAGAGCTTTTACGTCGTGCCGCGCATCGCCGATCTCGCCGAGGTCGGCGACTTCCTCAGGGAGCAGGTGCCGGAGCTGAAGTTCGCCACCGCGCACGGCCAGCTGCCGCCCGGCGAGCTCGACGACATCATGAATGCCTTCTACGACGGCAAGTACGACGTTCTCTTGTCGACCACGATCGTCGAATCCGGCCTCGACATCCCGACGGCCAACACGCTGATCGTCCACCGCGCCGACATGTTCGGCCTGGCGCAGCTCTACCAGCTGCGCGGCCGCGTCGGCCGCTCCAAGCTGCGCGCCTACGCCCTGTTCACGCTGCCGGCCAGGCGCACCATGACGACGACGGCCGAGCGCCGCCTCAAGGTGCTGCAGTCGCTCGACACGCTGGGCGCGGGCTTCCAGCTGGCCAGCCACGACCTCGACATCCGCGGCGCCGGCAACCTGCTCGGCGAGGAGCAGTCGGGCCACATCAAGGAGGTCGGCTTCGAGCTCTACCAGCAGATGCTGGAGGAGGCGGTGGCCGAGATCCGCGGCACCGGCGAGGTCTCGGACGGCTCCTGGTCGCCGCAGATCACGGTGGGCACCGCCGTGATGATCCCCGAGAGCTACGTGCCCGACCTGCAGTTGAGGCTCGCGCTCTACCGGCGCCTGGCCGACCTGCAGACTACCGCCGAGATCGACGGTTTCGGCGCCGAGCTGATCGACCGCTTCGGCCCGCTGCCCGACGAGGTGCAGCATTTGTTGAAGATCGTCTACATCAAGGCGCTGTGCCGCAAGGCCAATGTCGAGAAGCTCGAGGCCGGCCCCAAGGGCGTGGTGATCCAGTTCCGCGACAAGACCTTCGCCGACCCGGCCGGCCTGGTGAAGATGATCGCCGAGCAGGGCTCGCTGGCCAAGATCCGCCCCGACCAGGGCGTCGTCTTCATCCGCGACTGGCCGAACCCGGAGAAGCGGCTTGCGGGCGCGGCGGTGGTGATGACGCAGTTGGCAAGGCTGGCGGAGAAGGCGGCGGCCTGAGGTGTTGGCACTGTCATGACAGGCCTGCTATTTTGTATTGAGCACTGGCCTCTGTCGGAGAGATTGGCGTGAATTTGCAGATCAGACATCCAAGGGCGAGAGCACTGGCGCGCGAGCTCGCCGAGCGGCGCAAGACGTCCATGACGGAGGCCGTCATCCTGGCACTGGAAGCGGAGCTTCGGCGGGAAGCGGAGCGAAAGCCGCTTGCCGACCGTGCGAAGAGCCTGGCAGCTGAGCTACGGTCCCGTTCGACCGGCACCGGCCGGGACATGAGCAGGGACGAGATCGACGCCATGTGGGGCCACGACTGATGTTCGTCGACAGTTCGGTCCTGGTCGCGATTTGGGCAGGGTGTGACTGACGAAAACGGGGTGGGAAGCGGAACGGTGTGTTACGAGCGGGTGAGCAGGGAAAGCGGCCGTTCAGGTGGCGCGCGAAATTCCGCGGCAGGAGGGCCCGTACCCATGCTCTTCTTGCCGAAGTGTTATAGTTACTCAAGGCGTGTGCTCAGTGTTTGCCCTGAGCGATAGCAAGCTTAAGTTCTTTCACCTTGTCACCATGTTCAGTGTCAGCCAGCGCTTCCAACCGTTGGGCGGTCTGATCCCAATCCAGAAAAACGCTGACCGCCGATTGATGCAGAGGGTAATACACTCGATCGCTCATGGCCCAACTGCGTAGCTTGTCGAGAAGGAGAAGGAAGCCCTCGTCGGTCTCGGTGTACTTTTTCACCCATTGCTTGGGTTCTTCAATACCTGACAAATCCCGCCATCCATAAAGATATGATGCCAGATCGGGCATCTCTGAAATATCGCCATCCTCCGCTTCGGCCGTCGCTTGAGCCTTCAGGGTATTGAGGAGGTCGGAAAGCACCTCTCGATCAAAAGCCGAAGCATCAGGATTTTCACGGTCGCCGACGAAGCCATGCATGAATAGTTCATCTCTGAAGAAGTGCCCGATCAGCCAGTTTAGCGACGGACAGTCGGAGGCGAGTTTGATAGCCGACGAGGTAAATGCGGCGGCATCTATCGTCTTCAATTGCTTGAGACAATCCCTCACCACGCGTTCGGCGACATCTGTGACCGACAGCGACAACGGGCGGACATTGTCGTCCTCGGCAAGAATTGCATCCATTCCGTTGGAAATTGCTTCAATCAGTCCCGAGAGCTTCGATGTGTCTAAACATTTGATCGTATTGTCATCTAACCGATTAAGTACATGCTCAAACCAACTCTTCCCCGATGACCTCTTTGTTTGGAAGAGCACCACAAGTTTCGCGGTGAGAGCTGCGGGATCGCTGATTGAGAGGGCGAGCAAATCTTTGAAATCGGCCTCTGGCATCACAGTTTTCGGAAACGTTAAGGCGAAATAGTAGCGATAGTGGATAGGGCTTCCAAGACGGCGAAGCGCGATCATTTCTTGCACTTCCCTCTCACCAGATCTTGAGAAGACACATTTCTCAGGGTTATCATCGCTCGAAAGCCCTGGTATAATATTATGAAAACGCCAGATCGATTTCGTGGACGCAAGATCGTCAGAGGGAAGTAATTCTTTTAGACGTTTACCCATCTCAGTTTTATCATGCCGACTAATCACTGCATCTCCTGTGACTAAGACGGAGCGCGCCGAGAGATACTCCTCCATCCAACGATATAGGGCGGGGTTCGTTATTTTGATCAGATGCAAACGGCAGACGTCGGGGAAATGGACATCGTCTTTGATCGATGGATAAAGGAATCGAAGGCTGTTGAGCGCAAGTTTAACTTCTCTTGGGGTCCGTAGCGCACCACCTTCGCGATCCACTGCGGACTTGAGGTCGGAAAGAAGGTCTCCCGTCGCCGGACTGCCGGTGACTTCTTCGAAGATGGCTAGGGCGTCATTCAGGAACTGCCCGCGTAGATCAAAGGGTTCGGGGAGTGGTATTTTGAAAGTCAACTGAATGATTTTCTGAAGAAAATGGTCTCCGTCTGCGATCTTCAATCCTGACTTAAGTGCGTGGGAGAGAGCCTCGCGATCGTAACACATGATATATGTAATTTTCGGAAAGTCGGCTACCGATCTAACCAGCCGGACCACTTCGACCGCTTGTTCTGGTTCCAGCCGGTCGAGGTCATCCAAAATAACGACGAAGCCAATATCGAGCTCGGCAAGCCTTTTTGAAATGTCCGCCTTCGTCTCGGCAGTCGTCGGATTACGTTCAGTTTGCTCAAGAAATCGGGAGCCGAATTCGAGGGTCTCGCCTGCAATCTTGGCACCCGGAACAAAATACTCGGCGATCCGCGCGACAGGAGCCAAGGTCCGCCCGGTTTTTGCACCGTACGACCGCACAAGGTTTCCTAAGTCGCTTCCCTTCCTCTTTAGTCGAGCCCAGCTGTTTTCGTTGGCTTTTCCAACTTGATCCAAGATTTCCGCGATTGGACCAAGAAGCGAGGAAACGAGATTTGACCGATCGCCGCTCAGCCATGGCGCAATGGTTATGACGTGGATGTTTCCAGGCTTGCTTTTGTCCAGCTCATGCCTCAAAAAGTTTAGCAGAGTAGTTTTGCCCGAGCCCCAAGGCCCCTCTAGGCCAATTACCATGCCATTTGTTTCGAACGTTCTGAGTATCGCGGGCGCAAGCCTCTTGGCTATCCCCACAAAGCCGAAAAGGTCAGCCGATTCGGCGTCCAAGGGGCGGTCGGAATCTGGTTGCGTAGGTCGCTTCATATATTGAAAAAGCCTATATATATTAGACATCAATTGGAACGATAATATAAAATAATGCTTGAAGCGCAATAGTAGGTTAGTCGGCAGCATGACGTCTTATGAAGTTCGATTGACCTACAGCCTCGCATGGGGGAGATTAACCTGCATATTGGGTCCCTTGTAAATCAGTGATAGTCTACGATATCTACCTCGGCCGTACCCTCCGGCGGCTCGCGACCACCGGGCTTCGGCGTCGATGCGGAGGGAGGATGGGTACACACGCCCTCCACCTCCCCCTCACCCCTTCTCCGCCGCCACCTGCCTTATCGCGTCCGCCAGCGTTTGCGGGTCCTGGGCGCCCATCACGGCGTATTTGTTTTCGAGGATGAAGCAGGGCACGCCGCGCACGCCCATGCGCGACGCGGTGGCGATTTCGTCGGTCACGGCGTCGCGGTCGGCGTCGGTGGGCAGCAGCGTCTCGACGAGGGCCGCGTCCATGCCCGCGTCGCGCGCGGCGCCGATCAGTTCGGCCGGGTCGCCGACGTTTCGGCCTTCCTGGAAGTAGAGCTCGAACAGCCGCCGGGCGAGGCGGTTCTGGACGTCCGGCCCGGCCGAGCCCGCCCAGCGGATCACGCGGTGCGCGTCGAGCGTGTTGGGCGCGACCGTGATGGCGTCGAAGGCGAAGGCGATGCCCTCGGCTCGCCCGGCCTCGACCAGATTGTCGTGCGCCTGGCGCAGCCGCTCGGCGCTGCCGAACTTCGCCAGCATGTAGGACTTTCGCTCCAGCCCCCCGGCCGGGATCGTCGGGTCGAGCTGGTAGGGCCGCCAGCGCACGTCGACCTCGATGCCGTCGGCAAGCGCGATGGCGCGGTCGAGCCGCTTCTGGCCGAGAAAACACCACGGGCACACCACGTCGGAGATGACGTCGATGCGCACGGTCCGCGTCTGGTCCATGGATCCCTTCCTTTCCTTCGGCGGGGCGCAGCGGAGAACATCCGGCCCGCGGCGCCGGGCGTCAGTTGGCGCCGCGCCACCATGTCGGCAGCTGGTAGCCATAGAGCGGTACCTTGTCAGGACGGCCGATCCGCGTCCAGCGCCCGACCCATTGCGAGCCCTGGTGATAGAGCGGCACGACATAGGCGCCAGACAGGAGGAGGCGGTCGAGCGCCCGCACGGCGTCGATGAAGTCGCCGCGCTCGCGGGCCTGCAGCATCGCCTCGATCGCCGCGTCGACGGCCGGATCGGCCACGCCGGCGAAGTTCCACGAGCCCTGCGCGTCCCTCGAGGCCGAGCCCCAGCGGCCGACCTGCTCGACGCCCGGCGACAGCGACGCCGGATAGCTGGTCAGGATCACGTCGTAGTCGCGCGTGAGCAGCCGCTGCTGGTACTGCGCGGCGTCGACCGAGCGGATCGCAGCCTCGATGCCGAGATTGGCCAGCGTGCGCTGCCAGGCGAGCGCCAGCTCCTGCCCGCCATTGGCCCTGAGCATGATCTCGAAGGCGAAGGGCCGGCCGTCCGGACCGACCAGCTTGCGATCCTGCATCGCGAAGCCGGCTTCCTTCAGCGCGTCGAAGCCGCGCCGCAGGAAGGCGCGGTCGCGGCCGGTGGCGTCGGAGACCGGCGGCGCCCAGGCGCCGGCCATGATCTCGGGCGTCACCGCCCCGGCAAAGGGGGTAAGCAGCGCCGTCTCGGCCGCGCTGGCCGGCACGCCATGCGAGCCGAGCTCCGAACCGTCCCAGAAGCTTTTGGTGCGCCGGTAGACGCCGGAGAACAGGTTCTGGTTCGCCCATTCGAAGTCGAACAGGCCGGCGAGCCCGCGGCGCGTCCGCACGTCCTGGAACAGGGGGCGCCTCGTGTTCATGACGAAGCCGTACATGCCCGACGGCAGGCCGCTGGCGAAGGTATCCTTCGCCACCTCGCCGGCCGCAACCGCCGGGAAGTCGTACTGGCTGGTCCAGCGGGTGGAACTGCCTTCCGGGAAGACGTCGACGAGGCCCTTCTTGAAAGCCTCGAACATGGCGTTCTCGTCACGGAAATAGTTGAGGCGGATCGTGTCGTAATTGTCGAAGCCGCGCTTGGAGGGAATGTCCTTCGCCCAGTAGTCAGGGTTGCGCTGGAGCACGAGGAGCTCGCCCGGCCGGATGGTGTCGATCCGGTAGGGGCCGCTGCCGATCATCGGCCTGAGCGTCGACTTGTCGAAGGTCTCCGCGTCGATGGCGTGTCTGGGCAGCACGGGCATGAGGCCGAGGATCAGCGGCAGCTCGCGGTCGGGCGTCTCGAAGGTGAAGCGCACGCCGCGCTCGCCGACCTTTTCCATCGAGGCGAGCTTGCTGACCGTGGTGGCGTAGCGGGGGAACCCCTTGTCGCGCAGCAGTTCGAAGGTGAAGATCACGTCTTCCGGCTTGACCGGCTCGCCATCCGAGAAGCGGGCGCGGGCGTCGAGCGTGAACTCGGCATAGGTCCGGTCGTCGTCGGTGTCGATCGATTCGGCCAGCAGCGGGTAGAGCGAGAAGGGCTCGTCGTAGGACCGCATCATCAGCGTGTCGAAGACGTTGTTGCCGTAGGTGAGGTCGAGGATGCCGCGCGCGCCCGATCCCTGGATGATGAAGGGGTTCAGGCTGTCGAACGTGCCCTGGACGGCGTAGTTGACCGTCCCGCCCTTCGGCGCGTCGGGTTTTGCGTAGGGCAGGTGTTCGAAATCGGTCGGCAGCGCCGGTTCGCCATGCATGGCGATGCCGTGGCGCGGTTCGGCGGCGGCCGGCGGGACAGCGAGGGGCAGGGCGCTAAGCGCCAGGGCGATAAGTGTCGTGAACGGTCTCATGAGTCGATCGGATGTCGCGGTGATTCGACGCCACCGTACCATGGCCGGCGCGCCTGGCCTGCATCGGCGGACAAAGCGGCGTAAATCCGGTTGACGATACTGGATTCGGCCTGGCAGCCGGTGTAACACGCGGCGGCAGGATTATCACGGTCGGCCGGGCAGCGCGGCCAAGTCATGCTGTCGCCTCATTTGGCCAACATTGAGCGGCCAAGGTCCAGGCACCGAAACTCGAGAGGAAGCGCATCCGATGCAGTCGAAGAGTATCTCCGCACCCCGCTTTGCAATATTCGCGGCCGGCGTGGCCAGCTTCGTGGCGGCGAGCGCCGTTCCGGTCCTGGCCCAGCAGCCCGGCCAGCCGCCGCGCGGCTGGTTCAAGGCCTGCTCCAAGCAGGAAGACATCGACATCTGCAACGTGCAGAACATCGTCGTCGCCGACTCCGGCCAACTGATCACCGGCGTCAGCCTGATCGAGGTCAAGGGCAAGGTGAACCGCAAGGTCTTCCAGGTGACCGTGCCCACCGGCCGCATGATGATGCCGGGCATCGGCATGCAGGTCGACGGCGGCAAGGCGCAGAAGGTCGACTACGCGGTCTGCTTCCCTGACCGCTGCGTGGCCGAGGTTCCAATGACCGACGCCCTGGTGGCGAGCTTCAAGAAGGGCACCGAGCTCACGCTCACCTCGGTCAACTTCCAGAACCAGCCGAACCCGATCAAGGTTTCGCTCGCCGGCTTCACCAGCGCCTTCGACGGCGCGCCGCTCCAGCAGGCCGACATCGAGGACCGCCAGAAGAAGCTGCAGGAGTTCGTCTCGAAGAACAACGAGGACTTCGCCAAGAAGCTCAAGGAAGAGCAGGAAAAGGCCAAGGCCGCGAACTGACGCCAACTTTCCGTCGGCGTGGGGCGACAAACCTCAAGCCTCCCGTTGCGACCGTACCCCGAAGGCGTGGATCCCGATCCGCGCCTTCTTTGCCTCGAGCGAGATCCACGCCGGCGTGCCGGGTGTGTCGCGTCGCTTGGCCGGCGCGGCGGTGGGAGACCGGGGAGAGGGGAGAGACAGGGCGCGATCACCCGGTGCGACCGGCACGTCGCGCGCTGCGAGACATGCCGAATCGGGTCGCAGGCGAGTGCGCCGAGCGATCAGACCGAGAAGCTGGTGCCGCAGCCGCAGGATGCGACGGCGTTGGGGTTCCTGATCTGGAACGACTGGCCCATCAGGTCGTCGACGAAGTCGATCACCGAGCCGCCCATGTAGATCAGCGACATCTCGTCGATCAGCACGGTCGCCCCGTCGCGCTCGATGGCGGTGTCGTCGTCGTTGCGTTCGTCGGTCAGGTCGAACTTGTAGGAGAAGCCTGAGCAGCCGCCGCCCTCGACGGACACGCGCAACGCGTTCTTTTCCGGTTCACCCGCGACGATCCGGACGATCCGCTTCGCGGCCGCCTCGGTCAGTTCCACGCCCTTCATCGAAATCTTGGCGTCGCTGCCCATGGCATCACCTTGCTTTTGCAATCCTCCGATAGGTATGAAGCGCATCGGGGCAAGTCAACCGGCAGAGGCATGAGCGCGCAAGGGCTACGCGACGACATCGGATATGGCTATCGGCCGCGCGCCGCCTATGCCTGCGATCCGTCGGCGACGCGGGGGCGGTTCTATCCCGAGCCGGAGAGCCCGACGCGCACGCCCTTCCAGCGCGACCGCGACCGCATCATCCACTCGACCGCCTTCCGAAGGCTGAAGCACAAGACGCAGGTCTTCTTCGCCCACGAGGCCGACCACTACCGAACCCGGCTGACCCACTCGATAGAAGTGGCGCAGATCGCCCGTGCGCTCGCCCGCGCGCTCAGGCTCGACGAGGATCTGGCCGAGGCCGTGGCGCTGGTGCATGATTTCGGCCACACCCCCTTCGGCCACACCGGGGAGGACGCGCTGCATGCGAGGATGGCGTCCTTCGGCGGTTTCGACCATAACGCGCAGGCCTTGCGCGTCGTCACCAAGCTGGAGCGTCGATATGCCGAGTTCGACGGGCTCAACCTCACCTGGGAAACCCTGGAAGGTCTCGTCAAGCACAACGGTCCTCTCATCGGCCCGGACGGGGAGGGGCTGAAGGGCCCTCTGCCGCAGTCCATCCGCGATTTCGACGCCCTGTTTCCGCTCGACCTCGCCAGCTATGCCTCGCTCGAGGCCCAGGTGGCCGCGATCGCCGACGACATCGCCTACGACGCCCACGACATCGACGACGGTTTGCGTTCGGGCCTGCTGACGCTGGAGATGCTCGAGGGGCCGTCCTTCACGGCCGAACTGCTTTCGATCGTGCGCGGACGCTACCCGACGCTCGACCCGGTCCGCACCGGACACGAACTGATGCGTCGACAGATCACGCTGATGGTGGAGGACGTCATCGCCGAGGCGCAGGCGCGTCTTGCGGCATTCGAACCAGCCTCGCCGGAGGCCGTGCGCGCGGCGCCTCGCGCCATCGCGGCATTTTCGGATGCCATGCGCCAGCGGGAGAAGGAGCTGAAATCCTTCCTCTACGCCAATCTCTACCGCCATCCCGACGTGATGGCGGTGCGGTCGCGGGCCGAGCGCATCGTCGCCGATCTGTTCGACGTCTACTTCGACGACCCCCAGGCGATGCCGGAGGGCTGGCGCGGGATCCTGGGTCGCGCGAGCGACGCGGTGAAGGCCCGACACGTGGCCGATTTCCTTGCCGGCATGACCGACACCTATGCCCTGAAGGAGCACCGGCGGCTGTTTGACCATACGCCCGATATCGGATAGGCGGAGCCCGCGAACGGCGCAGCGCCGCCGGCCTCTCCAGACTCCGGATGACGACCGATGAACATCTTCGCCGATTTCCACGATCGGATCAGCAAGGCCATTCTCTCGCTCGGCCTGACGCCAATCGACGGCTCGGACCTGTCGCTCTCGCGCGTGACCGTGGAGCCGCCGCGCGACGCCGCCCACGGCGACCTGGCGACCAACGCGGCGATGGTGCTGTCCAAGGCCGTCGGCGAGAACCCGCGCGCGCTCGCCCAGAAGATCGCCGACCGCCTGAAGGACGAGCCGGACGTGGCGCGCGTCGACATCGCCGGCCCCGGCTTCATCAACCTGGCCCTGAGCGACGCCTTCTGGCAGGCCCGCCTGCGCGACATGCTCGCCGCCGGCCTCGACTATGGCCGCTCAACCGTGGGCGCCGGCCGCCGCGTTAACGTCGAATACGTCTCGGCCAATCCGACCGGGCCGATGCATGTCGGCCATTGCCGCGGCGCCGTCGTCGGCGACACGCTGGCCAACCTGATGGCCTTCGCCGGCTACGACGTCGTCAAGGAATACTACATCAACGATGCCGGCTCGCAGATCGACGTGCTAGGCCGCTCGGCGCTGCTGCGCTACCGCGAGGCGCTGGGCGAGAACATCGGCGAGATCCCGGCCGGGCTCTATCCCGGCGACTACCTGAAGCCGGTGGGCCAGGCGCTGCTCGCCGAATATGGCTCGGGCCTGCTTGGCATGGCCGAGGCGAGGGCGCTGGAGATCGCCAAGGACAAGGCGATCGCCATGATGATGGACATGATCCGCGAGGACCTGGCCGCGCTCAACGTGCATCACGACGTGTTCTTCTCCGAGCGCAGCCTGCATGCCGGCAATGGCGGCAAGATCCGCTCGGCCATCACGGACCTGACGCTGTCGGGCCATGTCTACAAGGGCAAGCTGCCGCCGCCGAAGGGGCAGAAGCCGGAGGACTGGGAGGACCGCGAGCAGACGCTGTTCCGCTCGACCGAGGTCGGCGACGACATCGACCGCCCGCTGGTCAAGTCGGACGGCGCGTTCACCTACTTCGCCGCCGACGTCGCCTACATGAAGGACAAGTACGAGCGCGGCTTCCAGGAACTGATCTTCGTGCTCGGAGCCGACCACGGCGGCTACGTCAAGCGCCTGGAGGCGCTCGGCAAGGCGCTGTCGGGCGGCGCGCTCAAGATCGAGGTGCTGCTGTGCCAGCTCGTGCGGCTCTATCGCGACGGCGAGCCGGTGAAGATGTCGAAGCGGTCCGGCGAGTTCGTGACGCTGCGCGATGTCGTCGACGAGGTGGGCCGCGACCCGATCCGCTTCATGATGCTCTATCGCAAGAATGATGCGCCGCTCGACTTCGACTTCGCCAAGGTGACCGAGCAGTCGAAGGACAATCCGGTCTTCTACGTGCAGTACGCGTCCGCACGCTGCCATTCGGTGTTCCGCCAGGCGGCCGAGCAGTTCCCGGGCTCGTCCTTCGACCGCGCCACCTTGTCCAACGCGGTGTCCGCGCTCGCCGACGAGGCCGAGATCGCCATGGTCCGCAAGCTCGCCGAGTACCCGCGCATCGTCGAGGCGGCGGCCGCCGCGCACGAGCCGCACCGCATCGCGTTCTACCTCTACGAGGTCGCCAGCGCGCTGCATGGTCTGTGGAACCGGGGCACCGACAATCCGGACTTACGTTTTCTTAAGGTTAACGATCCAGTATCGACGAACGCCAGACTAGGGCTGGTGCGGGCCGTACTGGACGTCTTGACGTCGGGGCTCGGGCTGCTCGGTGCCAACGCTCCTGAGGAAATGCGCTGAAACGCCCGAAAAACCGCCACCTTTCGCCCACATTGCGCTGGTAACGACCCAAGGTCCGCGGCCACACCGTCGCCCGGACATCTGCGAGTGCGGGGACGACGAATGGCAGATCTGAAGCATCTCAAGGTGCAGCCGCACGGCGAAAACAGCGACACTGATCCGCTGGCCGAGTTGACGCGCATCATGGGTCTGGCCCCGCAGTCCGGATCGAACTCCGGCGGGTCAGACGATTTCGGTATCGACCTCGAACGCGAGTTGATCGGCGAACTGGGCGCCAACGACAGCTTCGCTCCGGCGCCGGTGGTTTCCGCCCCAGGCGCCGCGCCTGCGGTGGAAGCGCCCGCGCGATCCTTCGCGTCGAAATCGGTCGAAAGCTGGAGATCGGCCTTTGACGAGGTGGCGTCCTCCTCGCGAAGCCTGCCGGAAACCGACAGGGCGCGCGGATCGGGCGATCCCGTCGCCGCCGTGTCGAGGCCGGCCGAGACGCCGGCGAGGGATATCCTGGCGTCGCGTCCGGTCGCCCCGGCGTCCGAGCCGCCCACGCTTCGCCGGGACTGGTCCGCGCCCAAGGCGCCTGAGCCAGTCGCGCCGGTCCAGCGGGTTGCTGCGCCAGCGCCCGCTCCGTCCGTCCAGGCAGGCGGAAAGCCGGAGGAAGATCCCTTCGAGCGGCTGGCCGCGTTCTCGCGCGAATGGCTCGATCGACGCCAGCCGGATACGGATCCTTCCGAGGGCGGACGCGCCGCCGGTTCGAGTTTCAGGATGCCGGACAAGCCGGCAGGTCCTGCGTCGCCGGTTCCAGGCCCGGAGCGACCGACGCCCGCGGCCGAAAGCTCTCCCCGGCCGGCGGCCTTCCAGTCGTCCGCACCCGCGTCGCCAACCGCTGCCTTGTCCGCGTCCTCGGCGAAGGACAGGCTTTTCGCCGCGGCTTCCGGGCAGTTGTCGACCGCCGCTCCGCGCGGCGTGGTCGAGCCGGCGCCCGTTGTCGCGCCGACGCCGGCGGACAAGGTCTTCGATCCCTTTGCCGAACTGGTCGCCATGGCGGGGCAGTCGCGCCCGGCGCCGGCCGCGCCGCCATCTCCCGAAGCCGGTCCGGTCGCGCCCTCCGTTCCGCTGCGCCCGAGCCCGCAACCGGCGCCCGTCGCCGGCGGCTCCCAGGACGCCGGTCCGCAAAGCCAGTCGGGCGTCGCCAATCCCTCCATCATCACGCGGCGCACGAACTGGCAGTCCGTTTCGGGTGGCGCGCCGGCCTTCGCACCGCGCGAAGCCACGCCTGCCTTGCCGCCGGTCGCCGCCGCGCCCATCGTGGCCGGGCTTGCCGCATCCGCCTTGCCGGCCGCGCCGGGCGCGGCCGAGCCCGCGATGGGCGCCGACGCGTTTGATGCATCAGGCCCGGATGCGACGTCCGACGTCGCGTCGCAGGCGCCGCTGATCGAACCGCGTGCCGCCGCCACCGTTCAGCAGCGGTCGGTCGAACCGGTCGCCGAGACCGGTGTCGACGAAGATCCGACCTGGGACGCGATCTCCGCCTGGGTCAGCCGGCCCAGCGATCGGAGCGCCCAGCCGCCTCGGACCGCGGAGCCGGCGCTGGACGACGTCGAGGATGATCTCTTCCTTCCTTCGGAGGCCGAGGATGCGTCCGTCCTTCCGCCCGTGGCGCGAATCCCGGAACTGGCTCCGGAAGTCGCGGCTCAGGACGATCTGGAGGATTTCGGCGACGATTTCGATCTCGAGAGCCTGCTGAGGAGCGAACTCGCAGGCGAGGGATTCCGCGCCGACGACGCCCGGGCGGATGTCGACGCCGTCGTGCCGGCCCCCGCGATGACGCCGGCAAGGGCGGCCGGCGAGCCATCGGCGCAGCCGGCTCGCGTCGCAGCGCCCGACGTCCGGGCGCCCGAACCGCATGCCCCTGCGGTTCGGGTCGCTGCGCCGGCGATCGAGGAACCGGACGTGCCGACGGGCGGTCGCGACGACCTTGCCATGCCCGAAGTCGATACGATGGAGGTGCCGACCACGCCCTACGTCGTCGCGGACGAGATCGACGTGCCGGAACTCGTCGTCGAGGACGAGGTCCAGCCGTCCATCGCGCCGGACGACATCGACGCCGATTTCGGCGGCGGCTTCGAGGACCGTGCGGAGACCCGGCCCGCAGCCGGTTCGGCGATCGCGGCCGCCACTCCCGAGATCTGGTCCATGGTCGCGGCGCGGAACAGCGCGTCACCCCAGGCTTCACCCCCAGCCCCGGTCCGGGGCGCCGATGTCGACGATCTCGACGCCGCCTTCGACGAGGCGGTCAGGTCGTGGGCGGATGCCGAGAACGAGAAGGAAACCGTTCACGCCAGCGCCGCCGGGGCGGCCATGTGGCGGAACGTGCGGCCCGAAACGGGCGCTCTCGCCGACGACGACGGCTTCGACCCGGACGTCCAGCCGGTTCCGGCCGCCTCCTACCGGACCCCGCCTGCGCAACGAAGCCGCGGGCTCGTGGTGGCGGCGGTGGTGGCCGGCGTCGCTGTGGTAGGCGGCATCGGGGCCTTCATGCTGTCGATTGGAGGGGACGGCGGCGGCGATACGCCGGTGCTCGTCCGCGCCGATCAGGAACCGGTCAAGATCAAGCCCGAGCAGCCGGGCGGCGCCACGGTGCCCAACCAGGACAAGGCGGTTTACGAACGCTTCAGTTCGGGCGAGGCCGCCAGCCAGCCCTCGCAGGAAAGGCTCGTCTCCACGCAGGAGGAGCCGGTCAATCTCGCGGTTCGGACCGTCCCGATCATCGCGCCCACGCCCCTGATCGATCCGACCGACGCCGAATCCGCGGAGGACCTGCCTGCCGCGTTCGGCGAACCGGTCGATACGGCCAGGCCCAAGTCCGAGGACCGCGTCGAACCGATCGACGACTTCGACGCCGCCCCGTCCGACGAGGTTGCGGTGATCGCGCCGCGGCGGGTCCGCACCATGGTGGTGCGCCCGGATGGCACGCTGGTCCCGCGCGAGGACATCGAGCCCGAGACGGTGGTTGCCGCCGCCGAGCCCGAGACGCCCGCGCCGCTGGCGCAGGCGCCGATCCGCACCAGCGAGGCCGCGCCCGCGCCGGTGCCGGCCAGCCGGGAGAGCGCCGCGAGCGCGACGGCTCCGGTCGCGGAAAGCGCCGCGGAACCGGCCTCGGCCCCCGTGGCCGCCGTGCAGGAACCGCCGGTTCGAGCGGTGGAGTCCCAGACGATCACCCGCGAGCAGGCCACGCCGACGCGCGGTCCGGTGGCCCCGGCCCGTCCGTCCGACCAGCCCGTGGAGATCATCGGCAATGCCGGTGGAGCGGCGGCTGGCACGCAGGTGGCCGCGGCGCAGCCGGCGCCGGTCGTCGCCGCGCAGAGCAGCGAATGGGCGATGCAGATCGCCTCGCAGCCCTCTCCGGAAGGCGCCCAGGCAAGCTATGCCGACCTGTCGCGCCGCTACGGCGCCGTGCTGAACGGGCGCGGGGTCAACATCGTGAAGGCCGAGATCGCGGGCAAGGGCACCTACTGGCGCGTGCGCATCCCGGCCGGTTCCCGCGCCGAGGCGAACGCGCTGTGCGAACGCTACAAGGCCGCCGGTGGCAGTTGCTTCGTGTCCCGCTAGTCGGTTCCATCGAGACGCTTCGCAAGCGGGCCGTCCCTCGGGGCGGCCCGCTTTCGTTCCATCGAAGACGCGGCATTTCCCTCGCGCCGCCAAACGCACTACCTTCGCCGGCATGAGCGAATCAAAAGCCGTCATCTTCGGTTCAACCGGCCGTCGCCTCACCGAGGAGGAGAAGGCCTTCTATCGCGGCGAAGCGCCGTGGGGCTTCATCCTGTTTGCCCGCAACATCGGCGAACCGGCAGAGATCGCGGATCTCGTGGCCGACATGCGCGACTGTGTCGGCCGGCCGGACGCCCCGGTCTTCATCGACCAGGAGGGCGGGCGCGTGCAGCGCCTGCGCCCGCCGCTGGCGCCGAACTATCCGCCGGCAGCCAGCCTCGGCGCTATCCATGCGGCCGAGGCCCGAGCCGGGCTGCGCGCGGCCTTTTTGATGTCGCGGCTGCACGCCTTCGACCTGATGCGCTTCGGAATCAACGCCGACTGCCTGCCGGTGCTCGACGTTCCTGTCGAGGGCGCGCACGACGTGATCGGCAACCGCGCCTACGCGAAGGACCCGGTGGTGGTGGCCGCGATGGGCAGGGCCGCCGCCGACGGTTTGCTGGCCGGCGGCGTGCTGCCGGTGATGAAGCACGTTCCCGGCCACGGCCGCGCTTTCGCCGACAGCCACCTGGCGCTGCCGGTGGTCGATGCCTCGCTGGAGGAACTCCGCGCCCGCGATTTCGCGCCCTTCGCGGCGCTGAAGGACCTGCCGATGGCGATGACGGCGCATGTCGTCTACACAGCGCTCGATCCTGACCTGCCGGCGACGACCTCGCCGAGGATCATCGCCGAGATTGTCCGCGGCGAAATAGGCTTCGACGGCCTGCTGATGAGCGACGACGTCTCGATGAAGGCGCTTTCTGGGGATTTCGACGAAAAGGCCCGCGCGATCCTTGCCGCGGGCTGCGATGTGGTCCTTCACTGCAACGGCGTGATGGACGAGATGAAGGCGGTCGCGAAAGGATGCACGGCCTTGTCGCCCGAGGCGCGGCGCCGCGCCGACCGCGCCCGGGCCCTGCTCGGACGCGCCGCTGGCGCGATCGAGACGGCGATGCGCGAGGAGTTTTTCGCCCTGACCGGGGCGGTCGCATGAAGGGATGAAGCGTGGCCGAGGCCGCTGGAGCAGCGAAGGGCAAGCCGACCCCGATGGAGCGCCTGTGGGCGCCCGAGGAGGAGGGGCGCGATCCGGCGGACGCGCTCGTCATCGATGTCGACGGCTTCGAGGGCCCGCTCGACCTGCTGCTGCACCTGGCCCGCCACCAGAAGGTCGACCTTGCCCGCATCTCCATCCTGGCGCTGGCCGAGCAGTATCTCGTCTTCATCGACCGCGCCCGTAAGCTGCGGCTCGAACTCGCCGCCGACTATCTCGTTATGGCGGCCTGGCTCGCCTACCTGAAGTCGAAGCTGTTGATTCCCCGAAAGCCCGGCGACGATGGCGAGAGCGGCGAGGAACTGGCCGCCGTGCTGCAATTCCGGCTGAAGCGGCTCGAAGCGATGCGCGACGCGGCCGCGCGCCTCGTCAACCGCAACCGGCTCGGCCGGGACGTGATGGCGCGCGGCATGCCCGAGGTCGTGGTGCTTGAGAAGCAGACCACCTACCAGGCCTCGCTCTACGATCTCCTGACCGCCTATGCGATCCAGCGCCAGCGCCAGGCGGTGACCAATGTGCGGATCGCCCGCCGCACGGTCTGGTCGCTGCAGGACGCGCGTGAACTGCTGACGCGTCTCGTCGGCCGGCTGCGCGACTGGACGGCGCTCGATCGCTTCCTCGTCGAATATCTGTCCACGCCGCAGGAGCGCGCCACCGCGATCGCCAGTTCCTTCGCCGCCTCGCTGGAACTGGTGCGCGAGGGCACGCTCGACATCCGTCAGGAGGAGGCCTTCGCTCCGATCTACCTGCGCGCGCGCGCGGCCGTGGCCGCGCCGGAGGCGCCCCATGCCTGACGCGAGAACCGTCGCGATGCCGATCGACGAGGACCAGCCCTATGCCGGCACCGCCGGCAACGACAACCCGGCCGAACGGCTGCATTTCGCCGAGGCGATCCGCATGGCGGAGGCCATCGTCTTCGCATCGGCCGAACCGGTGACCGAGAAGGCGCTTGCCGCGCGCCTGCCCGAAGGCATCGACGTGCCCGCCGTCATGGCCGCCATGCAGCGCCAGTACGAGAAGCGCGGCGTCAATCTCGTGCGCGTCGCCGATGCCTGGGCCTTCCGCACCGCCGGCGATCTCGCCTTCCTGATGAGCCGCGACGCCCCGCAGCAGAAGAAGCTGTCGCGCGCCGCCCTCGAGGTGCTGGCGATCATCGCCTATCACCAGCCGGTCACCCGCGCCGAGATCGAGGAGGTGCGCGGCGTCGAAACCTCCAAGGGGACGCTCGACACCCTGCTCGAGAGCGCCTGGGTGCGGATGCGCGGCCGCCGCCGCACGCCGGGGCGCCCGGTGACCTATGGCACGACGACAGCGTTTCTCGATCATTTCGGCCTGGCGGAGCTGCGCGACCTGCCCGGCATGGACGAGTTGAAGGGGGCGGGGCTCCTGTCGGCGCGCATGCCGTCCAACTTCTCCATGCCGCTGCCGCCGGCCGATCCCGACGAGCTGACGGAGGACGAGGATCCGCTGACCGACATCGACCTCGAAGAACTCGGCCTGTTGACACCCCGCGGCGGGGATGATTGACCACGGCTCCCGGCGACAGGACGCCGGAACGGGCCGCGACAATCATCGATGACGCAATCGACCACAGGGCGACTGGAACTGGCCACGCGCGGCGTGCGCCCCGCGACGGGCGTCAGCTTCGCCGCCAAGCTCGCCTATGAGGACGTCTGGCATTCCTTCGGCCGCGGCAAGGAAACCCTGCGCGGGGTCTCCCTGACGGCCGAGCCGGGCGAGGTGCTGTGCCTGCTCGGGCCGTCCGGCTCGGGCAAGACGACGCTGCTCAGGATCGCCGCCGGCATCGAGGTCCAGACGCGAGGCAGGGTGCTGCTCAACGATCGCGAGATCGCAGGCCCGTCGGTCTTCCTGCCGCCCGAGAAGCGCTCGATCGGCCTGGTGTTCCAGGATTTCGCGCTGTTTCCGCACTACTCCATCCTCGACAACGTCCGCTTCGGGCTGACCGCCCTGTCGGCGGACGAATCCAGGCGCGAGGCGATGGCGGCGCTCGCGCGCGTCGGCCTCGAGCATCATGCCAGCTCCTATCCGCACATCCTGTCGGGCGGCGAACAGCAGCGCGTTGCGCTCGCCCGCGCGCTCGCGCCGCGTCCGGCGGTGCTGCTGCTCGACGAGCCGTTCTCCGGCCTCGATTCGCGACTGAAGGACAGCGTCCGGGCGGAAACGCTGGCGATCCTGCGGCAGAGCCGCGCCACCGCCATCGTCGTCACCCACGACGCCGAGGAGGCCATGCGTATGGGCGACCGCATCGCGCTTCTGCGCGACGGCAGGCTGGTGCAGATCGGCCGCGCCGAGGAACTGTTCCAGAAGCCGGCGAACCTGTTCGTCGCCGGATTCTTCTCGGAGCTCAACGTCTTCGACGCGACGGTGCGCGACGGCGGGGTGGATACGCCGCTCGGTCCGTTCGAA
Organism: Mesorhizobium sp.; assembly: GCA_046292285.1. Lineage (GTDB taxonomy): Bacteria > Pseudomonadota > Alphaproteobacteria > Rhizobiales > Rhizobiaceae > Aquibium. The sequence goes on along the minus strand of JBKBRJ010000052.1, from coordinate 3,505 downwards.
GCACCGGGTTTCGCGGCCGGAGACGAGGTGACAGTCGCCGTGCGCCTGACCGCGATCGAGGCGCACGAAAAGGATGGCGGTACGGAAGCGAGGGTGTTATCCCGTCGCTTCCTGGGAGACTCCGAGGCCCTCGAGCTCGCCGTATCCGGCGCCGAGGTCCCCGTCAGGGCGCGCATCCGCTGTGGCGCTTTGTCTCCGGGAGCGCGCGCGGTCTGGCTCTCGGTGCGAAAGTCTGATGTGCTTGTGTTTGAAAGACGGGCCGATAGCGCCTAAATGAGTGAACGATCATCGTTCGGAAGAGGATTATCATGGGTTCCTTCTCCATCTGGCATTGGCTCATCGTCCTCGTGGTGGTGCTGCTTCTCTTCGGTCGCGGCAAGATTCCCGAGCTGATGGGCGACATGGCCAAGGGCATCAAGAGCTTCAAGAAGGGCATGTCCGACGAGGACGAAGCGGAAAAGGCGCGGGTCGTCGAGCACCGCAACGAGGAAGCCGTCAAGGCGGCCAAGGAATCGGCGCCCAAGTCCTGATCCGCGCGCGCTTGGTTCGGACCGCTCAACCGGAAGCGTAAGACATGTTCGACATCGGTTGGCCGGAGATGATGGTGATCGCGGTCGTCCTGATCGTGGTCGTCGGTCCCAAGGATTTGCCGAAGATGCTGCGCACCTTCGGCAAGACGACGTCGAGCCTGCGCCGCATGGCCGGCGACTTCCGCAAGCAGTTCGACGAAGCGTTGAAGGAGGCGGAGCTCGACGACGTCAAGTCGACGATCGACGCCGCCCGCAAGCTCAATCCGGCTGCCGACATCCGCAAGGCGCTCAATCCGATGGAGAAGGCGGCTTCCGAGGTGCGCGCCGGGCTTGACGGCCTGATGAAACCGCAGCCGCCGAAGGTGGAAACCGCCGACGCGCCCGCCACGCCGGCCGAACCTGCGAAGGCTGGCCCCGTGGCGATGCCGGGCGAGCCCGCGACCGCGCCGTCCACAACCGCTGCGCCGTCCGCTCCAGTCGCCGCTGTGCCGGCGACGAATGGCGCCGCCGCCGCGCCGCATCCCGCCGCCGAAGCTCAAAAGCCGGCCGCCAGCTCTTCCGGGGCCAGTTCGTGACTTCTCCCGACGACGACATCGACAAGTCCTCAGCGCCGCTGATGGAGCACCTGATCGAACTGCGCCAGCGCCTGATGTGGGCGATCGGCGGGTTCTTCGTGGCCTTCCTTTTCTGCTTCTTCTTCGCCAAGCAGCTGTTCAACCTGCTGGTCATCCCGTTCCAGTGGGCGACCGGCTGGGCGGGGCTCGACCCGACGAAGGTCGACCTGATCTACACCGCGCCGCAGGAGTTCTTCTTCACCCAGATCAAGCTCGGCATGTTCGGCGGCCTCGTGCTCGCCTTCCCGCTGATCGCCACGCAGATCTACAAGTTCGTCGCGCCCGGCCTCTACAAGAACGAGCGCGGCGCCTTCCTGCCCTTCCTGGTCGCCTCGCCGATCCTGTTCCTGATCGGCGGCGCGCTGGTGTACTTCTTCTTCACGCCCATGGTGATGTGGTTCTTCCTGTCGATGCAGCAGGTCGGGCCCGACCAGGAGGTCCAGATCTCGCTGTTGCCGCGCGTGTCGGAATATCTCGGGCTGATCATGACGCTGATCTTCTCCTTCGGCCTGGTGTTCCAGCTGCCGGTGGTGACGTCGCTGATGACCCGGGTTGGCCTGCTCACCTCCGCCGGCCTCGTCGACAAGCGCAAGTACGCCATCGTCATCGCCTTCGTGGTCGCCGCCGTGCTGACGCCGCCGGACCCGGTGAGCCAGATCGGCCTCGCGCTTCCCACGATCCTGCTCTACGAAATTTCGATCATCCTCTCCCGCCGCATCGAGAAGACGCGGGCCCTGGCCGAAGCCGCCAAGGCCAAGGCTGAGGCGGACGCCGAGGCCCAGGCCGCGGTCGAGGGGCAAGCCTAGCCCGACCGGCGACCCGACGGGGCGCGTCGGCCGGCATCCGCTTCACCCTTGCGTCCGCGTGGATTGCGGTTTACGCCCACTCCCGCCTCCTTGAGCGAGGCCGTGAGGGGGCGACCGCACGCCCCGGTTTCCAGGGAAGACAGTCCGCCATGCTCGACATCAGATGGATCCGCGAAAACCGCCAAGCCCTCGCCGACGCGCTCGTCAGGCGCGGCTGGTCGGCTGACGAGTCGCGGTCGACCGTCGATGATCTGATCGAGAAGGACGAGGCGCGCCGTAACCACCTGACCGAGCTCCAGCAGAGCCAGGAGCGCCGCAATGCCGCCTCCAAGGAGATCGGCAACGCCATGCGCAATGGCGACATGGCCCGTGCCGAGGCGCTGAAGGCCGAGGTCGGCAAGATCAAGGACTTCATCCAGAACGGCGAGGCGCGGGAGCGCGAGCTCGACAAGGCGCTGACGGATGCGCTGGCCGTCATCCCCAACGTGCCGCTGCCCGACGTGCCCGCCGGCAAGGACGAGCACGACAACGTCGAGCTGCGCCGCGTCGGCGAGCCGCGCCGGATGGACTGGGCGAAGGAGCACTGGGAGCTCGGCGAGGCCATGGGCCTGATGGACTTCGAGCGCGCCGCGAAACTCTCCGGCGCCCGCTTCACCGTGCTCAAGGGCCAGCTCGCGCGTCTCGAACGGGCGCTCGGCCAGTTCATGCTCGACCTGCACACCACGGAGCACGGCTATACGGAAGTGCAGCCGCCGCTGCTGGTGCGCGACGAGGCGATGTTCGGGACAGGGCAGTTACCGAAGTTCGAGGAGGATCTGTTCCGGGCGTCGAGACCTGAAATTGAGCGATACTGGCGAGAAATTGCGCTGAACTACGATTGGGTTGCGAAACCCGAGACCGGCCTGTTGGGGCCAATTCTTGCCAGAAGTGAGAGCGCTGAAGACTTCCTAGCGAAGATAGAAGCGGGAGGCCGCTGGCTCATCCCCACCTCCGAAGTCCCGCTCACCAATCTCGTCCGCGAGGAGATCCAGGACGTCTCGGACCTGCCGCTGCGCTTCACCGCGCTGACGCCCTGCTTCCGCTCGGAGGCGGGCTCGGCCGGGCGCGACACGCGCGGCATGCTGCGCCAGCACCAGTTCAACAAGGTCGAGCTCGTCTCCATCACCGACGACGCCACCTCGCTCGACGAGCACGAGCGGATGACCGCCTGCGCCGAGGAGGTGCTGAAGCGCCTCGGTCTGCCATTCCGCACCGTCGTGCTCTGCACCGGCGACATGGGTTTCGGCGCCAGGAAGACGCACGACATCGAGGTCTGGCTGCCCGGCCAGAACGCCTACCGCGAAATCTCCTCCTGCTCGGTCTGCGGCGATTTCCAGGCGCGGCGCATGGACGCGCGCTACCGGCCGAAGGCGGAGGAAGGGCAGGGCAAGGCGCAGCCGCGCTTCGTCCACACGCTCAACGGCTCCGGCGTCGCCGTCGGCCGCGCGCTGATCGCGGTGATGGAAAACTACCAGAACGAGGACGGCTCGGTCACGATTCCTGAAGCATTACGCCC
>JBKBRJ010000051.1:16106-31397 GCA_046292285.1 Mesorhizobium sp. | reverse complement strand
CGCGTGCCACCTCTCCCCCTGCCCGGGGAAGAGGAACTGCCGGCCGCGACCTGGGCGCTCATCCTCTCCCCCGGGCAGGGGGAGAGGTGGCCCGAAGGGCCGGTGAGGGGGTGATGCCTCCCGGCGCGGAGCGCCGGAAGGATGGCTGGCCGCGCTATTGCTGGTTGTTACGGCCGATCGGAATGTCCATTTCCTCGGGCTTGATCTCGCGGACGAGTTCGGGAACGGCCCAGTCGACGCCGTCCTTCACAGCGATCTTGAAGTGGTACATCGACTGCAGCGCCTGGTGATCCTCGGGACGGAAGGTCATCGTGCCCTTCGGCGTCTCCCAGGACATGCCTTCCATGGTGGAGATCAGGGTCTCGGTGTCCCACTCGTCCGCCGTTTCCAGCGCCTTGACGATGGCGAGCGCCGCGGCCATGCCGCCGGCGGTGAAGAAGTCGGGCGGGGAGCCGAACTTCTCCTGGTGCTTGGCGACCAGCCAGTCGTTGATCTCGTTCTTCGGCGCCTCGTAATAGTAGTAGATCGCGCCTTCCATGCCCGGCACCTTCTTGTAGGAGGCCATGGCCGGCAGGATGTTGCCGCCGGTGGAGAGCTCGATGCCGTAGCGGGCCGGATCGGCGGCGGCGAGCGGCGTCATGGCGTCGATGCCGGCGACGTACATGACGATGACCTTGCGGCCGTCCTTGTCCTTCAGCGCGCCGAACAGGCGCTCGATGGTGGCGGTGAAGTCGGTCGTCTGCTGCGGCACGTATTCCTCGGTGACGATGGTAGCGCCGGTGCCTTCCAGCGCCTTCTTGAAGGCGGCGATGCCGTCGCGGCCGAAGGCGTAGTCCTGCGCCAGCGTCGCGACGAACAGCTTGTCGTTCGGCTGCAGCGCCAGCGCCTGGGCCTGCATGTCCATCGAGGAGTTGCGCGAGGTCTTGAAGACGTAGCGGTTGGAGTCCGGCCCGGTGAGCGAATCGGCGACGGCCGGCTCGACCAGCAGGATCTTCTCGTACTCGGCCGCGATCGGCAGCAGGGCCGTGGTCACGCCCGACGAGGTGTCGCCGACGGCGATCAGCACGTCCTCGTCGCTGTAGGCTTCCGCCAGCACCGAGCGGGCGACGTCGGGCTTGAACTGGGTGTCCTTCTCGATCACCTCGATCTTGCGGCCCTTGATCTCCATGGTGCCCTTGGTGGCGTATTCGAGGCCGAGGTTGAAGCCTACGGTCGTCTGCTTCGAATAGGCTTCGAGCGGCGAGCCGGACAGGCCGTGCACGAGGGCGATCTTGACCGGGTTCTCCTGCGAGTAGCCCGTCGTCGAATAGGCGCCGACCGCGAGAACCGCGGCTATGGCGACCGTTGAGATCAGTCTCTTCATGTCGTCTCCTCCTTTGAGAGCGTTTTGGTCATTGGGCGGTCCAGCCGCCGTCGATCGGGATCGCGGTCCCGGTCACGTTGTGCGCCGGCTTCTGGCAGAGCCAGACGGCGAGCGCGCCGATTTCCGACGGGTCGGAGGTCCGCAGGCTCGGCTGCTTCTCGGACAGCAGGCTGGCGATGCCGGCGTCGCGGTCGCCGCCATGGGCGGCGGCGCGGGCCTCGACCTGCGGGCCGATGATCGCGGTCTCGGTCCAGCCGGGGCAGATGCAGTTGACGGTGACGCCGCCGGTCTCGCGCGAGCCGAGGGCGGCGTATTCCAGCGCCGCCACCTTGCTCAGGCCGACCAGCCCGAACTTCGAGGCGACGTAGGGCGACTTGTCCTTCGAGGCGACGAGGCCGTGCACGGAGGCGATGTTGATCACCCGGCCGAAACCGCGTTCGCCCATGCCCGGCATGGCGAGCCGCATGGTGTGGAAGGCGGCCGACAGGTTGACGGCGAGAATGTCGTTCCAGGTCGCGGCCGTCGCCTCGGCGAGCGGCGTCGTGCGCTGGATGCCGGCGTTGTTGACGAGAATGTCGATCGGCGCCCACGTGGCGGTCCGCGCCATCATGGCCTCGATCGCGGCGACGTCGCGCAGGTCGGCGTCGAGGAAGATCGTGTCCGGCGCACCCAATGCCCGCAGGTCCGCCTCGACCGCGGCGGCCTGTTGCGGCGTGGCGAGCCCGTGCACCGCGACGCGCGCGCCTTCGGCGGCCAGTGCCTTCGCGATGGCCAGCCCAATGCCCTGCACCGATCCCGTCACCAGCGCCGCGCGTCCGGTAAGAGGTTTTGTGCTCATCGGGCGATCTCCCTCGCGTTCTGCGCGGCGCCTGAGTGGAGCATGGCGCGAAGATCGGTCTTCAGCACCTTGCCGTAGGCGTTCTTCGGCAACGCTTCGACGAAGCGGTAGTCCTTCGGCCGCTTGAAGCGGGCGATGAGGCCGAGGCAATGCGCGTCGAGCGCGGTCCGGTCCGCGCTTTCGCCCGGCGCGAGAACGACGAAGGCCACGACGGCCTCGCCCCACTCCGCATCGTGCCGGCCGACAACGGAAACCTCGCGCACGGCGGGATGGGTCAGCAGCGCCTCCTCCACCTCGCGCGGGTAGATGTTGGTGCCGCCGGAAATGATCACGTCCTTCGAGCGGTCCTTCAGCGTCAGGAAGCCGTCCTCGTCGAGCGCGCCCATGTCGCCGGTCCAGAGCCAGCCGTCCCGCAGCGTCCTTTCCGTGGCCTCCGGATTGTTCCAGTAGCCGATCATGACCGGAGCGCCGCGCACCGTCACCTCGCCGGTCTCGCCGGCGGGACGTGGAACGCCGTCGGCATCGACCACCCGAACCTCCACGCAGGACTGCGCCGTGCCGACCGAGGCGAGGCGTTCCTTCCAGCGCGGATGCGAACGATCGGCGACGAGATCGCGCGGGAGGGCCGTGATCGTCATGGGGCTCTCGCCCTGGCCGTAGATCTGGCAGAAACGCGGACCCATGACTTCGACGGCGTCGACGATGTCGGCGAGGTACATCGGGCCGCCGCCATAAACGATGGTGTGGATTCCGCGTCCCGGCCGGCCGCTCGCCCGGGCGGCGTCGACCAGCCGGCGGACCATCGTGGGTGCGGCAAACAGGTGCATGTCGCCCAGGCTCTCCGCCAGGTCGAGGATCTCGACGGGGTCGAAACCGGCGGACTCCGGCACCACGTGGCGCGCGCCCTTCAGCACGTGCTGCACGTTGTAGAGGCCTGCGCCGTGGCTCATCGGGGCGGAATAGAGCGCGGCATCGGTCGCGTGGACCTCGTCAACGTCGGCCAGATAGGCGTAGGCCATGGCATGGATGTTGCCATTGGAGATCATCACGCCCTTCGGCTTTCCCGTCGTTCCGGACGTGTAGAAGAGCCACGCCAGGTCGTCGCGGCCACGCGGCAGCGGACCGGCCAGCGGCTGGCCGTCGCGCATGGCGTCGAACGCGGACGATTCGAGGTCGATCATCCGCGTGCAGGCGGCCGGGAGGTGCGGTTCCAGCGCCTCGCCGAGTTCCGGCGTCACGAAGACGAGCGTCGCGCCGGAATCCTCCAGGATCCAGGCGGCCTCCCGCGGGTGGAGCTTGGCGTTGATCGGCACGACCGCGGCGCCGGCAAACCAGGTGCCGTACATGGCTTCGAGATATTCGGTGCAGTTGGCGGCAAGGATCGCGACGCGATCACCCGGCGCGATGCCCATGCGCGAGGCCAGCGACCCGCCGATGGCGGCGGCCGCAGCGGCGAAGGCGCGATAGTCGGCCACCGCCGCTGCCCCACGCATCAATGCGGGGCTGTCGGGCGACAAAGCCGCGCGTCTCGCCAGCCATTCGGCCAGATTCATGAAAGCAGTCCTCCCGCACGCAAGGATTTTTTCCGCGAATTCTTGTGTTGCGATCCTGCGCGCCTTGGTACTATCCGTTCCGGGCACCTTCTCATCAATATCGTACAAATACGCATGGATGACCGGGAGACGACGCTAGAGGCGCTGGCCTTCGAACACGCTCCCGTCGGGATCGTGCTGACCGAGAACAGGATCATCAGGGCCTGCAACCTGACGTTCGCGCAGATTTTCCGCTACGAACGTTGCGAGCTGATCGACCAGTCCTTCGCCTTCCTCTATCCAAGCTACGAGGAGTTCGAGCGCATCCGCGACGTCGGCGTGGAGCCGCTGCGGCGCGCCAACGAGTATTCCGACGAGCGCATCATGGCCCGCAAGGACGGGTCGCTGTTCTGGTGCCGGGTGCGAGGCCACTCCTTCACGCGCGACAATCCGCTGGCGCGGGCGGTGTGGTCCTTCGCCGACCTTTCGGCCTATCGCCCGGTCATGCAGCTCACCACGCGCGAACGCCAGATCGTCATGCATCTCGGCGAAGGCCGCACCAGCAAGGAGATCGCGCGGCTTCTCGACATCTCGCCGCGGACGGTGGAGGCGCATCGCGCACGGCTGCTGAAGAAATACAGCTCCAGCAATGTCGCCGAGCTGCTCGCCTCGCTGTCCGGCATGCCGCACTGAGGCGGGCGGGCCTGCTCCGAGCCCTCAGACGTGCTGGCCGCCGTTGATGTGGATCTCCGACCCCGACACGTAGGAAGCCTGCGGCGAGCACAGAAAATAGATGATGTCGGCCACTTCCGTGGTCTCGCCGAGGCGGCGCAGCGGGATGGTCTCGACGAGCTTGTCGGTGCCGGGCGACAGGATCGCGGTGTCGATCTCGCCGGGCGCGATGGCGTTGACGCGGATGCCGTGCGGGCCGAAGTCGGCCGCCATCTCGCGCGTCAGCGAGCCGAGCGCGGCCTTCGAGGTCGCGTAGGCGGTGCCGGCGAAGGGATGCACCCGCGTGCCGGCGATGGAGGTGACGTTGACCACCGATCCGCCGGCGGCGGCGAGTTCCTTGAAAAGGCCGCGCGCCAGCATGATCGGCGCGAAGAAGTTGACCTGGAAGACGTCGCGCCAGACATGCATCGGCGTGTCGATCGAGTTCATCCGGCCGCCGTCGCCCATTTTCGGCGAGATTCCGGCGTTGTTGACCAGCGCCTCCAGCCTGCCGCCGAGCGCCTGCAGGCGATGACGGATTTCCGAAACGGCCTGGCCGACGCCCTCCGGATCGGTGAGGTCGACCTTGATGTGGTCCTCCGCGCCCTGCGGCCAGGGGCAATCCTCCGAAAAGGCCTGCCGCGAACAGGTGATGACCCGCCAGCCCTCGCGCGAGAAGCGCTTGACCGTGGCGTGGCCGATGCCGCGGCTCGCCCCGGTCAGGACGATGGTCTTTCGGGTGTCGGTGCTTGTCATGAAGGGATCTCCAGCCGCCTATGTAGGCGAGCGGGAGCCCTCTGGCGAGGGCCGCGCGACCGGCGGCGCACCATTGTTCGCCCTAGCGGCCGAGGATCACGTCCATGATCGAGCCGCGCGGCCCGGAGTCCTCGCCGACGCCGACGCTAGGCCGCCGGATCGAGGCGGTCGTTTCCTCCTGCCGCGGCGCGGCGCGCGACACCGCCGGCGCGTCGTCCTCGGGCGAGCCGACGGGAATGGCCGGGCGGCGGGCGGGCTCGTCGGCCGGCAAATATCGGCGCATGCCGGCGCCGGGTAGCGCGACCACGGGCACGCCCTGGTGCGCAGCCGTCATGAACTCGTTCCAGGCCATGGCCGGCAGCGTGCCGCCGGTGACCTTGTTCATCGGCGTGGCGTCGTCGTTGCCGAACCAGACGCCGGTGGTGAGGTTGGCGGTGTAGCCGACGAACCAGGCGTCGCGGGCGTTCTGGCTGGTCCCGGTCTTGCCGGCCGCGGGCCAGCCGAAATCGGCCCGGCGGGCGGTGCCGGAGCGGATCGTCTCGGCCATCATGGAATTCATCATGGCGACCACCTGCGGATTGATGACGCGCGGGACGCCGCCGCGCGGATGCTCGTAGAGAACCTTGCCGGACGCGCTCGTCACCCGCTGGACGAAATGAACCTGCGGCCGGTAGCCGCCATTGGCGAAGGGCACGTAGGCGGCGGTCAGCTCGAGCGGCGTCACCTCCGACGTGCCGAGCGCGATCGAGGTGTTGGCGACGAGGCTCGATTCGATGCCGAGCCGGTGGGCGACCTCGACGACGGCCTTCGGGCCCGCTTCCATGGCGAGCTGGGCCGCGACCGAGTTCAGCGACTTCGACAGCGCCTCCGTCAGCGTGACCTCGCCATAGTACTTGCCGTTGTAGTTCTCGGGCGTCCACTTGCCGATCCTCACCGGCGCGTCGTTGCGGATGCTCTCGGGCGTGCGGCCCTGCTCCAGCGCGGCCAGGAAGACGAAGGGCTTGAACGCCGAGCCGGGCTGCCGCCGCGCTTCCGATGCCCGGTCGAACTGGCTGTTGGCATAGTCGGCGCCGCCGATCATCGCGCGCACGGCGCCCGAACCGTCGATCGACACCAGCGCCCCCTGCGTCACCGAAAGCTTGTCGCGGTTCTCCGCGATCAGCTTGCGGATCGAGGCCTCGCCGAGCTTCTGCAGCGTCAGGTCGATCGTGGTCTCCACGATGACGTCGCCGCGCACGTCGCCAATCAGCCCGGGCAACTCGCCCATCACGCGGTCGGCGACATAGTGCTCCGAGCCGGTCCAGTAGGCGGCCGCGCGCGTGGCCGGCGCGCTGATCGCCGCCGTCATCTCGCTGCCGCCGATCATGCCCTGCTCGGCCATGGCCGACAGCACCAGCTGCGCGCGCGCCTCCGCCGCCTTGGGGTCGCGCGCCGGCGAGAGCCGCGACGGCGCCTTCAGGAGGCCTGCCAGCAGCGCCGCCTCCGACAGCGTCACGTCGCGCGCCGACTTGTTGAAATAGCGCCTCGACGCCGCCTCCACGCCATAGGCGCCGGAGCCGAAATAGACGCGGTTGAGGTACATCTCCAGGATCTGCTCCTTGGAGTGCTTCTGTTCCAGCCAGAGCGACAGCAGCACTTCCTGCACCTTGCGCTCGATGGTGCGGTCGGCGTTGAGGAACAGGTTCTTGGCGAGCTGCTGGGTGAGCGTCGAGCCGCCCTGAACCAGCCGTCCCTCGACGAGGTTGGCGGCCATGGCGCGGGCGAGCCCCAGCGGATCGACGCCGAAATGCGAATGGAAGCGGCGGTCCTCGATGGCGATGACGGCCTGCGGAATGTAGGGCGACATCTCGTGCAGCCCGATCGCCTCGCCGCCTGTCATGCCGCGATTGGCCATGAGATGGCCGTCGGCCGAGACGATGCGGACGTTGGGCGGCCGGTCCGGCACCGACCAGGTGGTGGCCGAGGGCATGCGCGCGCCGTAATACGCGACCATCACCGCGCCGGCGATGCCGATCCAGATCGAGGCGACCAGCGCCCAGTAGGCGGTGCCGCGCAGGAGCCCGAGAAACGAGAAGCCGCCGCTCGCGCGCGAGTCCTTGCGGCGACCGCCGGCCGCCTTGCCCCTGCCGCCCTTGCCCGAGCGGGACGCCCTGCCCGCGCCCGATCCGGCCTTGCGCGCCGGCCGCACCACGCGGTCGTCCTCGCTCGCCGTCAGCTCGACGGCCGCGCGCGGGCCGCGCGCGTCCTCGAAGCGCGGCTCGATCCTGACGTTCCTGTTGCGCTTGGCCATCAAAACTGCCTGTCGTCGCGGGCCTCGACCGGCCGTCCCGATGGACGTTAAAGATGGCGGTTTAAGGGGAGATTAAGCGGAGGCGAGGAAAAGCCATTCGTTTCCAAATGGTTAATCCCGGTCCATTACCGCACGTTACCGCAGTTGTTACCCGTCCGTTCCCGGCTTGCGCGCCCTGGCGACTTCGCGCGCGCGGGCGAAGCGGCCTGCGGCTTCGGCGTGGGCGCGGTCGTAGATCTCCGTCGTGCGCTCGCTCGAATGGCCGGCGACATGGCGCGCGTCGTCGAGATGCACGCCGCCGGCGCGGGCCTCCGTGACCGCCGATGCGCGCAGGTCGCGCGCCCATACGCCGGCAGGGATGCCTGCCGCCTTCGCGTCGGCGCGCCACATGCGGCCGAACGACTGCGCGATGTAGGGTCGACCGGCAACCTCGCAGCGGATCATCGGGCCAGTGCGGCGATCGGCGGGCCAGTGGCGCAGCTCGTCGAGCACCATCGGCGCGTCGGCAAGCGAAAACGCGATCTCGGCCTGCGTCGTGCCTGCCGTCTTCGATGGCCGGTAGCGCATCACCATGTCCGCGCCGACGTCCTCCCACTGCAACCCGAACCATTTCGTCCGGCGATCCGGATCGATGACGGTCGACAGGCCGGGCGCATCGATCGGGTGCCATTGGCCGATCACATCCCACAAGCGCAGCGCCGTCTCGAAGACGACGGCATAGGCCAGCGCCCGCGACGGACGCCCGGCGGCATGGGCGGCGGCGCGGGCCGCCTCGACCTCGCGCGCCGTCATGGTCTGCCGGCGCGGTCGCGGCTGCGGCAGGCGCCGCCGCGCCTCGCGGGCGATGTCCAGAAGTTCGGTGCATCCTGCAAGCCGCAGCATCTTGCCGAAGGACAGCGCCGCTTCGAAAACCGCGCGCGCCATGGCGGCGGCCGCCAGCTTCTCGCCATCTCCAGACCAGATGCCGTGCCATCTCCTGATATCGACGCCCGATATTTCCTCCAGCCGCATCTTGCCGATGTGGTTCTCAAGCCTTCCGAGATAGCAGTTGTAGGGGCGAAGCGACCCCGTCTTCAGATCCCGGTATGGGCTTTCCGGGTGCGTCTGGTAGATCGACAGCAGTGATCGCACCGTGCCGTCAAAGGCAAGCGGATCGCGGCGGAATCCGGAACGCCATAGAGCTAGATCGGCTTGAAATGCACGGCATTGAGCAGCAAGAACTTCCGGCGCGTCGATCAGGTGCGACAAGTTGACCGTCTTCGGCCGATAGCCGGCCGCGACGTCGGCCTCGCCCGCTACCCAATACGGCGTGGACCCCGTGGCGCGGCGCATCCATTTGAGGCCGGGGGTGTTCGGGGTTTCCGTCTGTTCCATCCCGCCTCGTCCTCCTGGCCGCCGGGCATGCCCTTCATGTCTTCGGGCAGGCGAAGGTAGTTCCTGTAGAAAAGCCGCACAAGCGGCACGGGGCGCCCGCCATGGAAGTCGTCCACTTTAGGGAAGCCGGCCTTTGCTTCAAGCGTCGGCAGCCGCGATATCCAGAGACTGGCTGACTTCTTTCCGACGATCGCCTCGGCAAGTTCGCGATCTCCGGCGAACATCGGCAGGCGATCGAGGGCCGATGTCATCGCGTCGATCGGTTTCATTCCGCCGGCTCCATCTCGCGCGCATCGGTGCAAGCGATCCGTCGCCGCTTTCGTGGCCGGCGCCGGATGCCGTTGGCCTCGTCGCGGCGCTTCTGGTTCTGCTTGTGGGTGACGAGTTCCAGGTGATCGTCATTGACGCATCGCCGGTTCCGGCACCTGTGGTCGAGTTGCTTCTTGCCCGGCACGTAGCCGTGCTCGTTCGTCCAGGCGACGATGTGGACGGCGACGACCTGACCGTCGAGCCACATGCGCGGATAGCCGCCGCCGCGACCATTGCCCGAGTCGCCGCCCGTCCAGATGTGGCAGGGCGTCTCGAAGCCCATGTCGACGATCTGGACCTGCGCGGCGATCTTGGCGCGGATGATGTCGCGGCGGTTCTTCATGGTCAGAATGGGATCTCGTCGTCCATGTCGCGATCGAAGCTGCCGCCCGTCGCGGCGCCGCCGCCCGACCGGCGATCGGCCGAGCCGGACTGCGTGCCGTAGTCGTCGGGGCCGTTCGGCGCCGGCGGCTTGCCGCCGCCCGCCGATGACAGCATTTCGAGCTGGCCTCGAAAGCGCTGGAGCACGACCTCGGTCGTGTAGCGCTCGATCCCGTCCTTCTCCCACTTGCGGGTCTGCAACTGGCCCTCGACGTAGACCTTCATCCCCTTCTTCAGATATTGCTCGGCGACCTTCGCCAGCCCTTCGTTGAAGATGACGACCTGATGCCACTCGGTGCGCTCGCGGCGCTCGCCGGAGTTCTTGTCCCTCCAGCTTTCCGACGTGGCGATGCGCATGTTGACGATCATGTCGCCCGCCGTCGTGCGGCGGATCTCGGGGTCGGCGCCGAGATTGCCGATGAGGATGACCTTGTTCACAGAGCCAGACATGGCGTCTCCTATTCGTTCCAGAGGAAGGGTTTGCCGTCGCGGATCGCCTCGATACGGCGCCAGGACCGACGGTTGGCGCGCTCGGCGCGGTCCTGTTCGCGGAACAGGGCGGCGAGGCGGTTGATGGTGCGCCAGACCTTGAACAGCGTCGCGCGCTGGCGGTCGTAGCGGATGGTCATGATCAGGTCGTAGATCTCGGCGCCGCGCGTCATGCGCCGGTTGTTCCAGGACTGGACGCATTTGCGGCCGCAGAACTCGGCCGGCCGCAGGCCGCGCGGGAACGGATCGCCGCATTCGAGGCACCGGCACACCGGCGCGACCGGCCGAACGGACGTGTCGGCTGATTGCGGGGATCGTTCTAGAAGTGTCACGACGTACCTCGCGACCATAACGTCACCGCTTGACAGATTAGGAACATTGTTCCTATATAGCAGGCATGGAAACGGGAGAAGCCGCCATGAACGCCACAGCCAAAGACTTCATCGCCAGCCGCATTGCCAGCCTGATGGCTGCGCCGAAACTGTGGCGCGTCACCACCACCTACGCCTGCGGCAAGCGGCGCACTGAGGAAATGACCACCGAAGATCAGGCAAAGAACTGCGCCATCGGCGAGCGCCGCAAGATCGGACGCGACCTGATCGACCGTGCAACCGGAGCCGTCGTCCGCGTCGTGTCTGTCGATATCGAAAAGATCTGATCCATGTCCCTGCTTGAGGGTCCGCGCGAAAATCGCACCAACGAACAGGCCCGCGCGCGCATCCCCATGAACGCCGCGCAGGTGCGCCATATCATCGACCAGATGATGGCCGTTCGCGGCCGCCGAGCAACGGTGATCGATCGATGCCGCCGCATGGGCCGCAACGCCATCGCGATTGGGAACATCTCCGAGGATGCAAAAGCGGTCTGGCGCGAATGGCTGGATCGTAACCCGTGACGCCGGAAGAACTCGAAAAACGAGCGTCCGCGATTTATGGTCCCGACTGGCAATCGGCCCTTGCCCGTCGCGTGCGCGTCGACCCGCGCGCTGTCCGCTTCTGGAAGGCGGGCGCGCGGTCCATTCCCGACTGGCTCGACGCGTTCCTGAGCGTGATTGAACGGCATCCGGATGAACGGTGATCATGGCCGTGCATCCTTTTCGAATACGGGGCGGACCTCGCGCTCGAAGATGTCTATGCGCTCGCCAATCCACCGCATGACGTTGACGGCCATGGAATTGCCGAGCGCCTTGTAGCGCGGGCCGTCCGGACAATCGGCCGCGTCGCGGTTGCCCCACGGGATGCGGGTGAAATCGTCAGGAAAGCCCTGCAACCGCTCGCACTCGCGCGGCGTCAGGCGGCGAACGGCCCATCCGTCCGAAACCGAAATCGGCGGGAACGTTGCGTCGATCGGCCCGGACTTGTCGCCATAGTAGAGCGTGTCGGACTGGCGGGCATCGAAGGCGACGTAGGACCGGCTCGAACCGCCACTGGCGGCGCGGATGTTGGCGGTGTCGTGCGGGCCTTCCGGCATGGAGCCGCCATCGCCGCCGCGCATGTCGAACGCGACCGTTTGCGGACGACGGCGAGCTTCAAGCGTGAAAGCGACGCCTTCGTCGCTCCAGCCTTTGCCATGCGGGCCGGCATTCGGATTGAGGCTTTCCATCCTTTCCTGCATCGAAAAGACGGGAATGATCGGCGTGCCGCGCCCCGTTCCATCCTCGCTGGCGTCGAAGCCTTCGGCGCGCAGCGAATGGGCGACGAGGTTTTCGTCGTCTTCCTGCCGACGCCCGGCATAGCCGCCGCGCCCGCTGCTTTCCGCGCCGCGCGTCAAAGTGCTTGCCACCGCCCGCATCGGGATCGGCGTCTGGCCCTCGTCGCCCGTCGTGTTGACGCCCTTGCCCATGCGGGCGGTCAGCGGGTTGGCGACTGACGGGATCAATCCTCCGTCGAGGTCGAAATCGGTTCCGAGGCCGCCGCCGCCCGAAGGGCGCGCGCTAAGAGTGGGGGCAACTCCTTGCCCCGTTTCGCGGCGCGGCGGAGTATCCCCTCGCAGGCTTTCGGGCTCAAGAAGTACCGCGGCGGCAGGCCGGAAGTCTCCACGATATCCGACAAGGAACACACGGCGCCGCCTCTGCGGGACGGCTCGCTCATATCCCGCGCTTCGGACGTGCTGAGCGTCAAGAACTGCGTAGGCGAACCCATACCCGCATTCCCGAACGAATGAGAGAAAGGTTGCAAAATCACTTTCCTCAATCCATTCGTCTCCGGGCTCTCTACCTTCAAGGCCGGATCGAAGATCGCCTTCACCGTCCTCTTCATCCGTGACAGAGGAAAGGACGCCGGGGACATTCTCCCAAACGATCCACCGGGCGCGCAGGCGGTGAGCCAGTGCGAGATATTCGAGGGCGAGGTTGCCGCGCGGATCATCCAAGCCGAGACGCTTTCCTGCGACGGAGAAGGACTGGCACGGGGTTCCTCCGACAAGGAGGTCAACAGGTCCGGCATCGGTTCCGATGGTCGTGAAATCGCCAAGGTTGGGCACTCCGTTCTTCGCGGGCGGCTCGCCCGGCATGTTGGACCCGTAGCGATGGGCGAGCACGGCGGACGGAAAGGCCTCGATCTCGGAAAAGAAGGCGGGACGCCATCCTAGATGATGCCAGGCCATGGTCGCCGCCTCGATGCCGGAACAGACCGATCCGTAGGTGAGGGGTTCGTGCGCTGCCTCGCGCGCACGTTCGCCGCCTGTGGCGGCTGGCGCTCCGGTGGGGCGCGCCATCGGGCGCGACGCCCGGTCGGGCTTGCGGTCTTCGACCGGTGTCATCGTCACACCCGCATCGGCATGACGATGGCGACGAAGTCTTCGTCGGTCGGGCTTTCGAGGCGACACGGCGCGCCGCCGCCGGGGGCGACATCCATGCGGATGGTCTCGGTGCCGCGATCCTTCATCGATCCAAGCGTGCCGTGCAGGTATTTGCCGGACACGCCGAAGGTCGGGAACTCGCCCTCGAACTCGGCCCGCACGGCGTCGACCGCCTCGCCCCATGCGGCGGCCTCGACGACCAGGCTGTCGCCATCGGGGCGGATGCGGATCGCGGTGCCGCTCTTCGACTTCTTGGCCGCACCCTCGGCGACGCTGGCGTCCTGGATCTTCAGGATGCGGTCGAGTGCGGCGACCATCTCGGCTGCGTCGAATGTCGCGGCGTTGCCGCATGCGGCCGGGATGACGCGGCGATAGGGCGGGTACTTGTTCTCGACCAGCTTGGAGACGAGCCGCCCGCGCGCCGTTGTGACCGCGATGGCGCCGGGTCCGACCTCGACGCGAACCGGATTGTCGCCCGCCTTGCCGGCCATGGCGATGATCTCGCCGGCGGCCTTGGCCGGGATGATGATGCCATCCGGCAGGTCGAGGCCGGGAGGGGCGGCGATCGAGAAGGACTGGAACCGATAGCCGTTGGTTCCGGCGGCGCAAAGCCTGCCGTCGAGCGTGTCGACGAAGACGCCCTCCAGCCACCATCGATCGTCCTGCCCCTTGGGGCTGACGGCCCGGATGCACGCGGACAGGAGGCCGGCCAGGCTGCGGCCGGCAATGTCGGCGCCGCCCTGAAGGCCGGGGCGAAAGCGCGGGAAATCGGCGCCGGGCAGGATTGGCGCGGCAAAGCGGGAGCGCCCGGAAGAAAAGGCCGCCGTCCGCTCGTCGACCGTCAGCTTGACGCCTGCCGCTGGCATGGCCGCCGCCGCCTCGACGATGTAGGGCGGCAGGCAGACCGGAGGGAAGTCGGCCACGCCGTCGATCGTCAGCGTCAGTTCGAGATCGCAGTCGGTGGCCGTCACCTCGATCGCACCGTCGACCGGCGTGACGAGATACATGCCTGCGACAGGGATCTTGTTGGCCGGATCGCGGATCGAGCGCAGGGCCGAACTGGCGGCGGCGAGGATCTTCGGGTCGAGGGTGACGGTCATACGGGAACTCCGGACTGGCGCGCATCGATCAGTCTTTGGCGCTTCGCGAGCGGAAGCGTGGCCGGGTGTTCATCGACGATCAGCTGGTAGGCCTTGGCGGCGTGCGGCGATGTCCGCGCGGCCTCGGCGATCAGGTCGAGAAATTCTTCCTCGCGAAACATGATCACACCCCCGTCATTGCCGCGCGGCGCGTGACGGCCGGGCAGAGTTTAATCAGGCGGTCGCGAAAGGCGTCGGCGGCCTGGGCGATCGGCCATGCACGGATCTTGCCGCGCAGGCGGAGTGGCGCGATGCGTTCCAGATCCGCGCCCCATGATTTCGGCGGCTTCGCCAGCATGTGCCGCCGCTCCATCATCAACATGCGGCGGTCGTACCCGTGGACGACGCGGCGTTGCGCTTCGTCGGGAAGCGGCAGGCCGCAGGCGCGCCAGATCGCCTCGTCGGCGCGGTGCTTGGCCTCGTTGACGATGCCGCAAATGATTTGTGTGCCGGGGAATATTTCGGCCTCGATCTCGGCAAAGGCGGCGATCTGCGGCGTGGTGATGTCGCCGAGCAGATATTCATGCGCGTCATGGAGCAGGCCGTGCGCGGCCAGTTCGGCATCGTCGCGCTCGTCGAGGATGGCGTCGGAAACGAGCACGCAATGCTGCGCCACCGAATAGAGGCCGCCCGGCGTCGCGCCATTGAACCGGCAGAGCCGCGCCAGCGCCTCCGGCATGTCGACCAGCGGATCGATGTCGCGCGCATCGGGCCGCGCCAACGTCACCGCGCGGCCGGTGAGCGTCTGCGCCCATGCCCGCGTCATCGGGCAGCCTCCTCGATGCGCTTCATGGCGCCGACCGTCGATGTCAGCACGCGGTTGACCTCGCGTTCGAGGATCGGCATGCGCTTGAGAAACTTGCGGAGAAACTCGGTGCATCGCGACTGCTGGCCGATCCACGGGTCGAGTGCGTGGGCGCGGCGGGCCTTGACGTAGCGATCCCACGCCGCCCTTGCGGCATGGTCGAGCACGAAGCCGCCCGGCGAGGGGATGCCGACAAGCGACACCGACTTCTCCACGATCGCCGCGATGTCGTCGGGTGCCGATCCTTCCGACACCATCAACCGTCGCGCGCGCGCGCCGGCATCGGTGCCAAACTCGACGATCTCGGCGGCGGTGTAGCCCTCGGCGATCAGCGCGGCCTCGCTGGCGCAGCCGTCGCGGAACACCAGTTCGCGGATGGTTTCGGCCATTTCGATCGCCCGAGGGTGCGGGGAGGAAGCCGCGCCCTCGGGCGCGGGCGGCCCCGCGGGGGGGGGGGGACGGCCCGGCCAGGGGGTTGGGTGGGCGCGGTCGGGCGGGGGCGCCA
>JBKBRJ010000051.1:0-16096 GCA_046292285.1 Mesorhizobium sp. | reverse complement strand
CCGGTGGGGGGGGGGTGGACGCCGCGCCCCCGGCCGCGTCCGGCCGCGCTTGGGAGGAGAAGCGGCCGGACATGAGGATGGCGTGCGCGCTGTCGCGCGTCGCCGAATGGGCGAATACGGTCATGGCTGGAAGGCTCCGATGGCAAGGATGGTCAAAAGGCATCCGACGAAGGCGCCGGAGAAGGCCACCATCGCGAAGGCGATCAGGGTGGCGCTGCGGCGATGTCCGCCGGTGATGTCGAGGATGCGGGAGGCGAGATCTTCGGCGTCGTCGGTGGCAAAGGACAGCCACAGGTCCCTGGCGCCGACGATGTGCTCGGCCGGGCGGCGAATGTGGATGGTGACGACTTCGTCGGACGGGTCGGCGACAACGGCGCCGGCGCGGTCGAGCGCGGCAAAGTCGAGCGGCGCGACTGCGGAAAAGTCGACGGCCGGCGCGATCATGACGGCCACGCGACGAGAATGGCGAGGATGGCCGTGACGATCAGGCCGGCAATGCCGATCGCATCACGAGCGGCGGCCAGACGACGGGCGCGGCGAAGGCCGAAGCCCTCGAAAAAGCCGATATGGGGCGGGATGGGAAGTTCGGTTCGCATGATCCTCTCCGATCGCGTGGCTGCGATGGGAGCGGACAATAGTGCGGAAAAAAATCCGCGTCAACGTCGTGCGGAAAAAAATCCGCTAGCCGCGATGGTTCCCGCGCTTAGACTGACTGGCGGAGGGCGGAAGCATGATCCTTTTTCTCGGGCTGGTTGGTGGTGCGCAGCTGCTGTTCGGCATTTTCGCCTATGGGTTCGCAAAGAGTGCGATCCACGAAATTTTGGGAGCCGTGTCGTTCGGGTCGGGAATTGTGGCCCTTGGGCTGGGCCAGATCTGCGAGGATATCCGTCGGGCCGCGAGTGACAGGCGCGACACGGATCAACGCCTAGACCGAATGGAAAAGGCGCTGGAAAATCTGGAGCAGATCCGCGCGCATATCGACGAACTCGCAGGCAGGATGGCTGCGCGTCGACAATGATCAGGCGGGCAGCAACTCGTTCACCGGCAAGACGCGGTGGATGTAGACGACATAGCGCTTCTTGAATGAGATGCGGCCCGGCGGATTGTACTGCGAGACCAGTACTTCGTCATCGGTTTCACCGTCGTAGCGCTTCACCCACGTCTCGGTGCCCGAGCTATCATGCAAGCGCGTCTGGATGATCACATGGTCGCCAGGCCGCACCTGCTGGTGCGGATGGATGTACAGGCGGTCGTTTGGAAAGTAGCGGGGGATCATTGATTCGCCGCGTGTAAGCAGGGCGTAGGCTCCAACGACATTTGCGAGCACTTCCGGGGCGCGCACCTCTTCGATCGGGTCGCTTGTCATCGTGTGATGACCGGTGATCGATCCCGCGGCCATGCCGAACACCGGGAGAGTGGTTCCGCGCGCTCGTGTCCTTCCGGCTGCCATCTCCGCGCGCGGGGCCGGTGCGCGCTGGTCGGCTTCGCCGATCAGCCATTCCGGTGTCGTGCCGAGTTCCGTTGCCAGCGCGGCAAGAACGTCGGCTTTCGGCATGCGGGTGATGCCCTTGAACAGCTTTCGCAGCGTGTCGGGGTTGCCGGCAGCGGCAATGGACACCTCGCGAGCCGTCCTTCCGGTCTCGTCGAGACGCGTTTTCAGGCGCTGAATCAATATCTTGCTCATGATGCGGAAGAATAGCCGCGACGCATGATTGGCGATAGCGGAAGAATGGCCGTTGACAATGCGGAATAACATCCGCATTTTGCCCGACCATGAACATGCGACAGAAACTCCTCGCCGTTGCCGACGCCTACAGTTTCGCTGCTGGCATTGGGCGCAAGCGCGTGTCCACCATCGTGCTGAACGGTGGTGCGAAGCTCGACGCCATTGCGGGCGGCGCGGACCTGACGACCGGCACCTATGAGAAGGCCATGGCATGGTTCGCCGCCAACTGGCCCGATGGCGCCGTCTGGCCCGGCGACGTGTCGCACCCCGAACCCCTTATCGAGGCTGCCGAATGAGCCGCGCCCTTTCCTGCCGACTGCGTGACGCGGTTTCCGCCTTCGCGACCGGTCATTCGGCGCGCGATCTTCGCCGCGTCCGGCGCGCCAGGCTCGCCGCTCTGGCGCTGCGGGCGATCCGAAAGCATCGCGCCGAGGCCGCGGCGACGCGGGCGCAGGCGAAATCCGGATGGGCCGCCGATCTGATCGAGCCGATGGCCGCGATGCACGACCGGTCAGCCGATACGATTGAGGATCTCGCGCACCGCGGTGTTGTAGGACATGAGCGCGTTGCCCAGTCCCTGCTGGTGGATCAGTTCGAGATCGACCGTTTTCGCCTGTACCGAGCCCGGCGGGACGACGTGCTTGACCGACACCTGTTCGACCGCAGCCTTGACGGTTCGGGCGGCGCCCTCGAAGCCCTTCCGGTCGCGACGGGCGAACACTACGGCAAGCTCTATGAAGGCCTTGCGGAAGACCAGCTTCTCGATCTCCTCGTTCAGCGCGCGCGTCTCCGCGTCCGGTATTGGCATGGCGTCCTCCTTCGCTTGATGCGGCCGTTCCGGCCCGTGCCGGCGCGGCATCGCGGCGGGAGAGCCTAGCACATGATTTCGCGTCATCCATCGATCGGCCCTCCGTCGCCAAACTCCTGATTGCAGTGTGACGCTGCGGCAGTCGCGCGTCACGGAAAAATCATCCCCGAAACTTTCCGAGGCATTCCATGAAGGACAGGCCAACGTCCGATCACGACCGCGCGCGCCTGAAAGGCGCCACCAAGCGCGCCATCGAGCGCGCTGGCGGCGGCACGGCATTCGCCGCGCAGACGCGGGTCGAGCCGCCCGTGCTGTCGAAATATGCGGCCCCGCACGAAGACCACTTCGTTCCGGTGGACGTGGCTTGCGACGCCGACATGGCAGCCGGATCGCCGGTTATCCTGTCGGCGATGGCTGCGACGCAAGGGTTCCGGCTGGTGCCGATCGACGATGTGGCGCCGGCCTTCAGCCCGACGATGGTCGGGCAACTGATCCGCGAGACCGGCGACGTGTCGGCGGCCATCCTTGAGGCGATGGCCGACGGGCGGGTGACGCCTGCCGAGCGGCGGGCGATCGAGATCGAGATCGACGAGGCGCTGGTGGCGCTATTCACGCTGCGCCGGGCGTTCGGGAGGCCGCAGTGAGCGAGCAACCCGGCACCATGAACTGGCTCGACGAAGACGGGCGGTGGGCATTCCTCGCCGTCGGCGGCGTGATTGCCGGAGCGGTGCGGCGGCATGGCGGCGGGTTCCAGCCGATCATGCGGCTGCACGGCGTGACGATCTCGTCTGGTCCGTTCGAAGAGCGGCGGCAGGCGGAAATCCTCGTCGAGGATGCTGCGCGGTTGTGGTTTGCCGCGGCGGGTTTCAAGCTTCGGGAGGCCGGCGAGTGAGCGCCGCCGACCCCATCCCCGACGAGATGGTCGACAAGGCGCGGGCCATGGATGTCGGCGCGGTGGCCGTGCGTCTCGGCTTCGACCGGCCGATCCCGGCGAACGGCCGCGTCGCCGGTCCCTGCCCCGGATGCGGCGGGCGCGACCGGTTCGCGGTCAACATGAAGAAGAACGTCTGGTCCTGCCGGCAGGGCGGCGGCGACCCGATCGGCGGCGACGCGATTGCCCTCGTGCGCCACGCGCGGCAATGCTCGTTCCGGACGGCGGTGGAGATCCTCACCGGCGAAAACTGGCCCGTGCCCGCCGCGCCGGCGCGCGACGAGACGACCGAAAACGAGTTCCGCGAGAAGGAGCGGCGGCGGGCCTTTGCGCTGTGGCGCGAGGGCGAGGCGTTTCCGGACGGCGGGGCGGTGTTTCGCTATCTGGCGCGGCGCGGTATCGATCCGGATCTCGCCCGCATGCCCGGCGCCTTCTGCCGCGAGCATCCCGACATGCCGTTCTGGCACTTCGTCACGCCGCTGGCGATGGAGGGCCGCAAGGCGAAGGGCGAATGGCGGGTGATCCATCGCGGCCCGGCGATGATGTGGCCGATCGTCGACCGCGCCGGGCGGTTTCTCGGCCTGCATTCGACCTTCCTCGACGATGCCGGCGCCAAGGGCAAGGCGGAGATATTCGACCCCGCCACCGGCGAGCAATTGACCGCCAAGAAGGTGCGCGGGTCGCAAAAGGGCGGGCGGATCGTGCTGCGCGACGTGATCCGCCGCGTGCCGGGCGTGGCTGCCGGCGAGGGCATCGAGTCGGTGCTGTCCTGGTATGCGATCCGCCGTCGCGACGTCTCTCTCGAGGCGACGGTTTCGCTCGGCAATCTGGCCGGCCGCGCCGCGCGATCGATGGCGCACCCGACGTTGAAGCAGCCGCCGCGCCGCGACGGGCGGGTGATGCCGCTGCGCGTGCCAGGCCCCGACCCGCTGCCGGGTGAGGACCAGGACAGGCTCTGGCAACCGCATCCCGGTGCCTGTTTCGCCATCCTGATCGCCGATGGCGACAGCGACACCATCACCACGCATGCGGCGATGATGCGCGCGCGCGCGCGGCTGGTCAGCCCGGCGCTCGCCGCCGCCGAGATCACCGCCGACTGGCCGCCGGAGGGCGCCGATTTCAACACCATGCTGACGGGGGCGCGCGATGCAGTGGAGTGACGAGCGGCGGCAAGAGGTTCTCAAGGCGTATTACGGCGAGGGCCTGTCCGCACAACAGGTGGCGGGGCGGTACGGCGTCACGCGACAGGCGATCATCGGCCTCGTGCATCGCTATTCCGCCAAGTACGGATTCCAGCGCAAGGGACAGGCCGCGGCAGCGCCGCGGCGCGAGCGAGCGTCTTCGCCGCGCGTTGCCATGGCATGGGCGCCGCCGCGCCCGGCCGTTCCGTCGCGACTGCCGCAACCCGCACCCGTCGCGCTGCCATCGCTTTCCCTGCCCTTCGACGCGCTCGGCACGACGCGGTGCCAGTTTGCCACCACGCCGCACCATGTGGCGGCGGCCGACCATCGCTTCTGCGGCCATCCGGTCGAGACGGGACGATGGTGCGCGCACCACGCCCGCCTGATCCGCCATCCAAAGCATCGAGAGGACAACCATGACTGAGATTGCCCATGATGCCGCGATCTTTCGCTACACGGTTCGGGCGCCGGCGGCGCGCGAGCGCGCGATCCGCGATGCCGCGCGGCGCGCCGGCGTGGAGCCGGGGCATCTGGTGCAGATGCTGTTCGACCGGCTGAACGTAACGGCGCTGGACCATGTTTCCGACGGCATGGCGCGGTCCGTGCGTGGCTTCGTGCAGGCTTTCCGGGAGATCGACGTGCACGGCCGCGAGCACCGCGTGGCGGCGGCGGCGGCCGATGCTGGCATGCCGATGAAGACATTGCGGGTGCTGGCGGCGCTGGCCGATGCGGCGGGCGGCGGCCTCGTCTGCCGGTCGAGCGAGGCGGAGATCGGCGCGCGCGCCCGGATCGCCGACTGCTCCATCGACGGGCATTTCGACGTGCTGATGGCGGCGGGATGGATCGCGCCGGTGCATGGCTGCGGTCGGGCGCGGCGCACGGTGGCGATCCTGCGCGTGCCGTCGATCGCCACGGAAAGGACATCGCCATGAGCCGCGCCTTCGTCTTCGTCGCATTCATGCTGGCCGGCGCCTGCCTTCTCGCCGCCGCGATCGGCGAGCTGCGCGAGCGCGCCGAATTGGCGCCTGCCACCGCGATCGGGAGGTCGTGATGTCGATCGAGCACTATCGCCAGTTCCTCGATGCCAAGCGGATGGCCGATCCGGCGACCGGCATTCCGGTGCCGCGCGACCTGCCGGACTATCTGTTTCCGCACCAGCGCGACATCACGCGATGGGCCTTGCGTCGCGGCCGTGCGGCGATCTTTGCCGGCACCGGGCTCGGCAAGACGCTGATGGAACTGGTCTGGGCGCGCGAGGTGGCGACGTTCACGAAAAAGCCGGTGCTTCTGCTGGCGCCGCTGTCGGTGGCGCACCAGCATGCGCGCGAGGCCGGGTCGTTCGGTATCGACGCGCGCGTGGTGCACCAGACGGCATCGGGCGACGTGCAGGTTTCGAACTACCAGAAGCTTTCGCATTTCGACCTGTCGGGCTTCGGCGGCATCGCGCTCGACGAGAGCTCGATCCTGAAGAGCTATGACGGGCATTTCCGCAACATGCTGATCGATGCCGCCGCGCCGCTGCCGTTCCGGCTGGCGGCAACCGCGACGCCGGCACCGAACGATTTCATGGAACTGGGCAACCATGCCGAATTCCTCGGCGTGATGTCCTACACCGACATGCTGGCGACATTCTTCGTGCACGACAGCTCCGACACGCGGGTGTGGCGGCTGAAAGGCCACGCCGAGGACGATTTCTGGCGGTGGATGGCATCATGGGCCGTGATGCTGCGCAAGCCGTCCGATCTTGGCTATCCCGATGACGGATACGACCTGCCGCCGCTGATCAAGCGGCCGCACGTGGTGGAAACCGGAACGCACGTCAATGGCGACGGGCTGTACTCGCTGTTTCCGGTGCTGGCCTCGACGATGCAGGAACGCCGGTCTGCGGCACGCGACACGGTCGGCGATCGCATCGCGCTCGCGGCCTCGATCACGCCGACCGACGAGCCTTATGTGTGGTGGTGCAACCTCAACGCGGAAAGCGAGGGGCTGGCGCGGACCATCCCCGGCGCCGTCGAGGTCTCCGGGTCGATGACGGACGGGCAGAAGGAAAGCCGGATCGAGGCGTTCAACCGCGGCGAAATCCGCGTGCTCGTCACCAAGCCGTCGATCTGCGGTTTCGGCATGAACTGGCAGCACTGCTGCCGCACCGGCTTTGCCGGGCTGAACGACAGTTTCGAGCAGGTCTACCAGTCGGTGCGGCGCTTCTGGCGCTTCGGCCAGAAGCGGCCGGTGATCGCCGACTTCATTCACGCCGACACCGAGGGTGCGGTGATCGCCAATCTCGACCGCAAGGAGCGCGACGCCGAGCGGATGGCGGCTGCCATGGTGCGACACATGGCCGACCTGTCGGCCGAAACCATCCGCGGGTCGTCGCGCGACGTGGCCGTCTACGCGCCGACGAAGCCGGTCATCTTGCCCGCATGGGAGGAATTTTCATGAAAGCGCTCGAAGTCAACGCCGTCGACCAGGTGATCGCCGACCGATACGCCATCTATCAGGGCGACAGTTGCGAGCTGATCCGGGCCATTCCGGATGACAGCGTGCATTTCGGGGTGCACTCGCCGCCCTTCGAGGGGCTCTACAAGTTCACCAGCTTCGACCGCGACCTGTCGAACAGCGAGGGTCCGGACTTCTGGGTGCACTATCATTTCCTGATTGCGGAGCTATTGCGCGTGACGATGCCGGGGCGGCTGCATTCGGTGCATGTGATGCAACTCCCGACCTCCAAGATCCGCCACGGTCACATCGGCATGCGCGACTTTCGCGGCGAGGTGATCCGGGCCTTCGAGGATGCCGGGTGGATCTTCCATTCCGAGGTCTGTGTCTGGAAAGACCCGGTCGTGGCGCAGCAGCGGACCAAGTCGATCCGGCTGCTGCACAAGCAGGTCGTGAAGGACTCCGCTCTCTCCGGGCAGGGCCTTGCTGATTTCATCGTGACGTTTCGCAAGCCGGGCGACAATCCCGAGCGGGTTGCCGGCTGCTTCCATCGCTACATCGGCGAGGGCGACGGGCCTGACCCGGCCAAGTACACCACGGCGACGGATGGGCGGAACTGGTATTCAATCGAGGTGTGGCAGCGCTACGCCTCGCCGGTGTGGAGCGACATAAGGCAGGGCCGGGTGCTGGCCTATCGCGGCGCGCGCGACGAGAAGGACGAGCAGCACATTTCGCCGTTGCAGCTCGACGTGATCGAGCGGTGCATCGATCTGTGGAGCAATCCCGGCGACATCGTGCTGACGCCGTTTCTCGGCGTCGGATCGGAAGTGTGGGGCGCGATCATGTCGGGCCGCCGCGGCATCGGCTTCGAGATCAAGGAGAAGTATTTCGCGCAGGCGAAGGTGAACTGCGCCGCCGCGGCAGCCGAGATGGCGGCCGAACCGATGGCCGACATCTTCAGCGCGTGATGCATGGATGAGGGGGCAGACAGGCCGGACGCCGACCGCGAGGCCGCGATCGTCGAGGCCTGCGCGGCGGAGCCGGAGCACGACATCGGCAATGCGCGGCGGTTTCTGGCGCGGGCCGGCGACGACGCGATCCATGTGACGAATGTCGGCTGGCACGCCTTCGACGGCCGGCGCTGGCGCGAGGACGAGAGCGGCGCGATTACGCGCAGGCTGGCGCACAAGGCGGCGGAGGCGATCTTTCGCGAGATCGAGCATATCGGGCCGACCGATGCGGAAGCCGAGATCCTGGCGCGGGCGCGCGTGGCGGCCGATGCGCTGGCGGCGCCCTACGACCCGCGCACGGCAGCGAAGAGCGCGCTTCTGAAGATGACGTCCGACCGCAAGGCATGGGCCGACGACGTGGCGGCCGGCGATGCGGTGAAGGAGACGCTGTCGGGACGGCGGGCGGCGCGACACCGCCACGCCAAATCGAGCTGCGGGACGACGAAGCTGAATGCGATGATGCAGGAGGCGGCGGCCTATCGGCCGGCGAGCGTCGACGACATGAACCGCGACGTCTACGCCTTCAACGTCGCAAACGGCACGCTGCGCTTTGCCTGCTCCGGCGAAGACCCGGAGAGCGACCCGGACGACCCGCGCAAGCTGTGGTGCGTGCGACTGGACGGGCATGTGCGCACCGACCTGATCTCGAAACTGTGCCCCGTCGACTACGACCCGGCGGCCAGATGCCCGACATGGGATGCCTTCCTGGTTCGCGTGCAGCCCTCGCCGCTGATGCGGGCCTATCTGCGGCGGCTGGCCGGATATTCCATGCTCGGCCTCAACACCGAGCAGATGATCGCGTTCTTCTACGGCATCGGCCGCAACGGCAAGTCGACCTTCATCGATACGCTGGCGAGGATTTTTGCCGACTATGGCGTGACGCTGTCGATCGACAGTTTCGCTGGTGAAGACAGGCGGGGCGGTGGCGAGGCGACGCCCGACCTTGCCCGCCTGCCCGGCGCGCGGCTGGTCTCGGCATCGGAGCCGGAATCGGGCGTGCGGCTGAAGGAAGCGCTGATCAAGCGGCTGACGGGCGGCGAGGCGATGCCGGTGCGGCGGCTGCACAAGGATTTCTTCGAGTTCTCGCCGCAGTTCACGCTGATCGTGTCGGGCAACCACAAGCCGGTGATCATCGGCAATGACGACGGCATCTGGCGGCGCATCCACCTGATCCCGTGGAATGAACAGATCCCGAAGGACGAGGTCGACAAGGGCCTGCCGGGCAAGCTGATGGCTGAGGCGCAGGGCATCCTGCGCTGGTGCGTCGAGGGCGCGCTCGACTTCCTGGCTTGCGGCGGGCTGGTGGCGCCGCGCGAGATCCTCGACGCGACCGAGCAGTATCGCGAGGAAGAGGATCCGATCGGGTCGTTCATCCGCAACGCATGCCAGGTGACCGGCGACGATGCCGACGAGGAAAAGCCGCTCGACCTCTACATGGCCTACGAGACCTATTGCACGGCCAATGGCGCGGTGAAGGTGAAGGACACGACCTTCTATCGCCGCATGCCTGACCAGGCGCGGCGCGGCTGGCCCTCGGCTGCCGATCCCGGCGTGGCTGCGCAATTCCACCGGATCAAGACGGATGGCATTCAGGTCTATCGCGGCATCCGGGTGCGCGAGGAATTCCGCCGGCGCGATGGCGCGCACGGCTATGCAGAGGAGAGAACGGGATGAGCCGGGAAACGGACTGGACGATCAACAATCTGCCCGACCCGAACGCCGTTGGGGAGACGGTGGAGTTTGATTGGGATGGCTATCCATGGAGCGGCCAAATCCGTTCTGCTTTCGCGATGACAAACGGCGAAGTCTATTTGGCAATCGAAGTAGAAACTGGGATGGCGTACCGTCCCGGCTTGTTGGTGCGGTCGGCAAGATTTGTGAGAAGGGTGCGTCCATGACGGCGCGCATGCCGGCCACGGGTGCGCCGATGCCGGCGCCGGTGTGGCAGATGATCTGCGAGTTCGCCAACGGACACTGCCTGTGCGCCGCGCGCGGCGTGGGGCCATGCGAGGCGACGGCGCTGGTGGCCGCGCGCATCCGCAGCCGGGTGGAGCTGGACATCATGGCCGAGCGGCGCCCGGCCAAGGAGCGGGCGGCATGACTGCGCGCTCCGTTCTAGAACCGTCATGCGGCTGCGCGCTCGCCCCGTACCCCTTCGTCATTCATCACCGGTCGATAAAGGGTCCCTTTGAATTCAGGGTCGGAAGGGTCGGAAGCCTTTCGCTCAGGGTCGCAATGCCGAAAGGGGTTTGGGGGATTGGATGCTTGAAAATCAATGACTTGCGAAGATTGCGGGTCGCAAGGGTCGGAAGGGTCGCAATCCGGAACCTTTTTCCTATGCGTTTCTGCGCAACGAAAAACAATTTCGGATTTTTCTCTACGTATACCCGTAACCTAGCGACCCTTCCGACCCTTCCGACCCTTTTTTAAACACTGATTTCAATGAAATCAGAAACTTAGAAAACATTAGAAAGGGTTGATATGTCTGGAAACAGGGTCGCAAGCCATCCAAAAAGGGTCGCAAGCTCGGAGCGGCGGCGCAGGATGACGATTTCCGAGGCGCTGGAATGGGCCTGGCGCGACGAACTGCCGAAGGTTCCGACCTCGGCGGGCGGCGCTGGCGGGCCGCGCGCGGGCAACGCCTGGAATTCGATCCTTGCCTTCGGCGAGATCGGCACGGTGATCGACCGCCAGCCGAACCGGTGGGGATGCATCCCGTTCGACATGGCGGGATGGCCGCATGCCGATGCGCTGGCGATCGCCGATGCGGTCGAGCGGCTGGCGGACTGTGCCATCGTCGCGCCCGATGGCTGGAACCCGATGCCGGAGCTTGCCCTGCTCGATGCCGGCATGGCGGCGCGGGCGGCGCATGATGCCTTGCTGCGGGCAACCGAGGACGATGGCGCGGGGCAGCGTCGTTTCCGGACGTCGCCGGGGCTGATCGTGACGCGGCACGCGATCCTCGGCACGGCGCCGGACTGGCGCATGGATGATCCGCCGGTGCTGCGCTTCGAGGCGCACGACAACGGGCGGGCGAAATGGTTCGTGCAGCGCGAGACGCGGCAGGTGATCGGGTCCAATCATGACGGCACAGACCGCGTCGAGGTGGTGACGATCGAGGTGGACGGATGGTCGACGAAGCATCGGCGGCCCGTCACCGGCTCCTATCGCAAGCCGTATCTCGACCCCGATCCGGTGCCGGTGATGGTGGCGCGGGCCGAATACGAGATCCTCGTTGCCGCGCTCGACATGCTGCACGAGGCGCTTCGCGGGCGGCTGTCGTCGATCGACCTGGCTCCATGCGGCTGGCCGGTGCGTCCATGGGAGGGTGATTCGGTGGATGGCAGGGCGCGGCGCGGGAAAATCCTGCCCGACCTGAAGGCCTTGCGCGCGGCCCTTTCGGGGCGATGAAGGGCTTGGCGGGCAAGGCGCGGCGGGTTTTCGTGCGGTTCGAAAAAGGGGATTGACGTGCGACCATGATTTGGTGCACACCTTGCCACGGATAAAAAGGTCGCACGGGGAAGCCCGCTGCGGCCTTCTTCGTTTCAGGGCATGGGTGGCGAGGATGGGCAGGCTGAAGGCGATGGCGCCCCGGCTTGGCAGCCTCGCGCCTCGGCTCGGCACTGTGGCGGGCGACGAGCGCGGTCGCGACAAGGTTCGCCGCGACACGCAGGCCTGGCGTGCCTGGTACAAGACAGCACGGTGGCAGGGGCTGCGTCATGCGGTGCTGCTGCGCGACCTGTACACGTGCCAGCGTACCGGCGTGTTGTGCATTGGCAAGGGCAATGCGCCCAACGCGCCAGTCGTCAACCACAAGCGCCCGCATCGCGGCGACGAGCGGCTGTTCTGGGACATCAACAACCTGGAGACGGTGACCAAGGCAGTGCACGACGGCGAGATCCAGAGGGAGGAGCGCGCCGGCCGTCACGGCTAGGGGGGGGGTAGGCAAATCCCTGCCAACCCCTCGCGCGCTGGACCCGCGCCCCTCACATTCGCGGATTTTTTTCGATATGTCGGATTTTCTGCCAGAGTGCGACCTGCTCGGCGACCCGATCGTCGAGAACTGGCGCGGGCGTGGCCGGCCTCAACATGTGCCAAGTGCTGAAAACCGCTTGAAAATCAAGCTGTTACTTGCGCAGGGCTGGACTGATCCAAGGATTGCAGGTGCGCTTGGCATCACTCCACCGACGTTGCGCAAGCATTATTTTTCCGTGCTGCGCCTTCGGGACACAGCTCGCGACCAGGTCGAGGCGACGGGTCTTGCGACGCTCTGGTCGCTTGGCCGGGCAGGCAACGTCGCGGCGATGAAGGAATACTTCCGGCGCCACGATGCCGTCATGGGCGACATCTTCGACGACGAGGTCGAGAAGGCGAGGGAGAAGGTCGGCAAGAAGGCGCAGACCAAGATCGAGGCTGGAAACCCGCCGGAAGACTGGGATGAGCTCCTGCCGCAGACAATGAACTGATCGGACCCATGGCCGATTTTTCCTGTCTCGACTGGTTCGAAAAGCTGAAGTCTGGCCGGCCTCCATTGCCGGACGATCTTCCGATCGACGAGCGCGAAGCGGCGGCGGCCGTGGCGACCTTCGGCAAGCTTCGGCTTCCCGACGTTCCAGGGCAGCCGCTTCTTCGCGACGCATCCGGTCAGTGGACGCTCGATTTCGTCGCGGCGATCTTCGGCCTCGTCGAGATGAGCGAGGATCGCAGCGTTATCGTCAACCGGACTGCGCGGAAATTCTTCCAGCTTGTCCCGAAGAAGAACGGCAAGACGACGAACAGCGCCGCGATCATGATGACCGCGATGATCCGTAATCGACGGCCGAATGCCGAGTTTCTGCTGGTCGGCCCGACGCAGGCGACTGCCGAGCTGGCGTATGACCAGGCGGCGGGAATGATCTCCGCCGACCCGTGGCTGGCGAAGCGGTTCCATCTCCGGGACCATGTGAAGACGATCGAGGATCGGAAACTCGGATCGAAGCTGAAGATCAAGAGCTTCGACAACAAGGTGATGACGGGCCAGAAGCCTGTCGGCGTCCTCGTCGACGAGCTGCACGAGCTTGGTAAGGTTGCCTACGCGCACAAGGTGATGGCGCAGATCGAGGGTGGCATCATCGCCAATCCGGAGGGCTTCGTGATCATCATCACGACGCAATCTGACGAGCCTCCGACGGGCGTGTTTGAGACGGAACTGAAGCATGCGCGGGCCGTCAGGGACGGATCCTACCGCGACGGCGAAATGCTGCCGATGCTCTACGAGTTCCCGAGATCGATGCAGGAGGATGACGCCAAGCCGTGGGAGGACACGGCGAACTGGCCGATCGTCCTGCCGAACCTGGGGCGTTCGATCACCATCGACAGGCTTCTGCCGAAATGGCGGGAGGCGAAGGAAAAAGGCCTCGCGACCTATTCCGTCTGGGCCTCGCAGCATCTCAACGTGCAGATCGGCGTCGGCCTCGGCGGCGATGGATGGTCTGGTGCGGTGCATTGGGGCGACTGCATCGACGATACGATCACCGGCCTCGACGTTCTGCTGAAACGATCCGAGGTCTGCACGATCGGGATCGACTGGGGTGGCGCCGACGACCTGGCGGCGCTCTACGTTCTCGGCCGCGAGCGGCGCACCAAGCGTTGGCTTGGATGGGGCAAGGCATGGGCGCGGCAAAGCGTCTTCGATCGGCGCAAGAGCATCGCATCGCGGTTGCGGCAGTTCGAGGAGGCTGGAGACCTGATCGTGGCCGAAAGCGGCGAGGACCAGGCGGCGTCGGCGGCGGAAATCTGCCGACATGTTTTCGACAGCGGTCTTCTGCCGGAGGCGGGAGGGATCGGCCTCGACAGTGCCGGCATCGCGCTGCTGCTCGATGCACTGGAAGACCAGAAACTGGAGCAGCCGCTTGTCCAGGCCGTAACGCAGGGCTGGAAGCTGCAGACGGCGGTTTCGTCGGTTCCGTTGAAACTCGAAGATCGCCGGTTCCTGCATGGCGACCAGGCGATCATGGCATGGAGCGTCGGCAACGCGAAGCAGACCCTTCGCGGGTCGAATTATGTGGTCACGAAGGAAGTCTCTGGCGCCGGCAAGATCGACATGCTGATGGCGCTCTTCAATGCCGCGATGCTGATGTTCCTCAATCCGGAATCCAGTGGTCTTTCGGTCTACCAGGAACGCGGCGCTCTCGTCCTCTGAAGGAAAACAGATGGCTCTTCTGGACTGGTTTCGGCGCGCCAAGGTAACGACCGACGAGCCACGCGCCGCCGTTCAGTCGGCCGGCGGCGGGATCACCATCGATACCTCGCAGAAGCTCGAGGATGCCTTGCGCGTTGGTTCAATGACCGCGTCAGGGGCTCTGGTTACGCCGAACACCGCGATGCGCGTCGCCGCCGTCTACGCCTGCGTGAGGGTTCGCACGGGTGTCGTGGCGAACATGCCTCTGCACATCAAACGGCGGGTCGATGATCGAACGCGTGAAGATGCGACCGATCATCCAGCGTGGATGCTGCTTCGCCGCAAGCCGAATCGTTGGCAGACGCCAGCGCAGTTCAAGCGCATGATGCAGGCGCACCTGATCCTTCGCGGAAACGCCTATGCGATGATCGTGGTTTCGCGTGGGCGTCCGATCGAGCTGATACCGCTGCACCCGGATCGGGTGAAGCGCACGCAGGCTGACGATCTGTCGCTGTCCTACATTTACACTCGGAAGGACGGGAGGCAGATCGCGCTTCGCCAGAATGAGGTCTTCGATCTCGTTGGGCTGACGCTCGATGGCGTAAACGGCGTATCGGCCATCACCTACGCGCGTGAATCGATCGGGCTGTCGCTTGCGACCGAAAACCATGGCGCTTCCGTCTTCAAAAACGGTGCACGTGTTTCGAATGTACTGATTCATCCACACAGGCTCGGTCAGGATGGGCTGGAGTTCCTCAGGGCCAGCCTGGACGAATACAGGTCGGGCGGCGAAAGCGAAGGCAAGGCCCTGATCCTAGAAGAGGGGATGACTGTCTCGCCTTTGTCGATGACGTCAGAGGACGCTCAATGGATCGAGAGCCGCAAGTTCTCGCGCACCGACATCGCGATGTTTCTCGGCGTACCGCCGCACATGATCGGCGACACCGAAAAGAACACGAGCTGGGGAACCGGCATCGAATCCCAGACGCAAGGGTTCGTCACCTTCAGCGCCGAAGACGACCTGACGATGTGGGAAGAGACGGTCAATCGCGACCTGATCGGCGACGACACCGACATATACGCCCGCTTCAATCGAGCGGCGCTGGTGCGCGGAGACATCAAGGCTCGCTGGGGTGCCTATGTGCAAGGCCTTCAGTGGGGCGTCTACAGTCCGAACGAGATCCGGGCGCTTGATGACATGAATCCGCGCGAAGGCGGCGACATCTGGTATCCGCCGCCGAACACGGCCGGCAGCACCGAACCGAAAAAGGATGACGGCGATGAGCCTTCGCAAACTTCCTGAAGCCAAGACGTTCCAGCGGCCGCAGAACTTCCAGTGGGATGCGCCGTCGGATGTGCTTGCGCGATGGGCGGAAACTGCTCCGTCGGCGGCAAGTTCTGAAGACAACAACGTCATCACGATGTTTGAAGTCATCGGCGAGGATTTCTGGTCCGGTGGCGGCGTGACCGCCAAGCGGATTTCGGCAGCGCTGCGGTCGATCGGCGATCGTGACGTCGTGGTCAAAATCAATTCGCCCGGCGGCGACATGTTCGAGGGGATCGCGATCTACAACCTGCTGCGCGCCCACAAGGCGAGGGTGACGATCGAAGTGCTCGGTTGGGCCGCGTCGGCTGCGTCGATCATCGCCATGGCCGGCGACGAGATCAGGATGGGGCTCGGCACCTTCATGATGGTGCACAATGCCTGGGGCATCGTCATCGGCAACCGTCACGACATGCGAGAGGCCGCCGGCCTGTTCGATGGCTTCGACGCCGCCATCGCCGACATCTACGAAGCGCGCACCGGCATGAAGCGCAAGGACATCGAGAAGCTCATGGAC
>JBKBRJ010000050.1:0-31632 GCA_046292285.1 Mesorhizobium sp. | reverse complement strand
GGGTCCCCGCCCCCGGGCGGTTCCACGCGTTTGTCCTGCTTGGGTTGCGGGGCGCCGCGGCCCGGCCCCGGAAGGACGCCGATGTTTATCCTGCTGGCCTTGCCGGCACCGAGCCCTATGGCGCCCCCCTCTGGGCTGCCGCCCATCTCCCCCACGCGGGGGGAGATCACGCGCTTCGCCGCCTTCGCCAATCGCTGGCAGTGCAGGATGGGCGCCGTGGCCGGAACTGCCGATCTCCCCCCGTGTGGGGGAGATGGGCGGCAGCCCAGAGGGGGGCGCGACGAAGCGCGGCGTTTCGGACTCTTTGGGAACGTGGCATCTCGATGGACATTCTTGCGGCACCGTCGAACCACCGACGGGGGGAGGGGGCGGGCGGCCTGAACCGTGGCGCTTCCCTTTCGCGCGATCGCCCTTATGAATGGACCATGGCCTTCACGCTTCGCCAGTTGCAGTATTTCGTCGCCGTCGCCGAGCAGGGGACCGTCAGCGGCGCGGCGCAGAACCTGTCGATCTCGCAGTCGGCGGTGACCGAGGCGATCAAGGAACTGGAGGGCGATCTCGGGGTCGCGCTGTTCGACCGGCATCCGCGCGGCCTGTCGATCACCCACAAGGGCCACCAGTTCCTGCGCCACGCCACCAAGATCCTGGCCGACGTGTCGGATGCGCGGCGCAGCTTCTCGGGCGAAACGGCGACGGTGGCCGGGCGGCTCCAGCTCGGCGTCACCTCGCTGGTGGCGGGCTACGTGCTGTCGGACCTGCTCGCCCGCTACCGCCGCGCCTGGCCGGCGGTGGAGGTGTCGGCGATCGAGGACAATGGCGACTATCTCGAGCACCTGCTGGTCGGCGGCGAGCTCGACGTCGCGGTGACCGTCATCTCCAATTTGCGCGACCGCATGGCGCTGCAGGCGGAAATCCTCGAGGTGTCGCCCTACCGGCTGTGGCTGCCGCTCGGCCACAGGCTGGTCGACGCCGAGTCCATCGCGCTGTCGGACCTGTCGTCGGAACCGCTGATCATGCTCACCATCGACGAGATCGAGGAGAGCACGGGCAAGCTGCTGGCCGCGCTCGGCACGCGGCCGCACGTCGCCTTCCGCACCCGGTCGGTCGAAGCGGTGCGCAGCCTGGTGGCCACCGGCGCGGGCGTGGCACTCCTGCCCGACCTCGTCTACCGGCCCTGGTCGCTCGAAGGCGACCGCATCGAGAGCCGCGACATCTCCGGCGCGCTGCCGGTGGTGCAGGTCGGCATGGTGTGGCGGCGCGGCTCGGTGCTGTCGCAGACCGCCCGCGACTTCATCACGCTTGCGCAGGGGCAAAGGATGCAGCGGGGGCGGTGAGGGGGGCGTTTGGTGACGAGGCAGGCGCCGGACTGCCGAAACAGAATTGGCAATTCTGTTTCAGGTTCTAGTCGTCATCCGGCTGATCTTGCTCCGGCGTCGCTTCTCGTTCAAAACTAGCGAAGGACGTATCGCCGCGCCGGAAGGCTTTTCGTTCGTCGTCGGTCAGCCATCGTTTCGCTGTGACGGGTTTGGCCGCCTCGACCGATTTCGACTGAATTGCGCCATAGCCACCAATCGCCAACTCGAAAAGAATCCAATCAAAACGATCGGCCAAAACACCAATGAGTTCAACGACAAAGGCGCTGCGAAGATGGGTTCGCCCACTGATCCAGCGGATGGTCTTGCTGCTTACGCGGGCGCGAGCTTGGCCACTGCGCTTGAGAATGACGGCGAGAATGCAAGCCGTTTCGTAAGGGGATCGATGCATTGCGCGAGGTTCCTTGTTTGTGTTGGCGGCTCATCATAAAGACCCGATATTAGGATTTAGTCAACCCGAATTTCGGGTCTTTAGTATATTGGGAGATGGGTTCGGGGTGCAGCAATTCTGATACAGAATCACAGGATTCCGTTTCACTGACGCATTCCGCGCTGCGCGACGCCCTCCACGCCACCGAGCGCCGGGTTCTTGCCGATACGGCGCGCCTGGAAGCTCGTTTGCCGACGCTTGCGACGATGCTATTTTTTCTCCGCCATGAACCAGCTGTTCCGCAATCAGGACCTTCGCTCCCCCGAACTGCCGATGACGACGCAGGCCGCCGAGGGTCTGGCGCGGCGGCGCTGGAGCGTGGCCGAGATCGAGGCGCTGGTGAAGGCCGGCGTGCTGGACGAGGACGAGCGCTTCGAGCTGATCGGCGGGGAGATCGTGCCGATGGCGCCCAAGTCGCTGCCGCACGAGATACTTCGAGCATCGCTTAACCTTTGGTTTGTTCTTGGGTCACCCGAGCCGGTCCGTGTCGCGGGATGCACCACCTTCCGCCTGAGCGACGATACGTTCGTGGAGCCCGACTTCGTCTTCTTCCGCAAGACCGACGGGCTGGCCTCGCTCGCCCCGAAGACGGCGCTGCTGGCGGTCGAGGTGGCGGACTCCAGCCTGCGCTGGGACCTCGGCCGCAAGGCGCTGATCTACGCGCATTTCGGCATTCCGGAACTCTGGGTGATCGATGGTGTGGAGGAGGTTACGCACGTCCACACCGCGCCGGGGCTGGAGGGCTACCGTTCCATCCGGCAGGCGGCGGCCGATGCCGAGGTGCGATCCACCGCCGTTCCCGGCCTCTCCGTCACACTCGCCGCGCTGGAGCGGTTCTGAACCGAATGCCGATGGCGCGACAGGGTTGTGGCCGCGGGGCTCATGACGCGGGTGCGAGGCGTCGCGGAGTGCCTTAGACGGCGGCGCGCGCCGGCGCCGCCGCCTGCATCCGGCGCATGCCTTCGGTCGGCGCAATCACCGGCGCGTAGCCGAGGTCGTTGCGCGCGCGGCGGATGTCGACGGTGAAATCCCTGCCGATCAGCCGCAGCATCTGGCGGGTGATCGGCGGCTCTCCCTTGCGGCGGAGGATCCGCCAGGCCGCGCCCATCACGCCGGCCATCGTCCAGGCGAGGCCGAAGGGCACGGCGCGATCCTTCGGCGTCACGCCGCGGCTTTCGAGCAGGCGCGTCAGGAACGACTTCAGCGTCGTGTCCTCGCCATCGCTGACGAACCAGGCCTGCCCGCCCGACCCATGGTCGGCGGCGAGGACCAGCGCGTG
The DNA here is from genome assembly GCA_046292285.1 of Mesorhizobium sp. GTDB lineage: Bacteria > Pseudomonadota > Alphaproteobacteria > Rhizobiales > Rhizobiaceae > Aquibium. The sequence goes on along the minus strand of JBKBRJ010000050.1, from coordinate 28,550 downwards.
GCACAGGTTCTCGACATGGCAGGTGGACAGCGCCTGCCCGCCGCCCTCGACCCATTGGAACTGCCCGGCGCGGACGGTCTCGACCATGTGGCCGAGCGCCGGCATGTCGGGACCCCAGATGAAGGGCGGGCGGATAGCCACGGTGGAGAAGCCGGCGCGACGGCCGTTGGCGGCCAGCATCACCTCCTCCGCTTCCGCCTTGGAGGTCGCGTAGGGAGCGAAGCGCATCTTTTGCAGGGGCGAGTCCTCGGTGACGCCGCGCATCGGTTCGGGGCGGCCCATCACGACGGCGGCGGCGCTGACATGGACGACCCGGCGCACGCCGGCCCGCTCGGCGGCCGCGACGACGTTGCGGGTGCCGTCGACGTTGATGCGGCGGAACAGCGGCATCGGCCCCCAGAGCCTGAAATGCGCGGCGACGTGGAACACGACCTCGACCCCTTCCATCGCACGGGCCAGCGCGGCGCGGTCCGAGAGGTCGCCCTCGGCCTGCTCGGCGCCGAGCGCCCGGACGGCCGCCCGCGCCTCGGCGCTGCGCCCCAGAGCGCGAACGCGCCAGCCATCGGACAGCAGGCGGGCGACGAGATGTCCGCCGACGAAACCGGAGCCGCCGGTGACGAGTGCGAGGCGCGGGAGGTTATGGGGAGGACGGTGGCTCATGGGGGTCTCCTGGGGTTTCGATGGCCGGAACCTGCCACGCCGCCGGATGTAACACAAGACAAAATATGAAATCTGTTACATGTTGCAAGAATTGCGCCCGTCGGGTAACAAGCCGCGCATGACAGCCGACGCGCCCGATCATCGTGATCGCATTCTCGACACCGCCGCCGAACAGGTGCGCCGCTTCGGCGAGGCCAAGACCAACGTGGTCGACATCGCCAAGGCCATGGGCCTGTCGCATTCGGCGATCTACCGGCACTTCCGGTCCAAGGCGGACATCTTCGACGCCCTTGCCGCGCGGACGATGGCCGAGGAAGCCGACCTGGCGTCGCGCTTCGCGAGCGCCGACGGTCCCGCCGCGGAGCGGCTGCGCGGGCTCGTGCTGGCGCTTCACCGAAGCAAGCTCGCCAAGCTCGGCGAGGACCCGGAGATCCACGGCCTCTACCGCCGGATCGTGGCCGAACGCCCGGACCTCGTCGCCGACTATGCCAGACGCATGACCGCTCTCGTCCGGCGGGTGCTGGAAGACGGGGTTGAGCGCGGCGCGTTCCACATCCGCGACCTCGACGCCGCCGCCGGCGTGGTGCGCGACGCGGTCACGGCGTTCGTCCATCCAGCCCATGTCGAGCAGGCCGTGCTGGCCGGAGTGGACATGGAGCCGCGACTCCAGGCGGTGATCGACGCGCTGGTCACCGCGTTCGAAGCAGGCGGGCGAGAGGACAGGTAGTCTCCGCCGATCGAACCGGTCACACGCGGAGTTTCAAGCCGCGGCCTTCGTCGCGGCACGGCGGCGAGGAAGACCGCCCCCCGGCTAGACGCTCGCCAGGGTAGCCTCCTCGCATTATCGGAATTTCCGATATCGCCTTTCTGACAAATGAAATTGCGAATGGACGGATTCGTGTCACTCTGCAGAAAGGGACCACGCCGCCACGAGAGAGCGGCCCCCGGCAATGGGAGAATCGTCATGAAGAAGCTTCTGCAGTCGTGCACCGCGCTGACGCTCGCGCTCAGCGTTTCCACCTCGGCCTTCGCCCAGGTCACGTCGATCGGGGAGAGCGAGGGGCAGGTCAACATCGTCGCCTGGCCGGGCTACATCGAGCGCGGCGAGACGGTGAAGGAATTCGACTGGGTGACCAAGTTCGAGGAAGCCTCGGGCTGCAAGGTCAACGTCAAGACCGCCAACACCTCCGACGAGATGGTCGCGCTGATGAACGAGGGCGGCTTCGACCTCGTCACCGCGAGCGGCGACGCCTCGCTGCGCCTGATCGCCGGCAAGCGCGTGCAGCCGGTCAATGTCGACCTGGTGCCGAGCTGGTCGGAAGTGGACGATCGCCTGAAGAACGCGCCCTGGCACACCGTCGACGGCGTTCACTACGGCGTGCCCTATATGTGGGGTCCGAACGTGCTGATGTACAACACCGAGGTGTTCAAGGACCAGCCGCCGACCTCGTGGAAGGTGGTGTTCGAGGAGATGACGCTGCCGGACGGCAAGACCAACAAGGGTCGCGTCCAGGCCTATGACGGCCCGATCCACGTGGCCGACGCCGCGCTCTACCTGATGACGCACAAGCCGGAACTCGGCATCGCCAGCCCCTACGAGCTCAATGAGGACCAGTACAAGGCGGCGCTCGACCTCCTGCGCCAGCAGCGCCAGCTCGTCGGCCGCTACTGGCACGACGCCTTCATCCAGATCGACGACTTCAAGAACGAGGGCGTGGTGGCGTCGGGAACCTGGCCGTTCCAGGTCAACCTGCTCAAGTCCGACAACCAGCCGGTGGCCTCGGTCTTCCCCGAGGAGGGCGTCACGGGCTGGGCCGACACGACCATGATGCATGTCGACGCGGCCAATCCGAACTGCGCCTACAAGTGGATGGAGCATACGCTCTCGTCCAACCTTCCGAGCGACCTCGGCGTCTGGTTCGGCGCCAACCCGCCGGTGCCGGCGGCCTGCACCGACGGGCGCGGCATGATGACCGCCGAGACCTGCACGACCAACGGGTTCGACAATTTCGACAAGGTGCGGTTCTGGACGACGCCAACCTCCAAGTGCGCCAGCCAGAACGACCAATGCGTGCCCTACTATCGCTGGGTGTCCGACTATGTCGGCGTGATCGGCGGACGCTGAGCGCGGGTACGCCGGCACGGCGAGGCCGCGCCCGCCCCCTCACCGTCTCGGGCTTCGCCCGATCCACCTTTCCCCCATGTGCATGGGGGAGAGGAATCGCAGCGCTTGCGGTTGGCGGCTCCTCTCCCCCGGGCAGGGGGAGAGGTGGCCCGAAGGGTCGGTGAGGGGGTGCTCCGCATTCGCAGCAGGATCGTTCGACCACAATGACCACAGCCGTTTCCTTCCAGTCCGTCTCGCGCCACTACGGCGCGGTGAAGGCCGTCGACCGGGTCGACCTCGACGTCCGGGCGGGCGAGTTCTTCGCCATGCTCGGGCCGTCGGGATCGGGCAAGACGACGTCGCTGAGGCTGATCGCCGGGTTCGAGCAGCCGACGGCGGGGCATATCGAGATCTTCGGCGAGACCGCCGAGGGCGTCCCGCCCTACCGGCGCAACGTCAACACCGTGTTCCAGGACTACGCGCTGTTCCCGCACCTCAACGTCCTCGACAACGTCGCCTACGGGCTGATGGTGCGCGGCGTGGCAAAGCCGGAGCGGCTGAGGGCGGCCGAGGAGGCGCTCGCGCTGGTCAAGCTGCCGGGCTATGGCGACCGCCGGCCGGGTCAGCTCTCCGGCGGCCAGCGCCAGCGCGTGGCGCTCGCCCGCGCGCTGGTCAACCGGCCGAAGGTGCTTCTGCTCGACGAGCCGCTGGGCGCGCTCGACCTGAAGCTTCGCGAGCAGATGCAGGAGGAGCTGAAGTCGCTGCAGCGCCAACTCGGCATCACCTTCGTCTTCGTTACCCACGACCAGGGCGAGGCGCTGTCGATGGCCGACCGCGTCGCGGTCTTCAGCGAGGGCCGCATCATGCAGGTCGGCACGCCGCAGGAGATCTACCAGCGGCCGGCGTCGCGCTTCGTGGCCGATTTCGTCGGCTCGTCCAACGTGCTCCCGCCCGACTTCGTGCAACGCTACTGCGGCCAGAAGGGCTGGGGCAGCCTGCGGCCGGAATCGATCCGCATCCAGCCCGATGCGGCGGGCGACGGGGTTCCGGCGCGGGTCGTGTCGAAGAGCTATCTCGGCGCGGCGACGCGGGTGGTGCTGGACGCGGAGGGACTGCGCCTCAACGCCGTCCTGCCGGCCGGCGCGCGACTGCCGGACGACGGCGAGGCCGTGGTGCTGACCTTCAACCGCGACAGCATGCATGTGATGGAGGGCGAGGGGTGACGACCGGCGCTCTCGCGAAACCCGCCATCCTGCCGCGGCGCGGCGGCGTGGCCGGCGTGCTGTCGGACGCGTTCTGGCGGCATCCCGGATTCCTGCTGTTCCTGCTCCTGACGCCGCCGGTGCTGTGGCTCGGTATCATCTATCTCGGCTCGCTGTTCGCGCTGCTCGCCCAGAGCTTCTTCTCGATCGACGAGTTCTCGGGCCTGATACGGTACGAGTTCACGCTGAAGACCTATGGCGAGCTGTTCAAGGCCCAGAACCTCGACATCATCCTGCGCACGGTCACCATGGCCGCGGTCGTGACGCTGGCGGCGGCGGTCGTGGCCTTTCCGATCGCCTATTTCGCCGCGCGCTACGCGCGCGGAAAGTGGAAGGCCTTCTTCTATCTCGCGGTCATGCTGCCGCTGTGGTCGAGCTATCTCGTCAAGGTCTACGCCTGGAAGCTGATCCTGGCCAAGGAAGGCATCCTGAACTGGCTGCTCGCCAAGCTGCACCTGACCTGGCTGCTGGAGGCCTGGCTGGCGCTGCCGATCATCGGCGGCAATTCGCTGTCCTTCAGCTACACCGGCACCTTCCTCGTGTTCCTCTATGTCTGGCTGCCCTTCATGATACTGCCGCTACAGGCGGCGCTGGAGCGCGTGCCGGTCAACCTGGTCGAGGCGTCGTCGGATCTCGGCGCGCCACCATCCACCACCTTCCGACACGTGATCTTCCCGCTGGCGCTGCCGGGTCTCGTCGCGGGCTCGATCTTCACCTTCTCGCTGACGCTCGGCGACTACATCATCCCGCAGATCGTCGGGACCTCGCGCCGCTTCATCGGGCAGGCCGTGTACATCCACCAGGGAACGGCGGGAAACATCCCGCTTGCCGCCGCCTTCACGGTCGTGCCGATCGTGGTGATGGGCTTCTACCTGTGGGGCGCCAAGCGGCTGGGGGCGTTCAATGCGATGTGAGGTGATGCTGGTTCCTGCGCGGAGGCCTGCCCATGAGCGCTGACCGCAACCAGCGCGCGCCGCTGTCGCTGACGCTCGCCGCCGCGGGCGGGCTCCTGTTCCTGCACCTGCCGATCGCGCTGATCTTCGTCTACGCCTTCACGACCGAGGACAAGAGCTACGCCTGGCCGCCCCCCGGCTTCACGACGAAGTGGTTCGCGGTGACGTGGAACCGGCCGGACGTGTGGGAGGCCCTGACGCTGTCGGTCAAGGTCGCGTCGATCTCCACGGCGGTCGCGCTCGTGCTCGGTACGCTCTGCGCAGCCGCCGTCAGCCGCACCAAGTTCTTCGGCCGCGAGACGATCTCGCTGCTGGTGATCCTGCCGATCGCGCTGCCCGGCATCATCACCGGCATCGCGCTGCGCTCGGCCTTCTCGATCGCCGAGATCCCGTTCTCGACCTGGACCATCGTGCTCGGCCACGCCACCTTCTGCGTCGTCGTCGTCTACAACAACGCCGTCGCCCGCTTCCGGCGCACCTCGGCCTCGCTGGTCGAGGCGTCGATGGATCTCGGCGCCGACGGCTTCCAGACGTTCCGCTACGTGATCCTGCCCAACATCGGCACCGCGTTGCTGGCGGGCGGCATGCTGGCCTTCGCGCTGTCCTTCGACGAGGTGATCGTGACGACCTTCACGGCGGGCCAGCAGCAGACGCTGCCGATCTGGATGCTGGAGGAACTCGTGCGGCCCCGGCAACGGCCGGTCACCAACGTCGTGGCGATGGTGGTGGTGCTCGTCACCTTCCTGCCCATCCTCGCCGCGTTCTACCTCACCCGGGACGGCGACCAGATCGCCGGGGCGGGGAAATGAAACGGCTCGCTCGACAGGGGTGGTGCGTCCTTCGAGGCTCGCCCTTCGACGGAGGCGCCCAGGTCTGGAGCGCCGTGCGGGCTCGCACCTCAGGATGAGGGAGGTCGGCGCATACCGCCCTCGTCCTGAGGTGCGAGCGAGGCGAGCCTCGAAGGACGCACGAAGGATACGTGACGCGCAGGCGCGTCGACACGGATAGACAGTTACAGGAGGACATCATGGACACCGCAATGCTGATCGGCTCGCGCTTCGAGGCCGGAACCGAGACCGAGGAGCCGATCCTGAACCCCAGGACCGGCGCGACGATCCTCAACCTTGCCGAGGCCAACCAGGGCCAGATCGAAGCGGCTGTGGCGGCGGCCGAGAAGGCGTTCGCAACGTGGTCGCGCACCACGCCGGCGCAGCGCTCGGGCTACCTGCTGAAGATCGCCGAGCGCATCGAGGCCGAGTCCGAGATCTTCGCCGCGCTCGAGGCGCTGAACTGCGGCAAGCCGATCAATGCGGTGAAGAACGACGAGATCCCGGCGATCGTCGACTGCTACCGCTTCTTCGCCGGCGCGGTGCGCTCGATGCCGGGCGCGGTGGCGGGCGAATACCTGCCGGGCTTCACCTCGATGATCCGGCGCGACCCGATCGGCATCGTCGCCTCGATCGCGCCGTGGAACTATCCGCTGATGATGATGGCCTGGAAGCTGGCGCCGGCGATCGGCGGCGGCAACACCGTCGTCTTCAAGCCGTCCGAGCAGACGCCGCTGACGGCGCTGAAGCTCGCGCGCATCCTGGCCGAGGTGCTGCCCGAGGGCGTGGTCAACGTCGTGCTGGGGCGGGGCGAGAGCGTCGGCAACGCGCTGATCAACCATCCCAAGGTCAACATGATCTCGATCACCGGCGACATCGCGACTGGAAAGAAGGTGCTGCAGGCCGCCGCCAAGTCGGTGAAGCGCACGCATCTGGAACTCGGCGGCAAGGCGCCGGTGATCGTGTTCGACGACGCCGACCTTGATGCCGTCGTCGGCGGGTTGCGCGCCTTCGGTTTCTACAATGCCGGCCAGGACTGCACGGCGGCCTGCCGCATCTATGCCGGCGAAAAGGTCTACGAGAAGCTGGTCGCCGACCTCTCCTCTGCCGTCTCGACCATCGCCTACGGGCAGGAGGACGACACGACCAACGAGATCGGACCGCTGATTTCCAAGCGCCAGCGCGATCGCGTCTCCTCCTTCGTGGAACGGGCGTCGGAGTTGAACCACATCGAGATCACCACCGGCGGCAAGCCGGGCGAAGGCGGCGGCTTCTACTACCAGCCGACGGTGGTGGCGGGCGCGCTGCAGTCCGACGAGATCGTGCGGCGCGAGGTGTTCGGGCCGGTCGTCTCGGTGACACGCTTCTCGGACGTCGACGAGGCTGTGGCCTGGGCCAACGACAGCGACTACGGCCTCGCCTCGTCGGTGTGGACGCGGGACGTCGGCCGCGCCATGGCGACGGCGTCGCGGCTGCAATATGGCTGCACCTGGATCAACACCCACTTCATGCTGACCAACGAGATGCCGCATGGCGGGCTGAAGCAGTCCGGCTACGGCAAGGACATGTCGCTCTACGCGCTGGAGGACTATACGGCGGTGCGGCACGTGATGGTGGCGCACGGGTAGCGGGGACTACGGACCGGGCGGCGCGAGAGGGTTGACGCAGGACGCGCCGAGGTCCCGGAAATGGCGCTCGTTCGCCGTCGCGACGACGAGGCCGTGCGCGGCCGCCGTCGCCGCGATGACGACGTCGGCTAGCCCCGGATGCCTGCCCCGAGCGACGGCGGCGTCGTCCATCGCTCCGGCCAAGCGGGCGGCGTCGACGCAGAAGGGAAGAATGCGGTCCCGATAGCCGAGCAGGAGCCCCTCCAACCAGTCGCTCAGGGCGTCGGTGCGTCCATTCGCGCCGTTTCTGCGAAGCTTGGCGATACCCTTGGCGATCTCGGCAACGGACATCGTGGAGATGAACACGGTCGCACCGTTCTCGAAGAACCAGTCCCGAACGCGCACGCCTTCAGGCCGCCCGGGCGCCAGTGCCGACAATACCGAGGTGTCGACCAGATAGCCGTTCACAGATCGAAGTCCCGCATCGGCGCATCGTTGCGGTCGAACTCGATGCCGGGCGGTATACGGGAAAGATACTCTCCAAGGCTTGGCCGCTCCTTGCCAAGGAGCTTGATCGCGGTGTCCATGGGTACGATAGCGGCAGCAGGCCGACCATGGCGCGTGATGATCGTGGCTTCACCACTCTCCGCTGCGTCGACCAGGCTGGAGAGAGTCGCTTTCGCCTCCCGAAGTTGAACCGTCTTCATTCCTGTCTCCGTCCTGTTTGTGACTACATGTAGTCACTGATTGGTCTCGGTCGCAAGGGGGTCGTTTAACGCCGCGGCATGACTTGGTCTGTCGCCTGCATTGACCTATGTGTGGCGTCAGACCGCGCGCATTCAGCAGGGGGCCAGATGTCCGTCACGAAGGAAGCCGTCATCGAGAAGCTCAGGACCATTCCCGGTCCCGATGGGGACGGCGACATCGTTTCGCTCGGGCTCGTGTCCGACATCTTCATCGCCGACGGCAAGGCGTTCTTCTCGATCACGGTGCCGGCGGCGCGGGCCCGCGAACTGGAGCCGCTGCGCGAGACGGCCGAGCGCGCGGTGAAGGCGATCCCGGGCGTCACCGGCGCCATGGTGGCGCTGACGGCGGAGAAGAAGGGCGGCGGGATGGAACGCGCGCCCGCGCCGCCGCCTCGTCCTGCCCCGCAGGCCCATTCGCATGGCCATTCGCATGCGCCACGGCCGGCGCCCGCGCCCGCGCCGGCGTCGCGCCAGCCGGGCAAGCGGGGTGTGCCTGGCGTCGAGGCGATCATCGCGGTGGCGTCGGGCAAGGGCGGCGTCGGCAAGTCGACCACCGCCGTCAACCTGGCGCTCGGCCTCGCCGCGCACGGCCTGAAGGTCGGCATCCTCGACGCCGACATCTACGGTCCCTCGATGCCCCGCCTGCTCGGCCTTTCGGGCAAGCCCGAGACGGTGGACGGCAAAGTGCTGAAGCCGATGGAACGCTATGGCCTGAAGGCGATGTCGATGGGCTTCCTCGTCGACGAGGAGACGCCAATGATCTGGCGCGGGCCGATGGTGATGTCGGCGCTGACGCAGATGCTGCGCGAGGTGGCCTGGGGCAATCTCGACGTGCTGGTGGTCGACATGCCGCCCGGCACTGGCGACGCGCAGCTGACCATGGCGCAGCAGGTGCCGCTGGCGGGCGCGGTGATCGTGTCCACACCGCAGGACCTGGCGCTGATCGACGCGCGCAAGGGGCTGAACATGTTCCGCAAGGTCGACGTGCCGCTGCTCGGCATCGTCGAGAACATGAGCTACTTCGTGGCTCCGGACACCGGCACGCGCTACGACATCTTCGGCCATGGCGGCGCGCGCAAGGAGGCCGAGCGCCTCGGCGTGCCGTTCCTCGGCGAGGTGCCGCTGGAGATGGCGATCCGCGAGAGTTCCGACGCCGGCGCGCCGGTCGTGGTGTCGCAGCCCGACGGGCCGCATGCGAAGGTCTATCGCGACATCGCGGCGAAGGTCATCGAGCAGCTGGAGGCTGGGAAGGGCCGCGGCGAGGGGCCGACGATCGTCTTCGAATAGACGCCCGTCCGGCGGGAGGGGCGGTTTCGCGCCTGGTCCGGACGCGCGAGACGCTCCCCGCCGTTTTCCGATGCCAGACTTTTTGTTGGGCCACGCCGGCGGTTTCGGTTTCCCCGCTGTTGCAAAGCCGTTTCCGCCTTACCCGTTTTGGTGGAAACGTGGATTAACTTTTGGTAGGGATAAGCAACACCTTGTGTTCCGGCCGGCGAGGATCGACCGGCGGCCGGACGCAGCGTGAGGTGAAGAAGCGGCGGCTTGCCTTCTTGCGCCATGCGACGGGTTCGGGTCGCTGGCGGGGAGGCGGTCTTCCGACGGAGATGGGGCATTTCATGGCCGGCCCGCGCTTTACGCGGCAGGTGGCGACGATCATTTCAATCGATGCAGCTGGGTTTTCCCGCCTGATGGGCATTGATGACGAAGCGACGGTCGCGACATTCGAGCAGATGAGGGAACTCATCGACGCCGCATGCGCGGACCATGGCGGCCGGCTGTTCGGCCCGGCCGGCGACAGCATGATGGCGGAGTTCGGCGCGCCGGTGGAGGCGCTGCTGGCCACGCTCGACTTCCAGGACCGGATCCGCGACCGCAACGAGGCCATTCCCGCGGAACGCCGCATGACCTTCCGGGCCGGCATCAACACGGGCAACGTGATCGTCCGCGACGAACGCCGGTATGGCGACGACGTCAACATCGCCGCGCGGCTGCAGGAGATCGCCCCCGAAGGCGGGGTCGTGATCTCGGATACGACATGGCAATACGTGCGCGACCGGGCGGCGGCGCGCTTCGTCGATCTCGGCATCCAGCAATTCCACAACATCCTGCTGCCGGTCCGCGCCTATCGCGTCGAGCGCGGCGTTTCCGAGCCCGCCCTTCGCCCGGAGACGGCCGCCGCGCCGTTCTCCTTCTTCCGCGCCGACGGCAAGGGCGGGCCGCCCGCCATCGCCGTGCTGCCGCTGCGCAGCGAACCCGACGACCCCGAGACGCGATACATCGGCGAGGGCATCGCCGAGGACATCATCGCGGGGCTGTCCAACGTGCGGTGGCTGCCCGTCATCGCGGTCAATTCCAGCCGCCAGTTCAAGGACGCAGCCGTGACGACCGAGGCCGCCGGCCGCGCGCTCGGCGCCCGCTACGTGGTGACGGGAACGCTGACGCGCGCCGGCAACCAGATGCGGGTGCGGGTCATGCTCGACGACGCCTCGACCGGCCGCAACATATGGTCGCGCCGCTACGACCGCGCCATGGCCGACATGTTCGACATGCAGGGCGAGATCGGCAGCGAAATCGTCGCGACGCTCGACAAGGAGGTCGACCGGGTCGAGCAGGCGCGCACCTTCCGCGTGCCCTGGGAGAGCCTGGAAACCTGGCAACTGGTGCGGCGCGGCCGCTGGCACATGCAGCGGCGCACGCGCGAGGACACCGAACGCGCGCTGGAGTTCTTCCAGGCCGCCTATGAGCGCGACCCCAATTCGTCGACCGTGCTGGACGAACTGGCCTGGTGGTACTTCTGGCGCTCCTGGCTGAACTTTGGCGCCAGCGGCGACTACCGCGAGGATCTCGAACGCGTCGTGGAGTATTCGCGCAAGGCGCTCTACGTCGACAGCCAGGATGCCCGTCCGCACGCCTATCTCGGCATCACCGACATCATGTCGGGACGTCCCGCCAGCGCGCTGGAACATCTGTCGGAGGCGCTGCGGATCAATCCGAGCTTCGCCTTCGCGCGGTCGGCCATGGGCAGCGCGCATAACCTGCTCGGCGAGTCCGAGCGGGCGATACCGCTGTTCCAGGGGGCCGACCGGCTGAGCCCCTTCGATCTCTACCGCTTCCACAATCTCGGCGAACTGGCCTCCGCGCAGTGCCTGGTCGGAGACTGGGAGGGCGGGGCCGCGACGGCGGAGCGCTCGCTGATGCTGGCGCCCGCCTACTGGTACGCGCGGTTCCTCAAGGTCGGCGCGCTGGCGCGGTCGGGGCGGTGCGAGGAGGCGCGCGCCGAGCGGGCGATCCTGCTTGCCCAGGACGTGGGCTTCACCATCCAGAAGGCCGAGTTGATCCCCTTCGTGGACAAGGCGCTCAACCGCTACCTGATCGACGCCTATCTTGCCGCCGAATAAGGCCGGGAACCGCGCCGCAGTGTGAAGCGCGTCACTTACAATGGCGTGCGTAGCGATTTATCTGCAACCTGCGAGAACGCGGGGACGGCATGTTGCGGACGAAGTATTTTGACGGGATCGAGAAGGCGCAGGCGGGCCAGAAGCCGGTCGGACAACTGCCGCCCTTCGATCCGGAACGCCTGCGCACGCGCGGCCTCGTCGGGCGCATCGTCGGCAGGCTGATGGAGAACCCGCGCGGGGGGCTGGCCTTCCTGCGCCGCTGGTGGCCGAACCCAAAGATCGGCAATTTCGTGCTCGTGACGCGCGCCGCCGACGTCCGCGAAGTGTTCGAGCGCCAGGACGTCTTCCACACCCCCTTCGGCCGCGAGATGACGGAAATGGCGGACGGCGCCAATTTCATCCTCGGCATGCAGGACGGCGCGGCCTATCGCAAGCTCAAGTCGCCGATTCTGTCGGCGTTTCCGCCGGACGAGGTGGAGCATCGCGTGCGGCCGATCGCGCGGCGGCATGCCGGCGACATCATGCGCACCGCGACGCCCGGCTTCGACGCGGTCGACGAATTGCTCAAGATCGTGCCGGTGCGGGTCTGCCGCGACTATTTCGGCATGGCGATCGACGACGACGAGGCCTTTTCAGACTGGTCCATCGCGCTGTCGACGCTGTTCTTCGCCGACCCCTCCGGCAACGCCGACACGCGCGAACTGGCCGTGACGGCCGCCCATCACATGCTGGCCGTGATCGACCGGTCGATCGAGCGGGCGCGGCGCGGCGAGGTCGCCGCCGACACGCCGCTGGCGCGCCTCGTCATCCTCCACGAGCAACGGCCGGACATGATCTCCATCGCGGAGATCCGGTCGGTGATGATGGGCATGATCTCCGGCTTCGCGCCCACCAACCTGCTGGCGGCCGGAAACTGCCTCGACGTGGTCCTGTCGATGCCCGAGGCGCGCTCGGCCGTGGTCAAGGCGGTGAAGGCGGGCGACGACGCGGCCTTGGACCGCGCGATCCTGGAGGCCATGCGATTCAAGCCGATCTTCGTCGGTCCCTTCCGCTATGCCGCCGCCGACGCGGTGATCGCCCGCGGCACGCCGCGGGAACGGTTCGTACCGAAGGGCGCGACGGTCATGCCCTCCATCCTGTCGGCCATGTTCGATGCCGAGGCCGTCGTCGATCCGGAGCGATACGATCCCGACCGGTCGTGCCGCGACTACATGGTCTACGGCCATGGCATCCACTGGTGCATCGGTTCGGCGATCGCGCGCGTGCAGATCGCGGAGTGTTTCCGGGCGCTGTTTTCGCGGCCGGGATTGCGGCGGGCCGAGGGCCGCGCCGGGCGTCTGTCCCGGCGCGGCGCCTTCCCCGAGCGGCTTTGCGTGACCTTCGACATCGACGCGCTGTCGCGCACGGTCGGGCATGCCTTCGTCACCATCGCCGCGCCGGTGGCGGCCGGCGTGGACGCCGCGGCGCTGCGCGACGAGGTCGAGCGCCTCGGCAATCCGGCCGAAGGCGGCATCAAGGCCGCGCTCGATGATTCGAGGGCGGTGCATTTCGCAAGCCTCTCGGTGATCGGCAGCGCCGATCCCCGGGCCGAGAAGCCGGGCGACCGCTTCGACGTCGTGCTGGAGTTTTCCGCCGACGGCAGCGAGGCGGACGCCATCGCGCTGGTGGCCGAGAAGGCCGGACCCTTCCTGCGGACGGTGTTCGAAAAGGCCGGCGCGCTGGCGCCCGGCCGCGAACTCGCCGCGTTCATGCAGGCGCACAGCGTCCGTGTCGGTCCCGGGTTCGCCACGCGCGCCGGCCTGGTCTTCACCGGCACGCCCGGCCATGGCGTCGACCGCATCAAGGCGGAAGCCTGCCTGGAAGCGGAACTGCGCGATGCGCTGGCGAACCTGCGGCCGGACCCCGCCGAGGGCGCGGTGGAAAGGCTCGAACGGCTCCGCCGGCACCTGGCCGATCGCGGCGGCTACGACTGGGCGTTTCAACCCGCGCCGCACGGGCTGGAAGGTCCCACGCGGCCGCTGGCGGAGGCGTTCCTCGGCTGGCTGTCGTCGCGGTGGATCGTGGGCGGCGCCGTGGCCGTGCTCGCGCTGCTGACCACACTCTACGCCCATGTCGCCTTCGCGGGTGCGCAGGCCGTGGGCGGCGCGCTGGTCGGCTGGGCGGCTGCGCTGTCGCTGGCGATCCTCACGCTGCTCGTCGTCGTGGCGGGCGTGGCGGGCCTCGGCTACTGGCGGCTGCGCCGGGCCGAGGAGCGCGATGTCGAGAAAGGCGCGCCGTTGCCGCCGGAGCGCTTCGCGCCGATCGCCGATCGCGAAAACCGCGGCGTGCAGAACCATCTCGCCGCGATTTCGGTCATGAAGCCGGGTCCGTTGCGCCGGCTGACGCTTCGCCTCACCTTCCTGGCGATCAAGATCGCGGCGACGCGGGCGTTCGAGCCCGGGCGGCTGTCCGACATCGGCTCGATCCACTATGCGCGCTGGGTGCTCCTGCCGGGGACCGACAAGCTGCTGTTCTTCAGCAATTACGGCGGCAGCTGGGAGAGCTATCTGGAGGACTTCATCACCAAGGCGCATGCCGGCCTGACCGGCGTGTGGAGCAACACGGCCGGATTCCCCCGCACCCGCAACCTGTTCCAGGAGGGCGCCACCAACGGGGCGCTGTTCAAGCTCTGGGCGCGGGAGCAGCAGATCCCGACGCTGTTCTGGTATTCGGCCTATCCCGAATTGACGACCTTCCACATTCGCCGCAACGCCGCCATCCGCGCGGCCATCGCCGGCGCCCGGACCGAACCCGAGGCGGCGGCCCTGCTGTCGAGCTTCGGCTCGGCGCCGCTCGCCGCGAATGCGCTCGAAACGGAGGAAATCCAGTCGATCGTCTTCGGCGGCATGGGCAAGCTGCCGGCGTCGGAGATGATCGCGCTGCGGATGCCAGAAAACCCGCCGGCGGCCGAAAGGGCGCAGTGGCTCGATTTCCTGCTCGCCAATGCCAGCTTCGGCGCGCGCGTGCCGGCGACGCAGGCGATGACGGTGGCCTTCAGCGCAGCCGGCCTGCGCAAGCTCGGGCTCGGCGACGACGGCGTGACGGGTCTGCCGACCGTGTTCCGGCGCGGCATGACGGCTCCGGGCCAGGAGCGGGTGCTGGGCGACGTCGGCGAGAGCGCGTCGGCGAACTGGGTGTGGGGCGAGGGCGACGCGGAGGCCGACGCGGTGCTCGTCTGCTATGCGACCCCCGAGCGCATCAAGGACTTGACCGCGTCCGTGGTCGCGGCGTCGGAGGTCGCGGGCATGCGCGTGCTCCATCGCCTGCCCCTGATCATCAAGAAGGACGACGGCGGAAACCCGATCGAGCATTTCGGCTATCGCGACGGCATCTCGCAGCCGGTCATCGAGGGGACGCCCCGGGGGCGAGGAACCGTCGATCCGCAGCACAAGGTCGCGGCGGGAGAGTTCCTGCTCGGCTATCCCGACCAGACTGGCAAGACGCCGCCGCCGATCGCCGTTCCGGCCGGCTTCGACCGCGAGCATGCCCTGAGCCGGCTCGCCACGCCGCCTGTCGGAGGCGAGGGCCGCGACTGGTACGACTTCGGCCGCAACGGCTCGTTTCTCGTCGTTCGCCAGATGGTCCAGCATGTCGACCGCTTTGAGAGTTTCTGCGCCGAGATGGCCGCGGGGCTCGGCGCGGCCGAGATCGACGGCCGACCTTCGACCGAATGGGTCGGCGCCAAGATGTTCGGACGCTGGAAGGACGGGGCGTCGCTGGTGCGCCATCCCGTGCGGCGGGAGTCGGAGCGGTCGGAAGGCCGACGGAGGGACGTCGCCGACAACGCCTTCCTCTACGAGCGCGAGGATCCGCAAGGGCTCGCCTGTCCGCTCGGCGCCCATGCACGCCGGTCCAACCCGCGCGATTCGCTCGGCAGGAACCCGCAGGCGCAGATCGAGCTTGCCAAGCGCCACCGACTGCTTCGGATCAGCCGCGCCTTCGAGCGGGGCAATGAGAAGGGCATCCTCTTCATGTGCCTCAACGCCGACATCGAGCGCCAGTTCGAGTTCGTGCAGCAGACCTGGGTGATGAATCCGAGTTTCCAGACGCTGCACGGCGAGCAGGACCCGATCGTCGGCCATCCTACGGGCGAGGGGGTTTTTACCGTTCCGACGCGCCACGGGCCGCTGACGCTGCGCGGGCTCCAGGCCTTCGTCACGGTGCAGGGCGGCGGCTATTTCTTCATGCCGGGCCGGCGGGCGCTCCGCTATCTGCGTTCACGCGCGGCGACGGGGGAGGCGCTCGACCTGGACTTCCGATCGTACCAGGGTTCTCAAGCGGCCTTGCCGGCGACTTGCGTGGAGACATGTCCAGTGTCCTCGGGCGCGATGTCCTGAGGCGTATCGCGATCTCCCCGATTCGCGCCGCACGCTTACGCTCCAGGTCGCTGTTTTCCCCGCAGGTCTTTGGTACGAAACCGCCGTTCCTTCCGGGAGTCGTGCTCCAGCCTCTGTCGCGCCGCGGGGACAGTGCGCTCCCGGGCTGCATAATTTTTGTATTTTTCTTGGCGGCGCCAAGCAATTTTAGACAATCCATTAACGATAGTCGCCCAGTTTACGCGACGGAACATGCGTTGGGTTGGCTCCGGAGCCGCCATGCGCATGTCGGGGCAGACAGGCCGGGGCAATCCACCGGCACAAAGGGAGTAGAACATGGGACTTTTCACGGGTGGCTCCCGCGCGAACGCCGGCAAGACCGAGAACGACGAGATGAAGGCGAAGGTCGCGGCGATCATGCGTTCGCAGGCGGTCATCGAATTCGCCCTAGACGGCACCATCCTTGCGGCGAACCAGAACTTTCTCGATACGCTGGGCTACACGGAAGCTGAGATCATCGGCCAGCGACACTCGATGTTCGTCGACAAGGCCTTCGCCGCCAGCGCGGAATACAAGAGCTTCTGGGACCGGCTGCGCAAGGGCGAATTCTTCTCGGACAAGTATGCGCGGGTCGGCAAGGGGGGGCGCGAGGTCTGGATCCAAGGATCCTACAATCCCCTCTTCGACGCCGCCGGCAAGCCCTACAAGGTGATCAAGTTCGCGGCCGACATCACCGGTATCGAACATGAGCGCCGGCGCAACGAAGAAGAGCGCGCCGCCCGCGCCCGCGAGCAGCAGAAGGTCGTCGAAGCCCTCGCCGGCGGGCTGAAGAATCTCGCGGCGGGCAATCTCTCGAATGGCATCTCCGAGCCGTTTCCCGGCGAATACGAAGCCCTGCGGGTCGATTTCAACAGGGCCGTCGATGCCCTGCAGGCCGCGCTGGGTTCGATCGCCAACAGCGCGGAAACCGTTCGCAACGGGACGAGCGAGATCATGCGCGCGTCCGACGACCTGTCCAAGCGCACCGAGCAGAATGCCGCCAGCCTCGAGGAGACGGCCGCGGCGCTGAACGAGCTGACCGAAACGGTGCGCCAGACCGCCGAGGGAGCCCGCAAGGCCGACCAGACGGTATCCGCGACGCGAAGCGACGCCGAGAAAAGCGGCGAGATCGTTCGCGAGGCGATCATCGCCATGGAGCAGATCGAGAAGTCGTCCTCACAGATCGGCCAGATCATCGGCGTCATCGACGAGATCGCCTTCCAGACGAACCTGCTTGCGTTGAACGCGGGCGTCGAGGCCGCGCGTGCCGGGGATGCCGGGCGCGGCTTCGCGGTCGTCGCCCAGGAAGTGCGCGCGCTGGCCCAGCGGTCGGCGGAGGCGGCCAAGGAGATCAAGGGGTTGATTTCGACCTCGGCGTCTCACGTCGACAATGGCGTCACGCTGGTCGGAAACACCAGGGACGTGCTTTTGCGCATCGTGTCGGCCTTCGGCGGGATCAGCCAGCTCGTCGGCGCGATGGCGGCGTCGGCGGAGGCTCAGTCGACCGGCATCGCGCAGATCAACGTCGCGATCGGGCATATGGACCAATCGACCCAGCAGAACGCCGCCATGGTGGAGCAGTCGACGGCCGCCGCGGTGTCGCTGGGCCGGGAAGCCGACGCCATGGCCGAACTGGTCGGTCGTTTCGAGATCGGCGGGGGCCATCACCAGGCGCCCGCCTACCGGCACGACAACGTCCGCGCGTTGCAGCCATCGCCGAGGCGCGCTCCGCAGGCGCACCGGACGGGCGTTTCGGCAGGCCAGTCCGCGGCCGCTCGCAAGATCGAGCCGGCGAGGGAGCCCGACGGCTGGGAGGAGTTCTGAAGCGCCCGCCGGCTGCCTCGACCCCAAGCCGGTTTCCACGCTGGTCGCAGCGGCGCCCTCACCGTCCAGGTGGGGGCGTTTGCATGCATGGCGCGAGCGCGATTCGGTTGAGCGGGAGTTGGTGTTCCTTGCCGCCCGCGGACTAGTCGCGGACGCGGAAGCGTGCAAGACTGTGGCATCGTCCCGTGCGAGCCTGCTGACAGCGCATGGCTGTGAAAAAATTGCGCCTCATCGCAACTTTAGCTTGAATTGAAAGTCGCAGCGGGTATTCGACTTAAGTTGGAACGTTCTCGGGAAGCGGTACCCGCAGGGCGAACGGTCACTGGGAATCGCCATGAGCAGAGACGCCACGCTGCAATTAACGTTCCGGTCCGAGGCGCGGTTACCCGACGTGCACAAGACGGAAAACTGGCGCGGGTTCTCCATCGAGCACTCGCGTATCAGCGGAGCCAGCGACTACAGTTTCAGTTTCACAGGAAGGCGGCAGTATCTGTGTCTTCACGACCTGCTGTTGTCGGACGGCAAGATCGTCGTGGACGGATTGCGACCGATCCAGCGGCGCGACCTGCGCAACAACCTGACCTACCTGCCGCGCGGCTGCTCGGCCTCCGGCTTCGCGGCGCCGGTGGACCGAACCAACAGCTTCACCGCCTTCTACTTCGATCCGGAGGAGATCGCGGCCGAGACGGAGCGGCTGTACCGTCCGTCGGACAGCTTCGCCATGGTCTATTTCGACGATAGCCGACTGCGCGCGACGCTCGAGAAGATGCGTGGTCTCATGCTGCAGGAACAGGAGCCCGACCGGCTCTATACGGAGACGCTGGGTCTTCTCACCGCCATCGAGGTCTCGCAGGTTCAGGCGGGCTCGCTCAAGCTGAGCCCAGGGCAATCAGGCGGCCTGTCGGCGACCCAGTTGAAGCATGTCATCGAACTCGTCGACTCGAAGCTCGGGACGGAGATTTCGCTCGACGACATGGCGGCCGCGGCCAATCTGAGCCGCTTCCATTTCGCGCGCGCCTTCAAGAAATCCGTCGGCGAGCCGCCCTATTCCTATGTGCTGCGCCAGCGCATCGAGCGGGCCAAGATCCTGCTGAAGACGACGAGGATGCAGGTCAACGAGGTGGCCGTCAGCACCGGCTTCAAGACCGCCAGCCATTTCGTCCGCGCCTTCCAGCAGGCCGTGGGCACGTCGCCCGGCAGTTTCCGGCGGATGTGACGGCGCGGGGCGGCTGGTCTCTCAGTCGTCGGGGCCGGCGCCGATCCGTTCCAGAGCGCGCGGGTTGAGGATCTTGATGGCGCCGCGCTTGACGTCGATCACGCCGGCCTTGCGCATGTCGGTCAGCGTCTTGTTGACGGATTCACGGGTCGCGCCGAGAAATTCCGCCAGGTCCGACTGTGAGATGTGGATCCAGCCGCGCTCGTCCTCGATCAGCGTCGAGAGGAATGAGATCCGCTTGGCGAGGCGCGCCTCGATCTTGAGCAGCGCCTGGTCGCCGAGCTCGGCGCTGACGTAGCGCAGCCGCGCGCACAAAAGCCAGATCATCGTGGTCGCGAGCTGCGGGTTCTGCTGGATACGGTCGATGAGCTGCCGGCGGGAGAGCGAGACGAGCGTCGCGTCGGTCAGGCAGGTGGCGGTCGCGGTCCTCAGTCCACCATCGAGCGCGCCGATTTCGCCGAAAACGCACTTCTCGGTTTCCAGATTGGCGACGAGCTTGCGTCCGCCTTCCGAATAGATCGCGATCTCGACCGCCCCGGCCATCACGCCGTAGACACGGTCGGACACGTCGTCCTGCATGAAGAGGTGGTGCCCCGCCCGATAGGTTTCGCCGGTGCAGCCGGCGAAAAGACCTTCGAAGAGGTCCGCCGTGAGCTGTGCCCGCGGCTTTGGACGATCGTAGGCTGTCTCCACCATTTGCCTTGCCTTCACTTGTACCAATCGGTATCCGCCTCAGGGTCAGACCTGGCATTTCCGCCGCGCCATTCGCACGGCCCGCCGGCCGCCCGGTGGCATCCGCTTGAGCCCGGGAAACGTCCGGTCCATGGTTGCCGAGGCAGACGCCGGACGTCCGGCGCGAGGAGGAGCATGCGCATGAGCGACGCGACAATATTGCACGATCGACGGGATGGCTACAGCGTGATTTCGCTCAACCGTCCCGACCGGCTGAACTCCTTCAATCGATTGCAGCACGCGGAATTGCGCGCCGCGCTGGAGGAATGCGCCCGCAGCGACCATATCCGCGCGATCGTCCTGACCGGCCAGGGGCGGGGGTTCTGCGCGGGCCAGGACCTGTCGGACACCGAGGACATGGGCGGCGACCGGCCGGACCTCGGGAAGACGCTGGAGGAGAACTACAACCCGCTGATCCGCACCATGCGGGCGATGCCAAAGCCGATCATCTGCGCCGTCAACGGCGTGGCCGCCGGCGCGGGCGCCAACATCGCGCTGGCTTGCGACATCGTCATCGCCGCGCGATCGGCGAAGTTCATCCAGGCCTTCGCCAAGATCGCGCTCATTCCCGACGCGGGCGGCACCTACTGGCTCACCCATCTCCTCGGCGAGGCGCGGGCGAAGGCGCTCGCGCTGACCGCGCAGCCGCTGTCGGCGGAGGATGCGGCCAACTGGGGGCTGATCTGGAAGGCGGTCGACGACGAGGCGCTGATGGCGGAAGCCACGACGCTCGCCGAAGGCTTCGCGGCCGGGCCGACGCATGCGTACGGCCTGATCAAGCAGGCCATCCAGGCGGCTTCGGTCAATTCGCTCGACGAGCAGCTCGACCTCGAGCGACGCCTGCAGCGCGAGGCGGGAATGTCGGACGACTACAAGGAGGGCGTCAAGGCCTTCCTGGAGAAGCGGGCCGCCAACTACCGCAGGGGGTGAGGCACCGTCAGAGGCTGCTGACGACAGGCACCGTCAGCGGCTCGAGACGACCTCGTTGAACTTCGCGAAGAATTCGCCCGCCAGCTTCTTCGACGTGGAGGCGATGAGACGGCTGCCGAGCTGGGCGATCTTTCCGCCCACGTCCGCGTTGACCGTGTAGGAAAGCCGGGTTTCCTCCGGGCCGGTCTCCTGGAGGACGACGTCGGCGCCGCCCTTGGCGAAGCCCGCGATCCCGCCCTTTCCCTCGCCCTGGATGGTGTAGGAATGCGGGGGATTGAGGTTGACCAGGGTCACCGCGCCGGCGAACCGGGCCTTGATCGGCCCGATCTTCAGCGAGACCGTGGCGGCCATCTCGGTGTCGGAGGATTTTTCCAGGCTCTCGCAGCCGGGGATGCACTCGCGCAGCACGTCCGGGTCGTTGAGCGCGGCCCAGACCTTGCCGATCGGCGCGCCGATCGTTTCCTCGCCTTCCAGGTTCATGGCCATGACGTCCTCCTGCTTCCGACGGTTGTTCGACTAGCGCAGGTCCCGGAACTTGTCCATCGGCTCGGCCGGTCTGGCGCTTGCCCGCGCGGCGGGGCTGCACTATCGCTATTGGCCGAAAGAGGGAGGCGTCGATGAGCGGTCCGAACGGTACGAGCGGCAAGGGCAAGAGACTGCGTTCGCAGGAGTGGTTCGACAATCCGGACGATCCGGGCATGACCGCGCTCTACCTCGAACGCTACCTGAACTTCGGCCTGACGCGCGAGGAACTGCAGTCGGGAAAGCCCATCATCGGCATCGCGCAGACAGGCTCCGACCTGTCGCCCTGCAACCGCCACCACGTCGAGCTCGCCAAGCGCGTGCGCGCGGGCATCGAGGCGGCTGGCGGCATTCCGATGGAGTTCCCGGTCCATCCGATCCAGGAGACCGGCAAGCGGCCGACCGCGTCGCTCGACCGCAACCTCGCCTATCTCTCGCTGGTGGAAGTGCTGTACGGCTATCCGATCGACGGCGTCGTGCTGACGATCGGCTGCGACAAGACCACGCCGGCGCTGCTGATGGCCGCCGCCACCGTCAACATACCCGCGATCGCCCTGTCCGTCGGCCCGATGCTCAATGGCTGGTATCGCGGCGAGCGGACCGGGTCGGGCACCGTGGTCTGGAAGTCGCGCGAATTGCTGGCCGAGGGCAAGATCGACTACGACCAGTTCATGGATCGCGTGGCGTCGTCGGCGCCTTCGGTCGGCTACTGCAACACGATGGGCACGGCCACCACGATGAACAGCCTGGCCGAGGCGCTGGGCATGCAGTTGCCCGGATCGGCGGCCATTCCCGCGCCCTATCGCGAGCGCGGCCAGATGGCCTGGCACACCGGCAAGCGGATCGTCGACATGGTGCACGAGGACCTGAAGCCGTCCGACATCATGACCCGCGAAGCCTTCGAGAACGCGATCGTCGTCAACTCGGCGATCGGCGGGTCGAGCAACGCGCCGATCCACCTGAACGCGATCGCGCGCCATCTCGGCGTCCCGCTCGACAATGACGACTGGCAGCGCGTCGGCCATCACGTGCCGCTGCTCGTCAACCTGCAGCCGGCGGGCGAGTTCCTGGGCGAGGACTATCACCATGCCGGCGGCGTGCCGGCCGTCGTGGCCGAACTGATGAAGGCCGGTCTCCTGCCGCATCCCGGCGCGCTGACGGCGAACGGGCGGACGATCGGCGACAACTGCCGCGATGCCGAAAACCTCGACGTGGCGGTGATCAAGTCGGTCGATGCGCCGATGAAGCCGAATGCCGGCTTCATCAACCTGAAGGGCAACCTGTTCGATTCCGCGATCATGAAGACGTCGGTGATCTCGCCGGAGTTCCGCGAGCGCTACCTGTCGAATCCAGCCGATCCCGAGGCCTTCGAAGGCAAGGCGATGGTCTTCGAGGGACCGGAAGACTACCACGCGCGTATCGAGGATCCCTCGCTCGGGATCGACGAGGATACGATCCTGTTCATGCGCGGCACGGGACCGATCGGCTATCCGGGGGCGGCGGAAGTGGTCAACATGCAGCCGCCGGCAGCGCTGCTGAAACGCGGCGTCCATTCCCTGCCCTGCATCGGCGACGGCCGGCAGTCGGGAACCTCCGGATCGCCCTCGGTCCTCAACGCGTCGCCTGAGGCGGCGGCCGGCGGCGGGCTCGCCCTTTTGCGCAGCGGCGACCGCGTCCGGATCGATCTCAAGCGGGGCAGGGCCGACATTCTCGTCGATGACGACGAGCTTGCGCGCCGCCGGTCGGACCTCGCGGCAAAGGGCGGCTACCGCTATCCGGGTCACCAGACGCCGTGGCAGGAAATCCAGCGCGGGATCGTCGACCAGCTCTCCGAGGGAATGGTGCTCAAGCCCGCGGTCAACTACCGTCGCATCGCGCAGGAGAAGGGCATTCCGCGAAACAACCACTGACGGCGGCGCCCTGCGATGCCGCGGCGAAACTCCGCGTGGCGGCCCTGGATGGGGCCGCCAAGCCTGGCTGCGTTCAATCTCGATCCTCGGCCTGCATCTGGCGCAGCCTGACGATCAGATCATCCAGTCCCTCGAGCTTGGCGCGCACCTCGGCCATTCGCGCCGCCAGAACCGGGTCCAGCATTGCCGTCGGATTGGCCGCGTCTATGCGGCAGATTGCCTCCAGGGTGTTGGCGACGTAGGCCTCGGCCATTTCCGCGAAGGTTGCATAGGGATCCGGCTCCGCCCCCGACGGATGCTCGAGAAACCGCTTCCGCAACGATCTGACTACCGCCATGCTCGTCATCGCCAGCCCTCCCGCCGCGTTTGTCGACATCTGGTCTGCACGCCGCACCCACGTCTACGCGTGATATGCACTACGCACCCAGCAAATCTTCAGATCAAATCCGTGCCTCAGCGTCCCGAGCGCCAGTCGTGAGCAGGAAAATGCTTCGGAGCACCCAATTACTGCCGCGTTGAGGATTTCCGATCGATCTCCGCGATCTGCAACCTGAAGTCATCGTCGGATATGATCGAAAACGTACATATCCGCATTTAGAACTTAACTGGTTAACGATATGCTAAATATGGACGAATATTGCACGTCGTGCGAAATTCAGTCGTATCTACGAATCATTGAAGCGTCGCAGCGATAGGTTCCAACAGTCCCGTGTTCCGAAATCGGATCCTCGCGTCTTTGTCACCGGATGCCCTGGCCTACATTGCGGAGCATTCGCAACGCCGGGAGATGAGGGCAGGCGAAGTGATCTACGAGGACGGGGCGCAGGTCACACACGCCGTGTTCCCCGAGCAGGGCGTCGTGGCCATCATGGCGGAAATGCGGGACGGCCGGTCCGTTCACCAGGCTTCGGTGGGACACGAGGGCTTCGTCGGCTATGCCATCGTACTCGGCGGAGGCACCGCCATCGGGCGCTCGGTGGTGCTCGTCGCGGGCGAGGCGACGTGGGTTCCGATCAGCACGTTCGATCAGGCGCTCCTGCGCTTCGTCTCCGTGCGCGAGTCGATTCTGCGCTACGGCCAGGCCCATACGATCGAACTGATGCAACTCGTGGCCTGCAACAGCCTGCACACCGCCGACCAGCGGCTCTCGCGATGGCTGCTGCAGACCAGCGATCGCGTGGGAGCCGCGAGCTTCTACATGACCCAGGACGTCATGGCGAAAACGCTGGGATTGCGGCGCGCAACCGTCAACATGATCTGCGGCGAACTGATGGAGGCAGGCGCGATCGACTACACGCGCGGCAACCTGACCGTGACCGATCGCGCTGAACTGGAGGCGCGATCCTGCGAGTGCTACGGACGGATCCGCCTGGCCTATGCCTTTCGCAACCATCAGTATGGGATGCCTTGACGCAAACCCCGGCTTGCGGCTCGACGGGTCCGTCAGAGGCCCATCGCGCCGCGTGGCAGATGGATGTTCTCGAAGCGGACGCGCAGCCGATCGTCCAGCGCCTTCGGGATGTGCCTGGGAAAATGCGTCGACAGGATGCGGCGCTTCTCGGCGATGGCGCGCTGCAAAATGTCGGGCCGGCCCTTTTCCACCCATTCCTTGGGCGAGAACCGATCCGCGATGGCCGGGTAGACATACTCCGTCTGCATGAGTTGCAACGTCTGGCCGTGGCCGAGATAGTGGCCGGGACCGTTGAGGCAGACGTCGGCGATGGCGTCGATGGAGAGCGACGCGTCCGTGACCTCGATGCCGCGGACGCAGCGCAGGCATTGCCCGAGCATGTCGTTGTCGATGATCAGGCTCTCGAGGCAGAAGCCGAGCAGCGAGGCGTGCATGCCCGCCGACTCGTAGATCAGGTTGAGGCCCGAGAGGCCGGCCATGACGTTGGTGATGCCCTTTTCGTAGCCGGCCTGGATGTCCGGGAGTTTCGAATCGGCCATGCCGGCCGCCGAGCCGCCGGGCAGGTCGTAGAACCGGGCCATCTGGGCGCAGGCGGCGGTGAGCAGCGCCTGCTCGCCCGAGCCGCCCGACATGGCCCCGGTGCGGAGGTCGGAGACGAAGGGCCAGGTGCCGAAGATCGCGGGATGTCCCGGTTTCAGCGCGTTGACGTAGACCAGGCCGGCTAGGACCTCGGCCACCGCCTGGACCACCGCTCCGGCAATGGCGGCGGGAGCCGTCGCGCCGGCTTGGCCCGCCGACAGGAGCAGGATCGGGATGCCGCCTTCCACGCAGGCCTCGAGCACGCCACAGGCATCCTCGGCGAACTTCATCGGCGGGACGACGAAGCAGTTGGAATTGGAGACGAAGGGACGGGCGCGGAAATTCTCCTCCCCGCCCGCAATGGCGTAGAGCATCTCGAGCGCCGGCGCGACGTTCTCGCGGACGGTGAAGGATGTTCCCACGTGCTTGGTGGTGCCGGAGACGCAGGCGTAGAGCGTGTTGAAATCCATGTCGAGCGGGTCGACGACGTCGCGCGGGACCATCGGCCGCTGGAAGAAATGGATGTTGTCCATCAGGTCGACGATGCGCGCGGCGTCGTAGATGTCCTGGAGCAGCGACTCGCGATATTCGCGCTTCTCCACGTCCACGACGTGGACCGCGGCGCCCGCCGTGCCATAGTGAACCCGCGAGCCCTGCACGACCATGTCGTGCCTGGGGTCCTGGCCATGGAGCGTGAAGTTGCGCGCCGCGTTGCGGATGGTGTCGAGCACCAGGTTGCGCGGGAAACGGATGCGGCCATCGGCGCCGTAATTGGCGCCCACCCGCGTCAGCGCCTCGATGCAGCTCGGGATGGCGTTGGCGAAGCCGACGGTCTCCAGCACGGTGAGCACCGCCTCGTGGATGCTTTCGAGCTCGCTTCGCGACAGGACGGCGTAGCGGCCGCCTTCGAGACCGGCGCGGATCGGCCTGACGTCTTCGGCCAGCGGCGCCGCGCGCATCGCCCGGCGCGCCTCCCGTCCGCCGGACCTTCGATTTCGATGTGAATCGGCGCCGTCGTGCTGTTCGGCCGTCAAGCTCATGTTCGCCACTCCCGAAGCGATGATCCCCGCATCCGAAACTGGCTGGTTTTTTTCTGGCCTGCGCTTCGGTGCACGACAAACTATGTCGCGCGGCTGGTCCACGACATTGAGCCAGGCCTTGCTGCCTCTAGAGCCACGCTCGGAGCGTTCCGGATGTCGCGGCTGACAAGACGATGCCGGAGAACCCAAGCACCGGTCAGGCGGCGGCGGGGCGGCGGCCGATGGCGGTGGCGAGTTCGCGGATGCCGGGCTCGATGTGCTGGACCGCGATCGAGGAGATTCCGAGGCGCACAAAGCGGCGCGGCGGAGACTGGCCGTCGAAGAATCGAGCGCCTGGCTCGATCAGCACGCTGCGGGTCGCGGCGGCCTCCGACAGCTTCTCGGAATCGGTGCCCTGGGGACCTTCCAGCCAGACCGAGGTTCCGCCGGCGCTGTCGGTGGCGTTCCAGTCGGGCAGGAAGGCCGAGATGGCCGAGACCAGCCGCTTGCGGCGCTCGGCGAACGCCGTCGACAGCTTGCGCACCAGCGCATCGTGATGGCCGAGCGACAGGAAGAGCGCCACGGCCCGCTGGTTGTTGGCCGGCGGGTGGCGCAGCATGAAGCGGCGCAGCGCGCGCAGTTCGGCGATCAGATCGGCGGAGGCGACGATGTAGCCGAGCCGCAGGCCGGGCGCGAGGGTCTTCGACATCGAGCCGACATGGATGACGCGGCCGGTGCGGTCGAGGCTCTTCAAGGCCTGTTGGGGGGCTTCGTCGATCAGCTGGCTGTCGTAGCCGTCCTCGATGATGATCTGGTCGTTGCGGGCAGCGATCGCGAGCAATTCGCGACGCCGGGTCTCCGACAGCGGCACCATGGTCGGGCAATGGTGGCTCGGCGTCACGAAGACGAAGTTGGAATTGCTCGGGATTTCCCGCGTCACGATGCCTTCCGCGTCGACGCGGACGGGATCGATGTCTGCACCGGCGAGGCGGAAGATCGAGCGGGCGTCCGGGTAGCCGGGGTCCTCCATCGCCACGCGCGAGCCCTTCGTCATGAGGAGCGAGGCCAGCATGTAGATCGCGTGCTGGGCGCCGAGCGTGACGATGATCTCGTCGGGATTGGCGAAGATGCCGCGCCGGGGCAGGAGCCGCGCCTGGATCTGCTCGATCAGCAGGGGGTCGTCGCGGTCGACCATGTCGGCCGCCCAGTTGCGGATTTCCAGCACGGCGAGCGCCATGCGGTTGCATTCGCGCCACTCGGCGGTCGGGAACAGGCCCGGGTCGAACTGGCCGTAGACGAAGGGATAGGAGGACTTGATCCAGTTCTCCATCTTCATGGGCGGCGGCATGTCGCTGGCGGCGATGCGGCGGCGCGCCTTCCAGTCGAGGCCGCCCGGCGCGTTGTTGTCCTGCCGTGCGATCGGCTTGGTCGGGGTGGTCAGAACCTCGGGATTGACGAAATGGCCGCGACGCTCGCGCGCCACCAGGAAGCCCTGGTCGACGAGTTGCTGAAAGGCGAGCACGACGGTGCCGCGCGCCACGCCGAGCTTCTCGGCGAGGATGCGGCAGGAGGGCAGGGGCATCGACGCGGCGATCTGGCGGTCGAGGATCGCCGCGACGATCGCCTGGCGAATCTGCGCCTGCAAGGTCTGGCCCGAATCCGGGGAAATGGTGAAAAGGCCGGACCAGATCGCGGAATCGTTTCTCGTGGACATCGCTTCGCTCCCTTGCCGGAACAGTAAACATGTGAACTTTCGGGTGGCAAGTCTGGTCCAACCGCTTGCGCCAGAGAATCTTGTCTCCATTGCAATTGTGCCACGGTTGCCCGGTCGATCCGGCCAGCCGCCGCCGGAGCCGCCTTCTTTTCGTGTCCGGATTGTTCTAATCGGAAGACCAGCCGCTCACAGGAGACAGCCTTGGACCGAACCGCCTTCTCCAGCGTCCTCGCAGCGCTGAAACTGCATGCCGGCACGCAGGCGCCCCAGAACCTGCGGTCGGCGTTCGCCGCCGACCCGCGCCGCTTCGATCGCTTCTCGCTGCGGCTCGACGATCTGCTCCTCGACTGGTCGAAGACGGCGGTGGACGACCGCGCCATGCGCCTGCTCGCCGATCTCGCCGAGGCCGCGGGCCTGGAAGCGCGGCGGGACGCGATGTTTTCGGGCGAGCCGATCAACTCGACCGAGGGACGCGCGGTCCTGCATGTCGCGCTTCGCGCGCCGGAGCGCGCCGGCTTCGCCGTCGCGGGCCAGCTGGTGATGGCCGAGGTTCACGCCGTGCTTGCCCGGATGGGCCGGTTCGCCGATGCGATCCGCTCCGGCGCGTCGACGGGCGCGACCGGCCGGCCGATCACCGACGTGGTGAACATCGGCATCGGCGGCTCCGATCTCGGCCCGGTCATGGCGACCGCCGCGCTGGCGCCGTTCCACGACGGGCCGCGCGCGCCTTTCGTCTCCAACA
>JBKBRJ010000049.1:0-31873 GCA_046292285.1 Mesorhizobium sp. | reverse complement strand
ACAAAACGAACCCGCTCGTCCATTACCGAACTCTCCTTCCACGGCATCAACACCTCCCGCAAAGCGAAAAGTGTTACCCATGTGTCCGGTACAAAACGTCACCTATGTCTCAGGTCATTCATCATTCACCAAGCCTGGACGCTTCCCGACATTGCCGGTGAGGTGAGGGGTTTTGGCGCTTGACGGCAAGCGTATCGCCCATCGATCGGCACGTCACCGCGTCCGCCGCCGGATCCCCCCGAGACATTAAAAAGGCCTCCCTCGCAACGCGAGAGAGGCACGAGGACGCGTATCAGGCGCGGTGCCGATCCCACCGTGCCCCGCCACTGTCGCCGGGGCGCCGCTGGATCGGGTCAGGCCCTCACATGTAGGGCGAGATGCACTGGCGGCGCGGCCCGTTGTAGGGCTGCCAGCTGTTGTCCCAGGAGCGGTACGATCGGTAGCGGCTATAGCACCACTGCACATGGGCGCTGCCGCCCTGATAGACGTTGTTGTTGATGGCGCCGCCGACGATTGCGCCGGCGATGAACGCGCCTGCCGGGAACCACCAGCCATTGTGATAGCGATAGCCGGGGCGCTTGTGCCGATAGCCCGGATGGCCGTTGTACCAGCCGTGGTTGTCATGCATGTAGAAGCCGCTCTTGCCGGGATGGCGCTTCTTCTTCCAATGGTTGTCGACCTGGATCACGTCGGAAACGCCCAGCGGCTGCACCTGCAGCACGTTGGCCGGCGCCGCGTTGGCGGGCAGTACCCCCATCACGCCAACGGAGGCGGCAAGCACGGTCGCACACAGAGTCGAGATGAACTTTCTCATTGCAGCTTCCTTTCTTCGGACCCGATGAGCCGTTTCGGTGACCGGTCCAATATACTTATGATCGCAAGATAGAGAAGACCGGGCGTTGATCCGTGTCAAATTACCCGGAGCTTCCTGTTCCCGTCACCGGATACAATGCGCGAACCCGGGTGACGCGATCCGGACAGCCCGCGGGCCAGAATTTCCGTCGTCGGACGGATCCGCGGACTGCGCCGGAACCGCCGGCCTTGCCGAAACCGCGCCCCCCGGCCGGAACGCGGTAAACCGCCTGTCCGGGCCGCTCAGTCGACCGGCCGCCACAGGGGGCCGCGCTGGCGCACGGGATCGAGCAGCGACCAGTCGGCTTCGGGCAGTTCGTAGCCGCGCGGAAAGGGCGGGCGCGCCTCCATACCGATCGAGGCGAGCACGCGGTCGTCGCGGTAGTAGGCGCGGGCGACGACCGATTCCAGCACGGCGAACGCGGCGCGGTCGGCCGCGCGAAGCCGCGTCAGCAGCGTTTCCCGCGCGGCCGCGTCGAGCGCGGCGAGACGGCCTCCCGCCGCCGCGTCGACGTTCATCAGGAGCGTGGCGAGCGCCGGGCCGTCCCGTCCGATCGACTGGGCCATGTCGGCGACGATGATGGCGTCGTCCGCTCCGGGCACGCCGAAGACCTCGTTCGCCGGGATCATGTGGCCGGCGATGCAGCGCAGGCATTCCGCCTCGCTCGCCGACAGCAACGGATGGCTCGGATCGGATTGCATGGCCTGTCTCCCGTCAGTCGAAGAGGTCATGGATGCGGGTCTTGATCCGGTCGGCGACGTAGAGCGCGATCGCCTGGATCGTCGACGTCGGGTTGACGCCGCCGGAAGTGACGAAGACGCTGCCGTCGACGATGAACAGGTTCCTGACGTCGTGGCTGCGGCCCCACCCGTTGACGACCGACTTGTTCGGGTCGGCCCCCATCCGCGCCGTGCCCATCAGGTGCCAGCCGGCATAGGAGAGCGGCGAGCGGGTGACGATGTCCTTCGCGCCCGCGGCCTCGAGGATCTCCGTCCCGCGCGCAACCGAGTGGTCGAGCATCCGTCGCGTGTTCTCGCCCAGTCGGTAGGTGATCTTCGGCGCGGGAATGCCGTTGCCGTCCCTCAGCCGCGGGTCGAGCGTCACGCGGTTGATCTCCTCGGGCAGGTCCTCGCAGATGGAGACCATGCCGGCCTGGTGGTCGAACAGCGAGCGGAAAGCGGCGTGGTGCGCCTCGCCCCATGGCAGCAGGCCGTCGGCCATGCCGTTGACGGCGGTGGCGACCGGCCCCGCGCCGCGCGTGAACTGGTAGCAATAGCCCCGCAGGAAGTCGCGCGCCGGGTCGGTCTCGTAGAACTGCATCGACCACATGAAGACGCGCGAGCCGCGATAGCCGTCGAGGGCCCGGTCGAACCGGCCGCGCACCAGCGCGTAGGGGTGGAACATCAGGTTGCGTCCCACCTGCCCGCTCGAATTGGCGAGGCCGTCCGGAAAGCGCTCCGACGCCGAGTTGAGCAGGATGCGCGGCGTGCCGATGCCGTTGCAGGCCATGATGACGATCTCGGCCGGCTGGAACACCTCCTCGCCATTGGCGTCGAAATACCAGGCGCCGGTCGCCATGCGGTCGTCGTTGGTCTCGATGCGGCTGACCCGGCAGCGCGTGCGCACCTCCACGCGGGCGCGCATGGCCTCCTGCCAGTAGGTGATATCGGTCGATGCCTTGGCGCCCTGCGCGCAGCCGTGGCCGCAATGGCCGAGATTGATGCAGGCCGCCCTGCCCTCGTGCTCGCGCGAGTTGATGGCGGTGTCGGAGGGCCACCAGTGCCAGCCGAGATCGTTCATCGCCCGGCCCAGCGTCTCGCCCGTGCGGCCGAGCGGCAGCGGCGGCATCACCGCCTCCTTCAGCGGATAGGCCGGGTCGCCTTCGAGGGCGGCAACGCCCGTCATGCGGTCATTGAGCGCGTAAAACGGCTCCAGCGTGGCGTAGTCGATCGGCCAGTCGTCGGCCACGCCGTCCAGCGTGCGCACCCGGAAATCGGACGGATGCATGCGCGGAAAGTGGCCGGCATAGAGGATCGTACCGCCGCCGACGCCGTTGAAGTTCGCCACCTTGATCGGCGAATCGTCATCGTTGACGGGATAGTCCGCCGGCATGGCTCGCCGGTTCGGGCTGATCGCAAAATCCTCGAACTGGCGCGCCTCCCAGTCGCGCCCCGTGCTCGGATAGCGGGACGACTGCTGCCAGTCCCCCTGCTCCAGGCACAGGATGCGCATGCGGGTGTCGGCGAGGCTCCAGGCCACCGCCGCCCCGGACGCGCCAGCGCCGATGATGAGCACGTCGACCGGATCGTTCATCTTCGCTTTGTCCACGGGATGGGGCTCGCGCGTCCGGTCCTCAGAGCGCCAGGCGCGGCGTCTGCGTGCGGTTGATCAGGCCGGTTCTTTCGAGCGGCGGGTACTTCGCCAGCGCCGCCTCGTTCGGTTCCGTCCCCCAGCCCGGCCGGTCGGGCAGCATCAGGTAGCCGTTCCTGTATTCCGGCGCGTGGGTGAACACCTCCGCGTCCCAGGAGATGCGGTCGATGTCGGTCTCCATGATGCGCATGTTGGGCACCACGGCGCTGAAATGCGCGTTCATCATCGTGCAGAGGTGGCCGTAGAAATTGTGCGGCGCGACGTTCACCTCGTAGGCGGCGGCGGCCGCCGCGATCTTCAGCGACTGCCACACCCCGTTCCACGGCGTGTCGATGATCGCCACGTCGACCGACTGGTTCTCGAAGTAGGGCAGGAACTGCTGCAGGCCGATCAGCGTCTCGCACGACGAGATCGGGTGCGGGCTGTGCGAGCGGATGTAGGCCAGCGCCCGCGGGTCGAGCGTGTCGATCTCCACCCAGAACAGGTCGAGGTCGGCGGTCTCGCGCAGGATCTTCAGGAAGCCCTCGGTGCGGGCGTTGAAGTTCAGGTCGAGCAGGATGTCGATGTCGGGGCCGGCCGATTCGCGCATGATCTCCAGATGCTTGCGCAGGTTCTTCAAGGTCCTGCGCTCGACGTTGAGCGTCGGATCGTGCGGGCGGCCGAAGCCCGGCGACCAGGCCTCGATGCGGTCGTTCTCGTCGTAGTGGAAGATGTTGGTCTTGAGCGCCGTGTAGCCCTCGTCGCGGACGTCGCGCGCGATCTGGCGCACGCCCTCTGCGTCGACGATGCCGGGCGAGAAATGCTCGGTGCGCATCCGGTAGGCCACGCAATGGGACCAGTAGACGCGGATCTTGTCGCGCACCTTGCCGCCGAGCAGCACGTGGCAGGGCACGTCGAGCGTCTTGGCCTTGGCGTCGAGCAGCGCGTTCTCGATCGCGCCGAGCGCCTGGCCGATCACCCCGCCTGAGGCCGGGCGGGTGACGTTGTGCAGGTCCTCGCGGATGTGCTCGTGCAGCATCGCGCTCTGGCCGATCACCCGGTGGCTGATCTGGTTGATGACCGAGGTCACGCCCGGCGAGCCGAAGTTCTCGTCGTACTCGCTCCAGCCGACGACACCGTCCTCCGTGGTGATCTTCAGGAAGTGATAGTTGCGAAAGGAGTTGCTGCACGACAGCGTCTTCACTTCGCCCACGATTGCTTTGTTCTTCACGGTCATTCCCCGGCTATCTCGCAAATCTTCCATGTTCCGCCGCCTCGATCCGAGGCGGCGCTCGTCCCTTCACGGCATGACGCCGGCATCCTCGGCTCACGCCCAGCCGGAGATCGACTTCACGTCGGTGAACTCCTCGATGCCCCAGCGTCCGCCCTCCCGCGCCCGGCCCGAGGCCTTCACGCCGCCGAAGGGAGAGCCGGCGCCGCGCGGCTGGCCGTTCATCTCCACCATGCCGGAGCGCAAGAGCCGGGCGACCCGGTTGCGGCGTTCGCCGTCCTGGCTCTGCACGTAGTTGGTCAGCCCGTAGGGCGTGTCGTTGGCGATCGCGATCGCCTCGTCCTCGGTCTCGAAGGGAATGATCGACAGCACCGGCCCGAAGATTTCCTCGCGCGCGATGGTCATGTCGTTGGCGACGTCGGCGAACACCGTCGGCTGGACGAAATAGCCCCGGTTGAGCTCCGCCGGCCGCCCGGGCCCGCCGGCGACGAGCCGCGCCCCCTCGGCGATGCCGGTCTCGATCAGCCCCTGGATGCGCTCGAACTGCCGCGCCGACACCACCGGGCCGATATGCGCCCCCGGCTGGCTCGACGGGCCGACGGCGATCGACCGCGCGACCTTGGCCGCGGTCTCGACGGACCGCTCGTAGATCGACCGTTCGACCAGCATGCGCGACGGCGCGTTGCAGTTCTGGCCGCTGTTGACGAAGCACTGCCGCACGCCGCGCTCCACCGCCTTGTCGTCGGCATCGGCGAAGACGAGGTTCGCGCCCTTGCCGCCGAGTTCGAGCGCCACGCGCTTCAGGCTGTCGGCGGCGGCCTTGGTGATCGAGATGCCCGCCCGCGTCGAGCCGGTAAAGCTCACCATGTCGACGTCGGGATGCGTGGCGAGCCGGTTGCCCGCCCCTGCCCCGTCGCCGTTGACGAGGTTGAACACGCCGGCAGGCAGGCCAGCCGCCTCGACGATTTCGGCGAACACGATCGCAGACAGCGGCGCGATCTCCGAGGGCTTCAAGACCACCGTGCAGCCGGCGATGAGCGCGGCGGCCACCTTCAGCGTGATCTGGCTGATCGGCCAGTTCCACGGCGTGATCAGCGCAGCCACGCCCACCGGCTCATGCACGATGCGATCGTTCGGAGCGTGGGGGCCGAGCGGCCGGACGAAGTCGAAATCCTTCATCGCCGCGATGAAGTTCGCCATGTGGCGCGGCCCGGAACCGGCCTGCGCCGCGCGCGCCAGATCGATCGGCGCGCCCATTTCGCGCGAGATGGCCCGCGCCATGTCCTCGGTTCGCTCCAGATGGATCGTCCGCATCCGGTCGACGAAGGCGAGCCGTGTCGCCGGTTCGGTCGCGGCCCAGGCCGGAAAGGCCCGCTTCGCGGCGGCCACCGCCGTATCGACGTCGGCGTCGTCGGCCAGCGCCACGACGCCGAACGGCTCCTCCGTCGAGGCGTCGACCAGGGTCTGCCCGGCCGTGGATCGCGACGCGACCCAGCGCCCGTCGATGTAGAAGTTGCGCAGTTCGATCATGGCTTCGTCTTTCGTCTGGTGTTCACGCGTCCGTCTTCACCGCCGCCGGCCGGAGCGGGTGTCGAAGACGTGGATGTCGGCGGCGCGAGCCGTCAGGTGGATCGTGTCGCCCGGCCGAACCTCGGTCCTGCCCCGGATCAGCAAGCGGATCACGTAGTCGCCCATGCGCGCGGTGATCTGGGTTTCCGACCCGGTCGGCTCGATCACCGACACCACCGCCGGCCAGCCGTCCGCGGCCAGCGAGAGGTGCTCGGGCCGCACCCCGATCGTGACGCGGTCCTCGCCGGGAACGGGCATCGGCAAGGCAAGTCTCGACCCGTCGTCGAGCACCAGCGCCTCGCCGCGCTCGACGAAGCCCTCGACGAAGTTCATCGGCGGCGATCCGATGAAGGCGGCGACGAACAGGCTCTCGGGCCGGTCGTAGAGCTCCAGCGGCGGCCCCATCTGCTCGACGATGCCGCCGTTCATGACCACGACGCGGTCGGCGAGCGTCATCGCCTCGATCTGGTCGTGCGTGACATAGACCGTCGTGACGCCGAGCCGCTGGTGCAATTCCTTCAGCTCCGAGCGCATCTGCACGCGCAGCTTGGCGTCGAGGTTGGACAGCGGCTCGTCGAACAGGAACACGTTGGGCTGGCGCACGATGGCACGGCCCATGGCGACGCGCTGGCGCTGTCCGCCGGACAGCGCGCGCGGCTTACGGTCGAGCAGCTGCTCGAGCCCAAGGATCCGCGCGGCGTCCATCACCCGCGCGTTGATCTCGGCGCGTGGCAGCCGGCGCTGGCGCAATGCGAAGCCCATGTTGTCGCGCACGTTCATGTGCGGATAGAGCGCGTAGTTCTGGAACACCATGGCGATGTCGCGGTCCTTCGGCACCACGTCGTTGACGACGCGTTCGCCGATCGCGATCTCGCCGCCGGTGATCTCCTCCAGGCCCGCGATCATGCGCAGCAGCGTGGACTTGCCGCAGCCCGACGGGCCGACAAGCGCGACGAACTCGCCGTCGGCGATGTCGATCGAAACGCCGTGAATCACCTCTAGCGACCCGTAGTTCTTGCGGACGCTCCTGATCGCGACTGTGCCCATGGCGTGTGGCTTCTCCCTGGTTTCCTGCCGGCTTGCCGCAGGTTCGTGTCGTTGGGCCGGACTTGGAACTAGCCGGCGCTCTTGGCCTTCGCCGGATCGTCGGTTTCGAGTTCGCGCGTGATCGCTTCGTAGGCCGCGCGCTCGTGCAGCTTGACGAGGGCGCTCGCGGCTTCGAACTCGCCTGCCCGGATGGCGTCGCGGATCGCCTTGTGCTCGGCGAGAGACTGCGCCATGCGTCCGGAGATCACCTTGAAGCCGCTGTGGACCGAGGTCAGCGCGCTGAGGTTCATCAGCATGCGCAGCGACCACTGCGAGTGCGGCGTGTCGTAGAGCAGCGTATGGAAATCGTGGTTGAGCTGGATGTATCGCGCCGCATCCTGCGCCTCGACCGCGCGTTCGGCGGAGGCGATGTTGGCGTCGATCTCGGCCAGCCTATTGGGCGAGTAGCTCGCCGCGCCCAGTTCGATCGCCAGCGCGCCGATCAGCCCGCGCAGCGCGTAGATCTCGCGCAGCTGCTCGCGCCCGGCGCTCGCGACGACGGCCCCGACATGCATCTGGACTTCGAGCCAGCCTTCCGAGGCGAGGCTGCGGATCGCCTCGCGGATCGGCGTCTCGCTGATGCCGAGGGCCTCGGAGATCTCGCGCGTCGTGATGCGGTCGCCCGGCTTGACGGTCCGGGAGATGATAAGTTCCTCGATGTGGCGGCGCGCGAGGTCGGCCTTCGAAAGATAGAGGTGCGGCTGTGGCATCACGTTCTCCGCCCATGCGTTGCGACGTTCCGGTCGGTCATCCCGTTCATCCCTTCGTTGCGCCGTCGGCCAGGCCCTGGATCAGCCATTTCTGGACCAGCAGGGCAAAGACCACCACGGGGATGACGGTAATCGTTCCGACCGCCGTCAGCGCGCCCCAGTTCGCGCCGTTCACCGTGTCGCCGGCGATGCCGGCGATGGCGACGGGGATCGTCGAGGCGTAGCGGTTGGTCAGCACCAGGGCGAACAGCAGTTCCTCCCAGGCGAGGATCATGCTGAAGATCATCGTCGACAGGAGCCCCGGCATCGAGATCGGCACGATGATCTTGAAGAAGGCGCCGAAACGGCTGCAGCCGTCGATCATGGCGGATTCCTCCAGTTCCTTCGGCAGCGCGAGGAAGAAGCCGCGCATCAGCCACATCACGTAGGGGATGAGGAAGGTGCAGTAGGCGAGGATCAGCGTGATGTGCATGTCGGTGACGCCGAGCGACCGGGCGACGAGAAACATCGGGACGGCGAGGGCGATCGGCGGCACGCCGCGCGACAACAGGATGAGCACGCCGATGGTGCCGGCGCCGCGCAGCTTGATGCGGGCGAGCGCATAGCCGGCCATGGCGCCCGCCACGATCGACAGCACGCCCGAACCCACCGCCACGATGATGGTGTTGATCAGGCGCCGCGAGATGTCCGCGCGCTGCATGTAGCTGATGTAGGTCTCGAGCGTCGGCGTGAAGAACAGGGTCGGGGGGACGGTGAAGATGTCGCGCTGCTCCTTGAACGAGGACAGCACCATCCAGAACACGGGGAACAGGAAGACGACGCAGGCCAGGATGCCGGCGGCGATGCGGACCCGCCTGCCGAGCCGCGACTTGCGCCGCAGCGGCGCGTGGAGTGCGGTGGCGGTCAATAGCGTCCCTCCAGCTTTCGGGTCCCGAGCAGGAAGACGCCGGTCAGCACCATGGTCAGCACCAGCACGATCACGGCCATCGCCGCGGATTCGGCGAAGCGAAGCGAGCGGAAGGCTTCCTCGTAGATGAACAGGTTGATGACGTTTGTCGCGCCGCCCGGCCCGCCATAGGTAGCGGCCAGCGCGATGTCGAACATCTTGACCGCGCCCAGCCAGCGCACGACGAAGGTCGCGGCGATGATCGGCACGAGCAGCGGCAGCGTGATCGACCACAGCATCGACCACCAGTTGGCGCCGTCGATCTCGGCCGCCTCGAAGATGTCGCGCGGCAGCGAGAGAAGCGCGGCGGTGGCGATCAGCACGACGAACGGCGTCCACCGCCAGGTGTCGATGATGACGATCGCGGCCATCGCGAGGTTGGGATCGCCGAACCAGTCGAGCGGACCATACCCGATCAGGCCGATCAGCCAGTTCATGATCCCCCACAGCGGGTCGAGGATCATGCGCCAGATCCCGCCCGCGACGACCGGGGCCACGACCATGGGAATGATGAACAGGGCGCGGATGGTGCCGCGTCCCCGCCAGTCGGCGTTGATCAGGAAGGCGATGCCGAATCCAAGGACGATCTGGATCGGCAGGGCGAATACCAGGTAGACCAGGGTTACCTTCATCGACGACCAGAACCGGTAGTCGTCGAGCACGTGCGCGTAGTTCTCCCAGCCGATCCATTCGACCGCGCTGAAGGTCATCAGGTCGAAGCGGGAGAAGCTGATCTCGATCGTGTAGAAGATCGGATAGGCGAGCATCGCCCCGAGGATGACGGCCGCGGGTCCCATGAACGCCCAGCGCGACACGACGTCCGCCAGTTTCGTCCATGCGCGGGGACGCGCCCCGCGCGCGCCCGCTCCCGTCATCGTGTTCATGGCGATGCCCTCCCGGTCCGACGGATCAGTCGAGAACCTTCGCGATCTTGTCGGCCGCGACCTGCAGGGCCTCGGCCGCGCTGATCTGGCCGGCCATGAACCGCGAATGCTCGTCGGCGAGAATCTGCTGCGCGGCGTCGGAGCGCGGGTGGCGGATGCGCCACATCTTGCCCTTTTCGGCGGCATCATAGGCCTGCTGCAGCGCGGTGAAGACCGGACCGAGCCACTCGACGGACGGCGTCGCGGCGAGCGTCGACTTGCGCGCCGGGAAGACGCCGAGGTTGGCCGAATGCCAAGCCTCGCCCTCCTTGGAGGAGAGCCACTGGATCACGGTCCAGGCGGCCTGCTTGTTCTCGCTCTTGGACGACACCGTGCCGTTCCAGATGCCGCGATGCGCCCCCGGACCGGTCGAGCCCGCCGGCAGGACCTGGATGCCGACCTGGTCGGGCTTCAGCGTCGTCGTCTTCTCGTCGATCGCCGAACCCTTGTAGACGCTGCCCCAGTTGAACATCGTCGCGACGAGGCCCTGGCGGAACGCCTGCAGCGATTCCGAGAAGCCGTGGCTCACGGCGCCGGTCGGCGCGAATTCGAGCAGCTTCTTGTGGGTCTCCAGCGCGGCGATGCCGATCTCGTTGTTGAAGGCCGGCTTGCCGTTCTCGTCGAGCAAGCTGCCGCCGTTCGAATTCATGATCGTCTGCCAGATGGTCGGCGTCAGCGGCTCGCGCACGAAGTAGGTGTCGATCGCCCAGGCATCGACCTTGCCGTCGCCGTCGGTGTCCTGCACCAGCTTGGGTGCCTGCTCCAGATACTGTTCCCAGGTGAGATCCGGCGTCGGCACGGGCACGCCCGCCTTCTCGTAGAGCGCCTTGTTGACGAACATCATCAGCATGTTGGAGCGCAGCGGCACGCCGTACTGCACGCCCTTCCATTCGCCGGCCGCCAGCGGCGCGGCATTGAAGTCGTCCCAGTCGTAGCCGGCATCGGTCCAGGAGGCCGCCTCGGCGCTCTTTAGGTCCATCAGCGCGCCAACCTCGGCAAGCTGCGGCACCCACGGATCATCGGCGATGATGATGTCGTAGGTCGGGCTCGGGCCGGTGGCGTCGAGCATGCTCTTGGCGAGCAGTTCCACGTAAGGCACGCCGTCGATCGTGA
Source organism: Mesorhizobium sp. (assembly GCA_046292285.1). GTDB lineage: Bacteria > Pseudomonadota > Alphaproteobacteria > Rhizobiales > Rhizobiaceae > Aquibium. The sequence continues at coordinate 21,093 of JBKBRJ010000049.1, read as the reverse complement.
CCTTGATGTTCGGATAGGCCTTGTTGAACTCCGGCACCATCAGGGTCTGCCACTGGTTGGCAAACGCCTCGTTGGCGATCATCCGCACCTCGACCGGCTTCTCGGGCGTGCCGAGGCCGTCCTGTGCGTAGGCCGCCGCCCCGCCGAAGGCGGCGATCGCGACCGTCGAGACCGCCGCGGCCATCAGCGTACGACGCGACACCGACCCTGCTGCCTTATGGAATCGATACATGCATTCCTCCCTTGCGTGACGATCGGCGACGGAGTGCCTCCGTCGTCGCCGCCAACCTTGTTCCTGCCCTACATTCTATAGAATCTAGAATGTAGGAAATCCGTAGTGCCGGTCCGGAACTTTGTCAATCGCCATGTTGCTGTGGACGATGCGGGTGCGGGTCGCTAACAACGCCGCATGACCATGCCTTCCCGCCCCGACTTCGTCGCCGAGCAACGCGCCGCGCAAGCGGCCTTCCTCGCCGCGGCGCTGCCCGGCCACGTCGGCTACGAGGGGAGCGCCTGGCGCCTGCCCCCCCAGCAGCGGCTCCTCAATCTCAATCCCGTCATCCGCGACGCGGCCGAGCGCTACTTTGCCGACAACGCGATTGCCTGGCATCAGCATGCCGCCCACGGCCTTTCATCGCAGGTCGCCTGCCTCAATGCCCTGATGCCGCTCGCCACCCGGCCTGACGTGCTGGCGCGTCTCGTCCAGTCGGCTGTCGGCGGCGAGTTGCCGGAGATGCTGCCGGTCGAGGCCGGGCCGGACGGCGAGCCGTGGTTCGTCGGTTTCGAATGGATCGGCCGGGTGGACCATCTCAATGAATGGCCCCGGGCCGGCCAACCCCGCCGCGGCGCCAGCGTCACGTCGGCCGACGCGATCCTGCGCTTCCGGCAGTCGGGTCGGGTCGAGACCCTGCTCGTGGAATGGAAGTACACGGAGTCCTACGGCGCCCCGCCCGAACAGAAGCGCGAGGCCGAGCGCCTGCGCCGCTACCAGAAGCTCATCTTCGCGCCCTTCGGCCCGCTGCGCAGCGATGCCGGGCTGAAGCCGGCCGACCTGTTCTGGGAGCCCTTCTACCAGCTCATGCGCCAGCAGATTCTCGCCGCGCGGATGCAGGCGGCGAGGGAGGACGGCGCCGAGCGCGTGCGCGTGCTGCACGTCGCGCCGGCTGGCAACTGGCGCCTGCGGCGCGTCACCTCGCCTGCCCTGCGCGGGCTCGGCGACGACGCGTTTACGGTGTTTGGCGGCCTGCTCGCCGATCCCGAGAGCTTCGTCAGCCGTTCGGCGGAGGCGCTGTTCGGGCCCCTCCTCGACGAAGCGCCGGCGGACGACGCCTGGGCGGGCTACCTGCGCGCGCGCTACGCGCTGGCGACGCCTCCCTGCGCGATCGACGAGAACGGGAGCCGGTAAACCCTTGTTTCGCTTCCTCCACTCGAGCGACCTTCATCTGGGCAAGCGTTTCGGCAACCTGGCGGAAGACCTGCGCGGCCGGCTGCGCGAAGCGCGGCACGGCGCGATCGAACGGCTCGCCGAACGCGCCCGGGAGCATGGCGTCGAGGTCATCCTGCTCGCCGGTGACACCTTCGACACCGAGACGCCGGCGCCCGACATCCGCCGCCAGGCGATCGCCGAAATGGCCCATCACGCGCCGCTGCGCTGGGTCCTCCTGCCCGGCAACCACGACTCGCTTCAGGCCTCCCAGCTCTGGGCATCGCTGCGGACCGGCCTGCCGGAGAACGTGATCCTCGCCACGGAGGCGCAGCCGGTCGCTCTTGCCCCCGGAATCGTCCTCCTGCCCGCGCCCTGCACGACGCGCAGGCCCGGCCGCGACCTGACCGAATGGATGGACGCAGCCGCGACGCCCGAAGGCGCGATCCGCATCGGCCTGGCGCACGGGCCCGTCCGGAGCTTTTCGGAAGACACGCTCGCGTCGGACATTCTGGCGCCCGACCGGGCGCGCCGGGCGGGACTGGACTTCCTGGCGCTCGGCGACTGGCACGGCGCCGTCGCCATCGACGCGCGGACGCACTACAGCGGAACGCCGGAACCGGAGCGCTTCAAGCATGATCGACCGGGTCAGGCGCTCATCGTCGGCATCGAGGCCGCGGGAGCGGTGCCTCTCGTCACGCCTGTCGAAACCGGCCTCTTCACCTGGAAGACCGAACCGCTGCACCTGCTGCCCGCCGACGATTGCGAGGCGATGCTGGCGGCCGCCCTGCCCGATCCGCGCCTGCGCCGACAGTCGCTGCTGCGCATTGCCGCTTCCGGGCGAACGCGAATCGCCGGACGTTCGGCGCTCGCCGCCGCGATCGATGACGCCGCCCCCGACTTCGCCCTGCTCGAACTCGACGAATCCGCCCTTGCGACCGAATGCGACGCGGAGGATCTCGACCGGATCGACCGCTCGGGCGCGCTCCGCGACGCCGCCGAGATGCTCCTGGCGCAAGCGGGCGACGACAGCCGCGCCGAAGCAGACCGGGAGGTCGCGCGCGGCGCGCTCGTGCGCCTGTTCTCCTATTGCGCGGCGGTGCCGACATGAAGATCACCGCGCTCAGGCTGTTCAACGTCAAGCGCTTCGCCGGCCGCGGCGTCGCCATCGAAGACATCGGCGACGGCGTCAACGTGCTCTGCGCGGCCAACGAATACGGCAAGTCGACGAGTTTCGAGGCGCTGCACGCGCTGTTCTTCCAGGCCCATTCCGGCCAGCCGAAGGAAGTCAGGCGCCTGCAGCCCTACAGCGGCGGCAATCCGGTGATCGAGGCCGACATCAAGACCGAGAATGGCCGCTTCCGGTTGGCCAAGCAGTTCATCGGCGGCAAGCGCGCCACCGTCACCGATCTCGGCAGCGGCCGGCTGGTCGCGCAGGCCGACGAGGCCGAGAATTTCATCGCCGGCCTAACGCGCGGCGGCACGGCGGGACCGGCCGGCCTGCTCTGGGTCCGGCAGGGAATCACCGGCATCGAGGATCGCGACCGGCGCGAGGAGGAGGACGAACGGCGGGTGCGCGCCAGCCTGCTCGAATCGGTGCAGGGCGAGGTCGAGGCGGTCACCGGGGGCCGGCGGATGGCGGAGGTGGCGGCGCGCTGCGCGGAGGAGCTCGGCCTGTTGGTGACTGCTAATCAGAAGCGGCCGAGAGGCCCCTACGAGTCCGCTATCACCGAGCAGAAGAGGCTGGCAGCGGAGGAGGCGCGGCTCGCCGCCGACGTGGCAAGTTTGCGCAAGGATCTGGAGGAGCGCGCGGCGGCCGACCGGCATCTGAAGGACCTCGACAACGCCGAGGACGAGGCCGCGCGCCGCGCCGCGCTCGACAAGGCGCAGGCCGCGCTCGATGCCGCCAGGGCGCATGGGGAGGCGCTGAAGTCGTCGCTCGCCGAACTGGCGCTCGCGGTCAACCGCCGTGACGCGGCCCGACGCGCGTTCGACGCCCATCGCGCAGCCGTCGCCAGGTCCGCCGAGCTTGGCGGCCTCGTCACGACGGCGGAAAGCGCGCGCGATGCGGCGCTTGCCCGGCACCGCGCGGCGATGGAGGCGATCGCCAGGGCGGATGCCGACACGCAGTCCGCCGAGACGGAGGAGAAAGAGGCCCGCGACCTGCTCACGCGGCTCGACGCCGCCCTCAAGGCGAAGGACCAAGCCGAGCGGCTGGCCGCGCTGACCGCGAAGCTCGATGCCGTGGAAGCGGCGCGCAAGGAGCTCGAGGAAGCCGAAGCCGGATTGGCTTCGCTCTCCGTCCCGGCGAAGACGCTTGAACGACTGCAGGCCCTGGAAATCGACATCGCCGGTCTCGCCGCGCTGGAATCGGCACGCCAACCGAAGCTCGACATCGTCTATGAGCCGGGCGTCACCGTCCGCGTCACGCTCGACGGCGTGCCGCTCGACGACGGCGAGGAACGCGGCTTCGGCGATCCCGCCCGGCTCGACATCCCCGGCATCGGCACGCTGACGCTGCGCGCCAGCCGACCGGCCGGCGACGCCGCCGCGCTTCGCAAGGCCGAAGCCGAGCGCGCCGATCTGCTCGCCCGGCTCGGCGTCGCCAGCCTTCCGGAGGCGCGGCAGCGCGAGGCCGCCGCCCAACGCGCGACGGTCGAGGTCGAGCGCCTGCGGAGCGGCATCAAGGCGCTGGCGCCGCAGGGCCTCCCCGCTCTGCGCGAGGAGATCGCCCGCCTTGCCGCCGCCAACCCGCCCGCGCTCGAGATCAAGGGCGACCCGGAGGCCGCGCGGCTCGGCGTAGAGCAGGCAGCCGAGCGGGTCGCCGCCACGCGCCTCGCATTGCGCGAGGCGCAGCCGTCCCGGAATCTCGCCGAGGAGGCCCTGCGGGCGGCCGAGACCGCGCTTGCCGCGCTGCAGGGCGAGCGCCAGCAGGTCGAAGCGTCGCTCGGTCCTTCGGACGCGCGTGCCGAGCGCGAGCGGGTGCTGGCCGAGGAAGCCCGCGCCGCCGAGGAACGGGCTGCCGCGGCGGAGGTCAGGACCGCGCGCCTGCGTGACGCCGCCCCCGATCTCGCCAGCGCCGAAGCCACGGTCAGGCGCCTGCGCTCGGCCGAGGAAACCGCCACGAAGCAGATCGCCGACCTGCGCGAACGCATCGCCGGGCTCGACGGCACGATCCGCGCCCGCGCCGACGAGGCCGTGGAGGAACAGTGGCGGGAAGCGCGCGAGGCACGCGAGGCCGCGGACCGGCGTGTCAAGGCCTTCGAGAAGGAAGTCGCGCTGCTCGACCGCCTGCAATCGACGTTGCAGGCGGCGCGATCCGCCGCCCGCGACCTCTACCTGAAGCCGGTGATTCAGGAACTGCGGCCGCTGCTGGCGATGCTCTTCGACGACCTGTCGATCACCTTCGACGAAAAGACGCTGCTGCCGCACAGGATCACACGCGCCGGGGCCGAGGAAGACGTCGAGCGGTTGAGCGGCGGCACTCGCGAGCAGCTTTCGGTCCTCACCCGCCTCGCCTTCGCGCGGCTGCTCGCCCGCGACGGACGTCCCGCGCCCGTCATCCTCGACGACGCGCTGGTCTATTCCGACGACGACCGCATCGAGAAAATGTTCGACGCCCTCCATCGCCAGGCGACCGACCAGCAGATCATCGTCTTCTCCTGCCGCCAGCGTGCCTTCGCCCGGCTCGGCGGCCGGACGCTTTCGATGGTCGACTGGAAGCCGGACGCGTAGCGTACAATCCGGCGCGGCGTGCGGAAGCTGATACCGGCGACTCCGAAGCTTGTCCGGTGTCAATTCCGTTGACGCTCTCGGTCAGAGGGCAAGTGCGACATCGGCCGGTCGTCATCATCGGGCTTGTCCCGAGGATCTGCCGCCTCCGGCGCGGTTGGCGCTTCGAAGCGTTGCGTGCGACATCAAGACCTGCGCGACGTCGGCACGCGGGCAGATCCTCGGGACAAGCCCGAGGATGACGGCGCCAAAGCTGCGGCGACGGTCGATCAACAGGGCCGCCGGCATGAAGCAGAGTTCGCGCTCAAGCCTTTGATGGTACGAACTTCCGTCGCAAATTTGGCGACTACGACGCATGTCTCGGATCAGAAGTGCTCGCCGGAGCGGAACGGTCCGATCCGGATGCCCGCCGCGATGAGGTAAGCCGTCGACCAGCCGATCAGGAGCAGGCCGTCGACGCTTTCCAGTGCGGCGAAGAGGCGCCATTCAGGCGCCGGAACCACGTCGCCATAGCCCAGCGTCGAGAAGGTCACGGTGGAGAAGTAGAGCGCAGTCTCGAAGTCCTCGAAGGATCCGAGACCGAAATGGAAGGCGGCCCAGACCCACACTTCGACGGTTATGATGCAGAAGATGCCGATGACGGTCGTCACCATCGCCAGCGTGCGGCTCCTGTGCCCGTGGACATGGAAACGGGACGTCAGTTCGCGCATCAGATGCGTCACCGCGATCAGGCCCCAGGTGTGGATGACGACGGTCAGGGCGATGACGAAGGTGCCGAGGGCGAGATTGACGAGCATCGGACGTCTCTACCTCATCCGCCGGCGGGCGCGTTGCGAAAGATCAACTTCCCGGGGACGTTCGCCCGGCGCTCGCGGCTGCGCCGGGAGCCCCATCCAGCGGTTCCAGCGTTTTCAGGAAGGCGATCAGCGCCAGGCGGCCACGGTCGGTCAACACGAACGGCTCGAGTTCCGTATGGCCGGACGGCGCCTCGGGCGCGCGCGCATAGTGGTCCACCACCGCTTCCAGCGTCTCGATCTGGCCGGAATGCATGTAGGGCGCGCGTCCCGCCACGCCACGCAGCGACGGCGTCTTGAAGGCGCGTTCCAGTTCCTCGCCCGCCGTCACCATGAAGCGGATCTCGCCGCATTTTTCCGGTTGCGCGTCGGAGAACGCGCCAAGGCAGTTGAACGGGTCGGCGAGCACCTTCGCCACCGCATCGGCCCGGCCGCGATCCTCCGGCAGACCGGGCACGGCTGGAACGCCTGTGTTGTGGAAATGGTCGTCGGTCAGGCGCGGGCCGTTGTGGCAGTTCACGCAGGCCGCCTTGCCGACGAAGAGCTTCAGTCCCTCGATCTCCAGGTCCGTCAGCTTCGCCTCGCCTTCCGGTCGCCTTCCGGCGGCGAGCGCCTCCGCGAACCGGTCGAAGCGGGTCGGCACGGGCACGATCGTCCGCTCGAAGGCGGCGACCGCCTTGCCCATGTTCGCGAAGATGCCGTCGACTTGCTCACGCGCGTGGTCGCTCAAGGCCGCCCAGGCCGCCCACTCGGCCTCGCTCCCGAGAGGACCGGCTTTCTCGGGCATGCCCGACAGATCCGGCAGCGGCCCGAACACCGCCTCGTAGTCTGCGCGATGCGTGGCCGCCAGGCGTCGCACCAGCGCGACCCGGTTGGAGCCATGCTCGACCGGGTTCTCCCACGGCCCCAGCGCCTGCGCCCACAGGCTGTCGGCGCGTCCGTCCCAGAACTGCCAGGGGCTCCAGGCCACACCTTCGAGCGGCATCGTGCGGCGGTCCGCCTCGCCGATGCCGATCGCTCGCGCGATTCCGTCCTGGAACCGTCGCGTCGGCTGGTGGCAGGAGGCACATGACACCGTGCCATCGGACGACAGGTCGTGGTCGAAGAACAGCGCCTGCCCGAGCGCCGCCGCCGCCGGATCGTCGGCCACCCGGTTCGACGGATCGGCCGGAAGCGCCGGCAGGGACGCCAGCGACAGCGTCGCGACGATCCGCGCCTCCTCCTCCGTCAGGCTCGACGGCTTGCAGCCGCCCGCCAGCAGCATCGCCGCCACGGCGGCGCCGATCATCAGGAGGCGCGGGCGCATGGTCGTTTCACAGCACGAGATTGAAGGTGACGGCGTCGCTCTTGCCGTCGGCGGTGATGGCGAGCTTCAGTTCCCACCAGCCGCCCATGTTGAAGCGCACGCCCTCGATTCGGTAGCGTCCTTCGCCCAGCGCCCCCGTCATAGCCGGCGCGGTCGGCAGACCATGGCCGTGCTGCGGCATGCCGCCGTCGACCTTGATCGTCGCGTCCTCGACCGGCTGGCCGTCCGGCGTCGTGACGGTGACAATCCAGTTGTGCAGCGGGCCCTGCTGGACGGGCTCGAGTTCGGGTTCGATGGCGACGACGAAGACGCCCGCCTGCGTCTGCTTCGATCGCGCGAGATCGAGGTCGTCCGGCGGCGGGGCCATCATGCGCCAGGCGAAAAACGCGACTGCGATGGCCGCCACGGCGACGAAAACGTAGATCAGCTTCTTCATGTTCGCTTCAACCCGGTTCGCCGCGCGTCCGGCGGCTTGCCCAATGTCCTGAGATAGTATGCCCGCAAGGATGGGCGAGATGTAGGGCCTCCAGTCACTGGAAGGTCAAGGGCGAAAAACGCGGCTCTCGCCTTCGCGCGGCGGCGCGTGTAGAGGGGGCCGACAAGGGAGAAAACCATGGCCGGACAGGGGATCGCGTCGATCGGGGAATGCATGCTGGAACTGTCCGGCGCGGGCGGCGACGCCTGGCGCATGGGCTTTGCCGGCGACACGTTCAACACGCTCTGGGCCCTGCGCGCGCTGACGGACGCCGCCCGCCCCGCCGACTACGTCAGCGCCTTCGGCGACGATCCCTTCTCGGACAGGCAGGTCGCCTTCATGCGCGACGCGGGCATCGGCATCGCGGCGAGCCCGGTCATCCCCGGCGCGCGGCCCGGCCTCTACGCCATCACGCTCACCGGCGCGGAGCGCTCCTTCACCTACTGGCGCGCCGACGCCGCCGCGCGCCGCCTCGCCGACGATCCCGCCGCGCTCGCCGCCTCTCTGAAGGATCGTGCGCTGGTCTACTTCTCGGGCATCACGCTCGCCATCCTCGACGAAGCGCCGCGCCGGACGCTGCTGGCCGCCATCGCCTCGGCGCGCAAGGACGGCGCCCGCGTCGCCTTCGACCCCAACTACCGCCCGCGCCTCTGGCCCTCGGTCGACGCCGCGCGAGCCGCGATAGCGGAGGCGCTCGCCGTCACCGACATCGCGCTGCCCACTTTCCCGGACGAGCAGGCGCTGTTCGGCGACGCGACGCCCGCCGACACCGCCACGCGGCTGAAAGCCGCCGGCGTTTCCGAAATCGTGGTCAAGGATGGCGCCGATCCGGCGATCGCCGCCTGGGACGCCCGCCGGGAAACGATCCCGGCCGTCCATGTCGCCAATCCCGTCGACACCACCGGCGCCGGCGACAGCTTCAACGGCGGCTATCTCGCCGCCCGCCTCGCCGGAGACGCGCCCGACGCAGCCGTGCGCCGCGCGCACGCGGTCGCCGCCGCCGTGGTGCAGGTGCGCGGCGCGCTGGCGCCGTTCGAGGCGCTGCGGCAGGCCTTCGCGGCCCCGGTCACCCCAGCCTGAACCGATACTCCGTCGTCTGGCGATAGCGGTCGCCTGGCCAGAGCAGCGCCTGCGGGAAATAGGGCCGGTTGGGCGAATCGGGCCAGATCTGCGGCTCCATGGCAAAGCCGGCATAGGCGCCGTAGGTGCGGCCGCCGAGGCCCGGCACCGTCCGCGCCACCTTGTGCCCGGCATAGAACTGCAGCCCCGGCTCGGTCGACCAGACCTCCATCTCGACGCCCGAGCTCGGTCCCTGCGCCCAGGCCATCTGCCTGAGCGGCCCGCGCGCGGCGGCGATGCAGAAATTGTGGTCGTAGATCACCTGTTCGCCGTCGACCTTCATGCCGATCGGGCGCGGCAGCAGGAAGTCGAACGGCGTTCCCTCCACCGGCTGGACGACCCCGGTCGGGATCAATTCGTCGTCGACGGGCGTGTAGGCCTGCGCGGCGATCATCAGGCGATGGCCGAGAACGTCGTTTGCCCCGCCGTCGTTCAGGTTGAAGTAGGAGTGGTGCGCGAGGTTGCACAGCGTCGGCTGGTCGGTCGTGGCCGACAACTGGACCGAGAGCGCGCCCGGCAGCTTGAGGCGATAGGTGCAGGCGATCTCCAGGTTGCCCGGAAAGCCCATGGCGCCATCCGGATCGCTCAGCGCCAGCGTGACGAAATCGGTTCCGCGATCCGCCAGCCGCCAGACGCGCTTGCCGATGCCCCTGGCCCCGCCATGCAGCGTATGCTTGCCGAGGAAATTCGTGTCGGCCTGGTGGCGCTGGCCCTCGATCGTGAACCGCCCGCCGGCGATCCGGTTGGCGTATCGCCCGGCGATGGCGCCGAAATAGGCAGAGTGGACCGGATAGTGCTCGAAGCGGTCGAAGCCCAGCACCAGCGGCGCGTCATGCTCGGCCAGCCGCAGGTCCTGCACCACCGCGCCCCAGGTCAGGATGCGGGCGGTCAGCCCGCCGCCCCTGATCTCGAAACGGTGGACGGGCTCGCCCTCCGGCGTCGTCCCGAACTCCTCGGCATCCGCCATGCGGCGCTCCCCTCGGCCAGAAGATGCGGGCGCCGTCGCCGGGGGCGCCCTCCCCGTTCAGGCTTCGATCAGAGGCCGAGGCCGCCGATGCAGACATACTTGGTGTCGAGATAGTCCTCGATGCCCTGGTGCCCGCCCTCGCGGCCAAGTCCGCTTTCCTTGACGCCGCCGAACGGCGCCTCGGGCGTGGTGATCAGGCCTTCGTTGACGCCGACCATGCCGTATTTCAGGTTCTCCATGACCCGGAACACCCGGCCGAGGTCGGAGCTGTAGAAATAGCAGGCGAGGCCATATTCGGTGTCGTTGGCGAGCGCGACGGCTTCTTCCTCGGTCTCGAACCTGAACACCGGCGCGACCGGGCCAAAGATCTCCTCCTTCATGAAGCGCATCGCGGGCGTGGCGCCGGCGATCACGGTCGGCTCGAAGAACGAGCCGCCGAGCGCGTGGCGCTTTCCGCCGGTGACCACCTTGCCGCCCTTTGCGGTGGCGTCGCCGATCAGCTCCTCCACCTTCTCCACCGCCTTGCCGTCGATCAGCGGTCCCTGCTGCACGCCGGTATCGAGGCCGAAGCCGACCTTGAGTTTCGCCGAAGCGGCCGCGAGCTTCTCCACGAAGGCGTCATAGACGCCGGCCTGGACGAAGAAGCGGTTGGTGCAGACGCAGGTCTGGCCGGAGTTGCGGTACTTGGCGACCATCGCGCCCTCGACCGCGCGGTCGATGTCGGCATCGTCGAAGACGAGGAACGGCGCGTTGCCGCCCAGTTCCATCGACACCTTCTTCACGGTCGCGGCCGACTTCTCGATCAGGATCTTGCCGACCTCGGTCGAGCCGGTGAAGGTGATCTTCTTGACCAGCGGGTTGGCGCAGATCTCGTCGCCGATTTCCGCGGCCGAGCCGGTGACGATGTTGACGACGCCGGCTGGAATGCCGGCCTCCTCGCACAGGGCGCCCCAGGCGAGGCCCGAATAGGGCGTCTGCGAGGCGGGCTTCACCACGGTGGTGCAGCCGGCCGCGATCGCCGGGCCGATCTTGCGGGCGAGCATGGAGGACGGGAAGTTCCAGGGCGTGATGGCGGCGATGACGCCGACCGGCTCGCGCGTGACGATGATGCGGCGGTCGGCCCAGGGCGACGGCACGACGTCGCCATAGGTGCGGCGCGCCTCCTCGGCGAACCAGAGGATGTAGGCCGCCGAGGCGCCCACCTCGCCCTTGGCCTCGGCCAGCGACTTGCCCTGTTCCAGCGTCAGCAGTTCGCCCAGTACGTCCTGGTTCTCCAGGATCAGGTCGTGCAGCTTGCGCAGCATCTTGGAGCGCTCGAGCGCGGTGGTCTTGCGAAACGTCCTGAAGGCCCTGTCGGCGGCCTCGATGGCGCGGCGCGTCTCCGCCTTGCCCGACTTCGGCACGGTGCCCAGCTTCTGGCCGTTGGCCGGGTTCGTCACGTCGAGCGTCGCACCGGAGTCGGCCTTCACCCACTCGCCGCCGATCAGGTTCGCCTGGCGCATGTAGGGATTGGATTTCTGCAGCATCGGTACGCCTCCTGCCGCCTCAGCTGGCGGCCAATAGTTCGATTTCCCTGACGAGCGCGGTCTCGACCCGGAGGCCTTCGCGCCGAAGGCGGTCACGAATAGCCTGCCGCCTCGAACCTGGCAACCGGGCGCCTTCCGTGCCGGCAACCATCGCCGCCATCGCCGCGAAGCGGTCCAACGCGCGCGTTCCACCGAACGATTCCGGGTCGATCGCGATCAGCAACTGGCCGGTGCCGGGCGGCGCGCCCTCGGCGTCGAAGAAGGAGGTCTGCTCGTAGGCGTAGTTGGCGCCCGTCAGCCCGGCGCAGAGCAGTTCCACCATCAGCGCCAGCGCCGTGCCCTTGGCGTCGCCCAACGGCACCATCGTCCCCGCGAGCGCCGCTTTCGCATCGGTGGTCGGCTTGCCGTCGACATCGAGCGCCCAGCCTTCGGGGATCGGCTCCCCCTTCTGGTTCGCCGCCATGATCCGGCCGCGCGCGACCTTCGACATCGACACGTCCACAATGATCGGCTCGCCGCCGGCCGTCGGGCAGGCAAAGGCGATCGGGTCCGTGCCGAACAGCGGCCGCCGCCCGCCCCAGGGCGCGATGGCCGCCGGCGCGTTGGAAAACAGCAGCGCCACCAACCCCTCCTCGGCCAGCGCCTCGACGGTCAGGCCGGCGACGCCCGCGTGATGCGAGCGGTGGATGCCGGCGGCGGCGATCCCCTGCGCGGGCGCGATCGCCGCCAGTTCGCGCGAGGCGAGGTCCAGCGCCGGATAGGCGAAGCCATCGGCGGCATCGATCGCCACCATGCCTGGCCGCATCCGCGTGGCGACGGGCGTGGCATGGCCGTCGACCTTGCCCGCCTTGGCCTGCGCGGCATAGGCCGGCGCTCGTCGCAGGCCGTGCCCGCCCTGCCCCGCCAGTTCCGCCCCGATCAGGGCGTCGGCGACGATCGCGGCGTTCTCGGGCGAGGTCTTCGATGCCGTCAGCGCCGCGCAGACCAGCGCGTATGCTTCGGCGACGGAAAGCGTTGTCTCCGGCATTCAGATCTTCTCCAGATGGGCGATCACCGTGTCGGCGATGAGGTCCGACACGCGCACGTTCGATTCCACCGTGACGCCGGCGACATGCGGCGTCAGGATCAGGTTGCCGATCCCCTCAAAGCGCTTCCCCTCGGCCCCCGACAGCGGCTCCTCGGCGAAGACGTCTAGGGCCGCGCCTCCCAGACGCCTTTCCCGCAGCGCCGCCGCCAGCGCCGCCTCATCGACGACGCCCCCACGCGCGGCGTTGATCAGGATGGCGTCGGGCTTCATCGCCGCGATCTGCGCCGCGCCGATCATGTTCCTCGTCGAATCCGTCAGGGGCACATGCAGGCTGACGACGTCGGATAGCGTCAACAGGCCGTCGAGCGAGACGTTGCGCGCCATCTGCCAGGCCGGATGGTCGGCCATCAGCATGGGATCGTAGGCTACCACCTGCATTCCGAAGGCGTTCGCCCGCCAGGCGACCTCGCGGGCGATGGAGCCCAGGCCGACCAGCCCCATCGTCCTGCCGGCCAGTTCGCGCCCGATCAGGCGCTGGCGCGGCCATGCGCCGCCCGCCACGTCGGCCGTGGCGAAGAAGGCGCCGCGCAGCAGCGTCATCGCCGCCGCCATGACATACTCGGCAACCGACAGGTCGTTGGCTCCGGTGGCGGGATAGACCGCGATGCCGCGCGCCCGGCAGGCCTCGACGTCGATGTTGTCGAGTCCGACGCCCAGCCGCCCGACGCAAGCGAGCCTTGCCCCGGCGTCCAGCAGCGCGCCGCGCACCTGCGTTCGGTTGCGCACCACTAGCGCCCGCGCATCGGCTACGGCCGAGCGCAATTCATCCGCCCGGTCGACGAGCCCCGGATCGTAGTGCGTGTCGTACCGCGCCCTCAGCCGCCCGACGGCCGCCTCGTCCATGAACTCGGTGATGACGATGTCAGCCATGCCTGGCTCCTCTCCCGTGGCGCCCCGTGCGATGGTCGCGCCCCGATCCGGCGCCGGAATTGGCAACATTCTTCGCCACGGCTATTTTCATGTGGACGTCGAAGTCGTCTGGGACATCTACACCCGTCATCTCGACACGCTCGAAGCCGCCATTCGCGCGGCCCAGGCCAACTATCCCGACGTCGGCGGCTGAGCCTCACGCGCTCCGGTACAGCTTCGTCATCACGAACTCCCGATGGCCGAGCGCCTCGGCCGCCGTGTTGCGGCCATTGGCGGTGCGCACGATCATGTCGATCAGCGCGTCGCCGGCCTCGTCGATTGTCATCTCGCGGCGCAGGATTCCCGACACGTCGACGTCGACATGCTCGCCCATGGTGCGCACGGTGCGCGGGTTGGCGGTGATCTTGATCACCGGCACGATCGGGTTGCCGACCACGTTGCCCTGGCCTGTCGGGAAGGTGTGGACGACGAAGCCGCCAGCCGCCATCAGCGTCACGCATTCGGCCGCGGCCGACGACGAGTCCATGAAATACAGCCCGCGGCCCGACTTCGGCGCCTCGGCCGGTTCCAGGATGTCGATGTATTTCGACGTGCGGCCGATCTTTTCGAGGTTGCCCAGCGCCTTTTCCTCGATGGTCGTCAGGCCGCCCTCGATGTTGCCGCGCGTCGGCTGGCTCTCGGAGAGGTCGTCCTTCTTGTGGGCTTCGATGACGTCCTCCTGGTAGGCCTTCCACATCGCGTACCAGCGCTCGCCGACCTCCGGGTTGATCGCGCGCGCCTTGGCGATGTGCTCGGCCCCGGTGATCTCCGACGTCTCGCCGAAACAGCCGTAAATGCCCTCCGGCAGCAGCTTGTCGTACATGTTGCCCACCGTCGGGCAGGAACCCAGCCCCGTCGTCGTGTCGCTCTCGCCGCACTTGGTCGAGACCCAGAGTTCCGAGATCGAGCATTCCTCGCGCTGCAGCTCGGTCGCGTAGTGGACGAACTCCTTGGCCTTGCGGCTCGCGTCCATGATCGTCCGCAGGTCGCCGTTCTGCTCGATCGAGAAGCCGGCGACCGGCTTGCCGGTGGCGGCGATGCCGTCGACGATCTTCTTCGTCCAGCCGGGCTCGATGCCGATCACCACCACGGCGGCGACGTTCGGGTTCGCCCCGGTGCCGATCATGGTGCGGAAATGCAGGTCGAGATCCTCGCCGAACTGCAGCCGGCCATAGGCATGCGGCAGGGCGAGCGTGCCCTTGATGTTGTTGGCCACCGCCTCGCAGGCGGCATTGGAAATGTCGTCCACCGGCAGGATCACCACGTGGTTGCGCACGCCCACGCGGCCGTTGTCGCGGCGGTAGGCGCGGATCGTCATGTTGGAATATTTCGAGGCCATTAGCCCGTCCTTTCCTGGAATGAATGCGGCGGCTCGCAAGTGCTGGCGCCGGTGAGCGCCTACCAGCGCTTGGTCTTGAGATTGTGCACGTGGACGTGCTCGCCGCGCGCCACGTCGGCGACGAAGCGGCCGATGTCCTCGCCGTACTTGATCGCGGTGTCGCCGGTCTTCAGGTCCTTCAGCGCCACCTTGTGGCCGATCGGGATGTCGGCCCTGGCCTCCACCTCGAAGGAGGAGTTGTCGGCGGTGACCACGGCCAGCATCGCCGTGCCGGCCTTGAGGCCTTCGACCACGACCACGCCGACATTGTCGTCGTGTTCATGAACCAGGAGGTGCGGAATGCTCATGATGCGTCCTTCTTCGCCCGAGGCGCCTGCGAGTCTTATATAAGATATAAGATAGGAAATGCTGGCAGAGTCAATCGGCCGGATGCTATCAAGGCGGGGTTCCGCGCGGGATTTCGATCATGGACCAGACCGCCTTCGCCTATCGGCCCCTCTACGCGCAGGTACGCGACCAGCTCGTGCGCCGGCTGATCGACGGCGAGTGGCAGCCCGGCCAGCTCATCCCCTCCGAGATCGAGCTGGCGCGCGAGATCGGCGTCAGCCAGGGCACCATCCGCAAGGCGCTGGACGCCATGACCACCGAGCACCTCCTGATCCGCCGCCAGGGACGCGGCACCTTCGTCGCCCGGCCGGAGGAAAGCCGCATCCTGTTCCAGTTCTTCCGGCTGGTGCCCGACGACGGCGCGCCGCGCTTTCCCGATTCGGCCATTCTGGACCGGCAACGGGGCGCCGCCACCGCGCTGGAAGCCGAGGCGCTGGCGCTCGCGCCGGGCGATCCGGTCTGGCGCATCGAGCGCGTGCGAACGCTCGCCGGCGCGCCGCTGCTGGTCGAGACGATCACGCTCCCGGCCGCCCGCCTGTCCGGCTTCGGCGAGCTCGCCGCCATTCCCAACAATGTCTACGGCCTCTATTCGGAGCGCTGGGGCATCACCATCGGCCGGGCGAGCGAGCGCCTGAAGGCGGTCGCCGCCTCGACAGCCGACGCCGAAGCGCTCGGCTGCGCGCCCGGCACGCCGCTGCTCTCCATCACCCGCATCGCCTTCGACCTCGAGAACAAGCCGGTCGAGCTGCGCGTCTCGCGCTGCCTCACGGAGGCCGTGCACTATTCGTCGGAACTCGGCTGACGGGCCCTGCCCGTCCTCAACCGTAGATGGCGTGCAGCACCATGATCCAGAACGACGTGGTGACCACGCCCATCCCCGTCGCCAGCGTGATCGTGTTCGAGGCCAGCGCCTGGCCGGTGCCGAACTGCACCGCGATCAGGTAGCAGTTGACGCCGGCCGGCAGCGCCGCCGTCAGCACCGCCACCGAGGCCACCAGCGGCGGCAGGCCAAACATCGTCGCCATGCCGAGCATGATCGCCGGCATGACCATCAGCTTGAGGAAAGCCAGCGCCGCGCCCGGCCGCAGGTTGCCCGAGATGCCGTAGCGCCTGAGCCCGAGCCCCATCGAGAACAGTGCCAGCGGCCCGGCGATGTTGCCCAGCCCGTCGACGAAGCGCGCGGCGAGGGGCGGCAGCGGCCAGCCGGTCATGCGCCAGGCGAGCCCCGCCACGATGCCGATGATCAGCGGGTTGGCGGCGAGTTTTCCCACGAAGGTTCTTGCGAGGTCCAGCGGCCGGAACCCCTTGTCGCCGCCTTCCAGCACCGCGAACACGACGATGGTGGCGGCCATCATGGCGCCGAGGTGCACCGAGACGATCAGCGCCAGCACCTCGAACCCCGCCTGCCCGTAGACGCCCAGCACCAGCGGAATGCCGAGCAGCACCGTGTTGGAAAACGACGCCGACACGCCGCCGACCACGCCCGCCCGCGCGTCGCGGCCGAACAGCCGCGTCGTGACCAGGTGCCCGACGATCCAGGCGATCGTAACCGACGCAAAATAGGCCGCCCACAGCGCCCAGGGTGCTGCGCCACGAAAATCGGCCGACAGCATGGTGCGGAACAGGAGCAGCGGCAGCGCCACCCCCACCGCGAACTCCCCCAGCGCCTCGCCCGTCTCGGCGCGCAGATAGCCCGTCAGCCCGGCCAGGTAGCCGATGGCGACGAGACCGAAGATGAACAGCGCGGCTTCGACCTGGGGAGACATGGCCGCGTGATAGGGGAAAGCGGCTAAAGGCGGAAGGGGGCGAGGAGACTGCTTCGCCGGGCTGAACGGGCCGCCTCCGTCTTGACGGCAAGCACAAGCGGCCGCCATCGAACCACGTTCGGGCGGGGCAAGGGCCGGTCTCGGCGACAGCGCGCCTCTCATGAGGTGTCGGGACGCTCGAGCACCTCGAAGGCCAGGCTGTGGAGGTCGTCGAGAATGGCATGGACCTCGTGGATGGTCCTGCGCCGCGCGCCGGGCGGCCGGCCCGAGCGCAGCGGCGAGACGCGGCGGAAGCGTCGCCGGTTGCCGGTCGCGCGGGGGAAAGCGACGGTCTTCGGGCCGGACAGGGCGGCCTCCTCGGCGCGCCTGTCTTCGGCGATGGCGGCCAGATGGCGGGTCTGCCAGCGCCTGAAGCGCGCCGTCTCGCGCGGCAGATCGTCGAGCGCGGCGGCGAGCGCTCCGACCCGCAGGACGAGACGCGTCGCATCGAGACGGTCGTCGGGCATCGGCGACGGCGGGAGCGGCGGGCGGAACGGCACGGCACAGCCCGGCGCCCAGATGCGCGGCAGGGCCCGCACCGGCACCCGGCGCGCGCGCACTCGCCGCAGCGGATCGGTCAACGGCAGGCGCAGGACGCGCGGCGGCGTCCGGGGCTTGGCGAGAACAGCGGCGATGCGCATGTCGCGGGGCAGGACGATGCCGGTGCCGATGCCGCCGAGAAGGATCGCCGATGTCGGCACGGGCTGCCACGGCTGGAAATGGCGGCGCTTGCGGCGGTGCGGGGGCGCCGCCTCGAACGCGGCATGGGCGGGCGCGGGTGCTTCGGCGAGGGCCAGCGCCAGCACGATGACCAGCCGGCGCGCGGCGGCCTCGGCCGGCCGCACCAGAGCGAGCAGGGCACGGTGGCGATGGCGAGCCAGCGTCGGCCGGTCGATGGCGAGCGCCGCGGCATCGGCTTTCGGATCGGCCCCGGCGCCGACCATGGCGACGAGCACGGCCACGACGCGCCTCAGCGCCGTGTGGTGTCGCCCGATCGCCGCCTGCCAGTCCATGCCGTTCCTCCGTTCTGGTGGAGGCGAGTATGGGACGGGACGCGGGGGGTGTGGACAAGGGGGATGTTTTTTTAGGGGGCGCGGAGGGCGTGCTTGCGCGATTTTCGCGCCTCGATCGCGCAGGGGCGGACAGGGCGCCCCCCTCACCGTCAGAGGTTGAGGAAACGCGGCAATTTGGGCACGGACGCTATCGAGGCCGCATTCGACGCCAATTCGGTCGTTCAAAGAGCTTCCATCATCCACCGTTTCCGGACAGACGAGTCTCGTCTCGTTGGGACAACCGCCATTGCTCAGCCTCGCGCACTGTGTCATTGCCGACGCGAAGTTGGGCGCCGAGGGCAACCGGTGTTTCTTCACTGGCTGCCCTCTGGATACCAGCCTTCCAAGGGCAGTGAGCACGCCGAATTACTTGGATCGGCACGAGCGCACGCATCTGTAATTTTGCTTGGTCAAAATCGACCGAACGGATACGCTTCTGACGACATGGATTTTCAAGTCATTCCACATCGCAGCGTGATATCAAAAAGTGAACACAATAAAGTGTTCCTTGTCGTCGATAATTGGGATGATTGGTTCAAGTATAGCACGATGTATGTCGCACTCTACGTCGATAGAAATGGAGAGGTTCACCGAATCGGGGAAGTCAAGATAGGGCAATTCGGGATGAAGGATGGACAGCGCCGCCCCAACATCCCTGACGCATTCACGGCTTTGGATGATAATTTCTTCTCAGTAGGCCAAGACGACAGCTATTATCAAATAGTGAATGACCTAGGCGACACATTTCGGGAAACATATCTCGAAGCAATGCAGGATGTCGCTAAGAACGCAGAATTGTTTGAGCGTGCGCTGAAAGAAAGCGTCACAGGCGTCTCGCTCTTACGCTCGGTTTCCGATCAATCGGTAAGAGGACAATACCGGAGAATGGCGCAGGGCGGTGCAAGGCTCACCGAGTACGCCTTTTCCTACACGCCTCCCCCGTGGGGGAAAGGCAACATACCGCCGACTTATAACTTTAAAGTGCATCCAGAGTCATACCCTCCGACCAATGTTCATGTGCTCATCGGACGAAACAATGTGGGAAAGACCTACACTATTGAACAGATGACCAACGCTCTCGTACAGCCTGAAGTCGGCAATTATGGAGACTTCGTGTGGAATAGTTTAGACGAAATTGGCCTAGAAGATTCCGAAAATTTCACAAATATCATTGCTGTAACTTTCAGTGTATTTGATCAATTTGAACCATTGCCAAATAGAGAAAACAAACTCGCCAGCGTTCGCTATCAATACATCGGATTAAAACACATCGGTAAGGGTGAAGGCGGCAAGGCTAAACCTCCGAAATCTGCCGACGATCTTGCTGCTGATTTCGGACAGTCAGTGCAGCTTATTCTGACGCATGCGGCGAAGAGGGATCGGTGGCGGCGTGCGCTTTCGCTATTGGAATCCGATCCGATCTTCCAGCAAGCCGAGATTTGGCAGCTTATTGAAGAGATGGAGGTACTGGAGGCCAAATTCGAAAGGCGTGAAGCCTTCAATCAGTTACGCAAGAGCGCACGGGATTTGTACTCAAAACTTAGTTCTGGCCATAAGATTGTTGTGCTGACAATCACGCGGCTCGTCGAAACTCTGGAGGAGCGCTCGCTTGTTCTCATCGATGAACCGGAGGCTCACCTGCACCCGCCTTTGCTCTCCGCTTTTATCCGCTCGCTCTCAGATCTGCTCGTAAGCCGCAACGGGGTCGCGATCATAGCGACACATTCGCCAGTCATTTTGCAGGAAGTCCCAAGAACTTGCGTTTGGAGGATATGGCGGACCGGTCGCGAAAAGCGAATCGAACGACCTGCCTCTGAAACTTTCGGAGAGAATGTAGGCACTCTTACGCAAGCCATTTTTGGACTCGAGGTGACCAACTCAGGGTTCCACAAGATGGTGAGCGATGCCGTCGATGCGAATCTCAACTATGACGAAGTTCTCGCTCGCTTTCACGGCCAATTAGGCGATGAAGCAAGAGCTATTGCGCGATCCCTTATAGCTGCGCGGGATCAGGAAACCTGATCTCATGTGGACTATCCCGAAACCGGAAATTTCGGCACGCGATACCTTCGACATTTGTATTGAGGGCATTCAGGATGCTGCAAAGAAGGCTCGGCTTGAAGGCATCAGGACGCAGATAGAACAGGCAGAAGTACAGTTTGACACGCTAGCAATTGCCAATCAAATGCACCTTATTGGCGAGTCGTCTTCAGTTACAGGCCTAGCAGGCGTTGTGGCCGGAAAAGAGATGGAGGAACTCTACGACAGCCATATGGCGCGGCAAAAGAGCCGCGGACGAAACACCTACGACAAAATCATGATGGCTGCCGTACATGGACAATGCCCTTTCTGCGGGCATTTACCAGTCTCGACGCTCGACCATTCACTGCCCAAAGCTCGCCATCCAGCATTAGCGGTTACGCCCATCAATCTGATCCCGTGCTGTAAAGATTGTAACCACAACAAGGGGACGGCGGGGCCGGTTTCCGCCGAGACCCAGTTTCTCCATGCATATTACGACGACGTGACTGGTGATCGCTGGCTCTATGCCCAGATTGTTCAAGGCTCACCGCCAGGTGCGATATTTCGCATCGACGCCCCGGCCGTGTGGGGGCCAACGACCTCGGCGAGAGCGCAGCGTCATTTCAAAAAGCTCAAGCTTGCCAAGCTCTATGCTTCCCAAGCTGGAAGGGCGCTCCAGAATATCCGCAAGGCACTGGGCGCAATCTATGACGCCGCCGGCCAAGCGGCAGTACGTGAGGATCTGTTGAAGCGCAGCGAGAGCATCGCCGAAGTTAGCATAAATTCCTGGGAGAGTGCCCTTTTCGAAGCCGCATCACAAAGCGATTGGTATTGCGAGGGTGGGTTTCGTGCATAGCACCGGCTTAGTTTGGCCGGGTATTCTCGGCGCGGCGGTCTGTGAATGACAGATTGTCGAACCATCCGGCCTGGAAGCAGCTATTCCGCTTCCCACCCCATTCCTGACTATTCAGCTGCGGCGAGTTGGAACCTGTGGCGGTTTACCTGATGGCGGGAGAGTGCGCCGCCGCGCCGCTCTGCCTCCCCGTTTTCGCAGCGGCCGGAGGGGCGTCGGCGCATGGGCCGCGTCGTGCGTCCTTCGAGGCTCGCGCGATTTTCGGGCATCGGTGGCCGCAGGGGCTGACAGGACGCA
>JBKBRJ010000048.1:0-32361 GCA_046292285.1 Mesorhizobium sp. | reverse complement strand
GGCGCAGGGCGCGGATACGGGCGCCAGGGGCGCGGCGACGCGCGGCGCGCCTGCCGCGCAGGGGGCTCCGGCGGCGCAAGGGGCCGCTCCCGAGGCCGGCGCGGACTGCGTCTGCGACTGCGCACGGGGCACGGGATTTCGGGCATGGTCGACGGCGATCGCGGCAGTGGCTGCGGCGAGCGCCGCGCCGAAGAGAAGCGTGTTTCTGGCGGTCATTTCCTGGAGAACCCGTCGAGGCCGAAGAGAGGGCGCGCGGCGACGCCCGCGAAGGAGCCGGCAAAGGCGGCGGCGAACCATAGCCAGCCATGCAGGCTACCGGAAGCGATGCCCGAGAACAGCGCACCGATGTTGCAGCCGAAGGACAGCCGCGCGCCGTAGCCCATCAGGAGGCCGCCGATCACGGCCGCGAGCAGCGAGCCGATCGGCAGCGCCGCCTTCGGCGCGAACTTGCCGGCGAGGCTCGCGGCCAGCCCGGCGCCCAGGATGATGCCGAAATTCATCACCGAGGTCACGTCGGCGAGCACGCTGGAATTCAGCGCCGTCTGTGGTCCGGGCCAGGTCCAGAAGGCCCAGGTCTCGACGGGGATGCCCGCCGCCTGCGCGATCTTCGCGCCCCAGAGCCCGAAGCCGAACGTCACCGACCAGGGATGCCCGGCCAGGAGCAGCGTGGCGATGTTCAGCACCGCAAGAAGCAGCCCCGCGCCCACCAACGGCCAGGGTCCCTTGAGGAGCCAGGCCCATCCCGCGCGAGGCGGCGTCGCCTCCCACTCGATGTTTCCATGCGCCCGCCGCTCGACGATCGCGGAGATGAGTGCAACGATCGCGAGGCCGATCAGCGTGACGAGCACGGCGCTGCCGGTCGACATTTCGCGGCCGATGTCGATCACGCCGAACGATGGCAGGTCGAGCCACCACGGCAGGTGCGCCGTGCCGATGACCGCGCCGACGATGAAGAAGACCAGGGTGACGAGCATGCGTGCCGAGCCGCCGCCGACGGTGAACAGAGTGCCGGAGCCGCAGCCGCCGCCGAGCTGCATGCCGAGCCCGAACAGTGTCGCGCCGACGAGCACCGACACGCCGACCGGCGCCAGCGCGCCCACCAGCGGCTTGCCGCCGAGGCTGCCGGCCGCCAGCAGCGGGATCATCGCCACCGCCGCGATCCCGATCATCAGCATCTGCGCGCGAACCGCGCGGCCACGCCGCTCCACCACGAAGCGGCGCCAGCCGCCGGTGAAGCCGAAAGAACCATGATAGAGGGCCGCGCCCAGGAGCCCGCCCACCAGGAACAGCGCCGCCTGCCGCAGGTCGATCAGCCCGGCGATGGCGGCGAAGCCGAGGATAAGCGCGCCGCCCGCCACCAGCGCCGGCGCACGGTCGATCGTCGCCGGCAGCGCGAGCTTCGGGGGAACGGAGGGAGATCGGTCGAGGGGTATGTCGGTCATGGTCGATTCGGCCGCTTCAACTGCTTGTACTCGAACGCGGAATGTCCGGATTTCTCCGGACATTCACATGTTTTCATGACGTCCGTGGTGATGACGCTCGGCGCTCAGGTTCCCGAGCGGTTCTGGACCGGACGCGCCGGATCGGCGGTCCATTCAGCCATCGAGCCGTCATACATGGAGGTGTTCTTGTTGCCCAGCACCTCGCTCAGGCCGAACCAGGCGACCGACGCCCAGTGGCCGGTGTTGCAGAACGCGATGTTTTCCTCGTCGGCGGCAAGGCCGACCGCCTCCGACAGCGCCTTCACCGTCTCGGGACGGGCAAACAGCGCGTACTCGGCGCTGTAGAGATCGCCATGCTTGATGTTGACGGCGCCCGGAATGGTGCCTTCGGTACGGACGACCGGGCTCTTCGACTTGCCCTCGAACTGTTCGGCCGGGCGGCCGTCGACGAGCTTCGTGCCGGCCTCCAGCGCTTTGGCCACTTCCTCGGTCGTGGCGAGAAGTTCCTCGCGCAACTCGTATTCGAACGCCACCGGCTCGGGCTTTGCCGGCTCGGCCGAACGCGCGCCGCCCGCCGCGTCGTACTGGCGCCAGCCGCCGTCGAGGATCGAGACCTCGTCATGACCGAGATACTTGAAGGTCCAGTAGACGCGGGTGGCGCCGCCGAACTCGGTCGAATCGGTGCCCCACGGAACGATGACGACGTGGTCGTCCGCATCGATCCCAAGGTCGCCGATCAGCTTGGTGATCTGCTCGATCGGCGGCAGCATGCCGGGCACGCCGTTGAGTTCGGTGCGCCAGCCGGCGGTCGAGTACGGAGCGACCACCGCCCCGTCGATGTAGGGATTCGCGCCGAGGTCTGTTTCGGCGACCTTGTCGCGGATGTCGAGGACGACGACGTTCTCCTGCCCGGCATTGGCCTTGACCCATTCGGCGTCCACCAGCGGGCGGATGTCGGAGGCGAAGGCGGCGGGCGCGGCGAGAACGCCGAAGGCGAGGGCCAGTGATGTGATGCGCATGGATGAATCTCCCGGTCTGTGAAGGCGGACTTCGCGGCGAAGTCATGTACTCCCTTTCTACCGCCCTCCTCCGCCGGTGTCAGAGCACGGACGATCGCGCAACGACCAGGATTTCGAACCTGGTTTCATTTCAACAATACTCAGGGGAATCGTATTCTCTCTCGCCGCCTGGACTAGGCGAGGAAGGGAAAATCATGCCTCGGGGAGCCCTATGACGTCCGCTCGCCGCAGGCGTTTTCGCGGTTGCGCGAATTCCATTTCGGCCGCCGATGTTCTAAGCCCGGAAAGACAATCGGAAGGACAGACCCCATGGCCACTTCCCTCTTTGCCGAACTCGTCGCCCTGGTCGGCGGCGTCATGGTCAGGATCCGCCATCGCGGCCAGGGCGTGCTTGCCCAGGCCTTCGGCGACCGGCCCACCATACCGCCCGCGCGTCCGCAGGGCGCCATCCCGACGCTCAAGATGCCGACCGCGCGCGGCTGGGACGCCGGACATACCCCCGTCGCCGCACCCGGGCTGAAGGTCAATGCCTTCGCCGTCGGCCTCAAGCATCCGCGCTGGATTCACGTCCTGCCCAATGGCGACGTGCTGACCGCCGAGGCGCTGTCGGTGCCGGGCGGCATCAGTTCGGTCTTCGACTACGCCATGACCGCCACCATGCGCCGCGCCGCGGCGCTCGGCGACAGTCCGAACCGGATCACCCTGCTGCGCGACGCCGACGGCGATGGCGTCGCCGAGACCCGCCACATTCTCCTCGACGGGCTGAACCATCCGTTCGGTATGGCGATGCTCGACGGCACGCTCTATGTCGGCAACACCGACGCGCTGGTGGCCTTCCCCTATGCCGACGGCGACACGCGCATCGACGCGCCGGGCCGCCATCTCGTCTCCTACAAGCCGGCCGGGCACTGGACGCGCTCCATCCTCCCCTCGCCCGACGGCAAGCGGCTCTATGTCGGCGTCGGCTCGCTTTCGAACATCGGCGACAACGGCATGCAGGCCGAGGAAGGTCGCGCCGCCATCTACGAATACGACATCGCAAGCGGGCAGAACCGCATCTTCGCTTCCGGCTTGCGCAATCCCGTCGGCCTGGCATGGGAGCCTTCGACCGGCGTGCTCTGGACGGTCGTCAACGAGCGCGACGGCCTGGGCGACGAGACCCCGCCCGACTATCTGACCTCGGTGGTCGACGGCGGATTCTACGGCTGGCCCTACTGCTACTGGAACCGAATCGTCGACGACCGCGTGCCGCAGGACCCCGCCATGGTCGCCAGGGCGATCACGCCCGACTTCGCGCTCGGCGGCCACACGGCCTCGCTCGGCCTGTGCTGGATGCCCGCGGGTACGCTGCCGGGCTTCCCCGACGGCATGGTGATCGGCCAGCACGGCTCCTGGAACCGCTCGACGCTCTCGGGCTACCGGGTGATCTTCGTGCCGTTCGAGAACGGCCGCCCTTCCGGCCCCTCGCGCGACATCCTCTCGGGCTTCCTGTCCCCGGACGAGAAATACTCCTACGGTCGCCCCGTCGGCGTCACCATCGGCCCCGACGGCTCGCTGCTCGTTGCCGACGATGTCGGCGACGTCCTTTGGCGCGTCACCGGGGCCTGATGCCGATTCAAGCGGGAAACGTGCGGCGCCACGCGCCAGTGTCTCCCGCCGTCACTCCTCCGGATGGTCGCCGAGGCCGAAGCGCTTCAGCTTGAGATAGAAGGCCTGGCGGCTCAGCCCCAATGCGCGCGCCGCCGCGGAACGGTTGTTCGCCGTCAACCGGAGGGCCGCCTCGACGCACATCTTCTCGACCACATCCGTCGTGTTCTGGACCAGATCCTTCAGCGGCGTCCGACCGACGAGATCGGTGAGACCGGTGAGGTCGAGGCGCGTCCCCGCCTCGGCCGGGGCGTCGTCGGATTCGGACTTGATCCGCAGCACGAGGCCGAAGCAGGGAAGACTGCCCGCCGAAACGTCGACGAGCATCGCATCCACCGGGGTCGCCGGGGTCGACAATCCTTCCAGCCAGAGCCCTTCGACGGCGACGCGTCCCTGCCGGGCGGTCGTCTCCAGGAGCGTCGACATGTCCGGTTCGGTCCTGGACCGCAGGAACTCGTCGATCCGCTGCCCGACCGCCAGCGGCGCCGCCGGTGCGCCGACAGCCTCGAGGAAGGCGTCGTTCGTCCACACCAGCGTCCCGCCACGGTCGATGAGCACGACCGGATCTGGGCTTTCGCGGATCAGTTGCGGCAGCGACGCCGCGATGCCGTCGGCCGCGTCGGCATCCTCGGCCGGCAGCAGGCGCGCCACGACCAGGCCACGCTCGCCGCCGCGGGAGGGTTCCATCGTCAGAATGATCCGCGTCGCGTCGGCACGCCTCGGTACGGCGATCATCCGGTCGGACCGTCCCGAGGAGAGGACGCCCCGCAGCCGGGCGCTGACTTCGCCCCGCCATGCCGGATCGAAGAGGTCTGCCAGCCTGAACGACCGCAGGTCGTCTGGTCCTTCGCCGAGAATGGCGGCCGCCGCATGGTTGCCGTCGCGGATCTGGCCCGTGCCGCCGTCAAGGACGAGCATGGCGTCGGCGCCGAACTCCCAGAGCGACCGGTACAGGTCTTCCGAAGACCACGCCGCGCGCCGGTGGGTTCGCGCGGTCGACCCGATCAGGATGACATCGCCCTCGCTGCCGTAGGCCGTGGCCGAATAGCGGACGGGCACGTGCCCATGTGGCGACGGGTGGACGATCTTCTGGCTTTCGCCACGCCGGTTCGCGCGGGTGGCATCGAGAAGAGTTTGCGCGGCCTCCGCGCTCTCCGGTACGACGAGATCGGTAAACAGGCGCCCTTTCCAGGCCAAGGTGTCGAGGGGGGCGTCCCGGTTGCCCGACGCGGCGACGTCGCGCACGCGGTCTTCCGGATCGACGACGAGGGCGACCTCCGCGACGAATGCGACCATCCGCGCGATGCTCTCCGGATCGGCCTCTCCGAGGACCCGCTGGAAGCTCTCTTTTCCCGACATCGCTTTCTTCGCAGTGGCGCCGGTCGCCAGGATGCGCACGGCATCGCCGTACGTCTGCGGGGCGTTCCGTCTTCGGCCGGACACTGGTCGCTGTCAACTTGATTCTATTGCCTTGACACCCCCGCTTGCCTAGATTCCCCAAGCGGTCACGCAGGGAGGATGCCATGAAGGCCGTCGACGGTGCTGCTTCCAACGCCAGCTCGACATGTGTTGCTCGAATCTCCGTCTCCGCAGGGGAGACCTGAGCGTTGAAGCAACGGATCGACCTGACCGCCTGCGACACCGAGCCGATCCACCTCATCGGCGCGGTTCAGCCGCATGGCGCCTTGGTCGCGGCGGACGAAGCGACCCTGCGCATCGACCATGTCAGCGCAAACAGCGCCGAATTCCTCGGATATGCGCCGGGCGAACTCCTGGCAAAGCCGCTCACCACGCTGCTCGGCGAGGCGCAGGCAGCCGAACTCGATGCCCGTGCGCGACCCCCGCTCGTGCCGGACCTCCTGAAGCCGTGGTTCGTCGACGTCCTCGCCCGCGACGGCGTGCGCCGGCTGGAATGCTTTCCGCATCGCCATGACGGCCGCATCGTGCTCGAATTCGTCCCCTTTCACCCCGGACCCGCGTCGGTCTGGGAAGAGGATCTGCTGCGCCAGCGCATCATCTCCGAACTCATCAAGCCCGACACCCTGACCGAACTCGCGCGGGCGAGCGCGCAGATCCTGCGGGACGTCACGGGGTTCGATCGCGTGATGATCTATCGCTTCGCCGAGGACGGACACGGAGAGGTCATCGCCGAAAGCACGGTCCGGGACGACAGCTTCCTTGGTCTCCACTACCCGGCGTCGGACATCCCCGAACCGGCCCGCAGGCACTTTCGCCTTAACGTGATCCGATCGATTCCGGACATCATGGCTCCGCCCGTGCCGATCCTGACGCACAGGGGCGCGATCGCCGACGCCTCCAACGGCGACGCGATCGACCTCACCTATGGCAAGTTGCGCGGGGTGGCACCCGTCCACGTCGAGTATCTCGGCAACATGGGTGTCGGCGCCTCCATGTCCATCTCGCTGATCGCCAATGACGACCTTTGGGGACTGGTCGCCTGCCACCACTACGGGCCCTTGCACCTCCCGTGGAGCCGGTTTCGCTTCTGCGAGCTTCTCGGCGGCACGATCTCAGCGCTGCTGCAAAGCCTGGAGAACGCGACCCAGTTGCGGCAGAGCATCCGTGCCGAACGCACCGCCTTCGAGATCGAGCGCGCCGCGGGCGGCGGCCAGCCGCTCGCCGACCTCATCGCCCGGAGCGCCAGCGAACTGATGCTGCATGCCGGCGCGCAAGGCATGGTGCTCAATCTCGGCGGCACGACGCGGCGTTTCGGCAGGACGCCCGAACCCCTCCCCGACCTCCGCCGGCTCGGCCATGAGCCCGTCGACGGCGTGGCGACCTTCGACAACGTTCCCGCTGCGCTCGGACTCGAGCCGATCTACTGGAGCATCGCCTCCGGCGCTGCCTTCCTCGAACTCTCCGACGACGGCGAAGACTACCTCGTGTTCCTGCGCGAGGAATTCGAACATACGATCAAGTGGGCGGGCAAACCCGACAAGCTGGAAAAGAGGCGCGTCGACGGTACCGTCCGGCTGTCGCCGCGCGGCTCCTTCGACCTGTGGAGCGAGGAGCGGCGCGGCCGCAGCAAGCCGTTCTCCGACAGCGATCGCGAAGCGCTGCGGATCCTGCGCCGCGCGCTCTTTGCGTTGAACAGCCTCGACCGCGAGCGCGCCGCGGTGATGGCGCAGAAGCAGGCGGAGGCCGAGGAGGCGCGCCTGAAGCTGATGGTGCTGGACGCCGCGCGCCGCAGTTCGATGGGCGAACTCGCCTCCGCGCTGGCGCATGAGTTGAACCAGCCGCTCGCCGCCGTCACGAACTACGTCAATGCCTGCCGGCAGGAGTTGCGCAATTATGGCGTCGCGATTCCCGCCGAAGTGACCGGCCTGATCGAACGGGCGGTGGGAGAATCGCTGCGCGCCGCCGAATTGGTCAGGCGCTTGCGCAATTTCATCGCGCAGGGCGAAATCGTCGCCGAGCCGATCGACCTGAGGCAGGTCGTGCGGCAGGGTGTGGATCTTGCCTTCGCAGCGTCCCATGACCCAAGGCCGCTGGTCGAATTCGATCTGAACGGCCTGCCGCCGCTCGTCCTGGCCGATCCGATCCAGATCGGCCAGGTGGTGCTCAACCTCGTGCGCAACAGCCTCGCGGCGATGCGCGGCAGCGAGGTTCGCACCCTCCTGATCGCCGCCCGCCGCAACGGCGCCTTCGTCGAAGTCGCGGTGCGCGACACCGGCCATGGCATTCCCGCCGAGATCGCCGGCCGCCTGTTCGAGGCCTTCCAGCCCTCGACCAGCAGCGGCATGGGCCTCGGCCTGTCGCTCTGCCGCTCCATCGTCGAGGCGCATGGCGGCCGCATCTGGTCGCGCCCGGTGGCGCGGGGCGCCGAGATCGTCTTCTCCCTGCCGATGAGGAGCGCCGGTCATGCCCTGGCGAACTGAACGGCTGCGCGTCCACATCGTCGACGACGATCCGTCGGTGCTGGATTCCATGCGCGCCCTGCTCGTCGCGCACAGCCAGGAGGTCGTGCTGCACGGTTCCGCACAGGCCTTCCTCGACAGCGGCCAGCGCACGCCGGTCGAGTGCCTGCTCCTCGACCTGCGCATGCCCGGCATGAGCGGGACGGAACTGCAGCGTCTGCTGCGCGACCGCGGCGACCCGATCCCGATCGTCATGCTGACGGGTCACGGCGACGTACCCGTCGCGGTCGCCGCCATGAAGGCGGGCGCGATCGACTTCATCGAGAAGCCGGGGACGGAAGCCCAGATTCTCGCTGCGATCGCGCTTGCGTCCGACGTGATCGCGAATCGCCAGCCTTTGCCGCTCCCGCCGGACGAAGTCGCCGAGCGCCTCGCGCGGCTGACCCAGCGCGAACGCGAGGTGCTCGATCATCTTGTGCTGGGCGAAACCAACAAGGCCATCGCGGACCGCCTGGGCATCAGCCAGCGGACCGTCGAGATCCACCGCTCCCGCATTCGCGAAAAGCTTGAGGCGCGCGGACTCTCCGATCTCATCCGGATGATGCGCTGACGTCGCCCAGCCGTTCCTCGATCCGAGAACTGCCGGCATAGGTATCTTCCACGTAAGCGTTTTTCCGAAATGGAGCCGTGACGCCAACCACACTATGGTGCGAATTCGGAGGAGCCGTTCCAGCGCTTTTCGGCATGATCCGGAAGCGTCGTGCGGCGAATGAGGGAGAAGGTGCCGTGACCGCCTATCACGATGGCATCGGCAACGATCGCCTGGACGGCATCAATGTCCGTCCCGCACAGCGGCGCGTGGAAGTGACCTTCACGGAAGAGCAGTATGCCGCCCTCGAGGGATGGCGTTCGGCGAACCGGGTCGGCGACCGATCGGAGGCGGTGCGCGAGCTCGTGCGCCTTGGCCTCCTGGCCGAGATCGCCCGGGTCTACCGCCTCGTCGTCGGCGCCGTGGATGCCGAGGAAGGCGCCGACGGCACTGCCTAGGCCAGTCCCGCGCGCGCGTGACCGCTTGCGCGGCGCAACTCCCGCGCTATGTCTTTATGACATCTGCCGCGACGGAGCCGCCTCATGCTGGACTGGTCACTTCTCGTGTTCGTCGTCTTCTGCGTCGCCACGGCGTCAACGGGCGCGATCTTCCAGCCGGGCGCCTGGTACGAGGCGCTTGCGAAACCCTCGTGGACGCCGCCGAACTGGGCCTTCCCCGTCGTCTGGACCGCGCTCTACATCATGATCGCGCTGGCCGGCTGGCTCGTCTGGCGTCAGGTCGGCTTTGGTGGCGCGATCGTCTTCTGGGGGCTGCAGCTCGTGCTCAACGGCGCCTGGTCGTGGCTCTTCTTCGGCCGCCGGCGCATGGATCTGGCCTTGATCGACGTGAGCCTGCTGTGGCTGTCGATTGCGGCCTTCATCCTTCTCGCCTGGCCGGTATCCGTCTGGGCAGGACTCCTCTTCCTGCCCTACCTCGTCTGGGTCTCGATCGCAGCCATGCTGAACCTGACCGTCTGGCGCATGAACCCGCACGCCGCCTGAACCTTCCGGGGTCGCTCAGGCCGCGGGCGCCAGCGCAAGCACCGGATAGAGCCGCCGCTCCGCAAGCCCGAGGCAATCCAGAATCGTTGCGGCGATATGCGGCGCGTTCAGCCCCGCATCGGCATACATGGCCTCCGGCTTGTCGTGCTCGACGAAGCGGTCGGGCAGCGTCATCGTCCGGATGCGAAGGCCACGATCGAGCACGCCGGCCGCAGCCAGCAGATGCAGCACATGCGCGCCGAAGCCGCCTGCCGCGCCCTCTTCCACGGTGACGAGCACCTCGTGGTCGCGCGCCAGCCGAAGGATCATGTCGCGGTCGAGCGGCTTGGCGAAACGCGCATCGGCGATCGTCGTCGAGACGCCTCGCCGGGACAGGTCGTCCGCCGCCGCCAGGCATTCGCCGAGCCGCCCGCCGAGCGACAGGATCGCGGCGGTCGTGCCTTCCCGGATGATGCGTCCACGCCCGATCGCCAGAGGCTCGCCGCGCTCCGGCAGGAGAATGCCGCGGCCCGCGCCGCGCGGATAGCGAAAGGCCGATGGCCGATCGTCGATGCCGTGCGCGGTCGCCACCATGTGCATCAGTTCGGCTTCGTCGGCGGCGGCCATCACCACGAAATCGGGCAGGTTGCACAGATAGCCGAGATCGTAGGACCCCGCATGGGTCGGCCCGTCCTCGCCGACCAGCCCGGCCCGATCGATCGCGAACCGCACCGGCAGCCGCTGCAGCGCGACGTCGTGCACCACCTGGTCGTAGGCGCGTTGCAGGAATGTCGAGTAGATCGCGCAGAACGGCCGCATTCCGGCCGCCGCGAGGCCGGCCGCGAAGGTGACGCCATGCTGTTCCGCGATGCCGACGTCGAAGAACCGGTCGGGAAAGCGCTTCTGGAAGGCATCCAGTCCGGTGCCGCTGGCCATCGCGGCCGTGATCGCCACCAGGCGCGGATCGGACTCGGCCTCGGCGATCAGGGCGTTGGCGAACACCTTGGTGTAGGACGGCGCGCCGGCGGGCGCGCTCGCCTGTACGCCGGTCGCCACGTCGAAGCGCGCGACGCCGTGATACTTGTCGGCCGCCTTCTCGGCCGGCGGATAGCCCTTGCCCTTGCGCGTGATCGCATGGATCAGCGTCGGCCCGTCGGCGCGCTGCTGGACCGTGCGCAGGACCTGGAGGAGCGTTCCCATGTCGTGGCCGTCGATCGGCCCGACATAGGAAAAGCCGAGATCCTCGAACAGGCAACCGCCGGACACGAAGCCCTTGACCAGCCCCCTCGCCCGCTCGGCGCCCCGGCGCAGCGGCGGCGGCAGCCGCGAAACCGCTGACTTCGCCGCCGCCTTCAGGTCCTGGAAGGGCTCGCCCGCGTAGAGTCTAGCAAGATGCTTCGACATCGCGCCGACCGGAGGCGAGATCGACATGTCGTTGTCGTTGAGGATGACGATCAGCCGCTTGCCGAGGTGCCCGGCATTGTTCATCGCCTCGTAGGCCATGCCCGCCGACAGCGCGCCGTCGCCGATGACGCAGATCACGTCGCCGACGTCTTGCCCCAGTTCGCGCGCAACCGCGAAGCCCAGTCCCGCCGACATCGACGTCGAGGAATGCGCCGCACCGAACGGATCGTGCGGGCTTTCCGAGCGCTTGGTGAAGCCGGACAGGCCCCCACCCTTGCGCAGCGTGCGGATGCGGTCGCGCCGCCCGGTCAGGATCTTGTGCGGATAGCACTGGTGCCCGACGTCGAAGATCAGCCGGTCGCGCGGCGTGTCGAACACGGCATGGATGGCCACCGTCAACTCGACCACCCCGAGCCCGGCGCCCAGATGGCCGCCGGTGACCGATACTGCCGAGATCGTTTCCGCCCGCAACTCGCCCGCGAGGCGTTCGAGTGCATGGTCGCTCATGCCTCGCAGGTCTGCGGTGTCGACAATACCGTCCAGCAGTGGAGTGGCGGGCCTGTCCATGCTTGCCTCCCGTGCGACGCGCGGATGCCCGTCGCCGTAACGGTGTCGCCGGACGGCTGCCGTCGATGGAACCGCCTGCACCGATTGTCAATTTAGATTGACATCAAGAACAGTCAATGTCCATTGAAAATCGTGCCGCGGCTACTGGGCGGCGGGTTTTGCGGCCTCCGCTTCGCCCTCACCCGCTTCGGCGGCGCCGCCCTCGGCGGCTGCGTCCGGCGAGAACTGCGAGATATAGGCGATCACGTCGGCGCGCTCGTCTTCCTTCTTGAGGCCGGGAAAGGCCATCTTGTTGCCGGGCACCTTCTTCTTCGGGTCGGTGATGTACTCGGCGATGTTCTCCGGGGTCCACACGAGGCCGCCTTCGCCCGCCGCGACCATCGCCTTCGAATATTTCTTCAGGAAACTCTCTTCCGTGCCGGCTGTCCGGCCGATCACGCCGTTGAGGCTCGGGCCGACCGGCTTCTTGGCGTCGCCGATTCCGTGGCACGTGGCGCAGCGCTTGAAGATCGCCTCGCCCTTGGCGAGATCCTGTGCGAACGCCATGGCCGGCGTAGCCGCCAGCAGGGCGCCAGCGAGACCGATGCGGATGAAACGCGTCATTCTATACCTCCCAGAGAATGGCCCTTCACCCGGGTCACTTAGGCGAAACGTCGGGCCGGTCAAGATGGAGCTGTCCGCTCTCGTGGACAGTCAACCCTTCCGCGCTGACAATTATCATTGATATCGGGACGCCGCCATGCTTTGAATGCGAAAAAGGTGGATTGAGTTGACATACTCATTCGTAAATCAAACTGGACTATCGCCGGTCACCTATCCGTTCTCCGCCATCGTCGGACAGGACGAGATGAAGCGCGCGCTGATGCTCGCGGCGGTCGATCCGACCATCGGCGGCATCCTCGTCTTCGGTGATCGTGGGACCGGCAAGTCGACGGCCGTGCGCGGCCTGGCGCGGCTGCTGCCGCCGATGCTGGTTGCGGGCGACTGCCGCTACAATTGCGATCCGGCCGAGCCCGCCAGGCTGTGCCCGTCCTGCCGCAACGGGGCGCCGGCACGGCGCGCCCGGAAGGTGCCGGTCCCCGTCGTCGACCTGCCGCTCAGCGCCACCGAGGACCGGGTCGCCGGTGCGCTCGACCTCGAAAAGGCGCTCGCGCGCGGAGAAAAGGCCTTCGAGCCCGGCCTCCTGGCGGCCGCCCATCGCGGTTTCCTCTACATCGACGAGGTCAACCTGCTCGAGGATCATCTGGTCGACCTGCTGCTCGACGTGGCCGCCTCCGGCGTTAATCTGGTCGAGCGCGACGGCCTGTCGGTGCGCCACCCGGCGCGCTTCGTCCTCGTCGGCAGCGGCAATCCCGAGGAGGGCGAATTGCGCCCGCAACTGCTCGACCGTTTCGGCCTGTCGGTTGAGGTGAGTTCACCGAAGGCGGTCGCCGAGCGCATCGAGGTCGTGCGCCGCCGCGACCGTTTCGACCGCGACCCGGAAGGATTCTCCCGCGACTGGGAGAAGCAGGACGCGAAGCTGCGCGCGCGCATCGCCGCCGCCCGGCGCCGCATCGCCGACATCGAAACCCCCGATTCGGCCCTCGAATTCGCAACCCGCCTCTGCCTGTCCCTCGGCGTCGATGGCCTTCGTGGCGAACTCACGCTCCTGCGCGCCGCCCGCGCCGCAGCCGCCCTTGACGGCCGGAAGGCGATCACGGAGGCGGAAGTGGCCGCGGTCGCCCCCTCCGCGCTGCGCCACCGCCTCCGCCGCGATCCGCTCGATGAAGCCGGCTCCACCGTCCGCATCGAACGCGCGCTGGCCGAGCTCGGCCTGCAATGAAGGACGAACCCGAATCGGGTTTGGCCGGTGATCCGGATCGAGCCGATCCGTGGCCGGGCGCACTCCTCGCCGCGCAGCTGCTGGCGATCGATTCGAACGGGCTGAAAGGCGCTCATGTGCGGGCGCGCGCGGGTCCCGTGCGGGATCGGTGGCTTGCCTTCGCCATGTCCCTGTTTCCCGAGGGCGCGCCGCGTCGTCGGCTTCCCCCCGGCTGCGACGCGGCGCGACTGGCGGGCGGCCTCGACGTCGCCGCGACGCTCGGCGCCGGTCGCCCGATCCTCGACGCTGGTCTGCTGGTCGCCGCGCATGGCGGCCTGCTCGTCGCCGCCATGGCCGAACGCATCGAAGGCAGCCAGACGGCGGTGATCGGCGCCGCGCTCGATCGAGGCGCTGTCCGGATCGAGCGGGACGGCTTTTCCACCGATCTTCCAGCGGCCTTCACATTCATCGCGCTCGACGAAGGCGCCGAGCCCGGCGAAACGATTGCGCCCGCGCTCGCCGAACGCCTCGGGATCGTCATCGACCTGTCGCTCGTCTCCAGCCTTCCATCCTCGCCGGACGAAGACGCGGTCGAGCAGGTCCGGAAGGCGCGGGAAAGTCTCCGCACGGTCGAGGTCGACGACGACATGCTCGCCGCGCTCGTGCATCTCACCGCAAGCGTGTCGCCGCGACGCACGCAGTTTCTCCTCGGCGCGGCGCGGGCCTGCGCCGCGCTGCGCGGGTCGCGGCGCGTCGAGGCCGGGGATGCCGCACGCGCGCTAGTCCTCGTACTCAGCCCCGACCGGATC
The DNA here is from genome assembly GCA_046292285.1 of Mesorhizobium sp. Classification (GTDB taxonomy): domain Bacteria; phylum Pseudomonadota; class Alphaproteobacteria; order Rhizobiales; family Rhizobiaceae; genus Aquibium. The sequence continues at coordinate 18,225 of JBKBRJ010000048.1, read as the reverse complement.
GCGGAAACGATGCAGCGCCAGCGGGCGCCCGAACCGCCGCCCCCGGCGGAACAGCGAAAGCCCGAAGAGGACACGGCCAACGACGGCGCGCTGGCGGACATCGTGCTCGAAGCTGCCGCCGCGGTCCTGCCGCCGGGCCTTCTCGAAGCTGCGGCCGGCAAGCACGGCGCGCGGCGCGGCCACGGCGGCGCTGGCGCCCCGGCCAATGCCGGACGCAGGGGACCGGTCGTCGGAACAACGCCGCGCCCGCCCTTTCCCGGCGCGCGGCCCAGCGTCCTTGCGACGCTGCGGGCTGCGGTCCCATGGCAGGCCATCCGCCGGCAGGCGACGGTCGAACCCGGCGAAACGAGCGGCGCGCGCAAGCCCCCCGAACAGGCCCCGATCCGGGTGCTCGCGTCCGATTTCCGCTACCTGCGTCGGCGCGAGCCGCAAGGCACCACCGTGCTCTTCGTGGTCGACGCGTCGGGATCGGCCGCCGCCGCGCGGCTCGCCGAGGCAAAGGGCGCGGTCGAGTTGCTGTTGGCCGAAAGCTACCGCCGCCGCGACGAGGTGGCGCTGATCGCCTTTCGCGGCGCCAGTGCCGAAATCGTCCTGCGGCCGACCCGGTCGCTGGTCAGGGCCAAGCGCGCCCTCGCCGGCCTGCCGGGCGGCGGCGGCACGCCGCTCGCCGATGCCATCCTCGCGGCCGGGACGCTGGCGGAAGGCGTGGCGCGCGCGGGCCGCCAGGCCTTGACCGTCTTCCTGACCGACGGGCGTCCCAACATCGGCTTCGGCGGCGTTCCGGGTCGAGCGGGAGCGTTGGAGGATGCCGATCGCGCGGCGCGGCGCTTCCGGTCGCGCAATCTGACGAGCCTCGTCATCGACACCGCGGCCCGACCGCAGCCGGGGCTGGCCGCGCTTGCCGGTCGCCTCGGCGCGGAGTATCAGCCCTTGCCGCGCGGAGACGGGCGGGGCATTTCGCGCACGCTCGCCGGGCGTCTCGCCGGCTGAAGGATCGCCTCGATGGACCGGCCGGACTGGAACCGGGAGGGCCGCGACTGGCCGAACCGCGCCGCCAGCCGCTTCGTCTCGGCGGCGGGGCTGCGCTGGCACGTCCAGGTCATGGGCGAAGGGCCCGTCGTCGTCCTCCTGCACGGCACCGGCGCTGCCACCCACAGCTGGCGTGACCTCCTGCCCCTGCTGGCCGATCGTTTCACGGTCGTTGCCCCCGACCTGCCCGGACACGGCTTCACCTCGATGCCGCCCGCGGCCGGCCTGTCCTTGCGGGGAATGGCGGTGCGCGTGGCCGCGCTGCTGGCCGAACTGAAGGTCGAGCCCGCCATCATGGTCGGACATTCGGCAGGTGCCGCCATTGCCGTCCAGATGGCAATCGAATCGCTTTCCGCGCCGCGCCTGATCGTGTCGATCAACGGTGCCTTGAAGCCGATCCGCCGCGCCGGGCTGTTTTCGCCGCTAGCGAAGCTTCTGTTCCTCAATCCCCTTGCGCCACGACTGTTTTCCTGGCGCGCACGCGCGCCGGGCGCGACCGCGCGGCTGCTCGAAAACACCGGCTCCCGGATCGATTCGCGCGGCATCGCCCTCTACGAGCGGTTGTTCCAGACCGCCGGTCACGTCGAGGCGACGCTCGGCATGATGGCCTCGTGGGATCTCGACGACATGCCCGCGCGGCTGAGGCGCCTCGACACCGCGCTGCTCCTCGTCGCCGCGGCGGGCGACAGGGCCGTTCCCCCCGCCGACGCGTCGGAACTCGCCGCCCTCGCGCCCAATGGCGAGGTGTTGCGCCTGCCCTGGGGCGGCCATCTGGCGCACGAGGAGCGGCCAGCCGAATTCGCCGCCCTTCTCGTGCGCCGCGCCGCCGCGCTCGGCCTCCTCTGACGATTCTCTTTGTTATTCGAGAAGACATGACGTAGTGTCTACTTATGTTGACACGCCCGGATGCCAACCGCCCGACCGATCAAACGGACAGCAGACCGCACGCGGTCATCATCGGCTCGGGCTTCGGCGGGCTTGCCGCCGCCGTCCGGCTCGGCGCGCGCGGGTTCCGCGTCACGATTCTGGAACGGCTGGAGCGGATCGGCGGCCGGGCATCCGTGCTCGAGCAGGACGGCTTCACCTTCGATCGCGGTCCCACGATCGTCACCGCGCCCTTCCTGTTCGAGGAACTCTGGACGCTTGCCGGCCGCCGCATGGCCGACGAGGTCGATCTGCGTCCGCTCGACCCCTTCTACCGCATTCGCTTCGACGACGGTTCGCATGTCGACTGTTTCCGCGACACCGACGCCATGCGCCGCGAGGTCGCCCGCGTCGCCCCGGACGACGTCGCCGGCTGGGACCGCTTCATGGCCAAGGCGCGCGAGATCTGCCGCATCGGCTTCGAGGAACTCGGTCACAAGCCCTTCTCCTCCTTCGCCGACATGCTGCGCATCGCGCCCGATCTCCTGCGCCTGCAGGGCTGGCGCAGCGTCCACGGACTGGTGTCGACCTTCGTACGTTCGCCGAAGTTGCGCACGGTGCTCTCCTTCCACCCCCTCCTCATCGGCGGAAATCCGTTTCGGGCGCCGGCCATCTACTGCCTCATTCCCGACCTCGAACGGCGCTGGGGCGTGCACTATCCGATCGGTGGCGTCGGCCGGCTGGTCGACGGTCTCGCGGGTCTGGTCGAAACGCTGGGCGGAACGGTGCGCACGCGGGCGGATGTGGCCCGCATCGAGACGCAAGGGGCGCGCGCGACCGGGGTTCTCCTCTCGACGGGCGAGCGTATCGCCGCCGATCTCGTCATCTCCAACGCCGATACCGCCACGACCTACGGAACACTGCTCGACAAGGCGGCGCCGCGGCGCTGGAGCGACCGCCGGCTCACCCGCGCCCGCCATTCGATGGGACTGCTCGTCTGGTACTTCGGCGTCGAGGGCCACCGCGACGACGTCCACCACCACACGATCCTGCTCGGTCCGCGCTACAAGGGCCTGATCGAGGACATCTTCGAGCGCAAGCGCCTGACAGACGACTTCTCGATCTACCTGCATCGGCCAAGCGCGTCGGATCCGAACGTCGCCCCCACCGGCTGCGATGCCTTCTACGCGCTGACGCCAGTCCCCAATCTCGACGGCGCGATCGACTGGTCGGTCGAGACCGAACGGCGGCGAAAAGCGATCGAGCGGCGGCTCGAGGAGACCATTCTCCCCGGCCTTTCGCACCGGATCGTCACCTCGCACGTGATCTCGCCGGTCGACTTCCGCGACGACTACCTGTCGGAGCGTGGCGCCGGCTTCGGCTTCGAGCCGGTGCTGACGCAGAGCGCCTGGTTCCGCCCGCACAACAGGAGCGAGACGGTGGAGAACCTCTTCCTCGTCGGCGCGGGCACGCATCCGGGCGCCGGACTGCCCGGCGTCCTGTCCTCGGCCAGAATTCTCGACGGGATCGTACCTCATGCCAGCGCCTTCGTTCACTAGGCTCTATTCCACCCCTGCCGACTGCGCCGCCTGCCGCCATGCGATCCGGCAGGGATCGAAATCCTTTCACCTCGCCTCGCTCCTGCTCCCGGTCGAACTGCGCGAGCCGGCCTACGCCGTCTATGCCTTCTGCCGCATGGCGGACGACCGCATCGACCGCGAGGATGGCGGGCTTCGCGCGGTGGAGGAGATGGCCCGGCTGCTCGACCGGGTTTACTCCGGGCATCCCGGTGAAAACACCATCGAGCGCGCCTTCGCCGACGTCGTGGCCGCCTTCGCCATCCCCCGTGCAATTCCCGACGCGCTGCTCGAAGGCCTCGCCTGGGACGCCCAGGGTCGCCGCTACGAGACGCTCGCCGACCTGCGCGGCTACGCCATGCGCGTGGCGGGATCGGTCGGCGTCATGATGACGCTGATCATGGACCGCCGGCAGCCGGCCGTTCTCGCCCGCGCCTGCGACCTCGGCGTCGCCATGCAGTTCACCAACATCTGCCGCGACATCGGCGAGGACGCCGCCCAGGGCCGGATCTATCTGCCGCTCGACCGCATGGCCGCGCAGGGCGTCGATCCGCGCCGCTTCCTGCATCAACCGGTCTACGGCCCGGGCGTCCGCGCCGTGGTGTCGGAGCTTCTCGCCGAGGCAGAGCGGCTTTACGACAGTTCGCTTGCCGGCATCGCCGCGTTGCCGGCGGCGGGGCGCACCGGGATCGCGTCCGCAAGGCTGCTCTACCGCGAGATCGGACGCGGCGTGGCGGGCGGCATCGACCCGGTCGCGTCGCGATCCGTTGTGTCGCGGTCGCGCAAGCTCGCCCTCGTCGCGGAAGCGATCGGCCAGCGCTATCCGGATTCGCCGCCCTCGGCCTGGCCCGCGCTGCCCGAGGCGCGCTTCATGATCCGCGCCGTCATGGCGTCGCCCCAGCCGCCGCGCAGCCACGCCACCCCGCCCTGGTGGCGTATCGAGGCGCGCACCACCCGCATGCTGGAATTGCTGCATTCCTTCCAGCGATCTCCCGCCGACCGCCTCGGCACGGTCGGCGAGGCGCGCGGCCGGCGGTCGTGAGTTCGGGCTACATCATCCTCTTCGAACTGGTTCTGGTGCTCGGGCTGGCGCTGGTCTTCGGTGTTCGCGAGTTGCGCAATCTGCGTCGCTACGAACGCGAGCGCATCGAGCGCGCGCGCCTGGCGAGCGAGGCCGAGCGCAAGCGGGCGGAAACGGACGCCGACCCGCCCTCGTCCGACGACCGCGATTCGCGCCCCGCCTGAGGCGACGGCCCGCTCACCGCCGCCGCGGCATCCGGAACGGCAGCAGCATCCGCACCCAGGGCGCGGCGAAGCGGTCCAGATCGACGCTCTCGCAGATCGTCGGCTCCCGACGTTCCGAGGTCCCCGCCATGCACCCGGTGCGGGTGTAGAAGGGCGTGTCCTCGAAGGTACGCACGTCGGCCGGTTCCATCCTCGACCGCAGCGACCGCCCGACTCGCCACAACGTGCCGGGCAGCGCCCGCGCCGGCTCCGGCTCCACCGTCTCGATGACGCCATCCTGGCCATAGGCGAGCGCAATCGAGCGGGCGCCCCCGCGGCGCGGCTCGATGTCGTAGAAGATCGTCGTCTCGTTCGACGCGGCGGTTCGCGACCATGTCCAGCTTCGGAAGGCGGTTTCGATCGGTTCGTCGCCGGCGTTCATGTCGACATAGGCCGAGCCGCGCCATGACAGGCGGGGCGCGTCGAAGGCGACCGTGGCGCGCGCGCGCGGCGCGACCGGACGCCAGCGGTGACGCCCCTCCGCGTCGAGGTCGTGGACGGCGTGGAAGACCGGACCCGGGTCTATCTCGATGCGGCCGACCATGCGGCGCGGCAGCGGGAACGCCCACTCGTCGATGTCGATGACCAGCAGCCTGCCTTCCAAGCGCATGCCGCTCGGGCCGATCGTCAGGCGGTCGGGCCGCCGCTCCGCCGATCCCGCCCCTCGCTCGGTCATCGCCCAGCGCCCGAGGCCGGCGCCGTAGAGGATGGCGTTGATCGCCACGTGGTCCAGCGGATCCGCCGCGCCGCGTTGCCGCGCCCGGGCATAGTAGGGCGAGAAGACGCTGCCGACGAAGGCGATGACGGTCAGCGCATGGCGTCCGTCGTCGCTCGTCGCATCGACATACCACCACGCATAGCCGCCGGGCGGAACGTCGCCGTCGAAGCGCAGTCGCGGGTCAGCAGATCCGCCGCGTGCCGGCCCGACAGCGCCGCCATCGGCAGGCCGGGCCCCGGATGCACCGCTCCGCCCGCCAGGTAGAGCCCCGGAATGCGGCTCCTCGCCATCGGCCGCTGGAAGGACGCCGCCCAGCCGTGCGAGGCTCGGCCGTAGAGAGCACCGCCCGTTGCCGGAAAGAGCCGGTGGAACTCCGCGGGCGTCGTCACGCGCATGTCCTCCACCGAGAGTCCCAGTCCCGCCTGCGCCATCCGCCTCTTCGCCGCCTCGATGCATGTCGCGATCTCCTCCCTGCCGAGCGGCGTGGTCCCGGACGAGGCCGGCGCATTGATGATGGCGAACAGGCGCTCTGCACCCCCCCGCGACGCATCGACGTCCGCGCGGTCCTGCGCGCACAGATAGACGGTCGGGTCGGCGGGCAGGCGCCGCTGCCTGAAGATGGCGTCGAACTCGGCGCGGTAGTCGCCCGAGAAGAAGACGCCGTGCCGGGTCAGCGGAAAATCGCCGACACCGGCGACCATCGACAGGGTGAGCGCCGACAGCGAACGTTCTGAAGGTGCGAACGGCGCGACCGCGATCCGTGCATCCTCGCCAAGCAGGCCCGCCGCAAGCGCCGCCGGATCGCCGTTGAAGACGATCGCGTCGGCCATGATCTCCTCGCCATCGGCGAGGCGTACGCCGCAAGGCCTGCCGCCGCGCAGCATGATCTCGGCGACAGCCGCATTGCATCGGATCTCGGCCCCTGCCCCGCGCGCGCCGGTGGCGAGTCCCTCGGCCAGCCGGCGCATGCCGCCATCGACCATCCAGACGCCGGCCTGCTCGACATGGGCGACCAGCATCAGCGGGCCGGGGGCGGCGAAGGGCGAGGAGCCGCAATAGGTGGCGTATCGGCCGAACAGCTGCCGCAGGCGCTCGTCGCGGAAATGCGACGACACCACCTGCCAGAGCGACGAGAAGGCACGGATTCGGGAAAGCGCCGCGAGCCCCCCGATGCCGCCCGACGCGACGAGCTTTGGCATGCCGGGTTCGGGTTCGCGCATGAAGGACGCGTCGAGCGTGTCGAAGACTTCGGCCGTGCGGGCGTGAAAGGCCCGGTAGGCTTTCGCTTCGCGTGAGCCCGCAAGGTCGCCGATCGCGTCGGCGGAGCGTTCGACATCGGCGTGGAGATCGAGCCACGACCCGTCCGGCCACCAGTGCCTTGCGAGAATATCCGCCCGCGTGGTCGGCACTGATGCGGCGAAGACCTGCCCCGCATCGGCGAAGGCGCGCTCGAATATCGCGCGCATGGTGAGGACGGTCGGGCCGGAATCGACCTGTCGGCCCGCCGCTTCGACCACGCGCAGCTTGCCGCCCGGCGCAGCGTCCTTCTCCAGCACCGTGACGTCGAACCCGCGTGCGGCGAGCAGCATCGCGGAGACGAGACCGCCCACCCCCGCGCCGACGACGACGATGCGGCGCGCGATGGCACTGGAAGGCTTCCGGACAGGGACGGTCGACATAGCCTTGTGTAAACTATTTTTTACAGGCAATGTAGTCCAAACTTCGTTACACAGGAAAGGTGCCCCCATGCCTGAAGACGATGCATCGCACCGGATCGAGGAAAGCCTGCGCCATGCGCTGGCGCGATCCTGCGGAGCCGCGGCACCCCCGAAGATCGCTGCCGCCATGCAGCACGCGGTCTTTCCCGGAGGTCAGCGCATTCGACCCCGGTTGACCCTGTCGATCGCCGCCGCTTGCGGCGACGACAAGCCGGTCCTCTCCTCCGCCGCCGCGTCCGCCATCGAGCTTCTGCACTGCGCCTCGCTCGTGCATGACGACATGCCCTGCTTCGACAATGCCGGCCTGCGGCGCGGAAAACCCTCCGTGCATGTGGCATTTGGCGAGCAGATCGCGCTGCTCTCGGGAGACGGGCTCATCGTGCTCGCCTTCGAAACGGTGGCTATGGCGGCCATCGCCGATCCGCTGCGCTCGGCCGCGCTGGCCATCGTCGTCGCAAGGGCGGTCGGCGCGCCGAACGGCATCGTCGCCGGCCAGGCCTGGGAAAGCGAACCCTCGCCGGACCTCGTGGCCTATCAGCGCGCCAAGACAGGATCGCTGTTTGCCGGGGCGTCCATGGCGGGCGCCGCGGCTGCGGGCCATCCGGCCGAGCCGTGGGGCGCGCTGGGCTTCTGTCTCGGCGAGGCCTACCAGGTGGCAGACGACATCCGCGACGTCTTGTGCACGCAGGCCGAGATCGGCAAGCCGATCGGCCAGGACGAGGCACTCGGACGGCCGAACATGGTGCATCAGCTCGGCGTCGCCGGAGCGGCCCGTCGGCTGAGGGAACTCGTCGAGGAGGCAGCCGATTCCGTGCCGTCCTGCCCCGGTCAGGCAGCGCTCAAGGCGCAGATCCACGCCCAGGCCTCGCGCTTCCTGCCGCGGGAGGCTGCGCGGGTCGCGGCATGACCGCGCCCGCCCGGCCCGGCGACACCTTCGCCCGCGACGCCGCGGCGGTTCCGACGGCTGACCAGGCGCGTCCCGTCGCCAATCGCCCGGAGACGACCGGCCGCGCGGGAAGCTTCCTTGATGCCTTCCATGACTGGAAGGCCCGGCGCATCGCCGATCCGCGTTTCCGGCGATTCGCGGCCCGCTTTCTCCCGACACGCTTCATAGCGCGGCGCGCCGCCGGCGAGCTCTTCGACCTGACGGCCGGTTTCGTCTATTCGCAGGTTCTGTCCGCCTTCGTCAGGCTGCGGCTTCCCGTCCATCTGCATGCCGCGCCGCGAACCCTCGACGAGATCGTGGCGCACACGCGATTGTCACCCGACCGCGCAGAGCGACTGCTCGACGCGGCGGCGGCCCTGAAGCTCGCGCGCCGGCGCGGCGACGGACGCTGGGCGCTGGGCGATCTCGGTGCGGCGCTCGTGGGAAACGACGGCGTCACCGGCATGATCGAGCACCATGCCCTCCTCTACGACGATCTGCGTGATCCCGTCGCTCTGCTCGCCAGCCAGGGCGAGACGTCGCTCTCGCGGTTCTGGAGCTATGCCGCCCGCGATCCCGCAGAGGCGGACGAGGCAGCGGACTATTCGCGGCTGATGGAAACCTCGCAGGGCTTCGTCGCCGACGAAGTGCTCGACGCCCTGCCGCTGTCGCGGCATCACCGGCTGATGGATGTCGGCGGTGGCACGGGCGCCTTCGTGGCCGCCGTCGCCCGCCGGGTCCCGAGTATCGGCCTCATTCTGGCCGACCTGCCCGACGTCGTGGCCCTCGCCCGCGACAGTCTCGCTGCCCGCGGTCTCGCCGCGCGCATCCGCCTGCACGAGGTGGACCTTTTCCGCGAACCGCTGCCGATGGGCGCCGACATCGTCACGCTCAACCGCGTTCTGCACGACCATGACGACGCGAGGGCGCTCGCGATCCTCTGCGCGATTCGCAAGGCGCTTCCGCCGGGCGGCACGCTGGTCGTCGCCGAACCGATGGCTGGAACGCCGGGCGCGGAACGCGCCGGCCACGCCTATTTCGGCTTCTACCTGCTGGCCATGCGCCAGGGCCGGGCGCGCCGGTTCGACGAGATCGCGCGGCTGGCGAAAACAGCCGGTTTCCTCCGCATCCGGGAGCAGGCGACCGCGACCCCGCTTCTGGTGCGCGTGCTTTGCGCACAGGCATGACACGCATCAATGTACATTTCATTTGACACCGATCAATGTAAATATAAGATGACACATACAGCAGACCGCCGGGCCAGACCGGCGGCAAGGAGGACGGGATGCGGTCACAGGCCGTCGTTCTCGAGAGCCCCGGGCGCATCGCACTCGCGGAACTCGATCTAACCGATCCGAACCACGAGGACGTGGTCGTCGAAGTCGAGCGCAGCGGCATTTCGACCGGGACCGAGAAACTGCTCTTCTCCGGCCGCATGCCCGAATTCCCCGGCATGGCCTATCCGCTGGTTCCCGGCTACGAAACCGTCGGGATCATCGCCGAGGCTGGTCCTCAGTCGACGCGCCGCGTCGGCGAGCGGGTCTTCGTGCCCGGCGCCAATTGCTACGGCCCGGTTCGCGGACTGTTCGGCGGCGCGGCCTCGCGCATCGTCGTCCCCGGCCGCCGCACCCTGCCCGTTTCCCCCGCCATCGGCGACGAGGCCGTGCTCCTGGCGCTTGCCGCCACCGCCTGGCACGCCGTCTCGCCCGACAATTGCCGCCCGCCGGAACTCATCGTCGGCCATGGCGCGCTCGGTCGCCTGGCAGCGCGCATCGTGCTCGCCACCGGCGGCCGCGTCCCCACCGTCTGGGAGACCGATCCCGCCCGCCGCGCCGGCGACGTCCCCTACGCGGTCGTCGCCCCGGACGCCGATCCGCGCCGCGACTATCACCGCATCCTCGACCTCTCCGGCGACGGCGGCATCTTCGACAGCCTCGTCGCGCGGATCGCCCGCGGCGGCGAGATCGCGCTGGGCGGCTTCTATGCCGAGCGCGTCTCCTTCGCCTTCCCGCCGGCCTTCATGCGCGAAGCCCGCTTCCGCGTCGCCGCCGAATGGCGCCCGAGCGACCTTGAGTCCGTGTCGGCCCTGATCGAGGCCGGCCGCCTGTCGCTCGACGGGATCATCACCCACCATGCCCGCCCGGCCGACGCCGGTGACGCCTACCGCACGGCCTTCGGCGATTCATCCTGCCTGAAGATGGTGCTCGACTGGAGGAATGCCGCATGAACGCCCCCGTGAAAACTCCGGAAGGCGGCTTGCTCGCTTTGGTCGAGGCCGTCCGCGCCGAAGCGGCGCTCGAGCCGGATCCCGTCCACACGGGCGAGGCGAAGAAGGAGACGCAGATCATCGCGATCTACGGCAAGGGCGGCATCGGTAAGTCGTTCACGCTCGCCAACCTCTCCCACATGATGGCGCAGCAGGGCAAACGCGTCCTCCTGATCGGCTGCGACCCCAAGAGCGACACGACCTCGCTCCTGTTCGGCGGGCGCGCCTGCCCCACCATCATCGAGACGTCGGCGCGCAAGAAGGCCGCTGGCGAGGACGTCCAGATCGGCGACGTCTGCTTCAAGCGCGGCGGCGTCTTCGCCATGGAACTCGGCGGACCCGAGGTCGGTCGCGGCTGCGGCGGACGCGGCATCATTCACGGCTTCGAACTCCTGGAGAAGCTCGGCTTCCACGACTGGGGCTTCGACTACGTGCTGCTCGATTTCCTGGGCGACGTGGTCTGCGGCGGCTTCGGCCTGCCGATCGCCCGTGACATGTGCCAGAAGGTCATCGTCGTCGGCTCCAACGACCTGCAGTCGCTCTACGTCGCCAACAATGTGTGCTCGGCGGTCGACTACTTCCGCAAGCTCGGCGGCAATGTCGGCGTGGCCGGCATGGTCATCAACAAGGACGACGGCACCGGCGAGGCGCAGGAATTCGCCAAGGCGGTCGGCATCCCCGTGCTGGCTGCGATCCCGGCCAACGACGACATCCGCAAGAAGAGCGCCAATTACCAGATCATCGGCTATCCCGGCGGCGAATGGGGCTCGCTCTTCGCCGAACTCGCCGAGAACGTCGCGGTCGCACAGCCGCAGCGGCCGAACCCGCTCACCCAGGACATGCTGCTTGGGCTGTTCTCGGCCAGCGACACCGGCGGCGACGTCGTGCTGGAGCCGGCCTCCCAGGCCGACATGCGCGGCGGCATCGTCGTCGAGCGCCCTTCCCTCGAGATCGTCTACGACGAGAGCTGAGCGGCGCACCGCCATGGAAAGTCATCCGCACAGCCCCGAGAGGTCCACCGACGCGGCCGGACCGGAGGTCGTCTACGACCGCGCGTCCGAGGCTGCCCTCGACAACCTGCCGATCGCATCCTCCCGCGATCCGGCGCCGTCCGTCGCTCATGCGGCGGACGCTGTCTCCGGCCAGGGCTGCCACGGCGGCAAGGCCGAGATGGTCCGCGCCGCGGAGGCATCCGGCAATTCGGATCTGATGGCCAGGCTCAAGGCCGACTATCCGCAGGGCCCCCACGACCAGCCGCAATCCATGTGCCCGGCCTTCGGCTCGCTGCGCGTCGGCCTGAGGATGCGCCGCACCGCCACCGTGCTCTCCGGTTCGGCCTGCTGCGTCTACGGTCTCACCTTCACCTCGCACTTCTACGGCGCCAAGCGCACCGTCGGCTACGTGCCCTTCAATTCCGAGACGCTGGTCACCGGCAAGCTTTACGAGGACATCCGCGACGCCGTGCACAAGCTCGCCGATCCCGCGCTCTACGACGCGATCGTCGTGACCAATCTCTGCGTCCCCACCGCGTCGGGCGTGCCGCTGCGGGCGTTGCCCAGGGAAATCAACGGCGTGCGCGTCATCGGCATCGATGTGCCGGGCTTCGGCGTCCCCACCCATGCCGAGGCCAAGGATGTGCTGGCCGGCGCGATGCTGGCCTACGCCCGCAAGGAAGCGCAATCGGGACCGGTGCAGGCGCCGTCGGGCGGACGCAAGGACCTGCCGGCGGTGGCGCTTCTGGGCGAGATGTTCCCCGCCGATCCGGTCGCCATCGGTCGCATGCTGGAGCCGATGGGGCTGGCCGCCGGTCCGGTCGTCCCGACGCGCGAATGGCGCGAACTCTATGCCGCGCTCGATTGCGTGGCGGTCGCCGCGATCCACCCCTTCTATGCCGCCTCCATCCGCGAGTTCGAGGCCGCCGGCCGCCCGATCGTCGGCTCCGCGCCTGTGGGCATCGCCGGCACCGCCGCCTGGCTCGACGCGATCGGCGCCGCCTGCGGCGTTTCGCCATCGACCGTCGAGAAGGCTAGGGAGCCGATCCTCGCCGCCATCCGCGGCGCGCTCGAGACCGCCCCCGTCAAGGCCCGCATCACGCTGTCGGGCTACGAAGGCTCCGAACTGATCGTCGGCCGCCTTCTGAGAGAATCAGGCGCGGACCTGCGCTATGTCGGCACCGCCTGTCCCGCCACCCGCTGGAACGCCGAGGACGCCGCCTGGCTTCGCGCCCATGGCGTCCATGTCGAGTTCCGCGCCTCGCTGGAAACCGACCTCGCCGCGGTCGACGGATACGAGCCGGAACTCGCGATCGGCACGACGCCCGTCGTGCAGCACGCCAAGCAGAAATCCATCCCCTCGCTCTACTTCACCAACCTGATCTCGGCGCGGCCGCTGATGGGGCCGGCCGGCGCGGGCTCGCTGGCGGCGGTCGTCAACGCGGCGGTGGCCAATACCGGGCGTTTCCAGCGCATGTCGGCCTTCTTCGACGGCGTCGGCGAAGGCCACCGCGCCGGCATCTGGCCCGACGCCGGCCGCCTGCCGCCGAAGGAAAAGCCCGTCGCGATCAAGCCGCTCGTCGCCGCCAAGGCCTCCGTCAGGATGGAGGACTTCTGATGCTGGTCTCCGATCACGACCGCGCCGGCGGCTACTGGGGCTCCGTCTACGTCTTCACCGCGCTCAAGGGCCTGCAGGTGATCATCGACGGTCCCGTCGGCTGCGAGAACCTGCCGGTGACGGCGGTCCTGCACTACACCGACGCCCTGCCCCCGCACGAATTGCCGATCGTCGTGACGGGGCTCGGCGAGGAGGAACTCGGCCAGACCGGCACCGAACAGGCGATGAAGCGCGCGCATGGCACGCTCGATCCCGACAAGCCGGCGGTCGTCGTCACCGGCTCCATCGCCGAAATGATCGGCGGCGGCGTGACGCCGGAAGGCACCCGCATCCTGCGCTTCCTGCCGCGCACAATCGACGAGGACCAGTGGCAGAGCGCCGACCGCGCGCTCCTGTGGCTGTGGAAGGAATTCGGGCCAAAGAAGAAGCCCCGCAAGCAGGCGGCCAGGCCCGACGGCTCGAAGCCGAGGGTCAACATCATCGGCCCGATCTACGGCACCTTCAACATGCCCTCCGACCTGGCCGAGATCCGCCGGCTCGTCGAAGGCATCGGCTGCGAGATCAACCTCATCTATCCGCTCGGAACCGACATTTCCGACACGCCGAAGCTGGCGGACGCCGATGTCAACGTCTGTCTCTACCGCGAATTCGGCCGCAAGCTCTGCGAGGCGCTGGACAAGCCATACCTCCAGGCGCCCATTGGCCTTCACTCCACCACGGCGTTCCTGCGCAAGCTCGGCGAGCTGACCGGCCTTGATCCGGAACCCTTCATAGAGCGCGAGAAGATGACGACGCTGAAGCCCGCCTGGGACCTCTGGCGCTCGGTCACGCAGGACTTCTTCGCGACCGCCAGCTTCGGCATCGTCGCGTCGGAAACCTACGCGCGCGGCGTCAGGCACTTCCTCGAGACCGATCTCGGCTTTCCCTGCGCTTTCGCGGTCGCAAGGCGGCCAGGCGAAAAGCCCGACAACGAAGCGGTGCGGGCGCTGATCCGGGGCAAGCAGCCGCTGGTCCTCTTCGGCTCCTTCAACGAGCGCATGTACGCCGCGGAAGCCGGCGGCCGCTCATCCTACATTCCCGCATCGTTCCCCGGCGCGATCATCCGCCGGCACACCGGCACGCCGTTCATGGGCTACTCCGGCGCGACCTACATCATCCAGGAGGTCTGCAACGCGCTGTTCGACGCGCTGTTCCGGATCCTGCCGATGGCGTCCGACCTCGACCGCGTCGAGGCGACGCCGTCGCGTCTCCATCGCGAACTCGCCTGGGACGAGGCCGCGCGCGCCACGCTCGACCGGGCCGTCGAGAGATATCCGGTGCTGGTGCGCATTTCCGCCGCGAAGAATTTGCGCGACCGCACCGAGCAATCCGCCCGCCTGGCCGGCGAGCACCGCGTGACGACCGAGCGGATCCGATCTGCCCTGGCCGATGCCTTCGAGCCGGCCTGAGCGCCGGAAAACAGGGGAGAAGCAGCATGGCAAGCATCGAGATGAACGGGCAGCACCCGCACCGTGATCGCCGCCGCGCCGAGCAGCGCGAGTACCGGCTGATCTGCGTCGTTGCCTATCCGCTGTTCCTCGCCGCGGTGATCGTCGAGCGGCTCCTGTCGCTCGTTGGCGTGGTCGATGCCCGGCCGGCGCCGCGCCGCAACGTCTTTTCGGAGGCCCGCGCGGCCGCCGCGTCCTGCATTCCGTTCGCCTTCCGGTGAACGACCGAGCTTCCAGCCGGGCAACCGTCTGGAGGATGCCGCGGGCTCTCGGGCCAACGGCGCAACCGCCGCCCGGATGTTCCGGCCGGCACATGGCCGAAAGGCCGAACCGAAGGAGGTAGCCATGGCTGCAACTGACGGGTCCCTGTCGGGACTCTCCGAAGCGGAGGCCAGGGAATTCCACTCCGTGTTCATGAGTAGCTTTATCGGGTTCGTGATCGTCGCGGTCATCGCCCACATCCTGGCTTGGATGTGGCGGCCGTGGCTTCCCGGCCCGGAAGGCTACGCATCGCTCGAGGACGGCGTCAGGCCGATCGCGAGCGCTCTCCTCTCGCTCGTCGCATAAGGGGGAAGAACCGATGTGGAGAATCTGGCTGCTGTTCGATCCGCGCAGGTCGCTGGTCGCACTGTTCACGTTCCTGTTCGTGCTGGCGCTGGTGATTCATTTCATCCTGCTCAGCACCGACCGCTTCAACTGGCTGGAGGGACCGCGCGCCGCGGCGTCCGCCGCCACGGTGGAACTGGTTGTCGACGTCGCCTGACAGGGCAACGTCGAAACGGCACCGAGAATGACGCGGGCGGCCACCGTGCCGCCCGCGCCGATCCTTTCGGCGGCGCCTTTGCGCCGCGCAAACCGCGCCCTGATGGGGGAGGCTCCCGATGGCAATGCTGAGTTTTGAACGCAAGTACCGGGTCAGGGGCGGCACCCTTCTCGGCGGCGACCTTTTCGATTTCTGGGTCGGACCCTTCTATGTCGGCTTCTTCGGGGTCACGACCATCTTCTTCACCGCGCTCGGCGTGGCGCTGATCGCCTATGGCGCAGCGCTCGGACCGACCTGGAACATCTGGCAGATTTCCATCAATCCGCCCGCGGAGGAATACGGCCTCGGCTTCGCGCCCCTCAAGGAAGGCGGCCTCTGGCAGGTGATCACCATCTGCGCCACCGCGGCTTTCTGTTCCTGGGCGCTGCGCCAGGCCGAGATCGCGCGCAAGCTCGGCATGGGCCTGCACGTTCCCTTCGCCTTCTCCTTCGCCATCCTCGCCTACGTGACGCTGGTCATCGCCCGCCCCGTCCTGATGGGCGCATGGTCCCATGCGTTCCCTTACGGCATCTTCACCCATCTCGATTGGGTGTCGAACACCGGCTACGCCTACGGCAACTTCCACTACAATCCGGCGCACATGGTGGCGATCACCTTCTTCTCCACCAACTGCCTGGCGCTGGCGCTCCACGGCGGGCTGATCCTCTCGGCCACGAACCCGAAGAAGGGCCAGACGGTCAAGACCGCCGAACACGAGAACACCTATTTCCGCGACACGATCGGCTATTCGATCGGAACCCTGGGCATCCATCGCCTGGGCGTCTTCCTCGCCATCTCCGCCTCCTTCTGGAGCGCGGTCTGCATCGTGATCTCGGGCCCGTTGTGGACCGAGGCCTGGTCGGAATGGTGGGAATGGTGGCGGCAGATTCCGGTCTGGAGCTGAGGGAGGCGAACATGATCGAGAACCAGAACATCTTCACCCGTGTCCAGGTCCGTGGCGGACCCGATGTCGGAGTGCCCATCCCCGCCGGTATCTGGGACCGGGGAGCGGAAACATGGTCCAGCCGGCTCTTGGGAAAGTTCGGAGACGCGCAGATCGGCCCGCTCTACCTCGGCTGGCTCGGCCTTGCATCGCTGATGTGCGGCTTCATCGCCATCGAGATCATCGGTCTCAACATGCTGGCCAAGGTCAACTGGGATCCGCAGGAGTTCATCAAGCAGTTCTTCTGGCTGTCGCTGGACCCGCCGCTGCCCGAGCACGGGCTGCGCATCCTGCCGCCGCTCAAGGAAGGCGGCTGGTGGTTGATGGCGGGCTTCTTCCTGACCGCCGCCATCCTGTTGTGGTGGGCGCGCATGTATCGCCGGGCCCGGGCGCTCGGCATGGGCACGCACATCCCCTGGGCCTTCGCCTCGGCGATCTGGCTCTACCTGGTGCTGGGCTTCATCCGGCCGCTGCTGATGGGATCGTGGAGCGAGGGCGTGCCTTTCGGCATCTTCCCGCATCTCGACTGGACGAACAATTTCTCGCTGAACTACGGCAACCTCTTCTACAACCCCTTCCATGCGCTCTCGATCGCCTTCCTGTACGGCTCGGCGGTGCTGTTCGCCATGCACGGCGCGACCATCCTCGCGGTCAGCCGGCTCGGCGGCGAGCGCGAGATCGAGCAGATCGTCGATCGCGGAACGGCATCGGAACGCGCCGCCCTGTTCTGGCGCTGGACGATGGGCTTCAACGCCACGATGGAATCGATCCACCGCTGGGCCTGGTGGTTCGCGGTGCTCTGCCCGCTCACCGGCGGCATCGGCATCCTGCTCACCGGAACCGTCGTCGACGACTGGTTCGCCTGGGGCGTCAAGCACGGCCTCGCCCCCGGATGACGGAAAAGGTCGGGCCGTCCCGCGCGGCCCGACCCGAAGACCGGCGCGATGGCGGATGGTAGCGCCGCGCCGGAGCCGGGACGACCGGCCCCTCCAGTTCGTCCCGCGCGAAACGGGCCCGACCTCGCAAGAGGCCGGGTCCTTTTTGTTGGGGGGGGCCTCGGCGAAGCGTCGCGCGGAGGGATTGCGGCGCCGCAACACGGGGGACGACATCCGACAGGCCCCCGATCCCGTTCACAGGGTCGGCGGACGCAAGGAATGGCGGTGTTCTGGAGCACGCGGCGTCGGAACGATCCGCCGAAGGCGGCTCGTCCTCGCGGATCAGGATGTCGCCGGCGCGATCCGGGCCGAAACGCCGGGCCAGTCGCGCGACGAGAGGCCGAGCTCGGCCCAGCGGTCGAGGTAGATCCGCAGCCAGGGCGTGAAGAGCTCCGGTTCCTGGTCGATGGCGATCCGCAGTTCCGTACGGTCACGCCATGCGACGGCCTGCACCTCGGCCGGGTCGAAGCGATCGAGCGACAGGGCATCGGGCCCCCGCGCCGCCGAGGCGGGCAGGCTGGCCTCGAAGACGTGGACGCGCTCGTTCTCGATCATGCCATTGCCGACGTCGGCGCGGTAGTCGACCACGCCGCGCGCCGTCAGCGGCAGCGTGAAGCCGAGTTCCTCGCCAAGGCGGCGGCGGGCGCAGGCGGCCGGCGCCTCGCCCCAGCGCGGATGCGTGCAGCAGGTGTTGGCCCACTGTCCGCCGGAATGGTACTTGCCGAAGGCGCGGCGCTGGATCAGCAGCCGTTCGCCGGCGAAGACGAAGATCGACACGGCTACGTGCTGGACCCCGCCAAAGTGGGCCTCCAGCTTGCCGGCCGGCATGAAGGCGCCGTCGTCGCCGATCGCGATGATGATCTCGTCATCGGTGTCGCGGCGCGGCGTCCTCGCCATCGCGGCCATCCTCATGGTCTCCATGCCCGCATCCGCGCCGCCGTCAGGCCACCCGCCGCGCCAGCGCGCAGCGCGACCAGAGTTCCGACAGGGCTCCGGCGAGGTTGTCGATGTCGGCGTCGGTGTGGAACGGGGTGGGCGTGATCCGCAGCCGCTCGGTCTTGCGCGGC
>JBKBRJ010000047.1:0-35624 GCA_046292285.1 Mesorhizobium sp. | reverse complement strand
ATCTGCCGATCTCCCCCGTTGAGGGGGAGATGGCCGGCAGGCCAGAGGGGGGTGTGCCCGGACTCGATGCACGCCGGGTAGCTTGGCTTGCCGCCGCCTCCGTGCCCGATCCCGAGGTTCCCTGCGTCACCGTCGCCGACCTCGGCATCCTCCGGTCGGTCGACCTGATCGACGGCGTGGCGGTGGCGAAGGTGACGCCGACCTATTCCGGCTGCCCGGCCGTGCTGGCGATCGAACTGGCCGTCGAGGCCGCGCTTCGCGACGCCGGCTTCGAGGCGCGCGTCGAGCGGGTCATCTCACCGGCCTGGACGACCGACTGGATCACGCCGGAAGGGCGCGACAAGCTGCGCGACTACGGCATCGCGCCGCCGGTGAAGACCTCGTCGTCGATCCGTTCGCTCTTCGGCGAGGTCGAGGTCGCCTGTCCGCGCTGCGGCTCCGCCGAGACGGAGCGGGTTTCGGAATTCGGGTCCACGGCCTGCAAGGCGCACTACCGCTGCCTCGCCTGCCGCGAGCCCTTCGACTATTTCAAATGCATCTGAGGCATCCCGCATGGCACCTCGCTTCCACGACCTGACCGTCATCGACATCGAACGCCAGACGCCCGAAGCCGTGGCCGTCGCCTTCGCCGTCCCCGAGTCCTTGCGCGACGAGTTCGCCTTCAAGCCGGGCCAGTACCTGACGCTGGCGGCCACCGTCGACGGCCAGGACGTCCGCCGGTCCTACTCGATCTGCTCGGCGCCGGGCGACGCCTTGCTCAAGGTCGGCGTCAAGAAGGTCGCGGACGGGCGCTTCTCGCGCTTCGTCAACGAGGTGCTCTCCGTTGGCGACACGATCCGGGTCATGCCGCCGGAGGGCCGGTTCACCTCGCTTGCCGGCGAGCGCCACGACTACCTGCTGATCGCGTCGGGATCCGGCATCACGCCGATGCTGTCGATCGCCAGGACCGTGCTCGCCCATGAGCCCGACAGCACGGTCACGCTCGTCTACGGCAACCGCACCACCGACACGATCATGTTCCGCGAGGAGTTGCAGGACCTGAAGGACGCGCACATGCGGCGCTTTTCGCTGGTCAATCTCCTGTCGCGCGAAAAGCAGGACGTCGACTTGCTCAACGGCCGCATCGACGGCGAGCGTATCCGGCGCATGGCCGATCTCGGCCTGATCGACCCCTTCTCCAGCGACGGCGTCTTCCTGTGCGGTCCGGGCGAGATGATCGACGACGTCTCGACGACGCTGAAGAACCTCGGCGTCGACCCCGATCGCATCCGCTTCGAGCGCTTCACGCCATCGGGCGAAGCGCCCGCGCCGCGCGCGCCGTCGGCCGCGGCGAAGAAGGCGGTCGCCGATGGCGTCGCCATCGAGGTCGTGCTCGACGGCGTGCGTCGAACCTTCCCGATGGGCGAGGGCGCCTCGACCGTGCTGGACGCCGCGCACAAGGCGGGCCTCGAGCTTCCCTATTCCTGCGCCGGCGGCATGTGCTGCACCTGCCGTTGCCGGGTCGTCGAGGGCCAGTCGGAAATGGCGGTCAACTTCTCGCTTGAGCCATGGGAGATCGAGGCCGGCTTCACGCTCGCCTGCCAGACGCGCCCGCTGTCCCAGAAGCTGGTGCTCGATTTCGACGCCGCCTGAAAGCGGACGGCGTCAGTTCGTGCCGACTTCCCTCGGCTTCATCCGGAAGAAGCGCAGGAACCGGGCGGTTCCCTTCGAATAGTTGATGCCCTCGACGGCGCCGACTTCCACCACGGCGTCCCGTCCTCCCGGCAGGGCGGCGACGAAGGCGTCCATCGCGCGATCGTCGATCATCGCGACCGTGCACGCCGGATTGGCCGCCAGTTCCCGCGCCGCTTCGGCCGCGTTGGCAAGTAGGGTATTCGTATCGGTCAGGAAGACGAGGCTCGGCTCGTGATAGCCGACCGCGACCAGCCGGGAATCCGGACAGGTCTTCACCTCGGCGAACCTGTCGGCGATCTGCGGCGACAGCCAGACGGGCTTGAGCGCGGGGACGACGGCGGTTGTCAGGATGGCGAAGGCGGCCGCCGAGGCGAGCGTCGCGGGCAGGACCGATCCGAAAGGGCTCCGTGACGTCCGGATGCCGGAGCCAAACCACGCGGCGACCAGCAAGAGAATGGCGGCCAGCAGGCCCCAGATGGAGAAATCTCCGTTCAGGTAGGGCGTCGCCCCGGCCGACAGGACGGCGAGCGCCAGGCTGACCAGCGCGAAGCCGGCAATCGTCAGGCGCCACAGCCAGGCCTGCCACCGCTTCAGGTCCGTCGCGGCGGCGTCCGCGCTCGACAGCGCCCAGCCCATCGCCAGGAGGATCGCCGGATAGGCGGGTAGCGCATAATGCGGCAGCTTGGTCGGGATCAGTTCGATCATCAGCCAGTAGGGAAGGTACCAGCAGACCAGGAAGAGCAGTGCTGGATCCTCGCGCATCCGGTTCAGCGCCTTCAGCCCGCCGCGAAGCGCCATCGGCGCGAACGGGAACAGGAACAGCACATAGATCACGGCGTAATAGCCGGGCGGGAAGCCATGCGATTCCTGCCCCGAGCCGATCTTCGAGATGAAGTCCTTGCCGACCGATTCCTGCCAGAATTCCGCGCCGCTCTTCCAGGTGATGAGCAGCAGCCATGGCGCGGCGATCGCGAGCATCAGGAGGATGCCGCGCGGCGCCTTCAGGTCTTTCAGCCAGGCGCGATCACGGTCGAGGAGCGCGAGCGCCGCCATCGTCAGCGCCGAAAGCGCCAGCACGACCGGTCCCTTGATCAGGATCGATGCGCCCAGCGCCGCCCAGAACACCCACGGCGCGGCGGAGGACGGCTCGACCCGTCCGCGCGCCGCCAGGTAGACGCGCGCCAGCCCCGCCTGGGCCACGACGGCGGTGGCGAGAAGCGTCGCATCGGTCTTGGCGATCCGGCCCTCGAACAGCAGCATGACGATGCCGGTGAGCGCCGCGCCGGCGATCAGGCCGGCATTGGGGCCGAAAAGGGTGGCGCCCAGTCGCGCGGTCGCGAGCACGGCGATGGTCGCGGCGAGAACCGACACGAGGCGATAGGCCCAGATCGGCGCATCCGCGCCCTGTCCGGTGGCGGCGAGCGCCGCCGACTGGAGCCAGTAGATTCCCGCTGGCTTCTTGTAGCGCGGCACGTCCTGGAAGCGGATGTCGACGTAGTCGCCGCTTGCCACCATCTGCTTCGTCGCCTGGACGAAACGCGATTCGTCGCGGTCGGTCGGAGGCAGCGTCGAGATGCCCGGCACGAAGGCGAACAAGCACAGGACCAGCAGCAGCGCGTGGTGCAATGCACCGAGGCGGCCAGCGGTTGCGAGGGGTGCCGGCGTGCTCATGCCCGCGTCAGTCGGCTCGCGCCGCCAGGCCACGACGCTCGTTGAAGATCAGCCAGAGGTTGCGGACATAGATGAAGAGGCCCATCGCCTGGCCGGCGATGAAGACGGGATCCTGGCGCTGGATGGCGTAGATGAGCAGCAGCGCGCCTCCGCCGAGCGAGAAGAACCAGAACGCGATCGGCACGACCGATCGCTTCTCGCGTTCGGATGCGAGCCATTGCACCACGAAGCGCATCGTGAACAAACCCTGCGCGACGAAGCCGAGCACGATCCAGCCGTCGAACTGGGCCACGAAGACGTTGTGCATCCACTCGGCAAGGGACTGGAACCATGTCATCACTTCATCTCCGTGACGCGCGGCACGGTCTTTCGCCGGCGCCTCAGCCACCAGACGCCGAACAGGTCGAGGGCGCCGCGCAATCCGCGATCGAGGATGCCGTAGTTGGATTTCCCGAAACGCCGCTGGCGGTCGGTGACGTCGATGTGGACGACGGAATATCCCTCCCGCAGCACCAGCGCCGGCAAATAGCGGTGCCAGCCGTCGAAATAAGGCAGTTGCCTGAACAGCTCCGTCGGCACCGCCTTCAGGCCGCAGCCGGAATCACGCGTTCCGTCGCGCAGGATGGCCTCGCGCAGATTGTTGGCGAAGCGCGAGGAGAACTGCTTGAGCTTGGTGTCGGTCCGCTTCAGCCGCTGTCCCGCCGCGATGCCGCAGCTGGGACCGGCCGCCATCAGCGCATCGGCGAGCCTCGGCAGGTAGGCGGGGTCGTTCTGGCCGTCGCCGTCCATCGTCACGACGATGTCCTTGGCGGCATGCCAGACGCCGGAGCGGACGGCGGCGCTCTGCCCCGCGGACCTGTCGTGCCTGACATGGCGCAGCCTGCCGCCGGTCGCGGCCATTCGGCCGGCGAGCACCTCGGCGGTCCTGTCGGTCGACCCGTCGTCCACGACGACGATCTCGTAGTCACGCCCGACGAGCGCGGCCTCCACCTCGTCGAGGAGGAAGGCGAGATTCTCCGCCTCGTTGCGGCAGGGGATCACGACCGAGATGGACGCCGTCGGCGCGAGGTTCATGGGAAGGTTTCCAACAATCGCGGTCCCCATATCATCGTCGAACGGCGAGCGCCACTCGCGATGGGCTTCGATTGGCGCTCAGCGCTTCTCGCGGATGTCGGTCAGCGTGCGGGTTGGCGTGATCGCCTCCGGGTCGAGCTTGACGTCGATGATCGCGGGCAGGCCGCTCGCCCGGGCGCGCTCGAAGGCGCCGGCGAAGTCCTCGGTCCGCTCCACCGTCTCGCCGTGGCCGCCATAGGCCCGCGCCAGCGCGGCGAAGTCTGGATTCCTCAGCGTCGTGCCCGAGACGCGGCCGGGATATTCGCGCTCCTGGTGCATGCGGATCGTGCCGTAGATGCCGTTGTTGAGGATGACCACGATCACCGGCGCGCCATACTGCAGCGCAGTCGCGAATTCCTGGCCGTTCATCAGGAAGTCGCCGTCGCCGGCCCACACGACCACCTCGCGCTCGGGATGGATCAGTTTTGCCGCGACGCCGCCCGGCACGCCGTAGCCCATCGAGCCCGACGTCGGCGCGGCCTGGCTGGCGAAGCGGCGGAAACGGTGGAAGCGGTGCACCCAGGTGGCGAAATTGCCGGCGCCGTTGGCGATGATGACGTCCTCGGGCAGGGTCTTCTCCAGCCAGGCCATGATCGGCCCCATTTTCACCGGGCCAGGCCCGTCGGCGGGCGGTGTGGACCAGGACAGGTAGTCCTCGTGCAGTTCGGCCGTCCGGTTCGCCCATACCGGCGTCGCTTTCGGCGCCGTCGCCGCGAATGCCTCCGCGAAGGCCGCCGGCGTCGCATTCACCGCGACCGTCGGGCGGTAGACCCGACCGAGCTCGCCGGCATCCGGGAACACATGGACGAGCTTCTGTTCGGGGTAGGGGCTCTTCAGCAGGGTGTAGTCGGAGGACGGCATCTCGCCGAAGCGGCAGCCGACGAGCAGGACCACGTCCGCCTTCCTGATGTAGTCGCCGAGCTTTGGATTGATGCCGATGCCGACGTCGCCGGCATAGGAGGGGTGCAGCTGGTCGCACAGCGCCTGCCGGCGGAAGGAGCAGCCGACCGGCAGCTTCCAGCGCTCCAGCGCCTTGCACATGGCAGCGACGGCTTCGGCGGTCCAGCGCGTGCCGCCGAGGACGACGAAGGGCCGCTCCGCCTTTTCCAGCAGCGCCACGGTCGCGGCGATCTGGGCCTCGCCGGGCGCGGTCTCGACCGGCACGTAGGGCAGCGGCGCCGGCGCTTCCACCACGTCGGTCAGCATGTCCTCGGGCAGCGCCACCACCACCGGCCCCGGCCGGCCGGACGCCGCGACCGAGAAGGCGCGCGTCACCAGTTCGGGAACCCGCGCCGCGTCGTCGATCTCCACCACCCACTTCGCCATCGAGCCGAAGAAGGCCTTGTAGTCGACTTCCTGGAAGGCTTCCCGCTCGAGGTTGCCGCGTGCCACCTGGCCGACGAACATGACGACCGGGTTGGAGTCCTGCCTGGCAATGTGGATGCCCGGCGAGGCGTTGGTCGCGCCCGGCCCGCGCGTGACGAAGCAGACGCCGGGGCGGCCAGTCAGGCGCCCCTCGCAGTCCGCCATCATCGCCGCGCCGCCTTCCTGGCGGCAGACGATGTTCCTGATGCCGGAATCATGCAACGCGTCGAGCACGGCGAGGTAGCTTTCGCCCGGGACCGAATAGACGCGCTCGACTCCATTCGCCTCCAGGGCATCGACGATCAGCTGGCCACCGGTTTTCATGTCGTCTTCTTCTCCAGTCTGGCGAGTTCGGCAAGGATTTCGTCGGTGTGCTCGCCGAGCCGCGGCGAGGGTCGGTCGTAGACCGGCGGCGTCGCCGACATCAGCATCGGCGCGCGCACCGAGGGCAACCGGTTGCCGTGATCGTCGCTGAGGTCCATGCGAATGCCGCGCGCGATGGTCTGCGGGTCGGCGAACATCTCGGCGATGTTGTTGATCGGCGAGGCGGGCACCGCCGCCGCGTCGAGCCTGGGCAGCAGCTCGGCCTTGGTCCAGCCGGCCAGCGCGGCGACCAGTTGCTCGCGCAGCCGCACGCGATTGGTGACGCGCGCCGGATTGGACGAAAAATCGGGATCGGTCGCCAGCGCGTCGAGGCCGACGACCTTGCAGAAGCGCTGGAACTGGCCGTCATTCCCGGCGGCCAGGATGAAGTGCCCATCCTTCAGCGGCAGAACCTCATAGGGGGCGATGTTCATGTGGGCGTTGCCCATCTGCACCGGGGCGACGCCCGAGACGAGATAGTTGAGGTTCTGGTTGCCCAGCACCGAGATCTGCGTGTCGTAGAGCGCCATGTCGATCCACTGGCCCTCGCCGGTCTTCTCCGCGTGCCGAAGCGCCGCCTGGATGGCGATCACGGAGTAGAGCCCGGTGAAGATGTCGGAGATCGCAACGCCCGCCTTCTGCGGCTCGCCGCCGGGCGCCCCGGTGATCGACATCATGCCCGCCATGCCCTGGATTATGAAGTCGTAGCCGGCGCGCGGCGCATAGGGGCCGGTCTGGCCGAAGCCCGTGATCGAGCAATAGACCAGCTTCGGATTGATCGCCTTCAGGCTCTCGTAGTCGAGCCCGTACTTCTTCAGGCCGCCGAGCTTGAAGTTCTCGATCATCACGTCGCTGGACGCCGCGAGCCTTCGTACGATGTCCGCGCCCTCGGGCGTCGAGAAGTCCACCGCAATGGAGCGCTTGCCGCGGTTGGTCGAATGGTAATAGGCGGCCGACAGGTTCTCGCCGTCCTCGCCCATCACGAAGGGCGGACCCCACTTGCGGGTGTCGTCGCCGCCGTCGGGGTTCTCCACCTTGATGACGTCGGCGCCCAGATCGGCCAGCAGCTGTCCCGCCCACGGCCCCGCCAGGATGCGGGCGAGTTCAAGCACGCGGATGCCGGCGAGCGGAGCGTTGGACATGGGCGGGTCGGTCCCTGCGAAGGAGTCGCCGGGTGCCTAGCAGATGATGGCGGGCGCTGTCACGCGTGGCTGGGCTGGGCGACGATCGATGACCTCAATCGCCATATCCGCCCAGTTCGATACCCGGTCCGATCTGGAGACCGATCAGCCGGCCTTCCTTGATCAGGGTCTCTTTCACGGCACGAAAGCTAACGGTCGCGATTAGAACGCTTCGTCGCGCATCTCGCGAAGGAGTTCGGCGATCGACCGGGTCATCTGCGGCATTCTTGCCCGGAATGCGGCAAGTTCCTCAAAGGGGATTGGCTTCTTCGTATTCTCCGGGTCCGAGATGCGCGCCGCCAGCCCGCCACATCCGGCAAGATTAGCGGTCTCACCTTCGGCGTGATCGAAGGTGTTCACGAGCTGTGTCTTGACATTTGAGAGTTCGACCATAGACACCGTCTGTTTCCTGCTGGTCATTCGGTAGTCAGGTGCGGAGTTAAACATAGCGATTTCCCATCTCTACTTGCAAGGAGCGGCGCTGCCTTTGTATTGGGCGATTGTTCGCGGCAGCCCGAAACCGCGATGGCGAATACGGCTGGCTTGGAGGAGAACGCCGGGGCCACCTCAAGCGCGTTTGCGCGGTCGCCCACCCTTGGCGCCGTTGGCGCGCGCGGCCGCCGCCTTGGCGGGAGACGTCGCCCGGCCAGCCCGCTGCGCCATCCACGACGCGGTCCCGAATACTCCGGCAAGCAATCCCTGAACGGAATAGTCGACGTCGAGATTTTCCCAGTGAAGCCCGTAGCCATCGCCGAGCAGTTCGACTTCCTCGAGTTGCTCATCCTGGGCGTCGGAAAGTCCCTGCACCAGCGCCGTGGGAAAAGCGAAGGTGCAACCGTTCGTAAGCTCGACGACCATGCGGCGGGTCGCGGCGTCGAACCGGGCAGAGGCCGCGCGCGGGCCGTGAAGAAGCTCGGCTCCACGTCGCTCTGCGGCTATGATGGTTTCGTCGTCGATCTCAGCCATGAATGTCTCTCCGGCGAGCCAGAAACTCGTCCCGGCGTTCGGACACGATCGCCATAGCCCTGCGAATGTCATTCCGCTTGAACCCGGCGCAGGCCACGAGTTCCGGTCGACCGCCGGCGCCCGCCAGATTGATCTTGGCGTGTCCGTCACCGAAGACGTGGACATGGGCAGGTTCGTGATCATCCAGAAAGATCACGATCCTCAACCCTCCTGCCCCGAAAATCGTGACCATGACAATAACCTATCGTGCTGGGTTATTCAACTCGACGTTCCCCTCCACCCACGCCACGAAGTCCGCCATCACCTCGTCGCGGTTCACCTCGTTCAGGCTTTCGTGGCGGGTGTCGGCGTAAACCCTTGATGTCAGATTCGAAAAGCCCAGCGCGCGCATGCGTTCGGCGAGATGCCGCGTGGCCTTGCCGCCGTCGGTCGCGGGGTCCTTCGCGCCGCCGACGATGTCGATCGGCAGGTCGCGGCGGATGCGGGCGAGGTTCCTGTCGTCCGCCCCGGCGAAGATCATCGAAAACACGTCCTGCCACATCGACACCGAGGCATCCCAGCCGCAGAGCGGATCCGCGACGTAGGCGTCGACCTCGGCCGGATCGCGCGACAGCCAGTCGAAGGCCGTGCGCGCGTGCGGCACCTGCCTGGCCCAGGCCTGGAAGGTGAGCTTCGGCACGATGCGCGACGGCACGTCCGAGCCCAGGCGGAACCGCTCCCAGGCCAGTAGCGCCTGGCCGATTCGCCCGAGCAGCCCGGCGGAAAAGTTGGCATTCCAGATCGCGGCGCCCGCCACCCGATGCGATGCCGAGAAAAGGGTGTTCAGCGCGATCAAGCCGCCCATCGAATGGCCGAAGAGGATCACGGGCACGCCGGGCCACCGTTGCCCGATGTAATCGTGCACGGCCAGCACGTCGGCGACGACCTTCGCAGCGCCGCCGCCGCCGGTGGCAAACACGCCGGCGGGCGCATCCGGCGCCTTCGTATGGCCATGCCCGCGGTGATCGTGCGCGACGCTGGCGATGCCATGCCGCGCCAGGTGATCGGCGAAGCGGCCATAGCGGGCCGCGTGCTCGGCCAGGCCGTGGTTGATATGCACCACCGCTCTGGGACGGTCCTCCGGTGCCCGGAAGTAGAGATGGAGCGTCGCGCCGGAAGGCGAAGCAAGCTTCATGCTGTCGTCGAATGGCATCCTGGTTCTCCTCGCGGTCTTCGGCCGACCATTTCCGTCCGTCGATGGAAGGTCAAGCGCGCGGACGTCCGATCGCAAATCGCGCCCCTGCACGTTGGTTGTTCAAGTCTGGATAATGCCAATGGATTGTGCATCGGCGTCTTGCCAATCGAGTTGCGGCATAGTTCTATGACTATCGTGCAACATTCCGTGCCGGAGAAATCGACAATGAATCTGACCAGACGACTCTTTTCGCTCGCCGCCGCGGGCGCGATGTCCCTGGCCGCCCTTGGCGGCGCAGGCGTCGGGGCCGCCATGGCCGAAACCGACATCAAGTTCACGCTCGACTGGAAGTTCGAGGGCCCTGCGGCGGGCTTCCTGCTCGCCATCGACAACGGCCACTTCAAGGCCGAAGGTCTCAATGTCACGATCGACACGGGCGCCGGTTCGCGCGAATCGATCCCGCGCGTCGCCACCGGCGCCTACCAGATGGGCTTCGGCGACATCAACGCGCTGATCAAGTTCCTCGACGAGGACCCGGCGCAGAAGGTCAAGGCCGTCATGATGATCTATGACAAGCCGCCCTTCGCGGTGATCGGCCGCGCTGCGCAAGGCATCACCGAGGACCCGAAGTCGCTCGAGGGCAAGAAGCTCGGCGCGCCGCCGCCGGACGCCGCCTTCGGCCAGTGGCCGGCCTTCGTCCAGGTCGCCGGCATCGACACGTCCGCCATAACCATCGAGAATGTCGGCTTCCCGGTGCGCGAGCCGATGCTGGCGCAGGGTGCGGTCGACGCGATCTTCGGCTTCTCCTTCTCCAGCGTGCTGAACCTGAAGGCGCAGGGCATTCCCGCCGACGACATCGTCACCATCCTGATGGCCGATCATGGGCTGGAGCTTTATGGCAACGCCATCATGGTCAACGAGGACTTCGCCGCCGCCAATCCCGACGCGGTCAAGGGCTTCGTCAAGGCGCTGGCCAAGGGCTTCGCCGATGCCGTCGCCGATCCGGAGGCCGGCGTGGCCGCCGTCATGAAGCGCAACGAGATCCTGACCAGGGAAATCGAGGTCGAGCGGCTCGGCATGGCCAATTCCATGAACATCAAGACGCCCTGGGTCGCGGAAAACGGCTTTGGCGGCGTCGACGAGGCGAAGCTCGCCAAGTCCATCGACCTGCTCAAGGTCTCGATGGACCTGAAGGGCAACGTGACCGCCGCCGACGTGTTCGACGCCTCCTACCTGCCGCCGAAGGAGGAGCGGATGCTGCCGTAAGGCGCGGGGGTATCGACGATGCAGCCGCTCGTCACCATCGACAAGGTGGAGATGCGCTATGGGGGAGCGGATGGCCTTCTGGCCGTCCGCGACCTCTCGCTTTCCGTCGCCAAGGGAGAGTTCGCCGCCGTGGTCGGTCCGTCCGGCTGCGGCAAATCCACGCTGATGCGGCTGGTGACCGGCCTCTACATCCCCCAGCAGGGCGTCGTCACCGTCGCCGGGTCGCGGGTCACCAAGCCTGTCTCCATCGTCGGCATGGCCTTCCAGAACCCGACGATGCTGCCCTGGCGCACCACGCTCGACAACATCCTCCTGCCGCTCGAGGTGGTGGATCGCCACCGCAAGCGGCTGCGGGCCAACAAGGCCGAATATGTCGCCAAGGCCGAGGCGCTGCTCGAGACGGTCGGCCTGAAGGGTTTCGGCCAGAAGTACCCATGGCAGTTGTCGGGCGGCATGCAGCAGCGCGCCAGCCTCTGCCGCGCGCTGATCCACGAGCCCGACCTCCTGATGCTCGACGAGCCGTTCGGCGCGCTCGATTCCTTCACCCGCGAGGAACTCTGGTGCGTGATCCGCGACCTGCACGCCGCCCAGGGCGTCACCATCGTGCTCGTCACGCACGACCTGCGCGAGGCGGTGTTCCTGGCGGATCGAATCTTCGTCATGAGTTCGCGTCCGGGCCGCATCATCGAGGAACGGGTGGTCCCGTTCGCCCGCCCGCGCGACCTCGAGATCATGTACGAGCCCGCCTTCACCGACATCGTGCATGAACTGCGCGGTTCCATCGCCGAGGCACGGAAGGCAGCATGAGCACGGCTTCGAAAGGCTTCGACTGGATCAGGGCGGCGCCGTGGCTCTATACGGCCGCGCTCTTCATCCTGTGGGAAGGGGCCGCGCGCGGCTTCGCCCTTCCGCAATACATCCTGCCCGCGCCGAGCGTGATCGCCCAGGCGATCGTCCAGTACTGGCCCGCCATCTGGAAGAACTCGCTGCAGACCCTCTACACCACGCTCGCGGGCTTCCTGCTCGCGGTCGTCGGCGGGCTGGCGCTCGGCATCCTGGTCGGCTGGTCGCGTTTCATCTATGCCGGGCTCTACCCGCTGATGGTCGGCTTCAACGCCATCCCGAAGGTGGCCCTGGTGCCGGTGCTGGTGATCTGGTTCGGCATCGGCACCGTGCCGGCGATCCTGACCGCCTTCCTCATCGCCTTCTTCCCGATCGTCGTGAACGTCGCCACCGGCCTCGCCACAATCGAGCCGGAGGTCGAGGACGTGCTCCGCGCGCTGGGGGCGAAGAAGATGGACATCATGCTCAAGGTCGGCATCCCGCGCTCGATGCCCTATTTCTTCGGCTCGCTGAAGGTGGCGATCACGCTGGCCTTCGTCGGCTCCGTCATCTCGGAGACGGTGGCCGCCAATTCGGGCCTCGGCCACATGATGCTCGGTGCGCAGTCGCAGTTCAACGTGCCGCTGGTCTTCGCCGGCCTCGTCATGCTGGCGATCGAGGGCATCGTCATGTACGCCATCATGGCGTGGATCGAGATGCGGATGACCGGCTGGGCCCATCGCAGCCAGACCATGGCGGCCTGACGGGCGGCGCCACCAGTCCGAATTCCGATCGAGTGTGGGGCGCGTCACATTCGTGGCGCGGCCCGCACGCTAGGATGGCATCTCTCTCGACCGTATCGTGGAGGTGTCGCCTATGCGTGCCCTGTCGCTTTCAAGCCTTGCGAGCGCCGTGCTCCTCCACGCCTTCGCCTCGCCCGCCTTCGCCGAGGTGCGGCTCGATGGCTTCTTCATCGCGCAGGACGAGTGCGCCGCGACCCAGTCGATCCGCACCGGCGCCAATCCGGGCGGCATCGTCACCGAGGCCGGACGCGCCTACGAGATGCTGGCCGGCAACAAGGACGTGCCGAGCCACTACCTCATCCGCGTGCCGGGGGCGTCGCCGGAAAGACGGTGGGTGAGCGTGGGTTGCGGCGTGCACGCGCTGGCGCCCGGCCAGCCGCCCGTCCCGGCGCCGCCGCCCGGCGGCGGGACGCAGGCCGGTCGCATCGATTTCGTGCTCGCGGCCAGCTGGCAGCCGGGCTTCTGCGAGACGAAGCCCGACAAGACCGAATGCGCGACGCAGACCGAGGACCGTTTCGACGCCACCCATTTCGCGCTGCACGGGCTGTGGCCGCAGCCGCGCAGCAATGTCTACTGCCAGGTTTCCCCCGAGATCGCCGCCGTCGACAAGGCCGGCCGCTGGGAGGACCTGCCGGACGTCGCCCTGCCGGAGGATGTTCGCGCGGAACTCGACAAGGTGATGCCGGGCGCCGCGTCCTTCCTCGACCGCCACGAGTGGATCAAGCACGGCACCTGCTACGGCGACACGATGGAGGAATACTACTCGGATTCGCTCGCGGTGATGGCCGACCTGAACGCGTCGGCCGTGCGCGACCTGTTTGCCGGCAGCATCGGTGCGGCCCTCACGTCCTCGCAGATCCGCGAGGCCTTCGACGACGCCTTCGGACCGGGCGCGGGTTCGCGGGTCAGGGTAAGCTGCGTGACGGATCCCTCGAACGGGCGGCGGCTGATCGGCGAACTCACGATCGGCCTGTCGGGGGAGATCGACGGACAGGCCAGTCTCGCCGACCTGATCTTCGCGGCCGCGCCCACCAATGACGCCGGCTGCCCGAAGGGCATCGTCGACGCCGCGGGATTTCAGTAGCGGGCGAGGGGACCGGGATCGGGCACCGCGCACGGCGATGCGTCGAACCGGGCCTCACTCGGCCGACGGCTTCCGCCGCGCCTTCTTCTCCGCCTTGCGGGCGAAATCGGGCTTGCCCTTGTCCTTGCCGGGCTTCTTCGGCCCCTTGCGGAAGGGCACCCGGTCGTCGCCGCTCCGTCCCGGGGTCGCCCGATCGGCGGGCGCGCGGTCGGCCGGGGTTGCGTCGCGCCGGGCCCAGCTTCCCTCCGGCTTGGCGGGCTTTTCCGGACGGTCCGTCCAGGCCGGGCGATCGGCCCGCTTCTTCCAGTCGGGCCGCACCGGGGCGGCCGTCTCGTCACGCGTGCCTCTCGCATCGGATCGCGCGTCGCGCGCGGGCTTGTCCTGCCAGCCGCCGTGATCCTTGCGCGGGCGGTCTTCGTAGCTCTTGCGTGGACGTTCCGGCCGATCCTGGTTGCCCCACGCCTTGCGCGGCGAGACGTCGGGCACGCCGGAAAGCCGGGTGACGCGGATGTTGTTCTGCAACGTGCCCTTCGGGCCGATCGCCGCGACCAGCGCGTCGGCATGGCTCGCCGCGATCTCGACGAAGGTTTCTTCCGGCTGCATCTTGATCGCGCCGATCTCCGACTTGGTGATCGCGTCGGAACGGCAGAGCATCGGAATCAGCCAGCGCGGCTCGGCGTTCTGCTTGCGGCCGACCGACAGCGAGAACCAGACGGTCGGGCCGATGTCGCGGTCGCGCCCGCGCGCCCCGTCGATCGGTGCACGCTCGCCGTCCCGATCGCGCTTGACACGTGCATGCGGATCGACCGGCACGTCGACCAGTTCCTCCGGGGCCGACCGGCCGGCGCGCCACAGCCGCAGGAAGGCGGCCGCCACCTGCCCGGGCGCGTGCCGGGCCAGCAGCTTCTCCACCGTCGAGGCTTCCTCCTCGTTGACCGGCTCGGTCAGCGCGGCGTCCGACAGCAGACGCTCCTCGTCGCGGGCGGCAACGTCGTCGGCGTTCGGCGCGGCGGCCCAGACGGCGGTGATGTTGGCAAGCTGCAGCGTGCGCTCGATGCGGCGGCGCGCCGGCATCGGCACGATCAGCGCGCTGATGCCCTTGCGGCCGGCGCGGCCGGTGCGGCCCGACCGGTGCAGCAGCGCTTCGGGGTTGGTCGGCAGATCGGCGTGGACCACGAGGTCGAGGTTCGGCAGGTCGATGCCGCGCGCCGCCACGTCGGTGGCGATGCAGACGCGGGCGCGGCCGTCGCGCATCGCCTGCAGCGCGTGGGTGCGCTCGCTCTGGCTGAGTTCGCCCGACAGCGCCACGACCGAGAAGCCGCGATTGTTCAGCCGGGCCGTCAGGTGGTTCACCGCCGCGCGGGTGTTGCAGAAGACGATGGCGTTGCGCGCCTCGTGGAAGCGCAGCACGTTGACGATGGCGTTGTCGCGGTCGGAGGCGGCGACGGGATGGACGCGATACTCGATGTCGGCATGCTGCTCGCGACCCGTCTCGGTGGCGACGCGGATGGCGTTGCGCTGGTAGTTTTCCGCCAGCGTCGCGATCGGCTTCGAGACGGTGGCCGAGAACATCAGCGTGCGGCGGTCGGCCGGCGCGGCCTCCAGGATGAACTCCAGGTCCTCGCGGAAGCCGAGGTCGAGCATCTCGTCGGCCTCGTCGAGCACCACGGCGCGCAGCGCGCTCATGTCGAGCGCATAGCGGGTGATGTGGTCGCGCAGGCGACCGGGCGTGCCGACGACGATGTGGGCGCCGCGTTCGAGTGCGCGCCGCTCGGTGCGGATGTCCATGCCGCCGACGCAGGAGGCGATCCGCGCGCCGGCGCCGGCGTAGAGCCATTCCAGTTCCCGCATCACCTGCAGGGCCAGTTCGCGGGTCGGGGCGATGACGAGCGCCAGCGGCGCGGCGGCATGGCCGAAGCGCTCATCCTCGCCCAGCAGCGTCGGCGCCAGCGCCAGGCCGAAGGCGACCGTCTTGCCCGAGCCGGTGCGGGCGGAGACGAGTGCGTCGGCGTCGCGCAGGCCGGGCGCGAGCATGGCCTCCTGCACCGGAGTGAGCGCGGTGTAGCCGCGTTCCTGCAATGCGGTGGCGAGCGCCGGGACGACGCCTTCGAATATGGTCATGACGATCTTTCGGGGTACTGTGTCGCTTGAACGCGGTCCGCTGGCCGGCCGCGTCGCCGCGGCGCTGGGCCCTGCTGGTCCATCCTGCGCTTCTCCCTACCGCTTGCGTAGCCCAATGTACAGGCCGCGTCTGCGCATGGCTGCCCGGCGGCATTGCTCCGCGCGGCGCTTTCGCCTACATAGCGCCCACATCTCATTTTCCCTCTCTTCAGACGGAGTGCGACGCGCGCCATGGCTCGCCAGTTCATCTATCACATGTCCGGCCTCTCGAAGGCCTACGGCGCCAAGAAGGTGCTCGACAACGTTCACCTGTCCTTCTACCCGGACGCCAAGATCGGCATCCTCGGCCCCAACGGCTCGGGCAAGTCGACCATCCTGCGGATCATGGCCGGGCTCGACAAGGAGTACCAGGGCGAGGCCTGGCTGGCCGAAGGCGCAACCGTCGGCTACCTGCCGCAGGAGCCGCAGCTCGATCCGTCGAAGAACGTCTTCGACAACGTCATGCTGGGCGTCGCCAAGAAGACCGCCATCATCGAGCGCTACAACGAACTGATGATGAACTACTCGGACGAGACGGCGGACGAGGGCGCCCGCCTGCAGGACGAGATGGACCGTCTCAACCTTTGGGATCTCGAACAGCAGGTCGAGATGGCCATGGAGGCGCTCCAGTGCCCGCCGGCCGATGCCGACGTGAACCTGCTCTCGGGCGGCGAGCGCCGCCGCGTGGCGCTGTGCAAGCTGCTGCTCGAACAGCCCGACCTGCTGCTCCTCGACGAGCCGACCAACCATCTCGACGCCGAGACCACGGCCTGGCTCGAAAAGCACCTGCGCGACTATCCGGGCTCGGTGCTGATCATCACCCACGACCGCTACTTCCTCGACAACGTCACCGGCTGGATCCTCGAGCTCGATCGCGGCCGCGGTATCCCCTACGAGGGCAACTACACCAAGTATCTCGACGCCAAGGCCAAGCGCCTGATCCAGGAGGGCCGCGAGGACGACGCCCGCCAGAAGGCGATCTGGCGCGAGCGCGAGTGGATCGGCTCCAGCCCCAAGGCCCGCCAGGCCAAGTCCAAGGCGCGCATCAAGGCCTTCGAGGAACTCGTCGAGCAGGCGCAGAACCGCAAGCCTTCCGACACGCAGATCGTCATCCCGGCCGGCGAGCGGCTCGGCAACGTCGTGATCGAGGTCGACGGCCTGACCAAGGGCTTCACCGACGAGGTGCTGATCGAGGACCTGTCCTTCAAGCTGCCGCCCGGCGGCATCGTCGGCGTGATCGGCCCCAACGGCGCCGGCAAGACCACGCTGTTTCGCATGTTCACCGGGCAGGAAAAGCCCGACAAGGGCACGATCCGCATCGGCGAGACGGTCAAGCTCGGCTATGTCGACCAGAGCCGCGACGCGCTCGATCCCAACAAGACCGTTTGGGAGGAAATCTCCGGCGGCGCCGAGGTCATCAAGCTCGGCAAGCACGAGGTCAACAGCCGCGCCTACTGCTCGTCGTTCAACTTCCGCGGCGGCGACCAGCAGCAGAAGGTCGGCAACCTGTCGGGCGGCCAGCGCAACCGCGTCCACCTCGCCAAGATGCTGAAGAACGGCGGCAACGTGCTCCTCCTCGACGAGCCGACCAACGACCTCGACACCGAGACGCTGGGCGCGCTGGAAGACGCGCTCGAGGCCTATGCCGGCTGCGCCGTCATCATCAGCCACGACCGCATGTTCCTCGACCGCATGGCCACCCACATGCTGGCCTTCGAGGGCAACGCCCATGTCGAATGGTTCGAGGGCAACTTCGAGGAATACGAAAAGGACAAGGTCCGCCGCATGGGCCCGGAAGCCGCCAAGCCGCACAGGATGGCCCACAAGCGGCTGACGCGGTAGTCGCTGGCGGTGCTGTCCCGCCGCACGCGGTGCGGCGGTGCCAGGGAGCCGGATGCGAGCATGTAAGCGAGACGCGAAAGGTATCCCGATCAGGACGCCTTTAGCACAGAAGCGTGATGTGGGCAGGATCGTAGCCGTCTGTGGCAATTTCTGCGCGGAGACCGTGTGATGGAGAACATTCGTCCGCTACGAACCGAGCAGGATTACGACTGGGCGCTTGCCGAGATAGAACGCTATTTCGATGCGCAGCCCGAAGTGGGATCGCCCGACGGTGATCGGTTCGAGGTGCTCGCAACCCTCATCGAGGCCTACGAAGACCGTCAGTATCCAATCCAGGCGTCTCGCCGAATTATGGGAATCGAGCTGTGACAAGTATGGCGGAATTGAAGCAAAGCGCCCTACCGGGAATGCTCGGCACCGGGAAGAGTACCTCAGAAATCCTGTGACGACGCGCCCATACGACTGACATCGGTGGAGTAATATCGTGACGTCTGGCACATCCCGAGCGAAGTTCTGATCCTGCCCATCGCGACCTATGCGGACAACTATTACAGAAGATCGAGTAGTGGGGCGGACTGGTTGAGAACGGAGGCGTCATTGCGCACTAAGCGGCGACGCAATAAATCCGTACCGAATGACCTGCAGAAGATCGGCTCAGGAGGGTTATCTACAATTGGTTTAGGTGGATACACTCTCATCAATCACCTAGCGTCTCAGCTCCTGTGAGTACCCGGTACAGTCGGCCTTCTCCGCTTGACCCCGGTATAAAGTTCTCCACATTGAAATCGATGTCCCGAAGTGGCACAGATTGCAAATATTTCCTTATAAAATCTGTTGAGATAGAAGAGCCTGGTATCCCATGCTCTCGGAATAGAAATCCATAAAGGCGCATCAATGCTCTGAAACCATTTGTGCGATTAAGCATTAGCCCTTCCCTCGATGAGTCTTCCCATGCAATTGGCCATCTCTCCCGGACTAACCGAAAGAATTTATCGATCTCCTCGCCGATCTTGATATCTTTACCTTCGATAAACAAGTTTCTAAAAGGGTACTTATAGACATCATCACCACTGGCCATTGGAGGTGTCCGCCCCCGCAGGAGAATGTCTCGGTCTCGCCTCGCGTCTGGAGTTATGTAACGTAGAAGACTTTCGACAAACGTTGCTTGGGAGATTGGCTCGAAACGACCTTGCACGGTTGCCCCTCCGAGCCGCTTTATTCGCCGAAAAAATGGACCATTCGAATCTTGATCGAGAGCAACGGCTATGTTGTGACCGGTTTTCTGAGGGCTACGAGAACGGGCAAGTGAATACAAGTCATAAACGAGATTCTTATGTACTTTGGTCTGTTCCAGATTTACGGTAGAGAATATCTGAGCTTGATCTGCTACATCCGCTCCGACAAATATTGACACTGGTACGTCAAACTTATTTCCCTTAAACTTTAAAAGGCCGGCAATGCGATGCTGTCCATCTATCACTCGCGCGAGATTGCTGA
Organism: Mesorhizobium sp.; assembly: GCA_046292285.1. GTDB lineage: Bacteria > Pseudomonadota > Alphaproteobacteria > Rhizobiales > Rhizobiaceae > Aquibium. The sequence continues at coordinate 16,643 of JBKBRJ010000047.1, read as the reverse complement.
TCGCTGTAGACGGCTCTGTTTCGTGCTGTCCCACATTTGAAACGGTAAGCATATTTCGTTCCGCGTCGTACAATGCATACTTTTCGTCAATAGCTATAATAACAGCTGTAGGAAAAGACGCATCGAAAAAATTCACATACTCTTCTAACTTTCTTACCCGTCCGTGATCGAGTGGTCGTTGTATACCTAGGTATCTTTCGATATCTCTGTCTTCTTGGATTACTCTTCTCACATCGAAGTAAGCAATCTTGGTGATGATATCCCAAGGAATTGAAGCCAGGAATATTTCTCCTACTGGCTGGACCGCTTTAACTACCGAAAACGAAAAGTGTTTCGGATGTGGATCAACGGGATTGCTAAAAAGGTCATTTTGCATTCCGATTGTTCCACGCTTCAACGAAGGTCTTTTCACTGCTACCTGGAGATGGAGGCCTTGAGAGATCGTTCCGATAAATAGTAACAAGAAATAGGCAAACTATCGAGAATATATAAAGGTACATCGAAAAATATAATAAATAATCTTCGTTGAGTGGCGCAGAAATAAAGCCACGACTCTCAAATCGAATGAGCCCAAAACATATTGCCGTTATCATCGAAACAATGATGGAACTACAAAAAAACCACACGCCATGAGGAAATGCAAAAGTCAACTTTCCAATTCGCGAAGCGCTCGGGCTTGGGTTGTCCTCATTCCATGCAGCATAGTTGTACGTAATGGCAAAAATTAGTGGACCGATTATCGCAGAAGAATATATGTATAAATCGCCTTCAGCAATGGACTCGAATACGTTCTCTGAAAAAGATGCGCTTCCTTTGAAGAAAAGTGTGTAAATCGACGGAAAAAACCATATAGGAATTGTTGCAAAAATAGTTGAGATCGAAACTTCTTGTATCGCAAGTTTCACTGAAGATTGTCTAGTGTCGGCTAGAGAACCAAAGAACGGAATTTTTCGAATCATCTTTACTGTCCGTAGTGACCCGCACGAATTATAGCTTCGGTGACTTTACCGCGCCCACCATTTTTGCCGCTTATCACGGACGGACGCTCCACGCGAGTGATGGTCGAAAAAGAGGCATACAGCGCGTAAATGCTGGGATGGTCAGCATTTGTAATCAGAACGTTTGCTCCTCGCTGGACGGCCAACAAAACGCTATCTCGCAAGCGTACTTGGTCATCCCAGCTAAAAATATTCTGATTATACTTTACGAAACCGTTAAAGTTGTGTGCAGTTGTATATGGAGGATCTATAAAGAGAAAGTCGCCACTTTCTGCTAATTCGATTGCCTCGGAAAAATCACAGCAGCTAATTTCGGCATTCGACAATGTTTGTGAGACAGCTTCGAAATCGTCGTGGTCGAATACGACAGAAGACTTAGTTCCGATAGGCACGTTGAATTCGCCGCGCAAGTTCTCACGGTAAAGTCCGTTCCAGCAAGTCCTATTTAGGTAGACAAATTGAGCCGCACGCGATTTAGAATCTGTATAGCATTTTCCTCTCTCCTCATAATAATACTGTATTGAATGGAATTTATGATGATTATTTAATAGCTCCCAGACGCCGCTCCAATCTGAGGCTATCGTTTGGTAAGTTTCGATTAACCGAGCGTTCGCATCAGATAAAAAAGCTCGTTCAGGCCGGAAGTGAAAGAATGCCGCCGCGCCGCCGAGAAACGGCTCGATGTATCGTCCGCTAGTTTGAGGAAGCGAGAGCTCCCCACGCTCCATGAGCCAGCGCTTTCCGCCGGCCCACTTCAAAAATGGCTTCAACTGCAACGCGATTATCCCCTCACTACATCTGAGAATGGCCGACGGAGGCTATGCCCGTCAACCGAAGATTGACTTTCCAGTTTCACACAGAAATCTAGGAGTGGTTTCCCGACAACACCGGAATGCCATCGGCAATTGTTTTCTTTCGGCGCTGAGAGCGCGCGGGCGTAAGCCGAATGGATTTGTGGTCAACCTCACTTGCGTCCATAAAGTTAGAACCACAAGCTTGCCCAGTTCCAATAGCGGATCGTTGACCGATGGAACCGCCCACCCCCTCCCGCCCCGACTGGTCCGCCGCCCAGTACCTGAAATTCGAGGACGAGCGCACCCGCCCTGCGCGTGACCTGCTGGCCCAGGTGCCGGTGGCCGCGCCGCGGCGCGTGGTCGACATCGGCTGCGGGCCGGGCAATTCGACGGAACTGCTCGCCGAGCGTTGGCCCGACGCGGAAATCTCAGGGTTCGACACTTCGCCCGACATGATCGAAAAGGCGAGGGCGCGCTTGCCGGGGCTCTCCTTCTCGCTCGCCGACGCCGCCTCTTGGACGCCGGCCGAGCCGGTCGACGTCATTTTCGCCAACGCCGTGTTCCAGTGGCTGCCGGAGCATCCGGCGCTGCTCGCCCGGCTGATGGGGTTCCTCGCGCCCGGCGGGGCGCTCGCGGTGCAGATGCCCGACAACCTGGGGGAACCGTCGCATCGTCTGATGGTCGAGGCCGCCGCCGCCATGCCCTTCGCGGCCAGGATCGCGGATGCAGCGCGCGATCCGCTGCCGCCGCCGACGCATTACTACGACGTGCTGAGGCCCGTCGCCGCCCGGGTCGATCTCTGGCACACGGTCTACAACCATCCGCTCGCCGACGCCGGCGCGATCGTGGAGTGGTTCCGCTCGACCGGCCTGAAACCCTTCCTCGACCCGCTCGACGCGGGCGAGCAGGCCGCCTTCCTCGATGCCTATCGGGCGCGAATCGCGCGCGCCTATCCGCCGATGGGCGACGGCAAGGTGCTGCTGCGCTTTCCCCGTCTGTTCATCGTCGCCGTGAAAGGCTGACGCCACCGCGCGAAAGCCGCCGGCCGCAAGGCCTCGCGCGACGCCTGGCCGTCTTGTTGCGCCGCACGATCAGGTTTGCACCGCGCCGAGGCGCGATATACGATCGCGCGGCTAGCTGCGCGAAAAGGAATCCCGGTCCGCGGCAGTGCCCGACGGACAGGAAAGACAACAAGCATGAAGCGCGTCATCATCAGCGGGACGGGGGTCACGATTCCGCAAGCCGTGATCGGCAACGAGCAACTCGTCGAAAGCTACAACGCCTTCGTCGAGCGCGAGAACGTGCACCGCGCGGCGCTAGGGCTCGATCCGCTGCCGTCCTCCAGCGCCGCCTTCATCGAGCACGCCTCCGGCATCCGCCAGCGCCACGTCCACACGCCCGACGGCATCCTCGACATCGACCGCATGGCGCCGCGCATTCCCGCGCGTGACGACGACGACGTCTCGGTGCTGGCCGAGTTCGGCGCGTCGGCGGCGCAGGCCGCGATCGAGGACGCGGGCGTCGATGCGGCGGACGTCGACCTCGTCGTCTGCGCGTCATCGCACCTGCAGCGGATGTATCCGGCGATCGGCATCGAGATCCAGAAGGCGGTGGGCGCACAGGGCGCGGCCTTCGACCTGAGCCTCGGCTGCTCGTCGGCGGCGGGCGGGCTGCACGTCGCCTTCAACCTGCTCAGGACCGGCGCGCACCGCCGCGCGCTGGTGGTGACGCCGGAGCTGATCACCGCGCATCTGAATTTCCGCGACCGGCAGACGCATTTCATCTTCGGCGACGCGGCAACCGCGCTGCTGCTGGAAGCCGTCGACGACGACCGCGAGGTGCCCGGTCGCTTCGAACTGGTCGACACGCGCAACTGGACGCAGTTCTCCAACAACATCCGCTCCAATTTCGGCTATCTCAACCGCGCCGCGCAGGAGGACGTCAGCCGCGTGCCGATGGACGACAACCTGATCAAGCAGCAGGGCAACAAGGTGTTCAAGGACGTGACGGTGGCGAGCCACCGCTTCATTGTCGATTTCCTCGCCGACCATGGCCACACGCCTCACACCATCCGCCGCTTCTGGCTGCACCAGGCCAACGGGCGCATGAACGCCATGATCCTGAAACTGGCCTTCGGGGAAGAAGTCGGCCAGGACCGCGCGCCGATGGTGCTCGACGAACTGGGAAACACCGCCGCGGCCGGCGCCGTGGTGGCCATGCACAGGCATCACAAGGACATGAAACCAGGCGATTTCGGCCTCGTCTGCACCTATGGCGCCGGCTATTCGATCGGCGGCGCGCTGGTGCGCATGATGTAGCCCGGCAACGGAGGCCGCCGATGCAATTGCCCCTCATGCGCCTCGACGACGAGGTCGAGATTCACCCGGCGCGCAAGCTCCTCGGCACGGTCGACGCGGTGCTGGTGGCCGGCGGGCGCGATTTCGTGACCGCGCGGACAGACGCGCTCGACCTCGGCTTCGACGGGATCGCCGGCGATCATCACCGGGGCGTCACCCGCCGTTCGGGCGGGCGCGAGCCCTGGTATCCGCGCGGCACCGAGATGCGCAACGAGCGCCAGTTGTCGATCGTGGCGGCCGACGAACTCGCCATCGTCGCGGGCCGGATGGACCTCGCCGAGGTGCGGCCGGAGTGGATCGGCGCCAACATGGTGCTCGGCGGCGTGCCCGGCCTGTCGATGCTGCCTTCGGGCACGCTCCTGTTCTTCTCCGGCGGCGTGACGCTCAAGGTCGACGGGCAGAACGTGCCCTGCCGCATCGCCGGGCGCTCCATCGCCGACCATGCCCGCATGGCCGACCGGGAGGCCGGCGCGCTGCTGTTTCCCAAGGTCGCCCGGCGCCTGCGCGGCATCGTCGCCTGGGTGGAGAAGCCGGGGCGCGTCGCTGCTGGCGAGAAGGTCTCGGTGCGAATCCCGGAACAGTGGATCTACCGCGCCTGAGAGGGGGTCATTCCTCGTCGTCGGGGTCGAGCAGCCGCGTCGCCCGCCAGCGCGTCAGCACCGCGTTGGTCTCGTCGATCACGAAGAAGCGCGCGGAATCCCGGTCGTAGCCCTCGGCCAGCAGCTCGTCGTAGCCGGTGTGCTCGTGGCGCACATGCGCGACGGCGGCGAGCCAGACGGCGGTCGAGGCCGGCAGCGTCTTCAGGTGCGGCTTCATCGCGTCGGCCCTGATCTTTTCCATGTCGGCGAAGGGCGCGGCCGGCAGGAGCAGGGTCAGCGCCTTGGCCACGGCGCGGGCGCGGCCGGTGCGGGCGATCACGACCGGTCGCGGTCCGATGGACGGGTCGCATCGGGAAAGGCGTCGATCGAGGCGTAGTAGGGCTTCAGATCGACGACCGGCGTTTCGTCGAGCACGTCTATGGCGTCGATCGCGACGATCCCCGAGGCGACGTCGACCGACAAGATCCGGGCGACATGCAGGCCGATCGGGTTCGGCCGGGCAGGGGAGCGCAGCGAAAACGTCCCGCGCGGTTCGGTCGCGTGGCGGGGGAACTGGACGATCAGGTTCCGGTCCGACCGGTCGAGCCAGGTGAGAATGACGACGTGGCTGAAGCCCGCAAGCCCGTCGAGCCCCGCCCGATAGGCCTCGGCGATCTCGACGGAGGCCGGCTGGCCGCGCTCGCGGGCGGTGGCCATGTTCTTGGGACAGTCGGCCCGCTCGGTCCAGGGCGAGCGCACCCGCCCGACGAAGACGATCCCGGCGTCGGGCGTCGCCGCGCCCGGATCGAAGGGCAGTTCCCGTTCACCCTCGCGCTTCATTCTCTGATCTCCAACGCTTTCGAGCAGCGGCCGCGCGAGGCGGGATTCATACCTGCGGCTCCGAAGACTGACCGGTCGTCTCTCTGTTGCCCTTTCGCGGTCAGCGGGCAAGGGCGATATCGGCCGGCCGTCATCCTCGGGACAAGCCCGAGAATGACATCGCCAAAGCTGCGGCGACGGTCGATCATCGGAGTCGCTGGCATTGTTGGCAGTGACGCCGGTGAACAGTTGCATTTGGTCCTCGCGTGATATAAACATATCTTTATATCGTTTGGAGCCGCACATGCTTTCCCGTCCCCTGACCGATCTCGGTACGCTCGTCGATAGCCTGAAGGCGGTGGCCGAATCCAGCCGGCTGCGCATTCTCTATCTCTTGTCGCGCGGCGATCTCACCGTGTCGGACATCACCGAGATTCTCAACCAGTCGCAGCCGCGCGTCTCGCGCCATCTGAAGCTGCTGCTCGACGAGGGCCTGATCGGCCGCTACCAGGAGGGCTCCTGGGCCTATTTCCACCTCGCGGAAGAAGGGTTCGAGCGCGATCTCGTGGCGAGCCTGATCGCACGGGTCGATCCCGCGCAGCCGCCGGTCGATCGCGACCTCGAGCGGCTCGATTCGGTCAAGGCGCGCCGGCAGGAGCGCGCGGCGGCCTATTTCGGGGCCAATGCCGAGAGCTGGGACCGCATCCGCTCGCTCCACGTGCCGGAGGAGGCCGTGGAGAAGGCGATCATCGACCTCGTCGGCAAGCGGCCCTTCCGCACCATGCTCGACCTCGGCACCGGCACCGGCCGGATGCTCGAGATCCTCGCGCCCTACTACCAGCACGCCATCGGCGTCGATCTGTCGCGCGAGATGCTGGCGATCGCCCGCGCCAATCTCGACAAGGCCGGCATCACCCACGCGCAGATCAGGCAGGGCGACCTGCTGGCGCCTCCGGTCGAGCGCGGCCAGTTCGACCTCGTCACCATCCACCAGGTGCTGCACTACCTCGAACATCCCGGCCTGGCGATCGCCGAGGCGGCGCGGCTGCTGCGCCCGTCGGGACAGCTGCTCATCGTCGATTTCGCATCGCACGAACTCGAGTTCCTGCGCGAGCAGCATGCCCATGTCCGCCTCGGCTTCTCCGACCGGCAGATCGCCGAATGGTTCGACGAGGCGGGTCTCGACCTCGAGGAAACGATCCGGTTCGAGCCGAAGGGCGTCGCCGGCGAGAACCTGACGGTGAAGCTCTGGCTCGGCCGCGACCGACGCCTCCTCATCGCCGACCCGCACAACGCAAGCACGGAGCAGACCGCGTGACCCAGTTCCGCTTTTCCCGCCGTCCCGATCTCGGCAACCGCATCCGCGTTTCCTTCGAGTTCTTCCCGCCGAAGAACGACCTGATGGAAGCCAGGCTCTGGGAGACGACGGACCGGCTGCAGGCGCTGGCGCCCGACTTCGTGTCCGTCACCTATGGCGCCGGCGGGTCGACGCGCGAGCGTACGGCGCGCACGGTCGGCCGCCTCCTGCGCGAGACCAGCCTGGTGCCGGCGACGCACATGACCTGCGTCGACGCCTCGCGCGACGAGGTCGACGAGGTCATCGGCGAGTTCGTGGCGATGGGCGTGACCCGCTTCGTCGCGCTGCGCGGCGATCCGGCCGAGGGCGTCGGCGCGCGCTACCGGCCGCACCCGTCCGGCTATGCCAACGCGGCCGAACTGGTGGGCGCGCTCGCCCGGCAGGGCGCCACCGACATCTCGGTCTCGGCCTATCCGGAGAAGCATCCGGAGAGCCCGGATTTCGCCACCGACGTCGACATGCTGAAGCGCAAGGTCGACGCCGGCGCCACGCGCGCCATCACCCAGTTCTTCTTCGACAACGACAGCTACGAGCGCTACGTCGAGCGCGTCCGCCGCGCCGGGATCTACGTGCCGATCGTACCCGGCATCCTCCCGGTCCACAATTTCAGGCAGGTCGCCAGTTTCTCCTCGCGCTGCGGGGCGCATGTGCCCGCCTGGCTGGCCGAACGCTTCGAGGGGCTGGACGACGATCCGCAGACGCATGCGCTGGTCGCGGCGGCGGTCGCCGCCGAGCAGGTGCTCGACCTCGTCGAGCGGGGCGTCACCGACTTCCATTTCTACACGATGAACCGCGCGGACCTGGTGGTCGCGATCTGCCACATGATCGGCATCCGCGGCAATTCCGTCTCGGCGGAGCCGAGGACGCAGGCGGCCTGACCGCGATCGGCGTCGTCCCTCATCCCATTGAAAACGGCCGGACAATCGCCCGGCCGTTCTGATTTTTTTCTTCAGTCACCGTCTACACTGATGCGGCGCCTGGCGCCGCTTCCTTGGCTCAGGGGATCACCCCGACGATGAGCGCGCCGATGAACGCGAACGCACAACACACCATCAACGCGTTGATAGGTTTCGTCAGTCCCATGTCATAGCCTCCTCAAGTAGACTATGCCAGAAGTGTAGGCGAGTTTGGGCCACTGGCAAGCGAAAATTGTGCTGCGCTGCACCGCCGGTGTGGAGAAAGATGCGCCGGCTGCGCGGCTAATCGTTGAAACCGCTCGCTTTTCGAGGGCACACGACGCACCGGCGAATTGTTAGCCGAAGGGCCGCGCCCAGCCCCCTCCTACTGCGCCGCAACATGGCTCCCGCGACGGCGGAACAGGCGGCCGTCGATCGCCAGCAGGCCGCACGCGATCAGCGCCATCCCGGCCAGTTCGAAGGCCTCGAGCCGCTCGCCGAGGAAGACGGCTCCCAGCAGGATGGCGCTCGCGGGAATGATCAGCGTGACCAGCGACGCATTGCTGGCGCCCGCCGCCGCGACGATCCGGAAATAGAGGATGTAGGCGACGGCGGTGGCGAGCACGGCCAGCCCCAGCACCGCGCCCCAGGTGCCGGCCGATACCGTCGCCAGGCCCTGTCCGCCGTCAAGGAAGAGCGCGACCGGCAGCATGATCGCGGTCGAGGCGGTCAATTGACCGGTGGCGACGAGTTGTGGGGCAAGGCCGGTGATGCGCTTCGCCAGGATGAAGGCAACGGCATAGGAGAGCGAGGCGCCGACAAGCAGCAGCTTGGCCCAGGCCGGGCCGCCGAGACCCGTGAGCAGGCCGGGTCCGACCATGACGGCCGTCCCGGCGATGCCGATCAGCACGCCCGCGATCCTGTTCGCGCTGAGTCGTTCGTTCGGCAGGAAGGCGCTGGCGACGAGCGCCGTCCAGAAAGGCGTGGTGGCGTTCAGCACCGAGGCGAGACCCGCGCCGAGCTGGGTCTGGCCCATGAAGATCAGCGAGAAGGGGATGACGTTGTTGAACAGCGACAGCAGCAGCAGCGGTCCCGCCATTCTCAGGGCCGGTGCGAAGGATTGTCCCGTCGCCGCGAGCCACAGGTGCAGCGCGACCGCCGCGATGCCCACGCGCAGCAGGACGAGCGTGATCGGCGGGATCTCCATCACGGCGATGCGCGCGAAGAAGAACGAGCCGCCCCAGATCGCGCCGAGGATCAGGAGTTGCGCCCAGACGGCGGCGTTCATGGGCACGGGCGTGGTCTTCTGCGTCATGTCGGCTTTCCTGCGTCCTGAGTCTCGTGTTCGCCACGCGGCTGCGATAGGACAGGGCAGGGCACGCGACCACCCGATTTCCGATCGCCGGACAGCGCGGTTCCGGCGCGGCATTCGGGCCGGTTCGCCCGGCCCGATACGCGCCAGCATGGGAGTGGCCGATGCAGATCTTCGAGAATGCCCGCGAGGCCGCGCTGACGATGCGGCCGGACGTGCCGGTCTACTGCTTCCGCCCGTCGGTGCTAAAGGCGGATGCGAAGCGCTTCATGGAGATGTTTCCCGGCAAGACCGCCTATGCGGTCAAAACCAATGGCGAGCCGATGGTGCTGAAGGCTTTGGCGGAAGCCGGCGTGTCGGCCTTCGACGTCGCCTCGCCGGCGGAGTTCGCGGCGGTTCGCGCCGTCGCCCCCTCCGCCGAGATGCTCTACATGCACCCGGTCAAGGCGCAGTCCGACATAAGGCTGGCGCTCGAGACCTACGGCATCCGCGTCATCGCCGTCGATCACGAGGACGAGGTCACCAAGCTCGCCCGCGTCGTGCAGGCGCTCGACATCGACCCCGGCACGCTCACCGTCTTCGTGCGGATCCAGACCAAGGGGAGTGCTGCCTACGAACTGTCCAAGAAGTTCGGCGCCGGTCCGGCGCATGCCGTGGAACTCCTCCAGCGGCTGCACCGCCACGGCTACAAGGTCGGCATCTGCTTTCATGTCGGCAGCCAGATCACAGATCCCGATACCTACGAGCGGGCGCTGCGCACCGCCGACTGGGTGCGCAACCGCGCCGCCGTGCCGCTGGCCGGGCTCGACGTCGGCGGCGGCTTCCCGGCGGAGTACGGCCACGACCCCAACCGCAAGGCGCCCGAGATGCCCTCGCTCGGCCAGCTGATGTCGCGGCTTCGGGGCGACATCGACGAATGGGGTTTTGGCGACGTGCCGCTGGTGGCGGAGCCCGGTCGCGTGATCTGCGCCCACGCCTTCTCGCTGATCGTGCGGGTGTTGCTGCGCAAGGGCCGGCGGATCTACATCAACGACGGCATCTGGTCGTCGCTGTCGGACAGTTGGACCGGCAAGATCACGCTGCCGGCGCGCTTCATCCCCGACCCGGCGATCCGCAACCGCAACGGCGACGAAAAGACCATCGTCCCGTTCAAGGTCTGCGGCGCGACCTGCGATTCGGTCGACATCCTGTCGCGGCCCTTTTGGCTGCCGGAGACGATCGACACCGGCGACTGGATCGAAATCGGCCACATCGGCGCCTATTCGCTGTCGCTGCGCTCGCGCTTCAACGGCTTCTATCCCGACACCTTCGTCGAGGTCACGACGCCGTTCGACGAGGGCAGCGAGCCGGAAAGCTTCGCCAGCCTCGAGACGATGGCGGGAGCCTGACCGTGGCGACGCCCCGCATTCCCAAGCTCATTCGTTTCGTCATCGTCAATTCGGCGACCGGCATCCTGATCGGCTGGCTCGTGGCCGCCGGGCTGATCTGGTTCAACATCGGCGGCATCGGTGAACTGGTCTGGCATTCGCGCCAGCGGGTGGTGGCGCTGTTCATCCTCGGGATGTCGTTCGGCGTCACCTTCGGCTTCGCCTTCCTCGCCACCGCGCTGATGCTGCTTCCCGGCGACAAGGACCATTTCGACCGAATCTGAGCCGATCAGCCGGCGAAGGCGAGCCACAGCAGCACGAGCAGGCTGGTCAGCGCGCCGTTCAGTCCCATGGCGATGCCGGCGAAGGTGCCGGCGATCTCCGAAACCTGAAAGGCGCGCGCCGTGCCGATGCCGTGCGACGCGACGCCGACGGCGAAGCCGCGCGCGGCGTAGTCCTTGATGCCGAGCGCGTTCATCAGCGGCGTGACGACGACGGCCCCGATGATGCCGGTGGCGATGACGAGCACCGCCGTCAGCGCGGGGATGCCGCCGAGGCTGCTCGCCAGTTCCATCGCGATCGGCGCGGTGACCGACTTCGGCGCCAGCGAGGCCAGCACCTCGCGCGGCGCGCCGAAGGCCCATGCGATCGCGACCGCGCTCGCCGCCGCCGTGACCGATCCGGCCACCAGGGCCGCTGCCATCGGCAGCAGCGCGCGGCGCACGGTCGCCAGGTTGCGGTAGAGCGGGATCGCCAGCGCCACGGTCGCCGGGCCGAGCAGGAAGTGGACGAACTGGGCGCCGTCGAAAAAGCGGGCATAGTCGGTGCCCGTCGCCACCAGCAGCCCCGTCAGCAGCGCCGCCGCGATCACCACCGGGTTGGCGAGCGCATGGCGCCCCAGGCGCGCCGAGATCGCGTCGCCGATCCCGTAGGCGACCAGCGTCGCCGTCAGCCACAGGAGCGGCGAGGCGGAGAGGTAGACCCAGATCCGGACGAAGTCGCCGTTCATTCGGCGGTCCTTCCCGCCACCGCCCTGGCCACCGCGAGGAAGACGCCGACCGTGACCAGAAGCGTCAGCACCGTCGAGACGACGAGGGCGAGGATCAGCGGCAGGCCGAAGCTCGCGATCACGTCGCCCTGCTGGACGATGCCGACGGCGGCCGGCACGAAGAGCAGCGACAGGTTGCGCAACAGCGCGCCGCCGGTGGCTTCCAGGCCGCGTCCGGGGCCACGCCGCGCGAGCAGGACGACGAAAAGCAGGCCCATGCCGACGACCGGTCCCGGAAAGGCCAGTCCGGCGAAGACCTCGCGCAGCGCCGAGACCAGAACCTCGCCGGCAAGCTGGCATGCGAGCAGCAGCGCGAGCGCGGGCACGATGCCCAGCGGTTTCTGGTCGGTCTGCTCCTGCATCGGGTCCTCCGGGACGGCAAGCTGGCACAGCCGCTCGCGCCGCGCCAGAGGCTCGTGCGGCGCCGCGGAGTTCAGCTCGCGTTGGCGCTCAGCCATTTCCGCCAGGCCGCCGCGCTGCCGGAAAAGACGTTGATGTCGGCGTCGCCGCGGATGGCCGGCACGATGCCGGTGCCGGTATACTGCCAGAACAGGAAGTCCTGCCGCCCGTAGCGCTTCGTGGGATGTCCGGCGACCGAGCGCAGCCACCAGTCGTAGCCCCGGAACGTGGACAGGTCGTTGTCTTCCCAGAAGTCGATCGAGGTGTAGATGATCGGCTTCTTGCCGTAGTGTTTCTCGACCGCGTCGAGGAACACCTTCATCTCGGCCCGAACCGTCGCCGCCGGAGGCCGCAGCTTGCAGGACGGCGACAGATGGTTCCATTCCATGTCGAGCACCGGCGGCATCGCGGTCTTGTCGCGGGGCACATGGCGGATGAACCATTGCGCCTGTTCGATCGCCGGCCGGCAGAAGTAGAAGAAATGATAGGCCCCGCGCGGCACGCCGGCCGCCCTTGCGGCGTTCCAGTTGCGATGGAACAAGTCGTCGACACGGTCGCCGCCCTCGGTCGCCTTGATGAAGGCGAACGAGATGCCGCTCGCGCGCGCCTTTTCCCAGTCGACCGGACCCTGGTACTTCGAGACGTCCGTGCCGTGGACGGGATAGTTCCACGGCGCCCGTCCGTCCCAGGGATGCGGGTCGCGGTCGCCATAGCGGGGATTCGTCACCGCAACGCCGGGTGCCGCGCCGGAACTCGGCGCGAGGTCGGACAGGCTCATGCCGCCCGAGGTGCATCCCGCCAGGATCGCCGCCAGAAACGCCGCCGCCCATCGGCGCATGTGCTCGTCCTTCCGTTCGAGGCCTCGAATCGCGGCCGTCGCGTCGGTTTCTGGATAACCGATGGGCTCGCCCCGGTCACGGCCGGCGCGGTGCCCGCGAACCACGAATTGGTGATTGCCTTTCGCGCCGCGCCGCCCGATTGTGCCGGCGGATCGCGGCAACCGCCGGCCTTGGGAGTTGGCTGGCCTGGGCCACGGACGGGAGCGGGGGATCGACATGCGCCTTCTTCGGGCCTTCATCAAATGGCTGCTCATCCTGGTCGTAGCCGCCGTGGCCGGGCTCGCGGGTTGGCTCTTCCTCGCCCCGCCCGATCTCATCCGCGTGGCGAGCGGCTATACCGCCAAGATGGTCTGCTCCAACGTCTTCCTCGCCGGCCGCGACGCCCGGGATGTGCTGAAGATCGACGTACAGGCGCCCGGCCATCCCATCCTCGGCTATCTCTCGGTCGACGTCGATGAATCCGCCGGCACGGTCAAGGCCGCGTTGCTTGGCCTGTTCGGACCTGGGCTGGCCGTCGATCGCGCCGGCCTCGGCTGCGCCTCCACGCCCACGGGCGATGCGTCGGTTGCGAGCGGTATGACCGCTACCCCCGGCAGTCCCACGGTGCGCCCCGGCCTCTGGCCGCAAGGCGACATGGTGGAGCCCTCGCAGGCGATCGAGCTTCGCGCCATCCTCGATGACGCGGCTCTCGTCGGCCCGGGCATGCGCGCGGTCGTCGTCGTCAAGGACGGGCGCATCGTCGGCGAGCGATACGGGGAGGGCTTCGACGCAAGTTCGCCGCTTCTCGGCTGGTCGATGACCAAGACGGTCAACGCGGCGATCGTCGGCACGCTGGTGCAGGAAGGGCAATTGTCGCTCGACCAGGCCGGGCTGTTTCCCGGCTGGACCGACGAGCGGGCGCGGATCACGATCGCCGACCTGATGGGGATGCAAAGCGGGCTTTCCTTCAACGAGGATTACGGCGACGTCACCGACGTCACGCGCATGCTCTATCTCGAGCCCGACATGGCCGGCTTCGCCGCCGGCAAGCCGCTCGCCGGCCCGCCGGGCACGATCTTCAACTATTCCAGCGGCACCGCCGTGCTGCTGGCCCGCATCTGGCAGGATGCCCTCGGCGAACCGCAGGCGGCGCTCGACTGGCCGCGCGAGGCGCTGTTCGACCCGCTCGGCATGGAAAGCGCAGTGCTTGAAACCGATGCCGCCGGCACCTTCGTCGGCTCGTCCTATCTCTACGCCACGGCGCGCGACTGGGCGCGCTTCGGGCTGTTCATGCTGGGCGACGGCATGGCCGGCGACCGCCGCCTCGTGCCGGAAGGCTTCCTCGACTGGATGCGCCAGCCTGCTTCGGCCTCGAACGGAGAGTATGGTCAGGGCCAACTCTGGCTGCACGGGCCCGAGGCGGGGACGCCGGAAGGCCAGCATCCGGACGCAGGCTTCGATCTGCCCGACGACGCGGTCTGGGCGCTCGGCCATGACGGCCAGTCGATGGCGATGATCCCGTCGAAGGGCATCGTCGTGCTGCGCATGGGGCTGACGCCCTCGAAGCTCGGCTGGAAGTCGCAGGGGCTGGTCGAGGCGGTCGTCAGGGCGCTCGACTAGCCCTTGGCGCGCAGCACCGCGTGGACGGCATAACCGCGATACAGCGAATCGAACGAGAGGCTTGCGCCGGTCCGCTCGCATTCCGAATCAAGCACGGCGCGCAGCCCGTCGCGCGGGCTGACGTGGAACTTCGCCAGCCAGGCCCGCAGCCCCGACCGGAACCAGACGGGCAGGCGCTCCTGGCCGCCGAAATCGACGATATGCAGCGAGCCGCCCGGCGCCAGCGCGTCGAGGCCGAGCGAAACGGTGCGCTCCCAGCCGGGGATCATCGACAGCGCGTAGGAGACGAACACGCGGTCGAAGCGGCCGGTGCCGAACAGCTCGCGCGCCTCGAAGCGGGTGGCGTCGCCGCGTGCCAGCGCGACGCGGCCGTTCAGGCCGGCGCGGTCGATCGCGGTTTCGGCCGTGGCCAGCATCTCCGCCGAGATGTCGAGGCCGAAGAACTGCGCCTTTGGATAGCGGCGCGCGGCGAGCACGAGGTTGCGGCCGGTGCCGCAGCCGAGTTCGAGCACGGTGCCTCGGTTCGGCACGTCGAGCCCCGCGATCATCCGGTCGCGGCCGAGCAGGTAGTATTTCCGTGTCGCGTCGTAGAAGTGCCGCTGGACGCGGTAGACGCCGTCCATCAGTTCGGCGTGGTCGGGCGCCGCGCGCTCCATCGTCAGCCCCGCTTCACGTAGAGGTGGAAGCCGCCATAGATCGCGGAGCGGTCGCGGGCAGTGAACTCGGCCGAGGCGTCGGCTTCGTAGGTCCAGTGCGCCAGCGTGCCCTCCGAGACGCGGCCGGGCAGCAGCGTCGGCGCGGCGGCGGTACGGAAGATCACGCGGGCGCCCGGCGCGGCCGTGCGGGTGATCTCGGCCCACAGCGCATTGAGCTGGCTGTCGTTCATCCAGTCCTGCGCATCGAGCAGCACGTAGCGGTCGACCGAGGCCGCCGGCTTCCTCGCCAGAAGCTCGGTGAAGTTCGCCTGGTGCACGGTGACCCGCGCCGCGCCCGCGCGGACGGCGTCGAAGTTCGCGGGTTCGAGATAGGGCGGCAGCGCCGCCTCGCCGGGCTGCGGATAGCGGCGCGCGAAGGCCTGCCAGGCAAAGTAGTTCGTCCTCAGCGGGAAGTCGCAGGCGAGCTTGCGCACGCGCTCGGCCAGCACGTCGGCCATCGTCTCTCCGCCGGCCAGCGCGTCGTACTGCGCGGGCGGGATGCCCAGCCCGAACAGCGAGGCCTTGTTGCCGGTCGCCCAGCGTACCAGGCGGCTGCGAAACAGCGGCGCCAGCTGCTCGGCGAAGTAGATGCGCTGCGCCCGCAGGTCCTTCGCCTCCATGATCTCCTTCGGATCGACGCCGTGCAGCCGCGCCACGCCGTGCGCCATGGAAATGCAGAGCCCCAGCAAACCGGTGCGGTAGAAGTCGCGGTCGAAGACGGCGATGCGGCGGCGTCCGAACAGGTCGCGCGCCTCCCAGTAGCGCCGTGCCTCGCGGTCGAGATGCGGCGCCACGAAGCGATCGTAGGCCTGCGCGTTGTGGCCGACGCCGGCCACGCCGAAGAAGCGCAGGAAGTCGCCCTGCGAGGGCAGCCGCCGCGCCGCCTCCAGCTTCAGCCGGTTCAGCGCGACATGGGCTCGGTTCAGGTCCACCGCGTCGATGCGGGCCGGGTGGCGCGTCAGGTAGGACAGCACGTTGCAGCCGCCGGATGCGATGGTGACCACCCGATGGCCCTCGCCGAGCGCCATCGCCTCCATGTCCACCTCCGGGTCCTCCCAGATCTGCGGATAGACCAGGCCGGAGAACAGCAGCGCGAACAGCCGCTCCGACAGGCCGGCCGCCGAGAACGGTCCGTTCTGGTACACGGCCTTGGCGATATGCTTGCGTCCGGTGAGCGCGATGTCGGCGGACAGGTCGGTCATGGTGGCGAATCCCGCGCGGTTGGCGTTCCGTTGCGGGTAGTCGAAAGCGATGACAGGGCCGTGACAGGCGGGGATGGGAGAGGGTGGCCAAGATGGTGCCGACGCTCCATCCAAGCCCCTCGTTCCGTCGCGCCCCCCTCTGCCTGGCGGCATCTCCCCCACACGGGGGGAGATCATCCGCGCCACTGACTTCGCCAATCGAAAACGGTGCAGGATGAGCGCCAGGCGCGGAACCGCCGATCTCCCCCCATGTGGGGGAGATGCCGGCAGGCCAGAGCGACTGTCTTGGTCGTCAAGCGATTTCTTCGCGCCATGGTTGCCCGGTCCGGAGGATTGCGTTGAGGATGGTGAGGAGTTTGCGCGCCGTTGCTATCAGGGCGACC